>JAGNLA010000026.1 GCA_017999835.1 Caldisericia bacterium
ATCATTTATTGTACAGGCAATTTCTAAAGTAAACAATGGCTATCCGGTTTCCGGGATTTATACCTTTGGGTGTCCAGAAACCGGGATTTAAACCTTTGCAACTGTCCAGTTTCTGGGGTATATTTTATTATTATTGTCAAACAAATAAACACTTAACATACCTTTTGGGTTATCATATGCATTAACAAGAGTATATTTACCAAAAGATGTTTGCACCTCTTTTACTACAACAACTTCATGATTGGGGATTTTGATTTCTTTTCTTTTACCTTTTGAATCCTGGATACAGAAAACTCCACTTTCGCTCTTCTGTTTATCAATAGGTTTGTGAGTAAGCGATTCCTTCAAAAAATTTTTGGATTTGCTATCATAACTGAAATAGTAATTTCCAAAACAATCCTTAGCTCCATCTTTTGTTTCCGGTTTTTCTTCAGTCCATTCAACAGAGGCATTTTTTCAGAAAAATAGGCAATTTATCATCGTTATACCTTAGTTTTATCTTTTGTTTAGTATTTATATTGTAAATCATTGAATCTTGTCCAGAGACAAAAGGCAACAAATCGTTGTTGTCTCCAACAATATTTATGTAGCTCATCGATTGGATAATGGATGTAGATTGTTCACCATCCATTTTTATTTCTGTTATTTCAAATGGTTCTTCTTTTGAGATAACCTCAGTAGATTTCAGCAAATCAGAGTTTGAAACATTTTTCTTTTCGCGATCGTCAACAAAAAGATCCATATATTTTATATTGTAATATTGATCTTCTTTATCGTTTTCATATTTTTCCCAAGCTACTTTCCATCCATCCACAAGCACTGTATCGCAGTTTTTTGAGTCCAGCTGAAGATTGGTGTCGTTTGCTATGTCATAGACCCAAACATCCCAAGACGATACAGTCCCGGCGTTCCACGCATTGTCTGTGCATGAACGATAGTTGTGCCTGTAGCAATCCCAGGCAATCAGGTTGCTGCTTAAACCTATAGGATACATGTCCTTGTCATCGTATCCTGACGGAATCGTAACGGTATTGACTACCTCTGGATTGTTCATGCAAATAAAGTTAATTGAAGCAAAATCATTATTCTTGTTGTTTAGTTTTTTTATTCCTGGCCGACTGGAAGACCAACAAATTATTGTTTTATCAGAGTTATCAGCCTTGGAGATAAACACAGGTTCAATCAGATTCTTTTCCCAAATAGCTTTTCCTGTCGATGCCTCATGGCAAGTAGTGATTTCTTTTTCATTAACAATACGGGTAAGAAGCACAAAAGCGTTATTGGCATCAATATCCCAAAATGTGCCATAATTTGGAAGTTCAATTTTCTTCCCATTAAACCACTTGATTACAATCCTGTTGATGAGCAAATCAAAGTAAACAACAAAGTTGTCAGACACGGCTGAATAAAACATATCCACACTGGGTACTTCTGCTTTTATTGTTCCAGTTTGTGTGTCTATTGCCTTGATCGAATTGTCGCTAACGTTCAAAACCATTTTGCCATATTTCTTTATTATGGAATAATTGAGAGTATCCATTTCCCCGGTTTTTGCACAATAATACCAATTAATTTTCTTTGGACCATTTCCATTGAATGATTCTTGAAAAACTAGACCAGCACCTTTGTCTACATGCTGTGTCCTTGTAGCCAGGGATTCTGGAACGAACTTGTATTCTGTTTTTGCGGCTGTGTTGTAGGTATAGAGCTGGTAGTCTGGAGAGAACTCGCTGCCTTCAAGGCTTTTGATGGTCAGGTAGTCGCCATCGAGTTCGACCAGCTTTTGGTCAGCAGGACACTTCATTTCATAAACGTCGAACATATCTACCTTCGATTTTTCGATGTTCTCAAACGGTGCCTGTGGGGGCTTGCTGAAATTTCTGAATTTGATTGAATCGTCGGCTTTCGTTTTGGTTCCCATCCAATAAGCAATGCCTGCGCCAACAACCGTGAAAACGGCGGCTGTTACTATCAAAAAAGTTTTCATCCTCATGTCTTTTCCCCTTTCGTCCCTTTTCATCTTTTGTTCCCAGGCCGGTTGACGCGACATAACGCCAATCGCTGCTGACCTTGCCACCTCCCGGTCAAATCCTTGAGTCTCGATGAAGTATTCTGTCAGATTTTGCACTATTTCTTCAAAGGTTTTGAGATTACCGTTTTCATCGGTGCACTGTGTGCAATGCTTTCCTTGTGACTGCCTGCCACATGATTGACATTTCATATTAAGCCCCACTTCCTCACTTGATTTTTATATAACAGATATTGTTGAACTGCCCGCCACTAAATCCACGATTGGAATTTGAAACAATGGTATCGCCAAGAGTTGTTATTGATGATGAAAAGTTATCGTGAAGAGTTGCCGTTTCACCAGTGCTTATGTTATAACCATAGAGCATTACTTTACCTGATGCTGACCTACCCATGTTTGCTTGGGTATAAAGAATCCAGTCTCCTAGACATTCAACAAGACTTACGTCTCCATCGACATTTTTTATCCCTGCCACTTTTGGGTTCGTGCTTATGTCAGACAATTTTGAATATGCAATCCCATAAGTAAGCTTATTGCCAATCATTTCTGGATAAGGCCAGGAAAAAACAAGATCTTCAGGTACAACAGCGTCATTGATGACACAAGAGCTTAAATCGCCAATCACAGGCTTGAGATTTGGATCGATTGACAGGAACTCTTTAGTCTTCTTGTCAAAAAGCTGCAGGGCTGACATTTTCAAGAAATTCTTGATAAGAATGTATCTTGAGTTCGAGTCCAGAATCATTGTTAAACCTGTGCCCAGCAAGGTTGCTTTAGCTTCCAAAATGTCTATGTAATAATAGCTAACATCGAACCCAGCTTCACCATCTGATGTTTTTACTTCAACAACAGATTCCCCTTTTTTGGGGAACGATATAAAAACATCTTCAACATTCTTGTCAAGAACCGTGATTTCATGATCTTTCGACGTGTCATTGTAGATGATTGCAGTTTTGCCGTTGCGATCCTCTTTCCTGATGCTCTTGTATTTTTTCAACGACTGACTGCGCAAATTTGACAATTCCTTTGCGTCTATCGTTTTAAAAACCCGTTCAAAATAGTCATAATTGTAAATACAGCTGGGCTCCATAATTATTGAACTTGAATCCGTCCATTCAACAGACATCTTGTGGTCATCGAGAAACCGTTTTGTATTGCTGTTGTTCATCTCAACCTTCACGCCAGACTCGGTTTTAAGATCAAAAAGATATAAACTCTGTAATGGTAAGTTTGGATCGTATTGTCTTATCTCAATTACATCTGAAGCAGTTTGGTTGAAATAACAGATATCATCATCAATGATTGATTCAAAACTCTCATTGGTTTGATAAACGCTTGGATACAAGGAATTTGGAAGATTGAATGTTTGATCACCTTTGCATTTCATTTCAACAATCTCCAGGTTGCCTATGATAGTTTTTGTCAACTTATCATATGGCGCATTCCCCTCAGAATCATAATCGATTGAATCGATAATCTGTGGTGGCAACTTGGCAACACGTATGTTAAAGAACTGATTATCAGATGAACCGTCCCATTTTGTCCATGCCAGATAACCCGAAGAAACATAAATTCTATCAACTCCGTCAGCCTCAAGTTGATAATCACGACTTGATCCAAGGTCTCTTACCCATAAATCAGTTAAGGCTTTCTCGTCATCAGGTTTGTTGTACCATTTTCCAACAGCAACATTCCTCCTTTTTGTATAAACAAGGCATTTATCAGTGGCATAAGCAGGGTAAACAACTTCATCGGGACTGGAAATTAGGATTGGTTTTTCATCTTGATAGAATATGCTTTTGCTGTAAGTTCCAAGTTTCTTTGTCTTGTCGTCTTGCTTGAGATAAAAAATGCTCATTCCAATTTCACTGCTATTGCTCTGTTCGGCAATGACGGGTGTCCCAGAATATACATCATCGATTTTGACAAGCTTTTCTGCCGATGAGTTATACACAAAAAGTGGTCCTTGTTTTGTCTTTTGGCTAGGCTTAACCGCAGAAATTACAATAAAACGCTTGGTTCCGCCAATAATTGAATAACCGCTTGGAATTATTGTTTTTTTCTTCTCTCCTGTCTCAAGATTGATGATTTCATAATTATCATGAGTTGAATAGATAAAACTGTTCTCATTGACAAATGCACTGTTGAAGAAACTTCTTAAATAAGGTAGTCTGGTTTGCTTTCCTGTTTTAATCTCAAGGGCAAAAATAGATAATCTTTTATCTTTGTATATGTAATATTTATTATTGTACGCAATAACATCTTCCTCGATTAGTTTTAATTCACCTTCATACGGATCATAAACCCAGAAGTATGACCAATAACCTGCATTGGAATTGGTTTTATAAGTGCTAAAGACTCTTAGGTCAGATTGCTTAAACATCTCTCTGATTTCAGATGATGCAGGCTCAAAGGGGTATCCCTGCATTCGCTCAAGATCCATACTGTATAGGTTGTTCTTGCTGGAATACTTCGTGCCCTCAAGACTGCTAAACATCAGCATGCTGTTTGATAACTCAATAATCTTCTGGTCACCCGGACACCTGATCTCAAACATTTGCAAACCATCAACTTCTTTTTCAACAATATCATCAAATGGGGATATGGGTTTAGGCATGGCATTTCCATAAGTCACCTTTGAGACCACCATTCCTGCTAATGAAAACCAGTAAACTAGGCCACCACTTGTTATTGCGACAATAAAAACAGTAACGGCGATAACAATTTTCAATTTATTTGTGTTTATCGTTTGTTCATTTTTGATCTTTTGTTCCCAAGCTGGTTGACGTGATATAACGCCGATTGCTGCTGACCTTGCCACCTCCCGGTCAAAACCCTGCGTTTCGATGAAGTATTCTGTCAGATTTTGCACTATTTCTTCAAAGGTTCTGAGATTGCCTTTTTCATCGGTACACTGTGTGCAATACTTTCCTTGTGACTGCCTGCCACATGATTGACATTTCATTGGTTTTCCCTCCTATTTTTCCAACATGAGCATGAAGAAATCCAGAATTTCGTTACCCTTGAGCTCGATGACCGATCCGTTGGGTGAAAAAAACTGCCTGTTTGTAAGGTAGTAACCGACAAGCGCTGTCCAGGCGTTGAACAGTATGTGAATAGGCACGTTTTTCATTTTTCCTTTTTCCATGTCGGTTTTGGCTGCAAGTGAGATTTGATGCGAAATGGCAGACTGGACTCCAACGATTGCAGTTTGGGCAAACTCAGGCAACATGGACGATTTTGCAACTGTCTGAGAGTACAGATCCTCAAACTCTGCAATAACCTTGAGATGGGTAGACAGGACGCAGTGTAGTCCTACTCCGACCTGGGACAGTTCATTGAGTCTTGAAGCCATCCTTTGACCAAACTCCTCGATGGCTCTGGTGAACAGCTCCTCTTTTGTGGCGAAATGGGCAAAGACGTTTCCATAGGAAACATCGGCTCTTTTTGCTATCTCGGAGATTGCGGTTTTTTCAAAGCCAGATTTGCCAAACTCGATTATGGCAGCTTCAAGGATGAGCCTTCTAGTCTGTGCTTTTTGCTCTTTCCTTGTTCCAATTCTCCCTGAAAAGACATTTTCTGTCATTATTGACTCCTGTATCATTGATATTATAGTCATTGACTTATAAGTCAATGTGTTGTCATTAAAATAACATTAATCGATTAATAATGCTAACAAATATGATTTGGTTTTAGAAATTGAATCCTAGCAAGTTCCAGAATGCCAGAAAGATTACAAATGCACTTTGCGCTATAATAAACAATATCGCATTTATCTTTGCCGAGGTTTTGAAAGCTTCTGATTTCCAGGATTTTATCAGTGAATAGATCGAGATCGGAGTTAGAAGCGTAGCCAGCAACGGCAAAGAGAAGATAACATACCATATCCACCCAGGCTTAAATCCCAACCTGTAAATATCAGTTTTCAGCAGAATTACCGCAAAAACAGACGCAAAACCAATGTTGAACATGGAAATACAAAACACCGACCATCTAAAAAGCTGTTCTGGTTTCGTTGATTTCTCCTTGCCCCAACGCCTCATTAACACTCCAAAAACAAATTGGAGCAAAGTAAGGAGAAAGATGCCAAACGTTAAAAAAGCATAAGTGATAATGACCCTTGAGTCCATGTACCATGAAGCTTTGACGTGGGCATCCTGACCTGTCTGAAGATATTTTATCTCTCCATCCTCGCCTCTCATGAATTTGACATACCAGTCACCGTTTCTGAAGGTCAAATCATCGACTTTCTCCATCTGGACATCATCAATATAAAGTTTGCCATCTTGAGTTGTCAGATTGAGGTTGTAAGCAACGGCGTTTGCTATCTTTGCTACATTATTGCGATTCCAGGCAAACATGTTTATCCATCGACCTGTGTACAGCCAGGGTTTATCAAGCTTTGACTCTGGTTTTGGGTCTTTATCGTCATCCAGAGTCATTTCAACGGAAGCGGTCTTGTATTTTTCCACAAAAAAAGTTTTAGCCAGCGACCAGGCAATATGTTGACCTGAACTTTCATCAGCTGAGGCGCAAAACAGGGCGACTTCACCTGGGATGATGATCAGATGCGATGAGAATCCAAGAATTTTGCCCATCTGGGCATAGCTTTTCACGTCGCCAAACTTGTCCATCCAAAACACTGGAGTTTTTTTAATCGACATGTTGGGATCCATATCCAGACGCTTTTCAAAGATCATGTCCATCAGCTTCGGACTGAAAACCTGAGTCCCGTCCAGACTTCCACTCTGCATCAGACATTCCATAAATCTGCTCATGTCTTTGGAAGTAGAAACAAGTCCACCTGAAGGTCTGCCGCCTACATAATAGTTTTCAACGACTTCCCCTTTGCTGTCCCTGCCTTCAACGAAGCTTGCTGGTTCATCAAAGGACGTGCTTTTCATGCCCAGTGGCAAAAAAATATTCTCCCTGCAATAGTCCTCAAACCTCTGTCCAGAGACCTGCTCGATGATGTAACCGGCTATATCGAATGCCGTGTTGGTATAGTCAACAACCTTTTGAGGTTCTATAGCTTGAACCAGCTCCTGTCTGAAAAGGAAATCTTTCAACGTCGGTTTTTGACTTCTACGACTGTAAAAAAAGCTGGTATTGTTGTTGTCAAAGCCAGCCGTGTGCAGCAACAGGTCGCCAACTGTTGGCTGGTCTTTGAAGTTTTTTTGTAAGGGACGTATTTCTCCACTGGATCGTCCAGGCTGACCTTTCCTTTTTCAACCAGCTGAAGCATGGCAATTGAGGTAAAAACCTTTGAAACTGAAGCCACACGAAAACGTGACTGGAAATTGATTTCTTCCTTATCGTTCTTGACTTGTTTGTTAAAAAAGTAGGATTTGCCTTTGTGCCAAACTGAAACCACATATCGAAGATCATCGCTGTCCCAGTTTTTGTGGAGGAAAGCCTGAAAGTTTGTTATGCTGACGTTCTTGTCACCATCATATTCGTAATTGTCAAACGGACCTATGGAATACCATTGGGGTTTTGGATTGAAATACCCATAAACAAAATACGCAAGCAGCAACAAAACCAAGGGCAAAATGACAAATTTTAGCAGTCTGTGTTCAGGGTTCATGGCATCCCTCCAGTACCAATTGATTGTGTTTTTGATAATATAATATGGTTTATGGAAATTTATAAAACAGCAAAACCGGCAACCAGATGGTGGTGGTTTGCAGGTGAGATCAAACTCGAGGACATCGCATTCCAGCTTGACTGGCTCAAGGAAAACGGCTTTGGTGGAGTTGAGATTGCGTGGGTTTACCCATTGCCAGACTCTACCACGGCACCGAAATGGCTTTCGAAAGAATGGAGCGACGCTGTTGCATTTGCCAAGAAATACGCAAACAAAATCGGACTGTTTTGCGACTTTACGTTCGGTTCGCTCTGGCCCTTTGGCGGATCAATTGTTAACGAGTCGATGGCCTCAAGAGATTTTTCAGGGCTATCGTCTCAAAGACTAAGAAAATCTTGGGAAGGTGGAGAGCACTTTGTCCTAAACCATCTCTCCAAAGAAGCGCTGGAGAAGTATTCCCAAAAAATGACAGAGGCAATGAAAGAGGCTCTCGAGGGCGAGAAATCTGGATTGTTCTGTGATTCCTGGGAAGTCAAACCAGAAGGTCTCTGGTCGGATGGTCTGGATGAACGGTTCGAAAAAGAGTTTGGCTATGACATCAGCCAGTTCAAAGACAGTCTGGATGACAACCCTGGCATGCTCTATGATTACAGGAAATTCATTTCCAGAATAATTAACGAACAATTCTATAAACCTTTTACCGACATGGCGCACGGCAACAATGGCTTCACAAGAATTCAGGCTCACGGATCTCCGACAAACCTCATCGACTCCTATGCTTGCGCAGATGTGCCGGAATCAGAGTCTGTCTTGTTTGACCCACATTTCTCCCAGTTTGCAGCATCGTCAGCTGCTCTTTCAGAAAAAAACATTGTCAGCAGCGAGACCTTCACCTGTCTTTATGGCTGGAAGGGCTACCCTGGACCAGGCCAGCACCAGCTCGAGGAGGACGTCGAAGACCTGAGGATGCTGGTTGATGCTCTGTTTGCCAACGGTGTAAACATGATCTTCTGGCATGGTTACCCCTATAACCCACAAAACGGCAAAAACCGCTTCTACGCAAGCGTCCATGTCGGTCAGGAAGGGTCACTTGCTCCTCATCTCAAACCTTTCAATGCTTACATGGAAAAGGTTTCAGACCTTATGCGGCAAGGGACGTCTTATTTTGACTGTGCCTGTTACCTCCCCATGGAGGACAACTGGATGAGCGGTGAAGTTGACCAAAGTCAGAAACGTCCATCTGCCCAATACCATTGGGAGCTCCATTATCAAAAATTCCCTAAAGAACTTGACGGATTCAGGCCTTGCTGGGTCTCCGGGGAGTTTCTTAAAAAAGCTACCGTCAATGATAGCAAACTTGCCATAGGTAACCAGTATTTCAATTTCCTTTATGTCGACTGCGAATATCTCGATTATGAGTCACTGGTTGAGATTCTAAGATTGGCAAAAGACGGCGCAAAAATAATACTTCCGTTTGAACCCGAGGAACCTGGATTCATCCAGCATCAAAGCTACGACAAACTGTATTCAGAATTGACAAAGTTGCCAAATGTCTCACAAAAGCTGGATTCAGCTCCTTTGATTCAAAGCGACAAAAAGCTCGAATTCTGGGCGAGGAAAACTTGTGACGGATTGTTGATATTCATAGCCCATCCATCATCTGTTGACATTAGCTACCCAATGGAATACAAACAATCTGGCAAAGCCGCGGCGATAAAGATTGTTGCACAAATATTTGTCAACGATGCAACAATCAATGTTGATTTGAATTTTGGAAAAAACAGGCCTATAGTACTAAAAATTGCACAAAACAAAGTGGAGGTGTTGGAATGTTAGCAAGAAACAGTGAAATAATTAAGAAAATTGGAATCATGATGATTTGCATTCTGTTAATTACCCCAGGATGCGCCAAGCAGGAAGAGAAACAGGAGGAAAAACCTGTGGTTACCCAGGAACAGAGCGATCTGGTTGCGGCAGAAAACGATTTTGCATTCTCTCTTCTCACGAAACTTTACGGCCAGGATACCTACACCAACACATCAATTTCTGGCACTTCTGCCTACATAGCCCTGTGCATGCTTGCCAACGGCGCAAAATCGCCATGTCTGGAAGAGATGATGACAGCCATGGGTCTTGATGGTCAAGACATCAAAGCCATCAATCAATTCAACAGCAAGTTCATCCACAAACAATACGGCGATGACATAAGCATTGTCAATTCGAACTCAATCTGGGTTGGCAAAGATGCCATGATTGTAGATGATTTTGCAAATACCGTGAAAACTCAATACTCGGCAACAGCTGAGAAAATTGATTTTTCCGATGAAAAATCCCCAGAAACCATCAATTCCTGGGTGGAAAAATCCACCAATGGCAAGATCAAAGACCTCGTCAACTACGATGAGATAAAAGACGCGCTCATGATGCTCATCAATGCGCTGTACCTCAAGGCTCCATGGACAAACACATTCAACCCGAAATTAACATCCGATCAGGATTTTGTAACACTTCCCGGCAAACCCGTAAAAGTAAAAATGATGAATAGACTCGGGTTTTATCAGTATCATAAGGGTGATGGTTTCGACATCGTCAGGCTCCCCTACGGTCAAAAGGAAGAGCTGGCAATGTACATCGTACTCCCGGAAGCCAAGGATGGTCTGATAACTCTTTCAGAGTTTTTTGACAGGAAAGAATTCGAGCTCCAACTGGCAAAAATGAAAGATACAGAGATCAATCTGCAGCTGCCAAGAACAAAAATTGAATTCGAAGCGGATCTTGTTCCACTGCTCAAAAAGATGGGCATGAATGCAATCTTTGATGGTTCAATCTCTGATCTTTCCGGTATGATTGCAAATCCACAGAACGCCTTTGTCTCACTAATCAAACACAAAACGTACATCAATATTGACGAAGCAGGCACGGAAGCTGCAGCAGTCACAGCCGTCGAAATGGTTGGCAGCGCTGCTCCAGGAGAAAAAGAACCAAAAGAATTCAAGGTTGACCATCCATTTATGACAATTATCAGAGATGAAGCAACCGGAGAAGTAGTTTTCTCAGCTTTTGTCACGGAACCATAAACAGAACAAAAATCGAAGCCAGCCTGAAGTACAGGCTGGCTTTTTGCTAGTATTCGCCTGAGTCGATTAGAACAATGCTAAAATAATTTCTAAATCCGATTAAGTCTTTATTTTGAATTATTTCTTGCTATTATCATCCTTAATGAAAAGATTAAGCATAGGAGTTGAATTGTTGCTGATTTTGGCAATGGCGATATTGCCATTCAACTTTGCTGCTGTTCATTCATCGTCAAAATGCGGTTGGCTTGCGCCAAGCGGAAACGCCGGCAACACATCATCGGTGGATTCGGAATGCGCTCCCACAAAACATAAAATAAAAAAAGTTTGGGAGTATATCCTACAAACCCCAGCAACCCAAATTCTTGAAGGTAATGCCAAGGTTTACTTATCAACCCAAAACTCATTGACGTGTCTTACTTCAAGCAACGGCAAAACACTCTGGAGCGCACAATTGAACAATCCAGAACTTGTTGGCGTCTGGAGCGACAGAGTTTGCATAAATGTTGACAATGACATGGCAGGGTTCGATTCTTCGAATGGCAGGAAGAGATGGCAGAGGAAAGGGTTTCTTCGTGCTGTGTACGATGGACAAATCTTTTATTCTCCTGACAAGGAAACCGGTATTATTGGCAGTGGAGCGATATCTGATGGTTCACAACTGTGGCAATACAAAACATATAGATCCGAGTTTCAAAGCAAAATCGAAAGGGTGGTCATCGAAGGAAACAAATGCATCATCCTGTCAAGAGATTGGGAAGATAAGGGCGTAGACAGTAAAACAAACGATTACCAGTTAGTTATTCATTGCCTGGATATACTAACCGGAAAATTGAACTGGAAAAAAACAATTGGCAGTGACAATTCTGGTTATATGACAATTCGAGACGGCAAAATTCTTATTCATCTTAAAGAGATTGGCCTTAATGCAATCGACACGGTCACCGGTCAAACACTCTGGTTCTCGCCAAGTGCACTGGACTTTGATGGAGGCGCAATTTCGGTTGACAACCAAAGAATCATAGTCCAGAAAAATTCTATGCTCTGCCTGAACAGTACAAATGGGAAAAAACTCTGGTCACTTGACATCGGTTCCCAACTTATGACTCAGCCTGTGCTTTCGGGTGACAGAATCTGGACAAACATCATTTCGTCAGGAATCATCAACTGTCTTGGAGCTAAAGATGGAGGAGAATTGTGGCGCTGGGGCTTGGCACAACCACAAAAAAGCATGATAGCAATTGGTGATGGGAAGATTTTTGTTGTCTGGAACGAAGGAAAATCACTGGTAGCCCTTGCAAACGCCAGCGACAAGATTGTTTTCACCATAGGCGACAACGACTATCTGCTGGACAAAAAACCCATGGTCACAAAAGCCATTCCATTGGTAAAAGAAGGACAGGCATTTGTCTCAATGTCACTGATCATCGGACAGCTTGGCGGATATTTTTCTTACGATTACACATCACAAAATCTTATTGTTCAACTGAACAAGACGGTCATGGAAATGAAGATTGGCAAGAGCGACATCGTGGTCAACGGAGAGCCCAGAAAGATAGATAAAAACGAGAAAATCGTTCCATTTATCAAGAATGGTTACGTGATGATCCCGGCTAAACTTTTTGGTGAAGTTTTTAAGATGAAAAGCTACATCAACCTGACAAACAAAATGCTTGCCTTTAGCACAGACAACATGTAACCGGTCACATTTCCAATTCAAGAATAGACTTGGCCAAATCCATCAGAATTGCTTCCTTCAAGCCAATCATGGGTACAATTATTTTTTCTGCTTTCACCCGTTTTGCCAGCCATTTGTAAATCTGCGACGCCGATCCAATAACCTCAGCCCTCTCCATCGGGAGACCAAAATAATATCTTATCTCCTCAATCGTCATCCTTTTGCACTGGTTGATGAAAACATCCAGGTTGAAAGAATTGATGGTTCGTACGCCTGACTGGTCAACCTGAGATTCAAGCAACCGACCTAAAACCTCAATATTTCCACCTGAGGCAATAAAGGAATCAACATTCTCAAAGTACCCTCTGGCACTGGACAACGCTTCTTCAAGCTTTGCCGGAATGATGTTTTCCAAAATACTGATGTCCATGCCTGCATACTGAACCGCCGAGATTGTAAATGATTCCATCCATACAGGTTTTTTCCCTTTCACTTTTATTAGCTCAAGGCTCCCTGCACCAAGATCGGCAATCATATGCGATCCTTCACTCAACTCAAGTTTTTCGCATACGGCCCATGAGAGAAGACTGGCCTCCTCAATTCCTGAGATAACCTCTATTTTTATGCCTGTCTCATTTTTTATCCTGTCAATGAGAGTTTTGCTGTTTTTTGCTTCCCGGAGTGCTGACGTTGCAACAGCCCTTATGGCTGCAATATTTCGTGAGGCAAGCGTTTTTTTGATGTTGGCAAAAATCCCCATACAATCCTCGATGAGCACGGAAGTGATGTTCCCATTGCAAAACACGTCTGTACCCAATCTTAAAGGGTATCTGTGAGTGTGGACAATTTCCAATCCATTTTGATCATCGACAACGCCTATTGCCATCCTTGTGGCATTTGTACCCATATCAATGGCTGCTAGCGTCTTCTGGTTCATCGCGCAAGATTATAGACCATTTAATGACGACAGCTACTAATATTATACAATCAATTCATGTGGTTTCTTAACACACTCAAAGAAAAGGCACGACAACTCAAGTCAATGGTCATGGTCGTCTACCACGCCTACCGAGATCCGAGAACGCCATGGTTTGCAAAGATTTTCGCCGGACTTGTTGTTGCATACGCTTTCAGCCCAATTGATCTTGTACCTGATTTCATACCCATCCTTGGGCTGCTTGACGATCTGCTTCTGATTCCTCTTGGTGTTGCTCTGTGCATGAAGATGATCCCCGAAGAGGTCTTGGAGTCTGCAAGATTAAAGGCAGAAGAAGTTCAAACCAGGCCAACAAATATCTGGGCAGCTATTTTCATTGTACTGTTTTGGGTTATCATACTAGCATTGATCTTAAAATTCATTTTCTTCAATTGATAATTGAACCTTTACATAAAAACCGAAAAAAATGGGTATAATGTGATTTGTATAAAATAACATTCACGAGAAGGCACATGACAAAAATACCAAGAATGCTTTCGGCATTCAAACATTACAATTACAGACTCTGGTTCTCAGGTCAGGTCGTAAGCCTCATGGGCAGCTGGATGCAGATGATTGCTCAAGGAATTTTTGTTTATGAGCTGACGGGTAATCCTGCGTTTCTCGGCTACGTGTTATTTGCCTCTGGCATACCCACAACCATCCTCTCACTTTATGGCGGTATCGTCGCCGATAAATTCTCAAAAAGAAACCTGATGATTATCACACAGACGGTTATGATGATCCTGGCGTTCATTCTTTCCTGGTTAGCATTCACAAACACAGTCCAGCCCTGGATGATCATCGTCCTGTCATTTCTGCTTGGTGTGGCAAACGCTTTCGACGCTCCGGCAAGAATGGCTTTCACTGTCGAGATGGTTGGTAAGGAAGATCTCGGCAACGCCATAGCACTCAACTCAATGATGTTCAACCTTGGTACAGCTCTTGGGCCGGCAATCAGCGGTGTTGTCTACGCTTTCTTTGGTCCAGGATGGTGCTTCCTGATCAACGGTCTTTCTTTTCTATTCATCATCGCCGCCTCGATGTTAATGAAGTTGCCCAAATACCAGCCAAAAAAACAAACAGCATCTTCAAAATCAGTGCTCAAAGATGGTCTTCTTTATGCATACAAGCACGAAACAATCAGAACAATCATCATCAATATTGCTGTGGTAACCATCTTTGCATTCACATTCATGACACTGCTGCCAGCCTGGCCTTCAAAGGTTTTCGGCATAAAAAACCTTCAGGCTGCTGAAATGGCCAATGGTTTCCTCCAGTCAATGCGTGGGATTGGAGCCTTCTTTGCTGGACTGGTTGGAGCCTATGTGAGTACAACCAACATCAAAGGCAAATTCATGTTTTACGCACAGATGATGTTTCCATTACTGCTGATGGCTTTTGCACTCTCAACAATCATCCCGCTGTCATATGCAATAATGCTGGTGTTGGGTTTTGCAATCATGGTTTTCTTCAATATGAGCATGATCATTGTTCAAACCCATGTTGATGATGATTACAGAGGCAGGGTTATGGGATTGTACAAT
>JAGNLA010000010.1 GCA_017999835.1 Caldisericia bacterium
ACTTGCAGGAGCTGCACTTGAGCTTCTGTCTTCTTACTTTATACAGTTTTGTGTTGCCACACCTTGGGCATGTTTTCATAGTCACCACCATTGTAATGCATTTGGTGGCTCATTTGGAGAATTACCCCAATTCTTAAAGCAACTCTCATCTCGATGCCAGAAGGCGATTTCAATGAAAATTTGAATCTAATGCTCAAGACTGTTCTTGGTAGGTATGGCAGGGTAATTGGTCTTTTCCTAATCGTTGCACTTCTCTATATCGCATTGATTATTGCTTTCGTCATCCTTGCGGTTATCTTTGGCTTGCTCGCAAAATTGATCGGTATTGTCGCAGTATGGCTGATGGTGCTGGTCATTATCGCAGCAGCACTCTTCATCGCCTACTTTGCAATTCCAATTTTCTACTTTGCACCATTTGATGTAGTGCTCACAGACAAGCCGTTGATGGCATGCGTCACAGATGCCTTGAATGCAAAAGCTTACAGGTTCCCGCTCATCGGAATCTTGATTTTGTTTGGAATAGCCAGCGGGATAGTCACATCGATTTTTGGATTCATCCCAATCCCACTATTGCTCCCAATCATTGCCTCAGTGCTTTCAGTGATTCTCTACACAATCATCTACCCATTCTACAAGGAATACGCAGGCGCACCACTCTGATTTTGTTTGATGCTATCAATACCCCCGCAAAATGCGGGGGTATTTTTTTAGAAACCATTGCCTAAAAATAGTTTTTTGTTATAAGTTTATCGAAGCAAATATTGTTTTGAAAAATGGAGGATTGTAATGATTGGGATTTTTGATTCATTAAAGAAAATGTTCAGGGACAACGGGCCTGCGTTGATTGTTTATTGCGTTACAAGTCTTCTCCTGATGTCCATGCTTTTACTGCCAGTGTTAAAGATCGTTGAAATAGGCACAAGTGTAGAATGGAAGTTCTCAGAACACTTTTTCATGTCCCAAATTGTTGGTTTGGGTGCCTCAACTTACATGCTATGGATAATATACATTTTCTTTGTATCTCCTTTTCTGTATGGCTATATCATGGCAATGCTTGGGCAGGATAATATCGGTCCAATCCAAGCTATCAAGGCCTGCTTCTCAAAGTATGGCAGGCTCCTCGGAATATTCTCGCTTTATTATGTTGCTCAGGTTGCCATCTCTTCAATTGGTGGTTTTGTGTTGTATTTGTTCTTTGTCATTCCATTGTTTTTGGTGCTTTACTACTCATCGGTTTTGACAATTGGATTACTGGTAATTGTTACGCTGATCGTGTGGTTCTTCTATATTTATTTTATAGAGTCAACTTTTAAGGTTTGTGTTTTTGAAGCCTTCTTTTCAAAAGACACTGTCGTAAAGGCTATTGACAACTCATTCTCCAAAACAGGAAAGCACAGAACCAGGTTTGCAGCAGTAATTTTTTGCTGTGATGTTGGTATGTTGATACTGGTTGCCCTGTCGGTTGTTTTAGCTTTCTATGGTTTTTCGTATATGCCAATCGTGGGAGTAGCCATCTATTTGCTGGTTTATCCGTTGCTGGTAATGAGTTTGTGTCATCCGGTTTATCAGGATTTCAGAAAGCAGTTTGACGAACCTGCGCCAGTTCTTCAGGCAACAGAGCAGATTACAAACACAAATCTGTAAAATCAGCATCCTTATTTGATTTGTCCAGTTCATGACGGTATAATCCAAACTCATGGAACATGTCAGTAACGGACTGAAAAAAGTGATGGGGTTGGTTACCAAGAAACCAAGAGATATGCTTGGTTTTGTGATAATCGTCATGATTGTAGCTTTCTTGGGTTTTTTGCCAGTTCTTTTGCTCAACAAATCCTGGCTGGATTCATCGCAATTCATAAAGACATTCTATGACGCAGCAAGAAACAGCGTTGCAGGCGGTACTGATGTTTTGGCATCCCTCAATCCGTCCAACCTTGGCGCTGCCGGATACTGGGTTTTTGCCAGCTCACTTTGGAGATATCTTATTCTAATTCCACTTGAAATCGCTCTTTTGCTGCCGATGCTAAAGTACGAAAAAACCACAAATATTTTAAAAAACCTGCGATTTTTCCCTGCCGTTGTGGCAACTCAAGTCATTTCTGGTTTTATAATCATTGCAACTGCCTTGGTTGGCATATTGGTAACCATTGCCCTTGTGGCGGGTGCTGCAGCTCCGTTTTTCATGATCATTGTTTTGTTGGCGGTATTGTCTTTGGTGGTGGTGCTGATTATAGCTCCTTTCGGATTTGTGCTTGATGGGATGCCATTGTTCAAGTCTATTGGTTTTTCTTTCAACAACTCGCTGCGGCATGGTATGGTTATTTTCCTTACGCTGATTGTCCCATCTGTTATCGTGTCGACGGTTAACAGTTGGATTGGAAACATCGGTTTGGTCAGTGATTTCATCTCTCTGGCGTTCTTTGTGCCGCAGTATTGCATCTTGCATTCGGTTTATGAAAGGATGATTCAAGATGTTGCAAAAAATCCTGCAAACATTTAAAACTGCATTCAAGCTCGTTCGCATGACGTGGTTGAGATTGATTCTCCTTTGGATTATTTTGACTGTCGTTGCATACGGTATCAACTTTTTTATTCCTAGGATATCATCCTATGTCTCAGGTAAAGGATTCAACGATACGGGTTCGCCATTCTACCAGTGGTCGAATTTCGAAAACAAACTCCTTGACAATGGCATGTCGGAGCTGAAGAATCTTAGCAAGACCAATGTATTCTTCCTTGCAATATACGGTTTGATGGAGTTTGTTGTTCACAACACACTGTTGTCGCTGATAGCAGGTTTGTACGCTTTCTTTATGCTTGGCGCACTCAAGCGTAACGATTTTGGCTTAAGGATGATGGCTTCGTCGATCAAACCAGCTTTTAGATTCGCATTTGGCCTGTGGTTCGTCATCATTCTGCTGCTTTTTGCCGGATTAATTGGGG
This sequence comes from Caldisericia bacterium, assembly GCA_017999835.1. Lineage (GTDB taxonomy): Bacteria > Caldisericota > Caldisericia > JAAYUI01 > JAAYUI01 > JAGNLA01. The sequence continues at coordinate 2,944 of JAGNLA010000010.1, forward strand.
CGGTGGAGCAGATTTACTACTATTCCCAATCGTCTCCTGATTCGCTTTCAATGCTTGCTGCCTGGTCGTTAGCTGGTTCTGTGGTCGTTATTGCTTTGTGTGTGCTTTTTATCAGGCTGTCTCCGCTACCATATGTTAGGGCCGAATCATCCGAACGTTTCGTAGATTCTATTAGATATGCCTTCCATCTGACGTCTGCCAACTTCTGGTTCATCATCATTATGTTGGCTCCGTTTGTTGTTGGCTCATTCGTCCTATTCCATTACACCAGGTCGATTCCGGTTGTCAGCACTGTCACGCAACAATTCGGAATCCTCATGGTTATAGTTGTTGAATCATGCGTTTACAACACTCTCACCACTTTCAAGGAGAGCGCAAAGACAAACGAGAATGCGCTAAGACTGGGTTAGTTTGACAGCTTGAATATAATTCTATAGAATTCTAGCATCTATGAATCTGTGGACTAGACTTTTTCTGATCTTTATGGTTTGTATGTTAATGACCCTGATTTTTCTGGGTATATATTTGACGTTGAACCTAAGGGATTTTCAGATTAAGCAAACTCAGACCTGGCTGTTGCTTCAAGGTAGGATAATTGAACCCAAGATAAGAAACATCCTCACTTCTACGCCAACTTTTACTACAGACTACGATATGCAAAGTGAGCTGGATGATTACACCAGATTTGTCGGAATTACGGTTTTAGATTCGAATGGAAGAGTTATTTATAGCTCCGTAACGACTAAATCTGATGACTGGAGTCAGAAACCGGAGATATCTTCAATTCTTGAACGTAGGGAAAATGGCGTTTCGCGACGGTCGGTTTCAAGCAAGGAGATGATTTTTGTTTCTTTACCAGTCGTATCGTACTCTTCTGCTGAAAAAATTGTTGGCATCATCGACTTGAATCTCCCCCTGGGCAATTTAGGTGACCAAACGAACCAATCGGTGAGATTTATTTTTGCAACTTTCCTTATCGCAATGCTGCTTGGCGTATTGTTTATTTACAATGTCGTACAGGTGCAGACAGAACCCCTCAGAAAACTTATCATGGTTGCATCAGCAATTTCAGCTGGGGAGTACAAAAAAGAATTTGAAGTCCATGGTACCGATGAGGTTGGTCAACTCTCCAAAGCGCTTCAGGTGATGGTTACCAAGCTAAAGGCTGCCATCTCGATAGCGGCAAACGAGAGGTCTACTCTTCAAGGGGTTTTTGAGGGTGTAGTCGACGGCCTTGTGCTTATAGACATGGATGGCAGGGTTCAGTTGGCAAACCTCGCGACGTTTACCATGTTTGGTATTGAAGAAAAAAACCTTGATGGCATGCTAATTGAGGATACTGATTTTCCTCAGGATTTTATAGATTTCATCAAGCAGGCAAAGGCAAACTCCGAGACCGAAATCAGATTCAACAAGCCACAGAGAAGATTCGTTAGAATCAGGGTTGCTCAGGTAACTCAGGAAGACGAAACTCTCGGCATGCTGGCTATCTGCGAGGACGTAACCAGAATAAGGCTTTTAGAGGCAAATGAGCGTGAGTTTACGCAGTACATCAGCCATGAGCTCAAGACCCCACTGGCATCATTGTCTGCCTCGGTGGAAACAATCCAGACGTCAGCCAAAAATGACCCAAAGGCACAAGCACATTTCCTTAACAACATCAATGAAGACATAGTCAGGCTGACAAAGCTCGTTAATTCACTGCTCACATACCAAAGAATTCAGGCTGCTCCTGATGAAATGAACAGATTCGGTGTGGTAGAGTTGATATTGGAAGTACACTCAAAATTCCTTGCCTATGCCAACAAAAAGGGCATATTACTCGACATCGATGTTCCAGACGATGAGTATGAGATCATTGCTGCCAGAGACAGGATAACCCAGGTGTTGATAAATCTTGTCGACAACGCTTTGAGGTTTACCAAGAAAAATGGAACCGTTGCCTTGAAGGTGGAAGCCTTGACCAAAAGTGTCAGGATTTCGGTTATTGATACCGGCGTAGGCATACCCAAAGAGTATCTTGGCAGGCTGGGTGAGCGTTTCATCAAAATTCCGCGCAAAGACCATCAGTTTGATACCAACATCGGTTTGGGTGTGGCAATCTGCAAGGAAATCCTTAAGCGGCACGGTTCAATTCTGGAGATTGATTCAGAAGAAAATATCGGGACAACATTCAGCTTCACGCTTAAAAGAGCTTCCTGATTTAATCTTTACCAGTTTGACATGCATTTTGCTTCACTATAAAATCTCACAGTTGGAGTACTCACATCGCGGATGCTTTCGGTGAAAGTAAATAATGACCGTGATGGCGGAAAAACCGGAAGGAGTAATATGAGCGTAGTAAATATGAAGCATTTGCTCGAAGCAGGCGTGCACTTTGGTCACCAGACAAAGAGATGGAACCCGAGGATGAAACAGTTCATCTTCACGGCCAGGAATGGCATCCACATCATCGACTTGAGAATCACAGCCGAAAAGTGCGAAGAAGCTTATGCAAGAGTCCGTGACATTGCATCAAGGGGCGGAAACATCATCTTCATCGGCACCAAGAAGCAGGCACAGGACATCGTAAAAGAAGAAGCAAAGCGTTGCGGTGCCCACTATGTAAACCAGAGATGGTTCGGTGGCACACTGACAAACTTCACAACAATCCACACAAGAATCGAAAGGCTCCGTGAGCTTGAAGAAAAAGAAGTAACCGGAGAACTCAAGCGCCTTCCAATCAAGGAATACATGAGGATGAAGAACCTCCGCGAAAAACTTACAAAGTTCCTTGATGGCCTCAAGCATATGGATACCCTGCCAGAAGCGATTTTTGTCACCGACACAATCAAAGACCACGCTGCCGTCATTGAAGCAAAAAAGATTGGCATCACAGTCATCGGCATCACTGATACCAACTCAGATCCTGGCGAAGTCAACATCCCAATCCCAGGCAACGACGACGCAATCCGTTCAATCAAGTACTTCACACAGCTCATCGCCAACGCAATGATCGAAGGTCGTGAAGGTGTCGACCAGCTCCAGCAGGATGATTCAAACAAGAGCGAAGAAGATATCGAAGGCGAAGACGCAATGAAGGAAATTGAAAAGATAACAGACGACACGATCCTGCATGAAGCGGAAGAGAAGTGGTCTGAATACGACGAAGAGGAGGCATAAAAATATGTCAGCAGAACTTGTTAAGCAACTTAGAGAGATAACCGGCGCCGGAATCATGGAGTGCAAGAAGGCACTTGAGGAGTCAGCATACGACATCGACAAAGCAATCGACGTCCTTAAGCAGAAGGGTATCGTAAAGGCAGCAAAAAAAGCAGATAGAAGTACGTCTGAAGGCAGAATTGGCATTGCCCTCTCAGCTGACAGGAAATCACTTGCCTACATCAGTCTCAGCTGTGAAACCGACTTTGTAGCCAAGAATTCAGAGTTTGTCGCTCTGGCTGATAAAGTTGCAAAGATAGCCCTTGATGGAAATATCGTAGATCTCAACAAACTTCTTTCGGCAAAGACATCCGATGGCACAGTTGACGAAGTTATCAAAGCCGCAATCGCAAAGATTGGCGAAAACATCAAGTGCGACGATGTCAAAATCGTCACTGCCGAAAAAGGCATCCTTGAATACTACGCCCACCTGGGATCAAAGCTTATAGTCATAATGGAGATCAAGGGTGACGAATCCAAGAAAGATGGACTCGTAAAACTCGCTCATGAGCTCTCACTGCAAATTGCAATGGACAATCCGGAATATGTCAACAGAGACCAGGTTCCATCTGATATCGTTGACAGAGAAAAGAACAATCTCATGCAGACACCGGAAATTCAGTCCAAGCCAGAAGGCGTAAGGGCAAAAGTCATTGAAGGAAAGCTTGTTGCATTCTTTGAAACATGCTGCCTTCTCGACCTTCCGTACATCAGGGAACAGAAAAAGAGAGTTTCCGAAGTTGTCGCAGAGACTTCAAAGGAAATTGGCTCACCAATAGAAATTGTTTCATTCAAGAGAGTATCTATCGGAAAGTAGGTCTTTATGCCAGTTGGCGGATCGGAACCTAAGTATCGCAGAATATTGCTGAAACTTTCAGGCGAATCGCTTTTAGGTGAAAAGGGTTTTGGCATTGATGTCAATTTTATCACCAAGGTGGCTCAGGTGCTTATCGATCTGCACAACCAAAACGTCCAGATTGCCATCGTTGTTGGAGGTGGCAATATCTGGAGAGGCAAAGACGGAGTGGCTCTTGGCATGGACAAAGTCAATGCCGACTATATGGGCATGCTCGCAACCTGCATGAATGGACTTGCGTTGCAAACTGTCATCGAAAAGATGGGTACTCCAACCCGTCTTCAGACGGCTATAGCGATGCACCAGCTTGCAGAACCATACATTCAAAGAAAGGCAATCCGACACTTGGAAAAGGGTCGGATTGTCATTTTCGCAGCCGGGACTGGCAACCCGTTCTTTTCAACCGACACATCGGCTGCCCTTCGTGCTGCAGAAATCAAGGCCGACTGTCTGATGAAAGCAACGAAAATTGACGGCATCTATACGGATGATCCGGCAAAAAACCACGACAGTAAAAAACTTGAGCGAGTCACTTACACTGACATTCTTGCCAAGAATCTACAGGTAATGGATGGTGCAGCCGTGGCCATTTGCCGTGAAAATAATATTCCGATAGTTGTCTTCTCGCTCGTTGACCCAGCAAACATCATCAAAGTCGTTTATGGAGAAGAAATCGGTTCAACTGTTAATGGAGGCTAGCATGGATACAAAAATGATTGAACAGAAGATGGACAAAACCATCCAGTCTTTGCAGCAGAATTTCGTAGGCTTGAGGGCTGGCAGAGTAACGCCGGCCATTGTTGGCAAAGTCACAGTCGATGCTTATGGTTCTCAGATGCCTCTTCCGCAGGTGGCAAACGTCGGTTGTCCTGATGGAAGAACCGTCATAATTGAACCATGGGACAAGGGTCTAATAAAAGAGGTTGTCACTTCACTCCAGAAAGCCAACCTTGGCGCAAATCCGATATCTGATGGAAACTTAATCAAACTACCTTTCCCTCCACTTTCTCAGGAGCGCAGACAGGAACTGGCAAAGTTAGTCAAGAAATATGGCGAAGAAGCGAAAGTTGCCATCAGAAACATCAGACGCGACCTTATCGAAGAAACGAAAAAGGCCGAAAAAAACAAGGAAATCTCTGAGGACGAGAAGTTCAAAAGAGAAGATGAAATCTCCAAAGTGGCAGAAAAGTTTACAAAAGATATTGACAAACTAACTGCCGCCAAGGAAAAGGAAATTCTTGAACTCTGACAGGATTCCAAAACATGTAGCCATCATCATGGATGGCAATGGGAGATGGGCGCAGAGTAGAGGTTTACAAAGGAATATCGGTCATAAAAGAGGAGTTTTTGCTGTCAGGTCGACGGTTGAGAAAGCTGCCGAGCTGGGCATTGAGGTTTTAACTCTCTACTGTTTTTCAACTGAAAACTGGAAACGTGACCCAAACGAAGTCCATTTTCTCATGGACATGTTTCTCCAGTCCCTGTTTGACGAAAGACCGCTCATTCTCGACAACAACATAAGATTCAAGCTCATCGGTGACAGAAGCAAACTTTCGGATGAATTGATAAAGGCTGCTGAATTACTGGAACATGACGCTTCAGTTAACACCGGTATGTGGCTTTTGTTGGCCATCAACTATGGAGGCAGAGCGGAAGTTCTGAGGGCCGTCAAAGAGATTGTCAAAAGTGGCATTGACCCCGATTCAATTAATTCAGATACAATGGGGAATTATCTCTATACGGCTGGGTTACCTGATCCCGACATGATCATTCGAACATCCGGTGAGATGCGATTATCGAATTTCCTCATCTGGCAGGGGGCTTACTCGGAACTAATTTTTATAAAAAAGATGTGGCCGGATTTTTCCGGGAAAGATTTGCAAGGGGCGATAAAAATATATAATAGACGTAACAGAAGATTTGGAGGATGACGTGTCGAGAGTAGTTGTAGCTCTAATTCTTGCCCCGATCGTGCTGGCTCTGACCTGGGTTTCAGGTTGGCCATTCCTTGTCATGGTTTGTTTGTTTTCGACTTTTGTCGCTATCGAAGCTGCAAAAGTGATGAGGAAAGCTGGCATGAAAGCAGAGATTTTTGCGCTTATTCCGGCAAATCTCGCCATCCAGCTAGCGGTGTACTTCAAATATTGGATAGTCATCCCATTGGTCTTTTTTACTTTTATTGCTGTACTTTTTCTAATTGAAATATTTCGTGGCAACACAACAGGAGCATCATCCAGATTGGGTGCCAATCTTCTGGCTTTATCAATATCATCATTGCTGTCATTTATGACATTGATAGAATTCCTTGGACAGGCTCCAGGCGAGAAAGCTCCAGGCTGGCGCTTCCTTTTCATTCTGTTTGTAGGAGTCTGGAGTTTTGACATTTTCAGCTATTATGGTGGAAAACTTGCCGGAAAACACAAACTGGCTCCAAAAATCTCGCCAGGCAAGACCTGGGAAGGTCTCATTGTTGGTTTTATGCTTGGCGTGACGTTGTTTGTTGTGGCCGGACTGTATCTTATTCCTTACGATGTTATCCCAAATCTTGGTATAGAGAAGCTTGTTGCTGGCGGGTTCATAGTCGTTGGAGCATCATTGCTTGGCGACTTGAGTGAGTCAGTCCTCAAGCGAGATGCCAACATGAAAGATTCTGGCAAAATACTTGTTGGTCACGGCGGAGTGCTGGACAGACTCGATTCACTCCTCTTTGCTGCACCGGCTTTGTACTTCTTCCTTGAAAAGGTCATATTTTGAAGAGAATTGCAATCATCGGTTCAACCGGATCGATTGGCAGGCAGACCCTCGAAGTTGTTGAACAAAATTTTTCAAGCTACAAAATCGTCGCCCTGTCGGCTGACAGCTCCGATGATCTCATGGCCCAGCAGGCGGTTAGGTTTGGCGTAAAAAACATCTGTATGTACAGCCGCGAAGGCGCATCCAGGCTTGGGGCAAAATTCAAGGATGCAAACATCACTTACGGCGACGAAGGCCTAAAAGAGATTGCTCTTATGGACGTTGATCTGCTCATTGTTGCTGGCAACGGGTCATCATGTATTGAACCGACATTTCAGGCTTTAAAAAATGGTACAGACGTTGCGCTTGCCACAAAAGAAGTCATCGTTTGTGCCGGTCATCTGATTGACCGGAGCGTTTACGACAGGCAGATAATTCCCATCGATTCAGAGCCATCAGCAATTTTTCAGTCCCTTGCAGGGGAAGACCGTTTTAGAATAAAAGAAATACTCTTGACTGCCTCTGGTGGTCCTTTCTTTTCAAAAGGACTCAACTGGGGCGATCTGAAACTGGTAAAACCAGAAGAGGCTCTCGAGCATCCTCGTTGGAGAATGGGCAGAAAAATTACCATCGATTCATCGACGCTAGCCAACAAAGCCTTGGAAATGGTTGAAATCGCTTACATGTTTGGCGTCGAACCCGACAACATCAGGATCATGCTTCATCGTGAATCCGAGATTCACTCCGGAGTGACGTTTATCGACGGTTCGACAAAACTTCAGGCATCACCTCCAGACATGCGAATCCCGATCTCCTATGCCCTCAACTGTCCTGCCCGCAACTTCTCCACTTTCCATGGACTCAGGTTTCCAGTCAGATGGGTGCTTGAGGATTTGCCAGAATCCATGTCGCGCTGCGTTGAGCTTGGCAAGAGAGCCTGGAGCCTTGGCCCCAAAGGGCTCATCACCTATGCGGCAGCTGACGAAGCGGCAGTCGAACTGTTTCTGGCAAAAAAGCTTTCATTCCACATCATTCCTGAGGTCATCGCAAAGTGCCTGGCCCAGGTTCGTGATTTCCCAACAACCACCCCTGCACAGGTCGTGCAGGGATATCAATTTTCAAAACAAACTGCAATGGAGATAGGAAAGAGATTATGTCTATCATATTGAGCATTCTGCTTACACTGTTGATTTTGAGCATCCTTGTGCTTGTTCACGAGTGGGGTCATTTTTCTGCAGCCAGGTCAATCGGCCTTCCGGTTGAGAGTTTCTCTATCGGCATGGGACCAGTCATAAAACGATGGAAAACCGCCAGATATGGCGACACCGAGTTTAGGTTGTCAGCCATTCCATTTGGTGGCTATGTCATGGTTCCGGGCGAGCAGGAAGCCAGCGACAACCCAAACAATTTCTATTCAAAAACCCCATGGCAGAGAATCTGGTACGCCGGTGCCGGTGTACTGATGAACTTTTTATTTGCAATCGTGATCTTTGTTGTTGGCTCAGTTGCCTTTGGCGACATTGGCATTGCGTACAATCAGGTTGGCATGCTCCAGCCGGGTGCAGCCAGAAACGCGGGGATAAAGCAGGGCGAGTGGATTCTCAAGGTCAATGAGGTCTATACGCCTGAGTGGAATAGCATTCCTACAGAAATTAGGAAGTTCCCAAACCAGAAGATCAAGCTCACATTGGGTGAAGATGTTGAATCAGAAACAATGGTCAGCATTTCTTCAATCTCAAAAGCATGGATTTTTGGTCAGGCAGAAGCTGAATTTTCCAGTATAAAGTTGCCAGAAGCCAAAGATGTGATGGAAAACACTTTCCTGGTCGTTAGTCAGGATGACAAACTCAATTTTTATCATCTGAATTCGATTACAAAGATTGGTTCAACAGAAGTTTCCGGTTTCAGTGATATTCTTTCTGAACTAAAAAAAATAACCGCAGACACGCAAATCACCTTTTCTAAATCAGTAAAAACCAGAATGGTTGAGCTGACACCAGGCATTGGTCATGATGAAAAAGGTAATGAGGTTGGTTTAATCGGCGTTGGGCCGTCAGGTTCCACGATTCGTCTGCCGTTCTTTGAGGCAATCTGGTTTGGCCTCCAAAAGTTCTGGTTCTATATACTTGCAGTGTTTGGCGCTATTGGTTCACTTTTTAAAGGCAACCTTGAAAACGTTGGCAGCCTAGTTGCCATCGGCGACATGGTCGGTCAATCGGCAAACCTTGGCATCAACTGGATATTCAACCTTGCTGGCCAGCTCTCGGTTGCCCTTGCTATCTTCAACCTCATCCCGTTCCCAGGGCTTGATGGAAGCAGAATCTTCTTCACACTCATCGAAGGCATAACCGGCAAAAAGCTGCCAAGAGTTGTTGAAAACGTCATACACTTTGTTGGTTTCGTCATACTGATGATTTTGCTCGTTGCGCTTGTCGGAAGGGACATTTTCCTAAGACTGTTCAAATGACAAAACCTGTTCGTATCGGTAGTAACCTGGTCATTGGAGGCGGGGCGCCTGTCGTCGTGCAGTCGATGACCAAGACCGACACGAGGGACGCAAAAGCTACAACAGAACAGATAAAAAGACTTGCCCAGGCAGGTTGTGAGTTGGCAAGGTGTGCGGTTCCGGATATGGAGGCTGCACTCTCACTTAAAGAAATAGTTAAATGCAGTCCAATTCCAGTATGCGCCGACATTCATTTCGATGGCAAGCTAGCGCTTGCAAGCCTGGACTCGGGAGTCCAGAAACTCAGGCTGAACCCGGGGAATATCCGTGACAAGGACATGGTCAGGGTCATCGCCAGGGAGTGCTTGCAAAGAGGGGTTCCAATCCGTATAGGTGTAAACGCAGGCTCCCTTCCTCACGGCCAAGACGACATCGCCAAAGCGATGGTCGACGCCGCAATAAAAGAGGCTGGGATTTTGGAGGACGCAGGATGTTCATTATTGATTTTATCGGTGAAAACCTCTGATATAGAGGCAACCATCAGAGCCAACAGGCTCCTTGCTCAATCCTGCGATTATCCGCTTCACATCGGATTAACCGAGGCCGGAACGTTAGTTTCCGGACTCATTCGCTCAACAAAAGCCCTGATGCCACTTTTGGAAGCTGGCATCGGTGACACTATAAGAGTATCGCTGACTGAAGAACCTGAACTTGAAGTGCACGCCGCATGGGAACTGCTCGAAGTGACCAATCGCCGGCATGCCAACCCGATAATCATCTCCTGTCCAACATGTGGCAGGACTCATGGAAAACTTAGGGAAAACGTTCTAAAGGTTTCACAGTCGTTGCGGGGATTGACCGGCATAACCGTCGCAGTCATGGGCTGCGAAGTCAACGGGCCGGGTGAAGCAAAAGACGCAGATTGCGGCATAGCTTTCGGGGAGTCCAAAGCGATGGTGGTAGAGGCAGGCAAAATCGTTGGCGCATTGTCACACGATCAGGCCATCAAAATGCTCACAGAAATCGCAAGGAGAATATATGACACAAAGAATTTACTGTGTGGGACTAAGGATGAAGGAGGACGACCAGGCGGAAGCCATTGAGTCGTTCCGTGAACTCGTCTCACTTGCACAAACACTTGATTACACCATAACAGGCCAGAACTTTCAGGTCATCAGGGAACCAAATCACTCGCACCTGATAGGAAAGGGCAAAGTCGCAGAAATTGCTGAAGAGATTTCAAAACTGAAGCCTGACGTTGTTTTTGTTGACTACCATCTGACCCCGCTTCAAAGCAGGAACCTTGAAGAAGACTGGAATGTTCCTGTTATCGACAGGTCAGGGTTGATTATTGAAGTATTCAGAAAACATGCCACAACCAATGAAGGCAAGCTGCAAGTCGAATTGGCAAAACTTAAGTACCAATTGCCTAGGTTGACCCAGAAAAACCTGGCTTACGATCAGCAGGTTGGCGGTGGAGCGGTCACCAGGGGTTCCGGTGAAAGGGCAATAGAGCTCGAGAGAAGGCATTTAAAGGAACGAATGCGCAGGCTTGAGTTTCGAATAAAGGTTCTTGCCAAAAACCGCGAAACAAGGTCAAAGCAAAGGCTTAGGGCTCACATGCCGATCGTGGCACTTGTTGGTTACACCAATGCAGGCAAATCGACGCTGATGAATGCTCTGACTGGGGCAAATGTTCTTATTCAGAACAAGCTGTTTTCAACGCTCGACACTACGGTCAGACAGAGGATGATAGGTGATAGAAGGGTGCTTTTTGTTGATACCGTAGGGTTTATTCGAAATCTTCCTCACGAACTGATTGCCGCTTTCAAGTCCACACTTGAAGAAGTACTGTCGGCATGGCTGATAATCCATGTTTTTGACAGTTCCGACCCTGACTATGAAAGGCATATCGAGATAGCAGACAAAGTCTTGAGTGACCTTGGCGCAGACTGTATTCCAAAGCTGTTGGTGGCCAACAAGAAAGACCGCATATCTGACGAAAACATCGAGCAGGTTGGCAGGCAAGTGAACCCTGATCTGTTCATCAGCGCATCGGAAAAAGCTGGAACTGACAAACTGTTGGAGCTGGTCAGCCAGAATTTGAACCAACCCGAAGTTTAAATGGCCTTTTGCCTTTGTTTTGCTGTTTGAAAGTATAATTGTTCCAAAGGAGAATTCATAATGAATAAAAAACTAACCTTAGTAGTAATCTTCTCGCTTCTGATCTCAATGTTCCAGTTTGCACCAATTGGCGCAAAGGCACTTGAGCCAGGACATTTTGAGCCGGACATCACCGATGAATTGCTCAATATTGTCAACGACGCCAAACCTTCACAAAACATTGATGTAATTGTCTGGTCCAACAGCAATGTAGAACGTAATCTCCAGGCAATATCTCAAGCTGTTAAGGCTTTCCCGAAATTTGGCTGCTACAGCGTGACGATAAGCAAAGACATGTTTGACAGTCTTGATGATATTCCAGGTGTAACCAGAATCACTCAGGACTACAAAATAACCACGCCAAAAGTCAAAATTGATGAAGATGGTGACGATGAAGATCAAACTGACTTCAACTGGGGTCTTGTCGATCTTGGTGTTAAGAAACTTTGGGACAAAGGATTGACAGGCAAGGGTGTAAAAGTTGGCTTGCTTGACACCGGTGTTGACGCTGACCACCCGGCACTCAAGGGTAAAGTCGAAAAGTTTGTCGTGTTTGAAATGGATGGAACCAAGGTTGATTCGAAACCGTTTGACAACATTGGGCATGGAACCCATTGTGCTGGAATCATCTGCGGCTCTGACCCAAAGAAAAAGAATGGCCCAGGTGTTGCGCCAGATGCAAAGCTTATTGTAGGTTCAGTTCTTCCAAACGGAAGCGGCATGTTTGCCCAGGTTCTCGGTGGCATGGAATGGATTCTTGACCCAGACGGCAATCCGAAAACAGACGACGCTCCAGATATTGTCTCGATGTCACTCGGTGGTGTACCGGATGCTGAAATGACAGTCGTGGCTGATGCTTTCCAAAAGCAGGGCGTTTGCCTTGTGGCTTCGATCGGCAATGATGGGCCAGGCTCGGTTGGTTCTCCAGGAAGCATACCTTCGGTTTATTCCGTGGGTTCATATGATGTCAACAGAAAAATTGCATACTCTTCAAGTGGTGCTGTTATAGATTGGGAGATGGATCCATACCATGACATCACAGTGACAAAACCCGACATTGCAGCTCCAGGCGTGAGCATTTATTCGTGCTATCCCGGTGGCGAATATGTTAAAATGTCAGGCACATCAATGGCCTGCCCACATGTTGCTGGTTCTGCAGCGCTTCTTCTCCAGGCAAAACCCGATCTTTCAAATATCGATGTTGGTTATGTGCTCTCAAAAACTGCCGATGACCTTGGCGCAAAAGGTTGGGACACCAGATGGGGCAACGGTGCCATCAACATCAACAAGGCCATTGAATACATCCCAAACCTTGCAACTATCAACATAAATCTGACAGGCAAAATTGATCAGTCTGTTGTAGTGAACATCAATGGAAAAATCATCAGAACAAACAAATCAACAGTTCTCCATGTTGATCCGGGCAACATTTCAATTGAAATGTCATCCTTTGGATATGCGCCAGTCTCAAAAAAACTGAGCCTCAAAGCAAATGCCAGCGAAACAATTGATTTTGACACAACAAAACTGCCAACCATAACCTACAAGGGAACACTTGTTGGAAAAAATGGTGAAGATGCACGAGGTACGGTAACTGTAGTCGGAGCGCCGAATACATACATGACCGATGAAATGGGCGATTTTGAAATCGAACTCCCCAAGACTCAGCTTGACATACAGTTTTGGGCAATTGGATTCAAGCCTGTGCAAAAGACTTTGGATATGGGTTCAAACCCTGACAAGATCATTGAATTGGAACCAACAAAAACACTTGTTGCCACAAGTCAACTGACAACACCAAGCAGCTCGATTCTTCGAAGATTCGACAAGTTTGTCTATAAAACCCTGGATGAATTGAAATTTGACTACTGCCCTGTGAATCCAAGAACATTCAAAATCTCGTATTCAATGTTAAAGAAATTCGACAAGGTTTACTGGTTTGGTGGTGAAGCATCACTCAAGCTCAACGATGCGAATGCCTTGCACAAATACCTTGTCAATGGTGGCAAGCTTGTCATGTCGGGCAGAAACTTGCTCTACTACGAAGCATACAGGAGAGAGCACAACTTTATCCAGTATCATTTCCAGGTAAGACCTTTCCCGGATGACACATACACAACAACATCCGTTGGACTTAAAGGTGACACAATCGGTGACGGTATGGCCCTCTCGCTCTCTGGTGGAGACGGTGCTGCAAACCAGATCGGTTATGACACCTTCACTGTTCCTCAGAAAGCCAAAAACTTGACCCCATTCATGTCTGTCTTGACTCCAAGCGACAAAGATTTTGGTGATTACGGCTATACAGGCATAAGAATTGTAAACCCGACATACCTTGGCGTGTTCCTTTCCTTCGGCGTTGAAGGAATTGGCAATAAAGATGCGAGACTCGATCTCCTCAAAAGAATTGATGGCTGGTTGGATTCTTATGGTGGAATCGACGCTTCATTTGTTGACGACAAGGGTAAACCAGTTTTTACCAAAGTCTCTGTTGAAGACATGCCGGACAACACAACTGATGACAATGGAACAATCAAGCTTCATTATCTCCCGAAGGGCTGGGTCAACATTAAGGCCAGCGCAATGGGCTTTGACGAGCAAACATTCAAGGCCGAAGTGGTCCCTGGCAAGACTAAAACCGTCCAGTTCCAGTTGATGAACCCAAGAACAATCACAATCTCTGGTCAGGTATTTGACCCATCGACAAAACAACCAATAGCATGCCAGATAAAAGTTTCAGGCAAGGATTCAAAGATTTACAAAACCGATGATGATGGAAAATTCAATCTCAAGCTTCCAAAGTTTGCCTACTCGCTCAAGTTCTTCAAAAAAGGGTACATCAATTCGGTAGCATCTGCCATCGATGACAATGACAAAATGGTTATTAACCTTCAAAAAACAATCAATACGACGGCTTTTGTCCAGCAGTTTACTCCAAGCTGGGAATCTGCGGCATTTGCAGGAATTGGCCAGACATATGACAGAATAGCAAGAAACTCCAGCGTTAACATGGATACAATAAGTATTTCTCCAGGTGCATCCGTTTCAATCGAGGATCTCGAGCAGTACCAGTCAGTTATCTGGATGTGCGGATTTAACGACGAGATCGGAGAAGACTGGTGGTTCGATGTGATGACTCAGTACATCAAAAATGGCGGCAAGATCGCTCTTATTGGAGAACTGGTTCCGGTTACGATAATGAATCGTCCTGAATTTGCAAAGCTTCTTGGTGTTGAGGTCATCAACGAAGACGCAAAAACCTACACAATCAAAGGTGTAGATGGAGATCCTCTTGGTGACGGCATGCTGTTCTCATTGTGGCATCCATACATCAGATCAGGATTTATTGCCACTACACCATCGCTAAAGCCTGTAGGAAATGGCATTTCTTGCTTTAACCTTCTTGGTTCTGGCTCTGCGGCCATTCGCGTAAAGACCGAAAAACAGACCTCGCTTGTCATGAGTTTTGGTTTTGAGCAGATGTTCACTTCAATGGCAGAGGATAAAACCCTGTTCTTGAGAATTATCGACTATCTCAATAAGTAACAAATTTGAGAAGATAGCAAATTGAGTGAAATTTAAAAATAAACCCCCATCATATAAGATGGGGGTTTTAAATTGATAAGCCCCTTGGAATTCCAAGGGGCTTATTTGTTTCGAGATGAAATTAAAATCAGATTGTGTCTGTGATTGCCTTGTCAAGAACTGGATACTTTGAAAGCCAGGCTCTTCTTTCTTCCCTGAGCTTGTCATTCATGGCCTTAATCTGGTCTGCGCTGTAGTAATTGGCTGGGTCGAATCTCTTCATGTCCACACCAGGAACTTCGGCTGGAACTTCGTATCCCCAGTATTCATCCTTGCGCCACTTGACGTTGTCTTTTGCAATGTTTGTCAGGAATGATGCTGAATCGACGACTGTGATTTTTTCCTTGCCGCCGATTTTTCCAGTGTTGAGCAGGTAGCACTTCATGTGTGGGTTGGTTTTGAGGATGTTCATGATGTAGTTGCCTTCGTCGTCGCATGGGCCAACGATGAATGGGTTGGTGCCGACTTCGCGTTTGCTCTGTCCTGCTTTTGTTGGGTCGCCTGCTGATGTTTCGATGGATTCACCAAGCATGAAGAATGCGGCACCCTGCTCAGGTGTGAGTCTGACAAGCGGTGGGATGATGTCTTCGCGTCTGGTGATAAAAACCATCAGGTCGCATCTTGGAAGGTCAATATTGTTGTCGGTGTACATTACTTCGGATCTTTGAACAATGCCACGACCGTTTGATGTGAATTCGGCGTTGTCAAAGTCCACCGAACCGTCGGCATTAACCCAGACGTTTTCAAGCACTGCGTTTGGTGAAGTGGCTGCCTTGTAAAGAACTGGCTGACCTTTTGGCTCAAGACCCTCGGTCTTGATGTAGTAGTTGTTCTCGGTACCGATGCATCTTGTGTCTGGATACATGAAGATTACGTCATCCTGACGGATGATTACGCCTTCATCGCCTTCGAGGAAGTGGTGGTGGCAGGTGAGGGTGGTCTTGCCTGTGCCTGAGAGGCCGAATAGGATCATGCCCTTTTCTACGATTTTGCCATTGTTATCCTTGATCTTAAGGACTTTCGAGCCTGCATGAAGGCCAAGTCCGCCCTTCATCTTTGTGCGATACATACCCATTCTCAGGAATGATTTCTTGATTTCACCGAAATAATCCGTGCCAAGAATGTAAGTTACACCATCGATTGGGTTGACAATAATCTTTCTCTCCGGCCATTCCGGTATGTCAATTGATGTCAATGGCTTTTCTGTGAGATTTTTTTCTTGCGGGAGGAAAAGGTTTGACCACATGTATGGAAGTCTTGGGTATGCGGCTGACATGTAGAGGTTGCATGGAATCTTGTAACCTTCTGTCATACAAAGCTGTCTCTGGGTCAGGATAAGCTCCTTGTCTTTGAGGTATTCCCTGACTTTGAGAAGTGTCTGAACCTGGTCAGCGGTTGGTTCGATGCCAGTGACTTCTGTGTTTTTGGCAGAACGGTTTCTGACTTTTGACGTGTACATCGGCGAACCAAAAACGGTTGTTTTTTCATCTGCCTTGCCCATCTTCCTGAGTTCGTCAGTTGACAGGTTTACAAGTAACTTTCCAGCTTCAATCGGCTTTGTAAAAATATCCATTATTCCTCCTTATTACTTTGAAACCACCTTCTTAATAAATTCTGCAACCTGTCCGGTGGGTGTGCCCGGACCAAAAACCTCTGCAACACCCATTTTCTTCAATTCGATGGCATCCTCTTCAGGGATAATGCCGCCGACAAAAAGAACCTTGTTTGAAACTCCGTTTTCTTTCAGCTTTTCAATGATCTTTGGGACAATGGTCATATGAGCGCCTGAAAGGATGGAGATGCCTATGACGTCAACGTTTTCTTGAATAGCCGTTTTGACGATCATTTCCGGCGTCTGGTGAAGGCCTGTGTAAACAACTTCCATTCCAGCGTCTCTGAGAGCCTGGGCGATAACTTTGGCTCCGCGATCATGTCCATCAAGTCCGGGTTTTGCAACCAATACCTTTATTTGCATTTCGATTCCTCCAATACTTCAAGCCACAAGCTTTTTGCAATCTCCCAAGGTGGTTGCCCAAGCTCGATGGCTCGTTCTGATAACTTTTTCTTCAACGGTTCATACGAATTGCCAAAAATATTTCCCAAAAGCCAGAAATCAACTTCGGCCTGGTATCTCTCATTTATTTTGGTTGCGCGTTCGTTTGTTCTAATTAGATAATCGAAGTGATTTGTTATCTGGTCATAGAGATCTGCTATACCAATATCTTCCTTTGCTACTGTTCTGACAATTGGAGGAACCCAGGCTTTTCTCCACAGTGATACGGCAAACTGGAGTTCGGCGTCGAGCTGATCAGCCCCCGATTTGTCAGATTTGTTGATGCAGAAAATATCTGCTCCTTCGAGCAGTCCTGCCTTCATCATCTGAATAGAGTCGCCTGAATCTGGAGTCATGACAACAACCACGGTGTCAGATTTGGAAACGACGTCTACCTCGGTTTGACCAACGCCGACCGTTTCGATGATGATTATTGGATAACCGCAGATGTCGAGGAAATCAGCAACTATCGACGATTTAGGAGCCATGCCACCCAGATGTCCGCGCGTTGCCATCGAACGGATGAACACGCCATTATCAGTGAAATGCTGGGTCATTCTTGTCCTGTCACCGAGCAGTGCGCCATGGGTGTAAGGTGAGCTTGGGTCGCAAGCGATAATTGCAACTTTCTTGTCCAATCTCCTGATTACTGAGATGAGTCTTGAGATAAGTGAGCTTTTGCCAGCACCAGGCGAACCGGTGATACCTATCCTGTGCGCTTTTCCTATGTTGTTGTAGCTATTTCCAAATATGATGTCAGGATCGCCACCGTCTTCCAGGTATGAAATTATTTCGGCTTGAGCGCCGTGGTTTCCTGCAATAGCATTTTTGACCGTATTAGAATTCAATGCCTTCTCTCCCGTCAAGTCCTTCAGTATCAAAATAATGTTTGATAGGGTTCATTTCAGTGACCAAATCTGCGGATTCAATGAGCTCCGGTGGGGCATATCTGCCTGATAGTACAAGCTCTGTTTTTGGATTCCTGACTGCAAGAACCTGGATAACCCTGTTGAGCGGCAACAGACCAAACTTGATGGCCACATTGATCTCGTCTGCAATGACAAGATCCCAGTCCCCGGAAATGATTGCTTCCCTTAACTCGTCCAGCCCCTGCAAGGCAATGTCTATGTCGGTCTGTTCTGGCTGCTTTGGGTTGACAAAAGATGGCCTACCAAATTGAATTACTGTTATTCCGAGTTTTTTTGCGCTTGTCAACTCGCCGTAATGCTGGGAGCCTTTGAGAAATTGGATAATGAGAACTTTTTTATTGTGCCCGGCAGCTCTCATGGCAAGACCAAAACATGCTGTTGTCTTGCCCTTTCCGTTTCCAGTATAAATCTGCAATCTGCCGGTATTCACGTTCTCATGATAAGTTCGGTAGGGTTAATGTCAACTGTTGATTAGTTTTACTGCGTAAAATATAATTAGGTCATGCCTACAAAAGCAAAGAAGATTAGAAAGGTTACAGCCAGAGTCTTAATCTTGGTGTTTGTGTTGGTGGCTTTGTATTTTTTAATAAAACCTTTGGCAGTCATTGACTTCAAGATTGTCAGGCTTTTAGACGAAAATGAAAGGCTGACGGCTGAAAAAACCAGACTCGAAAAAACGCTGGAGAAACTTGATTCTGAAATAGAAAAAGGCAAAACCATGGCAGGATACGAGCAAAAAGCCAGAGAAAAACTCCAGATGATATACGAAGGCGAACAAATCTACATTTGTAAAGACTCTCTAGGGATGGATCTGAGACAGGAAAGTGATGTGATAAGCGTTGAAATGTCATCACGTACCCAAAAATCTGTTTTCTCAAAGATTTGGGATATGGTTCTTAGTTTGTTCCGTTAACTTTTTAAAATATGCCAACGCTTAACAATTATCTGAGAACTGTTGTTTAAACCAGTATCGGTTATTTTGGTGCACTCAATCTTGAAATCAGGTTTTTTTCTGGTATACATTTGAACTCGACGACGGCGAGGTAGCTCAGCGGTCAGAGCACGCGGCTCATACCCGCGGTGTCGTGGGTCCGATTCCCACCCTCGCCATTTTTTTATGCCCCCTTATAATTAAGTCTTGAATTATGATTTTCTACAAACATATCACTCAATTTTACCAATATATTCGTATAGAGTTTATATTTAGCCGAAAATATGACGAAAATGACCCCAAGATAATAAAACTGTAAACACTAACTATTATCAATAAACAAGATAGATTATGTTACTACATCGATATTTTTGAAAATTAAGCTAACCTATTGCAAAAAGAAATTATTATGCAACAATAGGGTTATGAGCAGACAAACATCAACGCTAGGTGACTTTTTGAACCAAAAAAGGCTTGCCAAGAAGGTTACATTCAGCCAACTTGCCAAGGCCTGCAAAATGGCAACGCCAACCATTTGGAAAGTGATAAAAGACAGGGCAAAACCAAAAGATTTAACCCTGCAGGCACTTTCTGAAGCTCTTGACGTTACCGTTTCAGAGCTGTTCGAGATGAGAGACAAGACCCCTTATAAAACCAGCAAGAGAAGGCCAGGAAGACCGCCAAAAATCAAAGAAACGGTTTCAGACTCTCCTGTTGATAAGGGGAAACTGATTGAAACGATCAGAAATTCAAAGCTTTCAGACCAAACCATCGAAGCGCTCTATTACCTCATTACAACAATCGCATAAGCTCTGCAGCCCTGTCTGCACCCCGTACCCCTGCTTTTGCAGGGGTTTTTCATTAAGTTAAATAAAGCTTATAAAAGCAAATCATTGAAATGTATGATTAACAATTTAGAAATAAAAAATATTATTAGTTTATCTGAGATAATTCTTGTACAGAAATTGTCTTCAAATATTGTTTATTTGTATCTGTGATTGACTAGCTTCCGACGATTTCGTCGGATAAGGATTTCAAGTTAGCCCTGACTATTTGTAATTCTTTTGAGATTTGGTCTGGTTCTTGCTTTCTTATCGTATTCTCAAGTTTGACTATGGCTTTGTGAAGTTCTTCAACGTAAGCCATACCTTTGATCGTGTGTGTGAGTTTGAGCGCCTGAGAAAAATCACCTTTAGCAATGAGTTTTTCTGCTTCGTCAAGCGATTTGTAGCTGTTGGCAACAAAACTTCCGAGCACCTCTTTAAGTTTGTTGGGGTCAATGAGTAATCTTTCGGCAAGTTTCTCAATGACACCCTTCTGGTTGTCAAGCATGGCCTTTTGCAGCACAATCGATAATGTTCTAAGCAACTCATTGATTTTGAATGGTTTTGCAACGAAGTCATCCATGCCTGCGTTCATACATCTTTCTTTGTCCTCTGAGGTGGCATAGGCTGTCAGTGCGATGATAGGGAGCCTGTTGCGCGTGGTTGTTTCTTCAAAATATCTGATCTGCATGGTAGCATCCAATCCTGAAAGGTCGGGCATCTGTACATCCATCAGACATGCGTCGAAATCGCCCTGCTTTATCATTTCGATTGCCTGCGTTCCGCTCATGGAAACTGATGTCACGCACCCCATTCTTTTGAGAACATCCCGCAAAAGCATGATATTGAGTTGGTTGTCTTCGACAATGAGAATTTTTTTTCCGAACAAATTCAGCAATGACATCTCAGGTTCGTTTGGGAACAGTTTTGCAATTGCCGAAACCAGTTCTTCTTTGTCTGGTTTTTGGCTTGTGGATACAACATTTTTGGCTTTAAGCGAATGTCCGATGAGAATAACCTTTGGTTCATCTTCATTCTTGCATTGAGCAAGAAGTTTTTCTATAACGTTGGGATGGGAGTCTGTGACAACGAGTTTGCAATGCCTAAGGTTTTCGAGGTTGGCATCACAAATTGTCACTGCCATATCGGTTTTGGCAAATATTGAGATCAAAATCTCTTTGGTATCTTGGTCGTTTACATTTATCAAGATTGTTTTCTTATCAATATCGGTTGTGGATTTGTCCATTGTTCTCTCCAGCTCAAGGCGAATCCGGAACAGGGTGCCTGGCTCCTGCTTGTCGATTATGTCAATGCTGCCGTTCATTTTTTCTACTAAACCCTTGACGATAGCAAGTCCTAGACCTGAACCACCAAATTTCCTGGTTGCAGAGCTATCGACCTGCATGAAAGGCTCAAAAACGATCTTCCTCATCTCTTTTGGGATACCGATGCCTGTGTCATCGACTTCAATCTGCACCAAATCTTTTCTCTCGCCGATATTTGAAACATTGAGTGAAACTGAAATTCGGCCGTTTTTGGTGAATTTTGTGGCGTTTCCAAGTAGGTTAATCATTATCTGTTTGAACTTGTCAGGGTCGATCAAATGGCTTGAGGTATCGTTGTTTGAGGTGAATTCAATTGAATTGCTTGATTCTTTTGTTTTTTGTTCAACGAGCAAAATGCTTTCCTTAATCAGATTGGACAGAATTTGCTGTGAGGATTCTATAGATAATTTGCCTGCCTCGATTTTTGAGATATCCAACAAACTCGAGGTCATTGAGTTGAGCGCCTGGGCTGCTGTTTCGATGGCGTTCATATACTTTCTTTGATTTTCTTCAACGATGTCTGCGGAGAGCAACTGGACAAACCCAAGAAGGGCATTGAGCGGAGTTCTGATTTCATGAGACATGTTGGCAAGGAACTCGGATTTGGCTGATGACGCTGATTCGGCTTGGCTGATTGCATGTTTGAGTTCTTTCTCGACTATCTTTGTTATTGTGATGTCCTCGAAGATTAGATGAACTCTTTGTACCTGGTCTTGTTGGCTTGAATATGGAATCAGATAAACGATAACAAACAATTCAGAACCGTTGACATAGATTGACTTTTCATTGACGACAGTCTCATTTTTCTCTATGCATGCCTTGAAATCATCCAAAATTCCCGAATCCTTGAAGATTTTGTAATCAGAGAGCATGGATCCAAGCATTTGTTCCTGATTACCTATAGAGATCATTGAAAGCAGTGATTTGTTGACACTGATGATCTTGCCGTCGATGTCGGTTATCATTGTCCCGAGCGGAGAATTCTCAACAAGCAGTCTGTATCGTTCCTCGGATTCCCGAATGGCAATGCTGGCATTCTGCAGGAGTGTAATGTCTTGGTATGTGCTAAGAATACACTCTCTTCCATTGAAACGGATTAGTTCGGATGAGTAAATGATTTCTTTTTTGGTTTCATCCGCAAGAGTGAAGGTGTCGATTCTACTTTTTACGCAGCCGTATTCTTTCAGATCCTTTATAAAAGATTCGTGTTCGGTTCGAGTAAGAATTTTCAATTCGTGAAGATTCTTGCCTACAATCTGCTCTTTGCTCAATTCGGTCATTTTACAGAAATCATCATTGCAGAGAATGATCTTTCCGGTGTCGTATTCCATGATTATTGAAGGGAAGTTCGAATTCAAAACGGTTGTTCTGAAACGTTCGTCCGATTTCATCAAGTCAAGCTGGATCTGTTTGAATTCGGAAATATCTGAAACAGTGATTATGTAGATGCTGTCATTGCCAATGTCTGTCGAAGTGGCGTTGAAAAGGTATGTCAGTTCCTGTCCGTCAACATCGTACGAAATCTCCTGCTTGACATTACGTTTTTCCCTGACCAGTCTTTCGATGAAGTCCCCTGTTTCAGGATTATTTTTGAATCTTGAGAGATTGGCGAATTGTTCGCCGATGACTTGGGCAAAATCCGAGCCTACTATTTTAACAAATTTCAGGTTGCAGTCGATTATCTTCAAACTTGAACAGTCGATGATGGCAAGGCCAAGCGGGGAAAAATGAAAAACGGTGTAGAATTTCTCCCTGGCAACGTTGAGGTTGAACTGGTTTCTTCTGGTTTCAGTCATGTTGTTTATTACAACAACGATGTTCCCGGAACCTGTTTTTGTCAGTTGAGCTTCGAAGAATTTCTTCTGATCATAGTCGAAGCCGGTTTCAAAACTGAATGATTGAGTATTGTCAGTTTTTAACAGCTTTATGACTCTGGATGAAAAAATGTTAGAGACATTTTCTGGTAAAAGATGGTATAAGTTTTTGCCGATCAGAACCTGGTCACCAAGTGACTGATCGGTGTCCAATCCGTTTTCGGCGTTGAGAATAATTCCATTTTTGTCTATTACGAGAATTTTTTCAGGAATTGATTTAATAATGGATTTGACTACGTCGTCGCTTTTTGCCAGCTCCTCCTCAAGCTTTTTTTCTGGGGCGATGTCTTTGATGACGGCTACGATATAAATTTCATCATTGGAGTTAATCTCCTGCGTGATAACCCTAACAGGCTTTTTCGCTCCGTTTATAGTTGTTAAATTGGACTCTGACGGTATGACGAATTCGTCCTTTTTTGTTTGTGGGAAGATCGATTCGTGCCAGTTGGACTGACTTGTTATATTTATCTGTTCAAGTGATTTCCCCATCAGGTTGTTTCTTGACTGACCTGATAATTTCTCGAAATTCCTGTTCACATCGATAATGAACCTGTCTTTTTTTGATACCACGACTATTGGGTCTATGATGTCGATTGACATCAGCTTGTCTATTTCCACAATCCCGGTCATGTTTATTTGAGATTGGGGCAATTCCTGTTTTGGAAACGATTCAATACCCGATTGCCCGAAAAGATGGATGAAAAGCTTGTTGTTCTTGTAGTTGGTCAGACTGCTTACACAGTATGTTCTGTCAACCTTCCCTCTGACTGCGAGATTATATGACAATGGGAATCTTGAGTGGTCGATCTCCTGCACGCTGTTGCCGAACACTCCTTTTAAGAATTCAAGCTGGCCAATCTGCGTCCATTTTTTGTTCTCTATATCTTTGGGTGTCAGCGAGAACATCTCAAGGAAATCCTTGTTTGCTTCCAGAATGACATCATTCTCGTCGGTCATCATCATGGCTGGCAGAAATTTGAATAAAACCTCATGATTTTTGTCTGGGGGTAGCTTGTTTATGATGAAACTTATCTTGTCGGACAGGATGAACGATGAACATTCAAGCTGGTAAGTTCCTTTGTCTGTGAAATCATGCCTTTTTCTGTCTGGAAATATGAAAGCGCCGATTGCGTTTCCAGAAATGATTATTGGCAATATAACAAGACTCTTGAAACCAATTCTGGCGATCTCCCCCCACGGAGGAGGAAGAGTGTCGTTGATGATGGTAATCTTCTCTGGCATTGCTTTGAAAATGATTGCCTCAATATCCTTGAATTGTTTTTCTGGAATATTGCCAGGCGTCTCAGTCATCTGTTTGTCAAACGAGACAATGCAATAACCTGGGAAATTGAAATAATCGGACAAAAGCTTGGAGGCATTAGAAACAAATGACTTTATGTCAGTGTTGTCATCCAGCTGAAACAAAGCTTTGACTATGTCCAAGAATCCTCCTAAAACTTTTTTCCTACCTCAAAGGATATTGTTGCTGTCCGAGTGTTTGCATTCCAGTCTACTGATGCTCCGAGAAGAGTCGATGCGCTGCGAAGCGGAATCAATGTCCTACCGGAAACGATAACCGGAGAGTCGCTCATGTCAATACTCTTTCCATCCAGGAAAGCTTTCTTTGAGCCAATTGTCAGTTTGATCTGATGGTTGAGAGCGTTGGCTGTGATTGTTTTTGTTGCCTGATCCCAGGCGACTTCTCCGCCAAGAGGCTCGATAAGGTATCTGGCTGGGATATAGGTCTTGCCTGCAATAACGGCTGGTTCAACAGTCATTTGTGCAGATTGTCCATCAAACGAATACGTTTTGGATTGCAGCGTGAAGGTGATTGTGTGTTTAAAAACCTCTGGCTCAACTTGCTTTCCGCCGTTCATCCAATCAAGGTATTTCATCCCCTGATCCCAGAACCAGTCCTGCCAGTCCGGTGTGCAGAAAACCGCACACATTCTACTCGAAAGCTCTTTTGGAATCTGGCTTGTGAAATTGCCTGTTTTTGCAGAATCGCTTGCCAGTTTCTCAAGCAAACCCCAGTCACAGAGCCCACGTTTGAAACATTCCCATGTGATCGAAGGCATCAGCTCATAGCTTTCGGTTTTGTATGCCATGGTCAGGTCGCCAGGTGTGTAGGAGCCGTCGCCAAGCATCTGGTCAAAGTCATCAAATTGATTGCCATAGGTTGATTGATATTCAGAAATGGCAATAAGTGCCGGTTTTTGCATGTAGTTGTATATACCGGAGATGATCTTGGACAAGCCCTGCTGACCCCAGTGCGGTCTTGGCTCCCAGACCGTGTTGTACGATTTTGCGGCTGTGTACTTCCAGTCAAAATCGCCAAGGTCGAATATTTGGATGTCTACCGGGTTGTAGTTGCCAATTTTAGTGAAGGTTCCAGCGGTTTCGACCTTTGTTGGGAGACTGTTGAGCAGGTCGATGAGGTTGAAGTGTGACGATTCCAGCTCGGAGATTCCACGACCGATAACGTAGACTGGCCTGAAACCGTTTGATTTGAGTATGCCAGTGGTGTTTTCAATGGAATCCCTGAATTCCTGTTTGCCATCCTCTTTTGCCAAAAGGCAATCAGACCAGGGGGCTGAAATGTCCACATAAACTTCTTGAAATCCGGCTTTTTTGGCAAGTCCAACAATTGTTGAAAACACATCAGCGTCGACAACGAAATTTGGTCTGGTGATACAAGGCAGTGCCAGACTGATTTTTTTGATACCATGTTTAACGATGTCATCAAAATCGGTTTTGTATCTTTCCCATGCCTGTCCTTTGTCCAGTTTGCCGTTTTTTGCCAATAGATAATGGCTCGTGCTGTGAAAAATAAGGAAGTTGCTTGGTTTTGAGAGCGCGAAATCCAAAACGTTGATTGTGAGCTTTATCTGGTAGTCCGAGCTGTTTTCGGTTCTTATCCTCAACTCGGTGCTGTAGAGTCCTGGTTTGGCATTTTCTGGAACGATTGTGTTGACCCAGAAAAATTCAGTTTTGCCCAAACTGATGATGGCTTCGTTTCCCAGCTTTAGGTACTCTGCCATCTCGGTTTTAAGCTCTACCGGACTGTTACGGATCCAGCGTTTTTTAAGGAAACTGACGATGTAGATGTCAGATTTCAAAGTATTGGAGCCGTTTTTTAGAGGGTTGTCGATGTAAAGTGTCGATTTGCCAAGGTTTGCACCACCAGTGACAGCCAGAACAAACGGCATCTCCATCCCTCGCACACAGGTCAGGTTTACATTTTTCACTATTCTATCCAGTGGCGCAACCATTGTTCTGTCGAACTTTTCAGTGATTGGCACCAGCCATGGCAAAACCTTTTCAGGGTTGTCCACGACTATGCCTGAGCGAAGCGGACGGTTTCTGTTCTGGGGCTCGTTTGTACCATCACAAAGATAGATAGCGTCAATCCGAAGCTTGAAGGCAAACTTGGCAGAAATCAGCAAGGTAAGTTTGTATGTTGCAGGTTGGGCGTATCTGAGGTTGAACGGCACCTCGAAACACTCCCAGATGTACTTCATATCGCCGTAGCTTGGACCACGTTTTATGGATTTTGAAGAAACTGTAAGTGAAGGATTGTTATATCCGCCTACAAGTTCGCCTTTGAATGAGAATACTGGTCTCCTGCTGTCTTGAGCAGACCATGAAACCCACAGTTGCTTGAACTTTATGCCATAGTCATCGATGAATGTGAACTCCACCGGAAGGTTTCCATCTTCATCAAGTTTGAATGCGTCAGTGTCTGGGTCAAAATTGATGTCCAGGTATGAAGAATCTGATGCTTCTTTATCATAACCAGATACCTGGCAACCGTAGAGTTTTTGAAGTCCTATCCAGCTGAACTCAGTGTCTTCCAGCCAGATTCCGTGCTTGTCAAGAAACGATTGAGAACCAAATGAAGGCGGGATCAGAACAATCAATGCAATTATCAAAGCAAGTGTTTTTTTCATTTTCCAACTCTTCCTATCAATATCATCCTTGGAACCTCAAGACCGTAGGCATTGCCGTCCCAATCTCCAAAAACCGTGTCAAAGCGAATCCCGCATGTTGCACCCATCTGAATCATTTCTGTCAGGGTGTAGAGCCTAACCTCGCGCTTGTAGACACTTCTTGTGCCGTCAGGCGCAACGATTGTCCTGGTGCATTTGTTCATTGAGGTGAAGGCGTCGAACTTGTTTCTTTCCAGTATAAGAAAACCATCTCTGTCACGGTATTTGTCAACAATGAAATGTCTCATTATGTACTCTCGGTTTTCCAGGTCGATGACCATGAAACCGCCCGGTTTCAACGATTTTGCCATTCGACAGAGCACATCAAGGTTGGTTTTGTCGTCAAAGTAGCCGAAGCTGACCCACAGACTTGTGACCATGTCAAACTTTGCAACTTCGTCAAATTCCCTTGCATCTTTCTTGATAAAGATACAGTCGGTGACACTTGACAAAACGGCAGATTGTTTTGCTTTTTCTATGTAAAGCTCGCTAAAATCGTAACCGTATGCTTTGTAGCCACGTTTTGCAAAGTTGATGGCATGACGACCAAGACCACAGCCAATATCGGCCACGACGCTTCCGGGTACGATACCGGTTTTCCCGATTATTAGGTCAATTTGCGATGATGTTCGCAAGTCGTCAACGCTTTCAAGAAAGAACCTTGCGTATACTTCGTCAAAATATTTGGCTGTCCAGTCCATTGTTTCATTTTTATCATAATTTGGAGATCATATCAACAACCAACACTTTCTTGAAGAGTAAAAAAATGCTATCATATAACCATGCCAGACATACGCATACCACCGTTTTCAATTGATGCTGAGCAGGCTACTCTTGGTGGTCTACTCGTTGATCCTGATGGATTTATAAAACTTAAAGCCGGAGTTTCTGCTGAAGATTTCTATGAGCCAAGACACAGAATAATTTTCGGTGCCATGATGGTGTTGTATGAGTCAGGCAAACCTGTCGACCTGCTGACTGTGTCGGAAGCGCTTAAAGGTACAGCTCAGCTTGAGAAAATCGGTGGCACAGGTTACCTGATGGATTTGACGGCCGCCATGCCAACCTCGGCAAATATTGGCTACTACAGTGAAATTGTAATTGAAAAATCGGTTTTGCGCAGAGTCATTGAAACAGGCGGCAACATTGCAAAGCTTGCCTATGAAGACGGCGCAAACGCAGACCAGGTGCTTGATGAGGCTGAAAAACAGATTTTTGGCATAGCCAGCTCCAACAGCCGCGCAGGTTTCATCCAGATAAAGGATTTGTTATCACCTGTTTTTAACAGGATAGAAGAGATTAACAAAAATAAATCAGGCATAACCGGTGTTCCCACCGGCTTTTACGACTTAGACAAAATGACAGCAGGACTTCAGAAATCCGATCTTATTATCTTGGCTGCAAGGCCATCGGTTGGTAAATCGGCTTTTGGTTTGAACGTTGCGTGCAACATAGCTGTTAGAGAAAAAAAACCTGTTGCAATATTCAGTCTTGAAATGTCAAAAGAGTCGCTTGTGGAGCGCATGATGGCCTCCGAGGCAAGGGTTAATGCCCAGGACATGAGGCGCGGAGCCCTCAGCGACGATGCCTGGCCAAAACTGAGCCACTGCATTGGAGAGCTCTACAATGCGCCAATTTTTGTCGATGACACGCCTGAGCTTTCCGCCCTCGAGCTTCGTGCTAAAGCCAGAAAATTGGCAATTGAGCATGGTCTTTCGCTTATCATCATTGACTACCTCCAGCTTATGCACACCAAGATGAAGGTTGAAAACAGGGTTCAGGAAGTTGCCCAGATAACAAGGTCTCTCAAGTCGCTGGCAAGAGAGCTGAACGTGCCTATCATTGTCCAATCCCAGCTGTCAAGAACCATCGAACAGCGAACTGACCACAGGCCTGTGCTTTCAGACCTGAGGGAATCAGGCTCAATCGAGCAGGACGCAGACGTTGTAATGTTTCTGTCCAGACCAGCCTCTGAAAAAGAGATGCAGCTTGGTTTGATTGACCTGACGCTTGCCAAACAGAGGAATGGTCCGGTTGGCAACATTAAACTCAAATTCATGCGTCAGTACACAAGGTTTGAAAACGTCACTTCAACCGGTGGAGACGAGTCGGTTCCGGATGTGGACTTCTGAACCGGAAAGCCTTCCTGTTCGTTTTATAGATAGTGGATGTCAATTCTGAGCTTGAGCTTGTCAGTGAAGCCCTTGGAGGTAACGAGGGGGCATTCATGACGCTTGTCTCCGACTGCAAGGACACGGTGGCAAGGGTTGCCTATTTCATTGCATGCAACAAAGATGAGGCCGACGACATCGCTTCGGAGGCGTTTCTCAAGGCCTGGACAGGGTTGAGAACCAAGAAAAACGACATCCCTTTCCGCATCTGGGTTTGTAGAATTGCAAAAAACATTGCAATCGACAGATACAGAAAAAGAAAACAGAAAATCATCGAAGATTTCTCGACTGAAACCGACATTTCTGAAGAGGTCATGGATGTCAGGCTGGCTCTGATTGACCTTCCACCGGAGCAGAGATTACCGATAACCATGATGTATTTTGATGACATGACTGTTTCTGACATCTCAAAGGTGCTTCAGATACCACCAGGGACGGTTAAGTCAAGAATTCACAGCGCAAAGGCAAAAATGAGAAAGAGGCTAGGGGATGATGGACAAACTGATTGAGAAGGCAAAACCCGAAGCGATTCTGAAAGATGATTTCATAGACAGGCTCAGGGTTGCCATCGGCAACGCCGGAAGGGCGAGCATGGCAAATCCTTTTGCCAGTGCTGCTGGCTGGACTCTGGCTGGATTGGTCGGAACCTTTGCAGTGCTGGTGGCGATCGGCAGGGCTGACCTTCTGCCTGATATTGTTGCCGGGCTTGTCAGGCTGGTTGGAGGATCATGAGCGCATTCATTAATCAGCTAAAACTCCTGTTCTCAAAACCGTCCCAGGCGGTTGACGATCCCCCTTCAGCCACAACATCTTTGCTCTGGTTTTGCGTCATCCTTTTGGCAACGTTTGCGTTGCTATTCAAAAATACATTCAACACCAGCATTGTCAGCGTCTCCCCTGTCCAGCTTGTCATTGGCATCGGCAGGCTTGAGATGTTTCTGGCAAATGTCAGCGTCCAGCTGATTGTTTTGTGCGTGCCGTTTGCAATTGTCCTGGGTATGGATGGGTTAAAAAAACTGGTTTCAAATCTGGCTTTGCTTCAGATTCCAGGGCTAGTGATTGCTATCTTTGGGTTTGTTTACGAAATCGTACTCTGGCCGCTGTATAAAAAGCTGCCTGTTTCAGGTTTGGAAGCCAAAGCAGCATTCGATGCGGTTTTCCTGCTCTATCCGGCGCTTCTGATGATGGTCTACCGTTACGTCCTCATCTGGATTGTCGCCATCAAATCAGGTGCAAGTGGCGCCAAGGTATCACTGATGGTTGCAATTCATCTTGTTCTCTGCCTGCTGCTTTATCTGGCCGGAGGTGTGCTGTGAAGAAGAGCTACTACTGGATTCTTGTCGTTGTCGGTTTGATTGTTTTTACGGCTGTTTATTCGCTGGTTTTCCCACAGAGCCAGATACCCGTAAGGTTGACAAGACGCGGAATATGTGCCAGCTATGTCCCACAAAAAGGCAATGTTTACTGTGGCAATTGGTTTATCATTGACGACAAGGGTGAAAGAATTGACCTGCCTCAAACATCTGCCAAACTCCCTGACGGATTGCGCTGGGACAAGCCAAACCTTGTAAGCTATCAAGAAGATAATGGGGTTATCTACGCAACCTTGCTTGACAACACCTACGCTTTTGATGGCAAATCCTGGATGAAAACTGATAAAAAAGAAGCATCTGGAATCAATATCGAAAAATCAGGATTCGAAGGGAAACGTGTTGGCAGCGTAAAAAATGGCAAGATAGAGCTTGTTGGCGCAGCCCATAATGGCAAAGTCACTGAGTATGCAGTTAATGATTCGGTGCACATTGATGATTTTAACCTTCTGAAGGATTCTGAGGGGTATTCTGGCGTCAAAATAGGTTCAGACGAGTATTATCTCACCGAGCCGAGCATTGGAAGAATTAGGTGGTTTTCAAACGGCAAGGAGACACTTCTTGATCGGAGCTACCTGGAAGCTCAGGCGGTACCAGGTGACATTGTTACCGACGGAAAATTTATCTATGCAATGCTTTCCGACTATGGAAACTCACGAGGCAAGTTTGCCAGGGTTCAGGTTTACGACAAAAAACTGGAATACGTCAGAGAGTTTGCTCCGTCAAGAGAAAATGCTGTGCCAGCTGCCATAGAGTGTTACAAATCAATGATTCTTTTGCTCTGGAGCGATGGTTTGCTTGAGGCTTATTCGTTGGATGGTAACCTGCTGGCTTCCTGGAGTTTTGGCGACTCCGGTGTTGACCTGGCGTCAAACGGCAATGACCTGCTTGTTATGGATGACACAAAAATAGAGCTTGCAAACATCACGGTTGTCAAACCGGAGATGCCTGTTTGGCCGAGAATTGTTACCCTTGGACCGATAAAAGGTACAGCAAAAACGAGCATTGTTGTGAAGTCGAAAACTCAACCAGCCGTCACCGTCAAAGGCGAAAACATAGAACTAGATAAGATAACAAACAAAAATGGTGTATGGCAGATAGACATATCTGTTAAAACCGAGGGTCTGCCAGCTTTTGAAAACCTGAACGCTGAACTGGCGCTGGACATCGACAACGTTCATGAGATCGTGCCGATTTCGTTTGTCCCGTACGGCAAAGCAACAAACATCCAAATTTTTGAAAAGTTTGCCTTCGACCGTGAATCCGGCGAAAACATAAGCCTTGACAAGCTGAGTGATTATGGAACAATCATCAAAAATGAGTACTCAAGCCAGGCATTCATCCTTTCACCCAATCCTGGCAAACCTGTCGGTAAATGAGAAAACAGAACCTAGTTTTTCAATTGTATCAGTGTTTGAGCTTGACTGGACAACCATAAAAACTGGTTTACTGTAGTCGATTGACTGACAAAGCTTGGTTGAAGGGATGTTTTTGGCATGACATGGCATGTGGTTTGTTAGAGACATCTGCCATTTTGAATTTGG
Source organism: Caldisericia bacterium (assembly GCA_017999835.1). Lineage (GTDB taxonomy): Bacteria > Caldisericota > Caldisericia > JAAYUI01 > JAAYUI01 > JAGNLA01. The sequence goes on from JAGNLA010000010.1 coordinate 34,938, forward strand.
GAGTGGCAAAGCCTGGCAAACTTTGCCAAGGGATTCGAATTCAAAAAAAGGCTTGTTGCTGTCACATTGAAGCCGGCTGCCCAAAAGGGGCATGGAATCTGGATTCAGTTCAGCTCCATGCAGGCCAAAGATTCTGGGGTTGGAAACATCGAGCTTTGTTATGACCCGAAGTTGGTTTTTTGAAGGTTTTGATTCTAAAAACCTGGTAATGCATGTTCCGTCGTCAAAAAAATTTCCCTGGATGAGAAAGTGGGTAGTGTCCCTGATGCTGTAGAAAGCGTTCACTGAAAAACCATCGTGATGATGAACAAGGAATGGTCCAAGTTTGCAATAGCTGCGTTTGACGGTAAAGCCAAGCGGGTAGATTTTTTGGTTGGCAAAACCGGTTCTTGTTGTTTTAAAAAGGGCTTGAGTTATTTCAAGCCCTTCCTTTTGAGAAATCCTTGCTTTTACTTTCCAACACTTCCCATGATGAAAATAAACCGTCTCCCAACGATTTTTGCTGTCTCCCAGCACGTTGCCCTTTGCTGTTTTTGATTGAACGTTTGAAGAAAGCCTTACCTTGAATGCTGGTATATCCCCAATGCCAGCACAAATTTTGATACCATCGACAAGAAAGTCGTATTCTGTTTGGGAAAGTTTCCCATCCGCCAATTCGCTGATACTGTCAAGCCCCAATAATTTTTTCATGCCAGTGATTCTAATCAAGGCATGCGACACCTATTTGTCGTAATAAAAAAACCGTTTAATGTTTAGATAGTATTTGTTGAATGCTACTGACAGATTATACTACCAAAAGATAATCTTCTCTCAGAGCTAATTATTTGATTTTTCTTTGAAAGGTTGAACAGGAATTATCGAAGTCGACATGGGTGAGGTTAGTTGTCTCATCCGGGTCACGCATTGGCATGCATGGCTTTCTCCATCTCTCCTCCATTTAACTTTACCTCTGCCCATCAAGTAAGTGTTTAGATACCATAAATAAAAGTATTGTAGTTGTATGTGATAATGTCATCATTATCAGAAACATTAATACTTTCAATGGATATGCAAGAGTCACTTGTATATAAAGTAGGCATAGATATTACTGGCATCTCTTTGATTATTGTTAGGGATTTGTCATATAATACAATTTTGTTCAAGGATTCGAGAGCAATGTAATCGCCAAAAAAACTCATACCTGCGAACCTGTCAATTTGAATTTTAGAAAGCACGTTGCCATTGATGATGTCTTTGCAACTTAAGAAATATTGTTTATTAGCATCGCAACCAACAGGTTCTTGATAATATGCTAAATTTCCATTGCATAAGAACTCATCTCCGCATTCCTGGTTCCAGAGTTCCTTGCCATTATCCAGGTTGATTGCCTTTAATCTTCGGGTAGAATCATCGCATGTGTATGAAAAATCAAGATTGTTTAACACTAAAACATTGTTGAAAATGTTACCATTCACATAGACAGGCTCTTTGAATTTATGTAATATTTTCTCCGATGAAAGGTCAAAGTAGTACATTGTATTATCAAGATAAAACAGTATTTTGCTAATACTAACATTCAAAATATCATTTCCCAATATATAGGGGAAGAATTCTATTTTTGTTAACTTGCTCAAATCAAATTTTCTTCTTACATATCCATTTCTAATATCAATTTCAATTAGCTTTTTTGGATAGTACTCATCTCCACCATAACAAATAATGTAAGCAAAATCGTTGTCATTAATCGCATCATTTTCTGGCAACTCCTCCAATGTTTTGTTGTGCCACAACCTTTTTCCGTTATCCAAATTGTAACATGTTGTTCCTTTGTTTCTTATCATCAAATAGTTGTCATGAAGCAAATAGCAGTCTTTTTCGAATTGAATCTTGCCTGCTTCAAGATCATTTTTCAGTTGGTTAGGTTCCTGTGACCAAACAGATTTTAGAGTTTTCAAGTCTATCAAATCGAGATTACTTTCGTAGACCTTTGATTCTACATCTTCAGTACCTGGATTATTTACTTGGAAAATTCTTTTTTCAATGAGCATGCAACCATCGTAAACTAGCAAAGGATATCTATCCTTTATGACTTTTGGCTCTGATAAGACCATGTCACTGCCGATATTGCTGGTAATGATTTGGCAAATAGCAATAATGGCAAGGAATATAGGTTTAATCATTTTCATCTTATGCCTCTCGGTACAATCTTCTCAAACCAGCTCCCTTCCTGCTATCTCCTCAATGATTGAAGGCAGGTTTTCGGCAACTTCCTTGGTCATCTCTATGCCAAAGGTGAGAACTTCCTTGACCTCAATTGCATAGATTGTGAATTTCTTTGGAATCCTGACGCCCATCTCCTCGCCCATCTTAAGCGCTGTTGCAAAATTGATGTCGTGAACGTTGCTTATGTGCAGCGTTTCTGAAAAATTCTCAGGTGTGAGAATGGCAAGCGAACCGACCGGAAACTGGCCAGAATAGATTGTATCGACAAGCACAGCCTCGTCATAACCGTCTGAGGCGTCGACGATTGTCATGCCACCAGAACTGAGTCTGACAAACGAAATGTCAGGGTTGGTATTTCGTTTCTCCAGTTCGTCAATTATCAAAAGACCGACGCGGTCGTCAGAGAGTATTGGGTTGCCAAGGCCGATTATCACTTTTTTCATAATGTTTTCACCACCAATAAAAAAGAGCCTCCGATGTGCTTTCGGAGGCTCTTGATTTTACGCTCGAATTTACCTGTTTGAAAGGGTCTGGACTACTGTGCCGTCTTTGGACTTCAACTCGATTTCCATTGGCATTGAGCCTGGAAGCGAGTGTGTTGCGCAAGAGAAGCATGGGTCATAAGACCTGAAGACCATTTCGATGAGATTGAAGATGCCATCGCTGACCTGACCGTTCTTGATAAAAGCTTTGGCTGTTTTTGTGGTCTCAAAGCAGATGGTTCCGTGATTGAAGGCGGTTGCAACGATTAAGTTGGCTTTTGTAACATAGCCGTTGTCGTCGCATTCGTAGTGGTGGATGAGTGTGCCGCGTGGAGCCTCAACTGAACCCATACCAAACTTCTTGTTTGTTGTTGGGATGGTTCTGACGTTTGGGTCGAGTATCTGCGGGTCGGTCATCAGCTCCTGCAGCCTTTCGGACGCGTAGAGGAGTTCGATGAGCCTTGCCCAGTGGTTGGCAAGTGAGAATTGAACTGGCCTTGTGCCAAAGGTTTTCATGAACCTTTCCCATTCGGCGTTTGCAAGCGGGGTTGCCATGCCGTCTGAGACGTTGATTCTTGAAAGTGGTGCAACTCTTACCATACCGGATTTTGGTCCATCAGTGATGCCATTCCAGCCGACTTTCTTGAGATACGGGAACTTCAGATAGCTCCATGGGAGAACCTGTTCACCGATGTATTCAAGGTAGTCTTTGGCGTGGAATTTGGCAACTTCTTTGCCCTGTTGATCCATGACTCTCATGTTGCCGGAGTAAAAGTTGCAATGGTTTTTGTCGTCAACCATGCCCATGTGGTAGCTGTCGCTCTGGTAGAGGTCTTTGTTGGTTATGATGTCTAGATAGGCTTTGTTGCCAAGCACGACCTGGTTGAAGATTTCGATGGTCTTTTTTGAGAATGAGATGAAATCCTTGGAGAGTTCCAGGATTTCCTTCTGCTGATCTTTTGTGATTGGCTTGCTGATTCCACCTGGAAGACCGAATACCGGATGGGTTGCCCTTCCGCCAATGATCTCCTGGATTTTCTGGGCAAGGCATCTCATGTGAAGGACTTCCTTGACCAAGTCTGCACCGACAGCGCCGATCAGGCCAATGACGTTTCTTTCTGCAACCGGTGCGCCAGGTCCAAGAACAAAGTCAGGAGCGGCAAGAGCGTAGAAGTGGAGGATGTGGGAGTGAATCATGTGGGCAGCGTAGGCTGCTTCCCTGAGCATGTGACCCGTTTTTGGTGGTTCTGCATCAAACATCATATCGAGAACTTTTGATGATGCCAGATGGTGAGCCCATGGGCAGATGCCGCAGAGAGCCGTGACGATTCTTGGCATTTCCTCAACTGGTCTGCCTTTACAGAATTCTTCGAAACCTCTAAGTTCTACGACCTGGAAGTATGCTTCGTCAACATTTCCGGCGTCGTCGAGGAAAATTTCGATTTTTGCGTGACCGTCAAGCCTTGAAACAGGCGAGATGGTCAGGTGGTTTGACTCTGCTTTGTGTGTCTTGTCAAAAATGATTGGTTCTGCCATGTTTATTCCTCCACGTCTTCCACGACTTCGTTTACAAGCGCTGAACCGAAGCTGTAGCGGTAGAATGTTCCAAGTGGATCCGGAACCATCTCGGCGATTTTGTCGATCTCGTTTTCTTCGAGGTTCAACTCGTCGTCTCTGTAGTCAAGAACCGAGGCAAGACCGGAAAGAGTCGAGAGACCCTGATCCATGACGTTGCCTGTTGGTCCATAGCAACCTCTGCATGGCATGTTGCCGATGTTGGTGCACTGTGCACCACAGCCGGCGCGAGTTGCGATGCCTGGGCAGATGATGCCCTGATCGAGGAAACATTTTTCCTGATCAAGTGGAACCATGTGTGGTCTGTTGATCTTTTTGATGTTGTAACGGTCGGATTTTTTCCTCTTGCACTCATCGCAAAGCGATTTCTCTGAAGCGATGATTGTTCCCTTTGGCGGGAGTGGAGTGCCAGCAGTTACGAATCCGTGAACTGCCATTATGAGGGCTGTGATGGTTGGGACTGATGGCGGGCAGCCTGGCAGATAATAATCGACATCGATTATTTCGTCCATTCTCACGATTTTCTGGTTTGCCTTTGGGAGGGTGAGGATGTTGCCCTTTGGTGTCTTCCACTCGTAATTCGGACGTTCGCTTTTTTCGTTTGTTGTGGAGGCTGTTTCACCATAAACGGTGTCCCATATCTTTTTCATGCCACCCTTGACCGAGTTGGCAAGTGACGGGATGCCACCAAAAGCTGAGCATGCACCGAAAGCCACAATCAGCTGTGATTTCTTGCGAAGAAGCTTGACCATGTGGACATTCTCTTCGTCTCTCATGCAGCCGTGGATGAGCGTTGCAGTGATATGACCATCTGGCATTGCCTCAACGTCTTTGTACTTGGCGTCCATGTAGGTTGGGCCGAATGCAAGGTCAGCGATACCAAAAAGATCAAGCAGGAGCGAGTCTATGTCGAGCAGTGCCATGTCGCAGCCGTCGCATGTGGCTGCCCTGTTGACAGCGATTCTGATTTTGTCAGACATGAGCTTCCTCCTTTACGTTTTTTGATTCAATCAGTTTTTTTCTGATTGGGGAGATGCCGAGTTTGTCTATTTGCTTTGAAAACTCTCTCATGGTGTCGGCAAACTTTTGTCCTTCCGAAGCTGAAATCCATTCGAGTCTGAAGCGTTTTGGTGAGATGCCAAGCTGCTTGATCATTCTCTCAAGGAGGGCAATTCTTCTTCTTTCCCTGTAGTTGCCTGAGATATAGTGGCAATCTCCTGGGTGGCAACCGGCAACGATGACGCCGTCTGCGCCTTTTGAGAAGGCACGGAGAACAATTTCCGGGTCGATTCTGGCAGAACACATTGTTCGAATCATCCTGAAGTTTGTTGGCATCTGGAATCTTGACACACCGGCAAGGTCAGCGCCGGCGTATGTGCACCAGTTGCATGAAAGGACTACAATGACTGGTTTTTTCTCTTCACTCACTGGGCCACCTCCTCCAATGCTGCGTCAATCATGTTGACCAGCTGTTTGGTTGTGAATCCGTACTGTTCCATGGCTCCTGACGGGCAGGCTCCGGCGCAGGCGCCGCAACCCTTGCAAAGCGCCTCGTCAACCTTGACTCTGCCGCGCTCGGTTTCCTTGTCCAGGATTTCGAGCGACAGCGCCTGGTATGGGCACATCGGGATGCAGATTCTGCAACCATCGCAGATGTCAGGGTTGACTGTTGCGATTGCCGCTTCAGCCATGAGCCTGTCCTTGCTGATGATGGTGAGGGCTCTTGCCGATGCTGCCGATGCCTGGGCGATTGACTCGTCAAGCATCCTTGGGTGGTATGCCATACCTGCAAGGAAGATGCCTTCGGTTGCAAAGTCGACCGGTCTGAGCTTGACGTGGGCTTCAAGGAAGAAGCCTTCGTCGTTGGTTGGAACCTTGAGGAATGTTGAGAGAACTTTGTTGTCCGGGTTAGCTTCAACGCCAGCCGAAAGAACAACCAGGTCTGCTGGGATTTCTAGCCAGCCGTGAAGAACCGGGTCGTGTGTCCTGACTATGAGTTTGCCGTCTTTTTCGATGACTTCCGGCTGATTCTCTGGATCCCATCTTGAGAAGATGACGCCTTTTTCACGGGCTTTGTTGTAGTAGTGTTCCCTGAAACCATAGGTTCTGACGTCTCTGTAGAGAACGTAGACCTCGGTTTTTGGCAGGTCTTCCTTGATCAGATTGGCGTTTGCCATTGCTGTTGAGCAGCAGATCCTTGAGCAGTATGGGTGCTCGTCGTTTCTGGAACCTACGCACTGAATCATGACCACTGACTTGATGTCTTTTGAAAGCTCTTTTTTGATGAGCTTTTCTTCAAGTTCAATCTGGGTTATGACCTTCGGGTTTTTGCCATAGAGGAATTCTTTTGGCTTGTGCTGGTTTGCACCTGTGGCAACGATGATAGAGCCAACAGAGAGTTCCTTTGTTTCGTTTGTTTTTGAGCTCTTGACTACTGGCACAAAATTGCCAACCGAGCCTGAAAGATCTGAGAGAACCGTGTTTTTGAGAATTGTGATGTTTTTGTTTCTCTCGACTTCAAAGATCAGACTCTTGAGATATGCCTGCATGTCGCCGACTTCGTTGGTGTAATAGGAATGATTGAGGTTTCCACCGAGTTTGTCTTCTCTTTCGATGACTGTGACCGGAAAACCGTTCTTTGCGATGTCGAGAGCTGCGTTGAGGCCGGCTGCTCCACCGCCGATGACCAATGCTGACTGGGTGACAGGCAGCGATGCCCTCTTGAGTGGCTGAAGCATTCTTGTCTTGGCGATTGCTATCCTGACGAGGTCTTTTGCTTTCTGGGTTGCTTCGGCAGGTGACTGCTGATGAATCCAGGAGCAATGCTCACGGATGTTTGCCATTTCGACAAGATACGGGTTGAGCCCTGTTTCCCTGAGCGTTTCCTGGAACAATGGCTCGTGGGTTCTTGGAGTGCAGGAAGCGATGACCACGCGGTTGAGGTTGTTTTCCTTGATCATCTTTGAGATCAGACTCTGGGTGTCCTGGGAGCAGGTGTAGAGGTTGTGTTCTGCAATGATCACGTTTGGAAGGTTTTTTGCGTAATTCATTACGTCAACAACGTCAACAGTGTTTGCGATGTTGATGCCGCAATGACAGACAAATACGCCAATCCTGGGCTCTTCACCGGTGACGTCTTTTTCTTTTGGATACTCTTTTTCAACAAGAGCGGTTCTTCTGCCTTCGGCACAATCTGCGCCTGCCTTTGCGGCTGCGCCGATTGCCTGGGCTACCGTTTCCGGGATGTCCTTTGGACCTTCAAACACGCCTGCCACATAGATGCCTTGACGGCTTGTCTGAAGCGGGTTGGTGTAGTCGGTCTTGGCAAATCCATCCTGGGTAAGGTCAATGCCGAGGTTGTCAGCAAGGGTCTTTACCGATTCTGAAATTTGGAGTCCAACGCTGAGAACGCACAGGTCAAAGACTTCGGTCTTTTCCGATCCGTCTTCGCTCTCGTATCTGATGATGATGTCGTGCGTTGTTGGGTCTTCCATGACTTCGGCGATGCGGTTTCTGACGTAGCGGATGCCCCACTCGCCTTTTGCTCTGTTGTAATACTGTTCAAAGCCTTTGCCGACAGCTCTCATGTCCATGATAAATATTGTGGATTCAATATCTGGAACATGCTCGCGTGTCATGATGGCTTCTTTGGTTGCGTACATGCAGCAAACGCCTGAGCAGTAAGGTTTGTTGATCTTTGGATCCCTTGAACCAACGCACTGGATCCAGGCGATTCTCTTTGGAACCTTGCCGTCTGACGGTCTCAGAACGTGACCCTGATACGGACCTGATGCGTTGAGAATTCTTTCGTACTGGATTGAGCTGATGACGTTGGGGAATCTGCCGTAGCCGTATTCCTGTTTGAGCCTTGGGTCGAATTCGTCAAAGCCTGGGCAAAGAATAACTGAGCCGACATCGATTGTCTTTTCAGTTTCAGTGTCGTCGTACTTGACGGCTTTTGCCAAGCAGACGTTTTCGCACATCTGGCAACCGATGCAGGCTTCCCTGTCGATTGTCGCCACAAGCGGGATTGCCTGTGGGAATTCGATGTAGATGGCTTTACGGTTTACAAGCGATTCGTTGAATGCCGATTCTCTTTCAATTGGGCAGTAGGTCATGCAGGTTCCGCAACCTGTGCACAGGGTTCTGTCAACGAACCTTGGGTGCACTTTCACGGTTGCCTTGAATTCACCTGGCCTGCCTGTGATTTTTGAGATTTCGGCGTTCGGGATGATGTCGATGTTCTGGTTTCTGCCGCAAGCAACAAGCTTTGGGGACAGGATGCACATCGAGCAGTCGTTGGTTGGGAAGGTTTTGTCCAGCTGAGCCATGACTCCGCCGATTGCCGGTGATTTTTCAACCATGTAGACATGGAATCCGGCTTCGACAAGGTCAAGTGATGTCTGGATACCTCCGATGCCTCCGCCTACAACCAGAACCGAGCCTGAACTTTTTGCGCCTTTTTTTGTGTCCATCTGTTTCTACTCCTTTCAGGCCTGAATGTACTGGAAGTAACGTCCTGACATGCCTGCCTCGTGAACCATGCCTTTATGTTCAAGAAGCTGCACCAGGCCAAAGACCTGCGGCTCAGGCATACAAGCCTGGGCGGCGATCTGCGGGATTGTCATCGGGACTTTTTCGATTGTTGAGAGAACGTGGTAAAGCTGATATTTCTCTTCAATCGACTTGAGGATCATCTCGTCAAACTGCTCTGGCGAGATGGTTTCGTTGTAAGTGTTCCCAGAAATCGTCAGTTTTGGCTCTTTGCCAACCAACCAACCAATCTCGGGGTCGCTTGTGACTTTTCTTGCGCAGCAGATGCGATGTCTGGTTTCCTCTGGGGTGAGGCCTTCAGTTGCGGCTGTGCCAAGTGGTCCGAGCGTGTTAACTTTGCTTCTGAACTTGTCCAGTGGGTCTGCGATAAGCTGAAGGAACCCAAGCGAGAGCTCAACTCTTGCTGGATCAAATCCTGCAAACTGAAGGAGGTTCTTTGCAAAATGAACTCTGCGCTGGGCGATGAGGTTGCCAGTTCTGTAGTTGCACTCGAGAGGTGAGCAGCCGGCGATAAACACGCCATCGGCTCCCATTTCAAGCGCTTCAAGAACGTTGTCGGCAAGAATTCTGCCTGAGCAGATGACTCTGACAATCTTGCTGATGCCTTTGTAAGGTGTCCTGACGGTTCCGACAAGGTCGCCCGAGGCAGAGGAGCACCAGTTGCAGACGAAAGCCACTACTTTTGGTACATATCTTTTCTTTGTATCTGCCATGTGTCCTCCTTAAAAGCTCTCGATGACTTCCCTGACATGGTCTGTCAGTTTGTCAGTCGTGTGGAAGTTCATAAATATCGCGCCGTATGGGCATGAGGTTGCACAAAGCGAGCATCCCCTGCATAGGTCACGGTTCGTTCTGGACTTGAGTCCGCGTTCGGTCTTGACCATTGTGATCGCTTCAAATGGGCAGACTTCAACGCAAAGACCGCAACCAACACAAAGATTGTCGTCTCTCATCTCGACTTCTTCGAAAATGAGGGCGTCTTTCGGGCAAGCGTCAACACAGGCCGGGACATCGAGGTCAAGGCATCTGTCGCACTTGAGAACGTGCGTATAGTCTTCGTTTGGAAGAACTCCACCGTACGGGCAGTTCATTATGCACATCCAGCAGGCAATGCACTTGTCGTAATCGATGTTGACCATGCCGGTTTCGTTGTCATAGTGCATGGCGCCTGTCATGCAGGCTGTAACGCATGGGGCATCGTCACAGTGGCGGCAGCGAAGCGGATACGGCCTTGTTCCGGCAAGTTCAACGTGAACTCTCTGTTTAGTGAGTTCCTTCTCAATGCCATCACCGTTTCCGTTTGTCGGTGCTGTATGTTTTTTAAGGCAGGCTCTCTCGCAGAGTCTGCAGCCGACGCATTTTTCGAAATCAACTAGGATAGTTTTCATCTCTCCATACCTCCTAGAAGATCAGAAGTGCCAATTTGTCTTCGAGCACTTCTTCCTTATGTCCTTTTATCGAGATCTGCTTTTTGACCAAACCGTTGATCGTTCCGATTGTTGCAATCTTGCCAACAAAGAGAGCGCCAGCGATTCTGTCGTTGTTTATGACAACCTTGCGATAAAGGCCTTCTTTGATGTTTTGTGAGATCATGACTTCGTGGGTGCCGCCTGCTGGCCTGACATCGCCGATGCTGATGCAGGAGAGACCGTAGAACTGGAATGAGTTCATCCAGAACCAACCACGATATTCCTTTGGAATGCCGACCATGTTGAGTCCGGCAACCTGTCCCTGCTCGGATGCTCTTGGCCAGACGAGGTTTGTTGTGGACTTACCAAACGATTCTTCGTACGTCTCGGTGCAGTCGCCTGCAGCCCAGACGTTTGGAATGTTGGTTCTCATGTGGTTGTCCACAACGATGCCTGAACCGCACTTGACTTCTGTCCCCTTGATGTATTTAAGGTCTGGGGCAACACCCTTGGCAAACACGACGATGTCTGTTTCGTGTTCATCGCCTGATTCAAGAACCACGCCCTCAACCTTGTCCTTGCCTGTGATGGCAGAAATAGAGGTGTTGAGGATGATTCTGATGCCTTTTCTGTCGAGCCTTCTTTTGACGATGGACGCTGCTGTTTCGTCAAGGAGCTGGCTCATGATCTGACCTGATGCGATGACAGCTGTAACATCTACGCCAGCGTCGACAAGACCCTGACAGGCCTTGAGACCAACGAGTCCACCACCAACAACCATTGCTCTCTTGATCTGACCTTTTTTGATTTTGTCCATGATCTCGAGTGTTGGGCCCAGATGTGTGAAAGTGTAGACGCCTGGAAGGTTTGCGCCTGGTGTGTCTGGAATTTGCGTTTTTCCGCCAGTTGCAATCAGGAGCTTCTCGTATGAGATTTCTGTTCCGTCTTCAAGGGCGAGTTTGTTTTCAATTGGCATGTACTTTGTGACCGGTTTGCCAAGCATGAGTTTTATGTTTCTCTTGTCGTACCAGTCTTTGTCATGATAGTACATCTTGTCTTGAGTGGTCTCTCCGCCGATGAGGTAGGAGATCAGTGGTCTGGAATAGCTTAGGTATGGCTCCTCGGAGATCATCAGGATGGTGTTTTCCTTGTCATGAAGGCGGATGGTGTCGGCGGCGCGAAGTCCGGCTATACCGTTGCCGATGATTACATATTTATATTTTTCCATCGTGCCTCCTTATTGAGCTGGCGCGGCTTCTGGAGCCGGGGCAAATTTTTCAAGCAGCGTTTTTGGCTTTATCTTGTGCTGGTTGAATCCGAGTTCGGATTCTGGAATGCCAAGCGCAAGACCGATAATCTGCGGGAGGAAAAGGACTGGAATGTCGATTGACTTGCCGCTGTCGCGCTCTAGTTTCTTCTGGTGTGCCTCGTACTGGATGTTGCAAAACGGGCAGTGAAGGACTAAACCGTCGATGTCGCCAGCGTATTGTTTGATCCTGTCAAGTTTACCTGCAGCAATTGATACAGCCGTGTTTTCCTTGATGCCAAGGATGCCACCGCCACAGCATTCGTTTGGATTGACGATTGTTTTGACAGTTGCGCCTGTTGCCTTGACCAGATCGTTGAGCGTTGATGGTGATTCTGGATCGTCGAACTTGGAGAAAACTTCTGATGGCTTAAGATAGTGGCAACCTGAATGGGTTACAAATGTTGCACCCTTGAGTGGTTTTACCACTTTTTCCTTCAAACCTTTTGGTCCGATGGCTTCAAATAGCATCTTTGAGAAATGAACAACCTTGGCTTCGCCCTTGTAACCTTTTTTGCCAGCTTTGGCAAGTTCGGCATTAACTTTTTCTCGTTCAGCCTTGTCGTGCCTTAGATGCTCGGAAACCTCTGAAAGGGTGGAGTTGCAAGCTGAGCAAAGGGTTACGATGTTTAAACCCATCTCCTCAGCCTGAGCAAGAGCGCCGGCTGACATAACCATCGAGGCGTGCCTGTTGACATTGACCATTGGCATGCCACAGCAGGATGCTCCTGGCATATCGACGAGTTCGATACCGAGTTTTTCAGCGACTTTTCTTGCTGAAAGCTCGTAATGGAGAGCGCGTGCTGGTATCGTGCAACCTAGAAAGAGAGCATATTTCATTATTTTGCCTCCTTCTTGAGATCGTTTGCCACCAAAACAGCTTCAATGAACTCCTTCTTGTTTTCCAAAGCCGGGAGACCCATCTTTGCTCTCTTTTTGTTGTCGAAATCGGAAACTTCATACATTCTTCCGAAGTTGGCAAGTACATCAATCTGAGGAGCGTAGGATGGATGCATATATCCTTCCCTTGCAGCTAGATTCTTGAGTGCAAACAGCAGGTCAGTGATGCCGACGTCCTGGGGACAACGTTCCTGGCAAGTATAGCAGTAGGTGCAAAGCCAAATCGGCTCGCTTCCCAGAACTTCATCCCTCATGCCCAAAAGCACCATTCTGATGATTTTTCTTGGGTTGTAGCTCTCATCAGTTGCTCTTACAGGACAAGAGGCTGTGCACGTTCCGCACTGGAAACAGCTTTTGATGCGTTCACCGCCGGCAAGTCCTGCAACCTCGTACTTAAAATTCGGGTTGAGACGGCTAACCGGGATGGTGGAGGCGTCTTTCTGTTCGCTCACAAAATCACCCCTTTCAACAAAAAAACTAATTGTCGTCTTTATTTTAAAAAAATGCTTTACATACGAAATAGATTGTATTTTCCAAAAACACGCAGTCAAGTGGAAAACCAAGGGTTCCAACGGTTAAAATAGAGTAAATCTATTGACCAAAATTTTGTCAATTCACGATTTTGATTTGTCAAGTCTTGACCGTTGAAGGCGAATCCAATAAAATCAGGCCATGGAAATGACACAGACTAAAAGTGAATCATCAGTTGACAAAAGGCATCAAATTACGGAAGACGCAAAATTGTTTTCTGTTCTTTCACACGCATCGATGGGTATCATGGGTTTGTTTGTCATGTTTGGAGCGTTCGGAAGCGTCAGGGGGAATAAATTCACAGGCAAACAAGCCGTTTCTTCTGTTGTAAACGGGGTTATCACTATATTGGCTCTCCTACTGGTGGACTTGGCGTACAAAGCAATTGGGCAGTTTACTGGTCCGCAAACCGTCTATTTCATTCCTCAGTATGGCAGCATGGGACTGCTTGTCATGTTTTATGGAACAGCTTTCTGGAGTGCGATCCAGGCATCAAAAGGCAAACAAGCCAACATAATCTGGGTCGAACCCATTGTCAGAAGGATCTTCAGAGATTAGCATTTAAAATAGGGGGTGGGATTTGAAAAAAATATTCACAACATTGGTCATTGCAACAATTATATTGTCAGGATGCAGTGACCAACCAATAAAAGAGGAGTCGAGGATTATGGATGAACCACAAATATCTACTATAAACCTTGATACAAAAAACATGTTTTATCCTTCTCCAAGAATCGAACCTTTCAAAGGATTGATTCCAATTCTTGATGTGTCAACAATGGCAGGCAACTTTCCTGATGGTGTTTTATACTGTTTCGACCTTATCAATGGAAAGATTGCATGGAAAAAGGAAATTGAAAAAGGTTATCACGGAAAGCTTGAGTATGCAGGATTGGATGGCAGTGTGTTTGTAAAGCTTGATGGAAAACTGACCTGTCTTGATCTTTTTACCGGGAAAACCACATGGCAGTCCAAAGAAAGCATTGATTGGATTGAGAAATCTGTTGGCAATCGCGTTTTTTGCGTCAGCACCGAAGAGAACAGGCGCAATGACGACACATACAGGAATCTTTTATGTTTTAATGCTATCAATGGAAAAAACATCTGGTCGGTTGAGATTACTATAAGCTTCCTGAGTGGTTTTTACAGCAATGATGAAGTGGCATACTTTGACTGGCTGGAAGACGGACGCAATCTTTTAACAAGGGATGCAAAAACAGGCGTTCAAAAACAAAAGATTCAGGGAGCGGACATGATTGGTCATAATTATGACAGTCAAACCAATGTCTTGTACAGGCTTTGGAATGACCTTTTCATGCACACATCCGAAAAAGAAGTTTCAATATACAGATTTGGCAGGATTGACAAAAAGATACCGGCTGCTGCGGCGGTTTCCCAAGAAAAGCTATTGCTGCAGGTGAAAAACAATGAAACACAAATAATTGATCTTGGTACAGAAAAGGTTATCTCGACAATCCCGGAAAACATTATGCAGTCAAGAATCATTTCTGGCAAAGCCTGTTTTGTTTCAGATGGCAAATTCAATGTTTATGATCAAGAAACCGGCAAACTGCTCTGGTTTTTCGGGCAGGTTGCAAACTTTAATGACGACGTGATCCTTGTGCCAGCAGACAACAAATCTTTGAGACTCCATTCAATGCGCGATGGTTCTTTGATCTCAGAACTCAAACTTGAAGATGAAATCTACGAAACAGCCCCAATAGACGGTTTTGGATTCGTCGTTTCCACAAAAAACGGTAAAGCAGTTATCATTAAAACTTACCAACAATAATTGAAAGAAAAAAGTGTTTTGTAACCATGATGTTAAATAGTCGATGAGAATGAGTTATGTTCGATGAGGGATTTCTCGTCCTGGAGGAAAAAAATGGTAAAGAAACTGGTTTTGGTTGTTATGATGTGTGCACTTGAGGCATCCTGTTCGTCAGGAAACGTTGGCAATGGAGAATATATTCAGTCAGAACCGTCCTCGATGACCGACCAGATGTCGGTGACAATGTACCCTGTGTGTCTGGCAAAACCTTTCAATGGTCTTGTCGCAATAGCAAATGTTACGCCTGTAAATGACAAAACCACAACCGACCTTTTCTGTTTTGACATCAAAACCTCCAAAATCCAGTGGGAAACCGTCATCGAGAACGGCATTCACGGAAAGCTCTCCTACTCAGGGTTCGAGGATGCAGTTTATGCCAGGCAGGACAGTAAATTGAAAAAGGTCGACCTTGCTTCCGGTAAAACTGTCTGGGAATCGGCTGAAAACATTATCAGCGTCGAAAAAGCTTTTGGCGACTTTGTTTATTGCACAGGAGACAACATGAACCAGGAAACCGAGTCCCTGAACAAAACCCTCATGGCTTTTGACGCAAAAATTGGGAACCTTGTGTGGACAAGTGAAATATCGCTATATTTTGTGAATCCACAGTTTGGTGACAAGGAGATTGTGTTTGTTGATGACCTTGGCTCAGGCAGCCAGCTTTTTGTGCTGGACAGGCAAACAGGGAAAACGAAGAAAACCATAGAAAGGGCAACATTTGCCGGTTACAACGACACTGAAAGCTCAAACATCCCTTACATTCTTGAAGACAAAATAATAATGCACACCCCTGAAAAAGAGGTTGAATTGATGAGTGCCGGCCTACCATCGCAGGCAAAGAAAATGATGGCTTTTATCCACAAAAGTTTTGCCCTGATTGGTGAAGATTCTGACAAATCCAAAATCATTGACGTTTTAACAGGAAAAATTCTGTGCGAACCGAATTTTTTTGTAATGAATACACTTGGCACACACGAGAACATGGTTATTTTCAAAAGCGCAGGTAAAGACGCAAACAAACCAGCAGTGGCACTGACAGCTATCGATATGGCTGATGGTTCAATAAAATGGCAGACTGAGGCTGACGTTTCAGCTGGCAATGTGCTTGTGCTTGACGATGCGATAGCGGTTGCCACAAGCACCGAGAATGTCCAGTTGCTGTCATTGGAAACCGGGAAGCTGACCAAGGAATTTGACACTGGTAAGACCGTCTACATCCTTTCAAAACTGGACGAAAAGACATTTCTCGCGGTTTTCAACGGCAACAGTGTATCATTTTGGAGCAAGTAGAAAAAATCAATTATTTTTCCACGGTGTCTAATCCTGTAGATGCTGTTTTTGGCATCTGGAGGAGGAACTTTGAAAAAGCATTTTATTGCAGTCGCAATGGTCGTTGCCGTTGTGTGTGGGTGCTCAGGCAAGGGTGACAATGTGTCCTTTGCATATCGCCAGGTTGCTTCGACAAACATTTCTATTCCAAAAAATGCTGAATTTCTAAACACTTTCATCCATTCAAGCGGAAAGTATGCCGTGTTTATCAACCCTTATTCAATGCCTAACGACAAACCAACGCTTTATTGCGTGAATTTGGATAGCGGCAAACTGTTGTGGGCAAAAGACATAGTGGTAGAGAGCAAAGTTAATTTTGCTGTGTTTGATGATGCAGCTTACGCCGTGATAAATTCGAGATTGACCAGGATCGACCTTTCGACAGGAAAGCAAAACAATGTGACCGATGATAAGGTTGAGCATCTGGATGATTACGATGAAAACTCGATATATTGCATGCAGAATGCTTTCCAGCAGAAAGAAAACCAGGACTTCAAGTTTGATTTCCATTGCCTCAGCTTTGACCCCAAACAGGGAAAATTGAATTGGAACACAAAAATTGACATGAGCTATGGCTCGATAACTTCAGGGAAATCGATGGTTGCAATTTTCACCACAAACACAATTGACAAAAAGTTTGCCATCTTGGACAAAACAACAGGCAAGGTTGTCAGATATGAACCAATATCTTCCAGAAAACAGTTTTACAACATCGATGACAAAGCCAATGTGATTTTCTTTCACGACAACGCTGTGAGAATGGGCACTGACTCAGGAGTGATAAAACTCATTGACTATGACAAGCTGCCAGACTGGGCAAATGTCGGTGGAATGTATTACAAGGGCGAATTGTACATTTGGCGCGACAACGGTCAGATACAAAAACTTGACACAAACTCTGGCAAGCCAAAATTTGTTATCGAGTCGGACAAGGCTGGCCGAGTAAGGTTCGACCATTATTTCAACAATTTCATATCGACTACAGACAAAGCATTCAAGCTCATTTCAGCTGACAGCGGAAAGATAGTTGCGCAGATGCCTTTGGATGAACCAATCAAAACGTTTGATAGAACAAAAGATGAATTCATTATTCAGGTAACTGACAAGAAGATTGTGGTTGCAAGCAAAAAGGACATGGTTGTAAAGCAAACCATCGACACCGGAAAAAAGATAATAAACCTGGTTGGTTCAGAAACGGATTTGTTTGGAGTGGTTTTTGAAGACGGGCAGTACGCTGTCTACTCTGGCTCAAAACACTGAAGACAATCCGTTACAAACATCTCCAGACCTGCATCACCAGCCTGATCGAGTTTGAGGGCAAGCCATCTGCCAAGGGTAAGTCTGCGGCCAAGAATCCACTTTATAGCTGATTCTTTGGAATCGTATGGGTCTTCGTCCAGAATCCGCCTTGCCCAGGTGACTGGCGATGTCGGTCTGATCGGGGACATGGTTTTTGAGAGGAAGAACCACGCCCATTCAAAACCCTCAGGCGCATCCCTCCAGTGGTGTTTCTCCAAAATGGATTTTGACGAACCAACGGCTGCCAAAACTTCATCGATTTTTGCAAGGCTGGCTTCAATTGACCTGGTGTGCTCAATCCATTCCTGATTCAGTTTGCCAAGCGTTTCGGCTTTGCGAAGGTTTTTAAGGTGTCTGCTCCAGGCTCTTTTTTTGTCCTCGAACTCGACAGCATAGGAAAGTTTTGCTAAATCCTTAAGTTTTTCAACATCCCCGGTCAGTTTGTCAAAAGTGTAGTCAGGCTCTATGTCTTCCGGTTGTTTGACCCAAAAAGACCTGCAGCGGTCAATTATCTCTGGCAGTTGTGGGTTATGGTTTGGCAAAGCATCCGAAAGCCAGATGAATTCATCAAAAGGGGTGAACCTGTCGTGGATTATTTCGTCTGGAAGCAAGTTTCTTTGGGTGGTTATTATCGCTTTTTCGTTTGCGTCAGCTCCGATCTGGTAACCGTGCTTGATTGGAGCATTTATCGGCATTGAGGTGCAAAGGATTGGTTTTTCAAATATCCCAAGTGAAAACAGCAAGGCCGTAGACAGGAGATGCGCACCAAGAGTCATGTCAGTGGCGTGTTTTCTTGTCTCTGAGAAGGCATTGTTTGTGGCCTTCAATGTTTCGATTGCAAAGCCGATTATGAGCTCTGACGGTGATTTGGATGATTCAAGTAAAAGACTTAGCTTTTTGTAAAGTTGAAGTCTCGTTTTGTCAAAAAGCAAAGGGTTGACAGGAATCTTGCGACCGAGCAAGGTTTCAATCTCCATGTTATTGGTAAATTGTTTTCCACAGTCAGCCGGGTTTGAGGTGTCACAACGGTCGTAGGTCTGAAGGATCTTTTTGATCGGATGGTCTTCGAGACCTTTGCAGTCTGCTGGACCCAGACACCTTTGACAGCCATGATGGGAACAAACCAGTTTGGCTATCGATATGTCAGGGTTGTCAAGCCATTGCTCAGTCAGGAAATCCCAAAGATTTTGTGGAATCGATTCTCTGTCCTGCCAGAGAACCTGACCGTGGAAATCAGTTGTTTGTGATGCGGGTTCCTTGGATTTTACAAACTCAAATGAAAGCTTGCCAATGTCATGCAAAAGACCAGCAACAAATGCCTGTTGCTGAAAGGTTAGATCGCGTAGCCGCACCTTCTTGCCTTTCTCTTTTCAGCAGCGTAGAAGGCAAGCATTATACCGATGAAGAAGATGATGGCAAAAATATAGTCAAAATCAGCCAACGGGAATGCAGTTTGACCGTAGTTGATGTAGATTTTTGGAACAAGGTACCTTGGGGAGAAAAATAAATTCCAAAATGCGTGGACAATGGTAGTTGTGAGGACTGATTTTGTCAGTTTATAAAGCAAACCCATCCCAATACCAAACATTGAGCAAAACATTATGTAGGACAGGATGTAGCCAACAGGATCAGTGCCGTGGTAAGAGATGATATAGTTTACATGATAAAGACCAAACAATCCTGATGAAATCAGCAGCGCTATCCAGAAATTGGTCGATTGTTCGAGCTTGGTTAGCACATATCCCCTGAAAAACAGCTCCTCAGAGAAATTCCATAGCAGCATGGTGAGAGCATAAACAAAGAAATTGAGGTCAAATGTTGGTAATTCAACAATCATTCCTGTGGATTGCGAGCCGAGAATGAGCGGAAGTCCAAACCTGTAGAGGGTAAAACCGAGCCATATTATCACTAATGCCATAATGATCCAGAGAATCTGAAATAGCGGTTTCCTGAACTGGATGCCAAAGTATTTTGTTGATGATCTGTCGATAAGAACGATTGATGAAATGGTAAGCGCAATAGTGCATGCTTTTTCAGCAAATATATAATCTTGCCAGTAACCAAAAAACCTGACAAGCATAATCAATCCAAAAAAGATCAGCATTATGACGATATCTTTTTTAAAATTGCTATCTTTGAAAGGTATCGGGGTCACTTTGCGCTCTGAGAGCCAGGCAAAGGTGAACGACATGGCTGTAACGGCAATGATGAAGACAAGCTGGATGTAGTTGGAGATGGAAAATGTTAGAAGCAAGGCGCATATGGCAACGACTAAAAAAATTAGTATTGTGCCAATAAATCGTTTGTCAGAAATCATTTTGATGTTTTCCTTTTGCTTGGAGGCTTCTTGTCGGTTTTTGACGGTGTGTTGGTAGGTTTGGCTTTGCCAGGTGATTTCTTTGAGGAAGAACCGGTGTTACTGGATTTGGCTTTTTCAATCTTCTCGATAGCTTCCTCTATACGTTTTCTCTTAGAGGATGTTTTTGGTTTGGATTCTTGAGATACCGTTGGCAATTCGACCGGCTGAGACGGGATGACAACTATCGATTCCTGAATTGATTCAATTGGTTCGTTGACCTGGGAGAGTTCGGTTGAAGGTTCCTGCATAATGGGTGAAGGAGCTGAATCCTGACGCGTTGCCTCTTGCCTCTCGGGTTTGTTGCTCGGGTTTGTTTGTTGAGTTGCCTGCGCTTTTTTTGTTTGTTTTCCAACAACCACGTTAGGAATGCTTTCAACGTCAATTGTGTTTGCAAGCAACAGTCTGTTATGAACGTAGAGGAAACATGACATCAGAACTAGAATCATTGCGGCAAGGATTATCCACCAAGTTTTTTCAAGCGCAACAATATTTTCCTGATATGTGTCAATTTTCCCAAGCGCAAGATTGGATTTGACGTCATCATCTTGAGAGATAAACATCAATGCCGTGTCGAGATCCTTCATTGCATCAAGATGAAGCTGGATGTCTGTTTTGTTTGGACGGAAATGCATGCTTGCGGCTATCTGTTTGCGTTTGTTTTCGACTTCGATCAGCACATCCTTGATTTTGGTGTTTGGAATGCTTGTGCGTGCTGAACGTATAAAAATAGGGAATTCAGAGTAATTCTTCTCGCATGCCTCAAAAATTCCATTCTCAAGGCAATCGGAAATGAAAGACAAGAGTTTTGGATCAGATCTGGCATCAAGTTCGCTTATTTTTGCGACAGCCAGCATTTTAACTGTCTGGTTTAGTGGATGTGAGTAGCAGCTTTTCAAACAGTAGTCGTACAGATATTGGTTTGGAAAACAATATCTGTACAAACCAGCAATTTTAGAGACGTTGACTCCGTAATACTTGAATTTTAGAAAACTTGATATGATTTTGGCTGACTCAAAGTCGGCATTCGGTTTGTTGATAAATATCAGTTGCTCAAAAATTGTGTTGAATTTTCCAATATTAGAGTAATCATCAGATGTTTGGATTAGATAAATTGTGTTACCGGTCACAAGAGGCTTGTCAGGATTGAAATTTGGCATGTCATTGCCTGATAGAATGACCTTGATGCCAGGAGCAAATGTCATTTTGCCAAAATATTGTTCATATAGGTGTAGCTGGTTGATTAGTTCGTTTAAAAGGATATTCCTTCGCTGTTCGAAGGATTGTTTTTCAAAAAGTCCGTCAGGGATAGCAAGAGAATCAAAGTGTATCTCTGGAGCGGCAAAAACGTGGGTTGCCGGGAGGATGCACAATACTATGAGGGTGAGAAGGGCTATGAGTTTCCTCACCAGCCCTCCCCTACGAGTTCGACGATTCTTACGACCCATTCGGTGGTCTTTTCGAGATCGCAAACAAGGATTTTTTCTTCCAACGTGTGTGGGTTTTCCATGCCACAGCTGACAACGCAGGTTTCAAGGCCTTTTGCGTTGAAAACGTTTGCTACCGACCCGCCGCCAGATATTTCAAGGGATGGTTTGATTGAGACGTCTCCGGCCGATTTTGTTAGCAGCTTGAGAAGCTTGCTGTCAGTGGAGAAATTGTATCCCTTGAACACATGCTCACGTTCAACGGTAAATTTTGCTCCAGTTTTTGCGCATGCTTTCTCTATTTCAGAGAGCATATGCTCAACCTGGTTGTTCAGTTTGTCCTCGGAAATCGATCTGGCTTCAAAGCTAAAGAAACATTCGGCAGCCACGATGTTGGTTGCTTTGCCACCTGTGATTATGCCGATGTTTGCCGTTGTCTCTGAGTCCAGTCTGCCAAGTTTCATGTTTGCTATCGCTATTGCAGCTGTCTGGATGGCCGAGATGCCCTTTTCCGGGACAATACCGGCGTGAGCAGGTTTCCCGTCAATCTTAACCTTGCATATGTCTTGATATGGAGCTGTAGTGATTATGCGACCTGGAGCGCCATCGACGTCGAGGATGATAGCTTTTTTGCTCTCAAGTTTTGACAGGTCAATCTGGAATGCGCCGCGAAGTCCAATTTCTTCGCAGATATCAAGGGCAAGCTCGATTGTTGGATGTGGCTTGTCCTGATAATGCTGGAGCATCTCGAGGATTGCGGCAAGTCCTGCTTTGTCATCGGCGCCGAGAATGGTAGTGCCGTCAGATGTTATCAAACCGTCTTTTATTTGCGGTTTGACGTTGATGCCTGGAACAACCGTGTCCTGGTGAGATGAAAAGCAAATTGCTCCCGGAAGGGTTCCCGGGAGCTTTGCGATGATGTTTCCTGTGTCAGAGCCGACTTTTGAACCGGCATCATCAACATGTACCTCGAGTCCAAGACCTTCAAGTTTTGGAACGAGGTAGTCGGTCACCGGTTTCTCGTGCTGAGATTCCGATGAAATCTTTACCAGCTCGAGAAAGGTGTCCAGGAGTCTTTGTTTATTCATTATATTCGAAGCCGGCGTCCAAAGCTTTGCAGTTGACGTCGAAGTATTTTGCTTTGGCTTCGCCGAGTTTGTGCTTGATTGCTGCTTTTGCTGAATCAACTGTGATTGCGCCAGTATTCTTTATGAATACTCCAAGCATGATGATGTTTGCAGCTTTGGACATTCCAACTTTTTCTGCGATTTCGTTTGCCGGGATGTAGTGAACTGTAATGTCAGTCCTATTCGATTTAAGATTGATAAGCGAAGAGTTAATGAACAGGTGTCCACCCTTTGCAACCTTTGGTTCGAATGATGTGAATGATGGGGCATTCATAACCACTACGTTTGTTGGGTTTGGAACAACTGGAGACGCAATCTCTTCGTCAGAAGCGATGACTGTACAGTTTGCTGTTCCGCCTCTCATGGCCGGGCCATAAGAGGGAAGATAAACGGCATTCCTGCCTTCAAGAACGGCTGAGTCGGCAAAAAGCATACCGAGCATCATGACGCCCTGTCCACCAAAACCTGAAACTAGTAAATCGTGTTGCATCAGAGTCCCTCCGCTACCTTGAATTCACCGAGTGGATAGTACTTCATCGTTTCTTCTTTAACCCTCTTGAGTGCGTCGACTGGAGTCATTCCCCAGTTTGTTGGGCATGTTGAGAGGATTTCAACCACAGAATAGCCAAGACCCTTGATTTGTGCAGTGAAGGCTTTCTTGATTGCGGCTTTTGTTTTGTTGATACCTGCAACCGAGACAACGTCTGTTCTGGCAATGTAGGCTGGGCCGTTGAGTTGGGAGAGCATCTCTGAAACCTTGAGAGGATAACCGTTCCATTCGGCTTTTCTGCCATATGGTGAGGTTTCTGTCTTCCAGCCCATAAGGGTTGTTGGTGCCATCTGGCCGCCGGTCATGCCGTAGATGCCATTGTTGACGAATATGGTTGTGATGTTTTCACCACGGCCGGCTGCGTGAACCATCTCTGCAGCACCGATTGAGGCAAAATCACCATCGCCCTGGTATGTCATGACAAATTTGTCAGGAAAGGATCTCTTTACGCCTGTTGCTACTGCTGGAGCCCTGCCGTGAGGAGCAGAAATTGTGTCAAATTCCCAATAGTTGACTGAGAGTGTCGAGCAACCTACTGGAATGACAATTATTGCTTTCTGAAGCAGATCCATCTCCTCGATGACTTCGGCCACGAGTCTGTGGATTACACCATGAGTGCAACCTGGGCAGTACGAAATTTGATTTTTAGTTAGTGGAAGCGGATGATGCGTAAGCTGTTCCATTATTTTGCCTCCTTGAGAATCTTTTTGAATTCAGTGGCAATTTCAGCTGGAGCCGGAACCATGCCGCCCTGTCTGCCGTAGAAGTGGATTGGCTTCTTGAACTGTGTTGCAAGCTGGACGTCTTCGATCATCTGACCAAAGCTGAGTTCGATGTCCATGAAGAACTTGACTTCTGGCTTGTTGGCAAGATCAAGCAGCTGCTTTTTTGGGAATGGATAGAGGGTGATCGGTCTAAAGAGTCCGACTTTGATTCCTTCAGCTCGCAGTGACTTGAGTACAGTTTTGATAATTCTGGCGACTGTGCCGTAGGCAACAAAGATATACTCTGCATCGTCTGTCATGACGGCTTCATATCTGACTTCATCGCGCTCGATGATTGGATATTTTGCCCACATCTTATTGTTCATCTTCTCAAGACCTTCTGGAAGGAGGTCGAATGAGTTGACGACATTTTTGCCACGTTTGCCCTGCATGCCATCGGTTGCCCAAGCCTTGTGAGGAAGGGTTGCCGGGTCGGTCATTGGTGGGAATTCGATTGCTTCCATCATCTGGCCAAGAAGGCCGTCTGAGAGCATCATGACCGGGTTTCTGTACTTGTCTGCCACATCGAAGGCAACGCCCATGAGATCAACGCTTTCCTGGATTGTTGAAGGAGCGAGTACGACAAGGTGATAATCACCATGTCCGCCGCCTTTGACAGCCTGGAAATAGTCGCACTGTGCCGGAGCAATGTCGCCAAGTCCTGGTCCGCCTCTTACGACGTTAACCACGACCAATGGGATTTCTGCGCCAGCAATGTAGGAGAGGCCTTCCTGCATCAGCGAGATGCCTGGAGAGGATGATGTTGTAATTACTCTCTTGCCCGTAGATGCGCAGCCGTAGATCATGTTTACGGCGGCAACTTCTGATTCAGCCTGAAGGAATACACCGTCAACCTCTGGCATTCTTCTGCTCATGTACTGTGGTGATTCGTTCTGTGGTGTAATGGGGTAACCGAAGAAATGTCTGCAGCCAGCTCTGATTGCTGCTTCTCCGATTGCCTCTGCACCTTTCATTAAGATTCTTTCGCCCATTATCTTTTTCCTACTTTCCTACGAATTGTAGTGTGATTGCGTCAGCCGTATAAATATGCCCTGCGGCACTCTGGTTGTCAAATATTGAGAATCCAAGCATGTAATAAGCATCTTCTGCTGGATCGTGGCTGAACTGGACCTGGAGCGGATTGTTTGTGCGAAGCGATCTCTTCATCTCGAGAGTCCAAGTTTTTGCTGTTTCATCGTATGCTGCCCTTGCTTTGATGCATCCCTGGCCTGGGAGTTTGATATAGTATGGAGCTTTTGCGTCTGATCCGAGTGTCTTTGGATCTGTTGGTGCAACGGTCATGAATTCGAGTTCGCCGATTGTGTGGTTGTCATACAGAAGACCCGGGTCGAGCACATAGAGTGGAGAACGTGTGTCGCGTTTGTTCTGGATGAGTGCGCCTGGCATATATTCATAGCCAGCTTTGACGTCCATGGTTTCGGTGTCCAGTTTTGGATTTGGTGCGCCGACAACGTAGTTATTTGCTGTGCCAAGCTGAGACGACTCTGCAGCCATCCAGGTCCACATGTCGAGTGTTTCGCCTGGTTTGTTGGTATACATGGATTTGCTGTTGTGGCAGATTGCATTGCAACCGCCCTGCTTGTCAAAGTCGGTTATCTTGTTTGAAACAAATCCGACCGAGAACATGTCCTGTTTTGTAAGAGAGATGGATGAACCCCATCTTTCGCCCTTTATTTCCCATGGTTTGCCGGAGAAATCAGCGCCTTCGTCCGCCCATGTGAACTGGAGATAAATGTTTTCTGCGTCGTAGCATGCCTTGGCCGCGGTTTTTGTTTTTGATTCGCCAACTTCAAGCTCAAGCGGGACTGCGTTTGCCCATGCTTCTTCCACAGGGTCTGCAACGCCGTCGATCATTGGTGCGATTTCGGTGAATTCTGCATTGATAATTGATGAGGTTGGTGTGTCGTACATTGTTGGTGTGTATGATGTCTCAACAACCGGTGCGCTTCCACCGCATCCTGCCAAAACGACAAGTGACATTGCAACAGCGATAAATACAGTTTTCTTCATTCCCAAACTCCTTCTTTATTATTTTACATATTAATCATAACAAGATAGCAAGTTTCAATTTTATTTCGGCACACGGTCAAATCCTATCATTTGAAAAATGAAGAGTCAAGGAATTATAAATCTTGACTGAGTAAAGTCTGCAGATAATCTTTTTTTGGAGGTTATCATATGAGACCGAAAAAATTGTTAACTCTGGCAGTATTACTAGTTTTGGCTGGATGTTCTGCCAATACTGACACGGCAGGAACACAACTTTGGCAAGGAGCCGGGATGAACAGCTGGCATACAGGTCAATCGCAAGGACAGCTGCTTGGACCGTTTGGCAAAGACTGGAATGCAAAACTTGGTGGTATAGGATTCAGTGCTTTCGCTGTTGCTGATGTACCCGATATCCCTTTGAGAAACGCCAAACTTGTTATGAGGTTAGCGTTTGTTAGCACGAAAGACGGCGTCTTGTATGCTCTTGATTGGCAGACAGGCGAGATAATCTGGCACCAGA
>JAGNLA010000028.1 GCA_017999835.1 Caldisericia bacterium
ACAACTGGTATGTTGTTAATTCCAATTGTCACACTGTCAGAAGATTTTGCTTTGTGAGCCTCAAATTCTTTTTGCATTGTTTTAAGAATGATCGAATCGGAAAGAGTTCGAGCAATATTTTTAAGAGGGGGCACAGATTCAGAAGCATCAAAAAGAAGTTTGACAAAATAGTCATGTTTTCTTTTGATCTTTTCGATTGGCTCCTCACCTTTTTCAGGGAGTAGAACAACAACACCTGCTGTTTCAACAAGAAAATGGCATTTTGACAATTCCTGGTTCGAGCCAAATCCTAATTCTGATGGAGTCAAATTCGGGCATAACTCGAAAACCTCACCTTTATTCTTTTTGTCATTGACATGTCCAAGCTCAATGAGGCCTGTGTATGCCCCGTTCTGGTCAAACGTCAGGAGCCAACGGACTGTTTTTGTCGAAAAACCAGGCTCAGAACTGATACCAGAATTCTGTGCATATTTTAATATTTGATCTAGCATTGTGACCTCTTTGGTTTCAGCACCAGGGTGCTTTCGAAGGGCGGAACATTTATGATGTTTTCCTTTATGACAGCTTTGAAGAATGTTATGAAAGGACCATCACTTGACGAACCAAGTTTCCCCAGATCAAAAACATCGAACAGCATTATTCCGATATCCATATCAATTCTTTGTCCAGGACCTGCATCTAAGTTATCAACCAGCTTGAAATAGGCAGGAAATTCCCTGCACCCAAAATATGGCTGGTTGACACACTGGCCTTTTAATGCCCGCCTTTGAAACTGCGAACCATATTTCTCGACTAATCCATCGCTCTTGTCCCAAGGGGTCATCTCTGCAGTAATTCTGTATTTTACTTCTTTTAATGCCATTGTCTGGCGTTGTGTACGCCCTTTAAAATCTTCGCCAGAAAGATCGGCAATGATCGGGTCTGGATTGTTTGTACCCTTCATCCATCCATTGATTGTCCTTTCTGAGGGGGCTTTTTCTTTCACTTCATTTCGCCTTAGGGCAATATAGCGTGGTAATTTCAATACTTGGATAGTTTTTATTGCCCACCTGAATTCAGGTTTCCAAAGAATTGATTCAAAAATGGCTCTTGCTGCCGATGGTGTAATGGCTGGATAACTGAATCGCTCAACCTTTAACTCTGGTCTTGTAAAACATGCCAGATCGCCCCAAACTTCCAATGTAAATTCATTTTTTGGCATTCAACCTCCTTATGCAATAAGTAACCTTTCAGAAAAGCTGGGTATGATTAGCCCAAGCTTTCGGTGGTATTCCAAATGACCTGTAGCAATAAACCATTCATTTAAACATGAAGATCCAGAAACTTTTATTTCCTCAAGATAATTAAACAATTGATCACCGGGTTTTGGCCTGTATACTGAAACACTGTGTTTACTTGCTCTTTTTTGCCATGACCTTGTTATGCCTCCCTTTTTTATGTTATCTCTTGCTTCTTGGGCAAGCTTTTCAAACTCGACTGGATCAAACGGCACAAGGATATTTATAGTATCTTGGTCTATCACTTTATATTTTTCTGCAACATCCTCAAAATTTAGTATCTCGACAGCGTCTTTTAACCCCTCCCAGTCATGACATTTTGTCATGTCGTAAAGTTTAGTGTAGTAATCTAGATAAGTTTTAGGATCATCTATATTCAAACTACCCCCGTTTGTCCTTAGAAGTATTTTTACTATATCAATAGCCTGTCCATATGAAGCATTTGGAGAACCGGGTTCTTCTGTCAAAATGACTTCAACTATACCACAGGCCAAATTTCCATTCCTGTTGCACCTCCCTGCTGCCTGTGCGATGGAGTCAAGTGGAGCCAATTCTCTTAAAACAACAGGGAAATCAATATCAACACCGGCTTCAACACATTGGGTTGATATAAGTTTTACAGGTTGGTTACTCTCGAGCCTTTTTCTTATTTCTTCCAAGACTAATAAGCGGTGAGCAGGAACAAGATTTGTTGAAAGAACAAATATATCATCCTGGTTTGAATCTCCCAGGACCTTATATAGTTTGCTCAACTCACGTTTCGTATTAAGAACCACCAAGATTTGTTTTTCATCGGTGATTTTCTCCGCAAGTTTATTCCAGCCTGTTTTATTGTCCAAATCGACAGGCCACTTTATGCCTACTCTTTTTGATCTTTCGTAAAGTCTAAGATTGTCGGGGACGATTTCTTTCGGGTTCCACCCTTTATCACATTGTTTGATAATCTCATTGTTAAGGTGTGAGAAAGCAGGTTGTGTCGCAGTGGAGAAAACAATTGTCGAGTCATATCTATGTGCAATATGTGACAATGATGCAAGTGAAGGGACAACAACAGGCGATGGCATTGTCTGAGCCTCATCAAAAAGTATTATCGATCTGGCTAAACGATGCAGTTTTCTGCAAGGTGACGGTCTGTTAGCAAACAAGGACTGGAGTAACTGCACATTGGTCGTAAGTATTATCGGTGAATCCCAATTAAATGACTTTTTGTGAGAGTCCTCGCCATCACCTTCATATTTGTTATCACTTGTACCCTTTGCAAGACTGTGGTGTTCGAGTATGTAGCCCTCTCCAAAGCAGCTCTCAAATACATCACGGTATATTTTTGCGGTTTGATCAATAATTGACAGGTACGGGATGACAAAAATTATTCTTTCAAGATTGTTTTTTATGGCATGGGATAGTGCAAAAGCAAGCATTGAAAGAGTTTTGCCTGTGCCAGTTGGTGAAGTTAACGTAAAAACACCATTACTCGAATTTGACGCTTCCAGACAGCATTTCAATAAATCATTGCGGATCATTTTGACATGCTCGGAGCTTTTTGAAATAGTAGTTTTTTGATTGA
>JAGNLA010000011.1 GCA_017999835.1 Caldisericia bacterium
TGCAGGAGCTGCACTTGAGCTTCTGTCTTCTTACTTTATACAGTTTTGTGTTGCCACACCTTGGGCATGTTTTCATAGTCACCACCATTGTAATGCATTTGGTGGCTCATTTGGAGAATTACCCAAAGATATTGCCGAGACTAATCTAACAATAATGATAACAATTTGTTCAATCGATTCGAGTTGGAGAGTTGAAGATATTTGAACACAGAGTTCACGGCCACAAAAAAAGGAACATGAAACAGCGATTGGGGAAACGAAATGGTGCCGAAGAAGGGACTTGAACCCCCACCCGGTTGCCCGGACATGGACCTGAACCATGCGCGTCTGCCAATTTCGCCACTTCGGCGTCAGGTTCACTTTTTATACATCTTAAGCTAACAAAGGTCAAGTAAAATGGCTTGCATGGCTAAAGATTAGATGTTAATCTTTATCAAAGACTGGAGCCAAAGGCTCAATTAATTCTTAATTGAATATACGACTATATGTAGTAGCTTGGAGGTAATATGAGTTTTATACAAGATTTGCATGCTAGACAGATCATTGATTCGAGAGGAAACCCAACCATCGAGGTCGATTGCATCACCGAAGACGGGATCATCGGCAGGGCTGCCGTACCGTCAGGCGCGTCCACAGGCACAAGGGAAGCTTTGGAGCTTCGTGATGGTGAAGCTGATTATTTCAAAGGCAAATCGGTTGACAGGGCTGTTGCAAATGTCAACGAAGAGATTGCACCTGAACTTATGGACATGTGTGTTTTTGACCAGCGTGAAGCAGATATGGCTATGATATGCCTTGATGGCACTGAGAACAAATCAAAGCTTGGCGCAAACGCAATTCTTGGTTGCTCGATGGCAATAGCCAGAGCTGCAGCAGCTACTCTTGACACCCCACTTTACCGCTATCTTGGTGGAGCCATGGCAAACAGACTCCCGGCTCCACTTATGAACGTAATAAACGGTGGCGCTCATGCTGACAACAATCTTGACATCCAGGAATTCATGATCGTTCCGGCTGGCGCTCCCGATTTTTCAAGTGCAGTCAGGATGGGCGTTGAAGTGTATCACACCCTCAAAGGCATCCTGAAGAAGAAGAATCTCTCAACAGCAATTGGTGATGAAGGTGGATTTGCTCCAAACCTCCAAAACCACGAAGAAGCGCTTCAGGTTCTTGTTCAGGCAATCAAAGATGCTGGCTATGTCCCAGGCAAGGATTGTTTCCTGGCTCTCGATGTGGCTGCATCGGAACTCTATGAAGACGGCAAGTACTCGTTTGAAGGCAAGAAGCTGTCCTACACAGATCTGAATGCCTGGTATGAAACCATGATTTCCAAGTACCCGATAATCTCCATCGAAGACGGTATGGCTGAACAGGACAAAGATGGTTGGATATACCACACAAAATCGCTTGGTGACAAAATCCAGCTCGTCGGTGACGATGTTTTTGTAACAAACCCAGAGATTTTTGCTGAGGGCATCAAGGCCGGAATAGCAAATGCAATATTGATAAAACTAAACCAGGTCGGCAGTGTCCAAGAGACGTGGGATACGATAGAATTGGCAAAAGCCAATGGCTACAACTACATCATATCTCATCGCTCAGGTGAAACTTCTGACAGCTTCATCTCGCATCTTGCCGTTGCAACCGGTTCAGGTCAGATAAAGACCGGAGCCCCGGCAAGAGCTGAGCGTGTTGAAAAATACAATGAACTCCTCCGCATCGAAGAGGAGCTTGGAGCGCATGCTGTTTACGGCATGCCCAAATGGAGGTTTTGATGAAAAAACTCTTTAGTCTGGTGCTTGCAGTGCTGCTTGCCGTGCCTGCTCTGACAGGTTCAGCTTTGACACCAACATGGCCATCGCCATATTATGACAACTCCCACACAAACTGCAATCCAAACATCAACATCACCCTGCCACTTGAAAGGCAGTGGGTGTTTTTCACTGACTCAAAGAAACTCGGAATGCCGATTGCCACCGAAGACAACGTATATGTCACTGACAACACCGGCACAATCTACAGTCTGACCAAGACCCTCGGTGAAGAGAACTGGCGCTACAACCTTGGCATCAAAAGACCAATGAACATCTCGCTTGTCGGCGACAACATTGTCTTTATCACCACTGCTGACCTATCCAATGTGTACAGTGGCATGGGTGCAGGTGGAAGAAGACAGAGAAGACGTGACGACGGCAAAGAAGAACCACCAGGGCAGGGCGATATTGTTGAGGACGAAGTGAAGAATTTCGCCGGTATCGTTGATGCTGCAACCGGAAAACTTCTTGTAAAGCAAGAGCTTGTCCTTGAGGATCTCATACTGTCACAGTCGGTTATCATTGGCGACAAAATTTATCTTGTCTACATAAAAATGGATGAGAAATACAATTCTGGACCGTCAAAGATTACCTGCCTGTCGATAAAGGATCTTACAACACTATGGACAGCCGAATTCCCAAAACTGATAGCCATGCCTCTTACTGTTGCTGACGACAAGTTCATCACCGAGTCCATGATTACCGTCTATAACGAAGAAACACAACAGCCAGAAATGAGAGACGCTGAAATAACGGCTCTCAAGATCGCTGATGGGAAAACGGCCTGGTCAAAAAAACTTGATGCCAATGAAGTTCTCATGTCAACAAGCTATGCTGATGGCGTTTTCTATGCTCCAAAAATCATCATGCCAGAAGATGACGCCGGTGGTGGAGGCGGTGGCGGTGGTCGAGGCGGTCCATTCAAAATGCCAGACAGCTACCTCTCAGCCTATAAAGCCGAAAATGGTGAACAGATCTGGACAACAAAAGTTCCAGCTGCAGACCCGGAAAAACACGATATGGGCGACCTTGCTTTTGGTATGCCAGCCATCACACCAAAGGGCGTTATCATGCAGTGCATGATCAGCAAAACCATCTGCTTTGAAAAAGATACAGGAAACATCAAATGGTCAACACCAACAGCTGGTGGAATGACCATGACAGGCATGCAGTATGTCTGCACAAACCAGTATGTCATCTCAACAAGAGGTAGCAAGCTTTCATTCATCAATTTGAGCTCTGGCGAAGAAGAATACGTTGAAGACCTGAAGTTCCAGGCAGGTATGCCAATGGGCGGTCAGATGCCTACCATTGCCTACCCATGCATTGCCAATGACATAGTCTACATCGCAGCCGACAAACTCCTTGCCTATGGCAAAAAGATTGTAGGAATCAAATCCGACCCAACAGTTGTAAGGTTCGAACAAGTCGAAGCAGGACAGACCAAAACCAAGAACGTAAGAATTCTTTACAACGGCAGCGGCGAAATCAAGGGAACAGCTTCAGTGACCCAGCCGTGGATGAAGCTCAACTCAACCGACTATAAGCTTGCAGTTCAGAATTACGACCTTACAGTCGACGCAACAAAGCTCGAACCAGGTGAATATAAAGGCGAAATTCTCGTGGATTCGACAGTAGGAAAGATATCAATTCCTGTAATAGCAAGAGTTGTTCCGAAACCACCGCTCAAACTCGAGATCAACCTTGAAGAAGAAACCCTTACAAATGTCAATCCGTTCAAGGTTACGGGTACAACTGCTCCAGGTGCAAAACTTACCGTATCCGGTAGGCCTGTGACTGTTGCAACCGATGGCACCTTCTCGGAAGATATGCCTCTCAAGGAAGGACTCAACAGGCTTGAGTTTGAAGCTCAAGACAGCAAGGGCGCAAAGGCCATTGCGATCAGGGTCATCTTCCTCGACACCAAGAAACCGTTGCTTCAAGTATCGCTTTCAGATGAGCAAGTCTTCGAGACACAACCGGTCAAGTTCTCAGGTAGAACTGAAATTGGCATAAAGCTCAGAGTTAATGGTGAACCAGTAGATGTAACAGAAACTGGTGAATTTGAAGCAGTTATTGAAAATCTTGAGGATGGTCAGCACACAATCAAGATCGTTGCAACCGATAAGGCAGGCAACGTCTCAACACTTGAGAAAAAGATTGTCCTTGATACAAAAGCGCTTGAATTGACTATCGATGTGCAGCCATTGGTCTACACAAACAAAACCCCATTTGTTGTTAAAGGTAAAACCTTGCCTGGAGCAAGAGTTGTTGCGATGTCAGAGCAATCAATGGTCGGTGGAGCAATGGCAGATGATCAGGGTGCATTCCAGTTTGAAATCCAACTCAAGGATGAGGGGGAATATACTTTCAGGATCATGGCATCGTCAGGGTCAAAAACAAGCACAAAAGAACTCAAGGTTGTTTTTGACAAGACTTCGCCATCAATCAAATGTGAGCTCCCATCTGTAGTAAACCAGCAGAGTTTCACACTTAACGGCACTACCGATCCCGATCTCGAGCTTTCAGTGACCATTGGCTCTGAAACCAAGAAAGTGAAATCTGGTGCTGATGGAAAGTTCCAGGCGCTGTTTAATCTCAGAGAAGGCCTTAACGCCGTTACAATAACAACAACCGACAAAGCCGGCAACGAAGGCAAATTCACAGGGTTCATCAAGTACGAAGCAAAGAAAACCACAACAAAGGTTGTCATCATCCTTACTTTGGATAAGACAGACTGGACAGTCAACGGCGAAAACCAGAAATCCCTGGCCGTTGCCCCAACATCAACAAATCTTCCTGCAGATCTCAAGGGAAATACGTACATGCCAATTAAGGAAGTTGCTCAGGCGCTGTTTGCAACCGTTGCCTGGGATGGCACCGAGAAGAAAGTCACTCTCACCCAGAAACTTTCAGATGGCACAACCAACATTATCGAGCTATGGATCGGCAAAAAGACTGCCAAGATCAATGGCAAAGAAGTCTCGATAAGCTCCAATGGCAAACTTTATCCGACCATTTATGGCGGAAAGACCCTTCTTCCATTGAGATTTGTTGCTGACGCCCTGGGTTGCTCTGTAAACTACGAAGCTTCAACAAAGAAAATAACTCTCACCTTTCCCAAATAGTTAATCGAATATTTAAAAAGCCCGACTACTAAAGTCGGGCTTTTTTGTTGCTCTTGAAACGAATTGACTTTTATGGTGTCTAAATGGTAAAACCTTAAAGGAGGTTTAATATGAAATACCTGAAGATGATTCTTCTGCCGATCGTAATGATTGTAGTTGCCATGCTCATTATTTGGGGCATGATGGTTACGGCTGATGTTTTGCAGATGCTTCTTACGGCGTTGATGATTGCCTCGATGGTTGGACTGATCGCCTGGGATTTTGCTGGCCTGAAAACGGCAGCCGACAGGATTATTGCTGCCGTACTGATAATTGTTATCGGTGGTGCACTCAAGGTGGTGATGTTTTTTGTTCTGGACTGGCCCTGGGTAGCCATGGGCCAACCAAAATCGCTAGGATATGCCGATGTTATTGCGCGTTTGTGGATGCCATTGCTCAACTGGTGGACTTTGGCCGGACTGGTGCTTGGTTCCGCTATTGCAGCGCTTGGAATGTATTGGATTGTCAAAAACAACAAGATGTAACGCCTGGCTCAAACATTAAAAAAAGGCGGTTTTCATACCGCCTTTTTTTAATGGTTAAAGCATCACTTCACAGGTGGTTTCCTGTAAAACATCTGGCCTGTGCTTTCACAAAGTGTTGTCAGTCTCGAGAGCGCCATCATCATGGCCCCCTGGCCTTCGATGTTGAAACCCCTGTCGGTTCCGTAGACTGGCGGCATGAATGGGTCGTAACCACGCTGGATGTCTGGCGCTGGATTTGAGGAGCCAAACACAAACCCTGAGTCGCTGATCATGTATGTCCATGAATCCCATGAACCGATGACAGCGCACAGCGCACCGCCTAGATAGTTGTTTTTTGCTGTTGCTGTTGGCGGGTCAGCAGCAATTGAGTTTATGTCGGTTGAGATTATACCAACCGGTTTGTTCTCAGTCTTGTCGTTTCTCCTGTTAAACCAGGCGCAATAACCGGCGATCATCAGTCCATTGCTGACCGTGTCGATGTCTGAACATTCACCGGAGAGGTCATCTATCCATGTTCCGTTCTGTTGTTGTCTGTGAAGTGTTTCTAAAACGAGTTTCTCCGAGCCAATTGCCTGAATTGATTTTTGATCCTTTGCAAGCGTGACTGTTGAATCCATCATACCAAGTAAAGCATAAGCCGATCCTCTGACCCATGAAATAGGGTTGGTTTCTGCGGCAGCCTTTGCCGATGGGTTGTAATAATGTCTAAATAATCCGTTTGAATCTGCAAGCACTTTTTTGTGGAGGTCGTACTGGCTTTTGGTGAACTTGGTGTAGGTGTCACCGTTTGTCTTTGAGACCTCGGCAAATAGAGGCATGATGGCAAAAAGAGTTTGGGCAAGAACCATTTTCTGGGTTATTTTCTTTGTCAGGAGTACTTCATCTTGAAGCGCTCCATCCTTGGTTTTGCCAAACGGGAAGGTCATGACCCAGTCAGCAATCTTTTTTGCCTCGGTCATGTATTTTGTTTCGCCTGTCTTCTCGGAGAGGATGGCAAAGACGTTGCCAACAGCGCTGTCTGAAATGTTTGCCAACTTGGTTTTCTCAGAAATGAACCTGTCAGCCCATTTTGTTACGTAGGCTATCCCGTCTTTTCTTGACAGTTTGACTGAAGCTTCGAAAACGCCTTGCATAAATATGGCTCCACTGAGTTTGAAGCCAACATTTTTTGAATCCACTGTCAGGGATGCGTCAAGCATCTTTGAGAGGTTTGCGTTGTACTTCTTTTCCTTGAGGAGGCCACATTCCTTTTCAAGTCCGAGTATGTAGCCTTCCATCTCAGTGGACAGTTTTTTTATCGGTCTGTCTTCTAGCAAGCTCATCAAAGGCTTGCCGTCCGCAGCTGGAGTTGCAAAACCCATAAGTTGACCAATTGTAGGGGCTAGGTCAACCTGGTAGCTTTCAGTCTTGAATTCGAAGCCTTTCTTTACATCAGGGCCAATCATCAGGGCGTAAATCTTCCTGCACCCTTCACAGGCATCGCCGTGGGACTTGTAGCCGTCTTTAACACCTGTGCTGTGCCTGCCGTGGTCGGTTGTTACTACCATCGTTGTTTTGTCTTTGTAGAACGGGTCAGCCTGAATGGAGTTCCAGATGTCCCAGATGAGAGAATCTGCGTGCTTGATGGTTTCTTCGTATTTTGAGTATTCATCGACATGCCCTGAGCTGTCTATATGTGGGAGGATAGCATAGACCAGTCTTGGTTTCTGTGTGGACATGCGTTCCTTGAGAACTTTTACTATGTCGTCGTCGTTTGCACCAAGGGCATAAAGTGGAGCTTCGCAAGGTCTGCCAAACCCGGGGAACAACGAGTAATTCAAGTGCCAACAGTTGCCTTTGCCTGGCAGGATGAGTGCGTCCTCAGGTTTGGCGTTGAATTGTTTCCTGTAATATTCAAAAATCGTTGGGCTGCTTGGCCTGATTCGGCCGTTGTTTGGTTCGTACTGCCATGAACCGGTTATGCACGTTGCATGCCCGGGAGCTGTGTAGGTGGTGCCATTGTTCCAAATGTTTGTACAGATGGCACCGTTGGGACGAAGGTCGTTCCAGACGTGTGGCATGTTCTGGGCGTTTTTCCCGAACCCGTCTTCATAGCGAAGACCGTCGGTGTTTATGAAGATGACGTTTTGGGTTTTGTACTCTCTGGCAACAAAGTTTGCCTGGTCGGTTTTTGCAGGAGCAATCCACAAGAAAGGTGCCCCAAGGATTATGGCGGTGACTACAGCTACTGTTCTCTTCATTTTTGCCTCCATTTTGATAACTGTTACGACAGGTGGAGGCAAAAAGTTTCTATTTGAGTGTCAGGCTTGAAAGGATTGCAATCCGGTCTTTTGTTGGCTCCCGGGTTGGCGATGAACACAAGAACGAAACTACGTTTATCCCTTTTGAGGCAAAGTAAATTGATTTTGTGGTGCCGTCTGTGGGGTCCGAAACTTTGGTGTAATCTGTATTGCCATATTTGATGTTTTCAACTTTGGGATTGGACATTGTTCTTGAGATGCTTTTAGTCTGCTGGTCGATGGTCTTGTTTGTGTTGACAAAACAATTGATAACGTCCTGTGAATCACCGTTATTGTTTAACATGATGATTCCGCTCTCGTTCTCGTTTTTTATCTTCCAGCCGTCCGGAAGTGTGCATTTGAGGATATATGTGTCACAGAGGTTGCCGATGGTTGAGAAAGAAAGGTCGTCAGTTTCTGCCTGGGAAACGTCGCCATCTTTCCACTCACCTGGTTTTGTGAAAACCAGTGTTTCGATTGTCTTTTCAAGGTCTTGCCAGGTGTTCTGGGTGACGATATGGATGTAGAAATTGTCTTTTTCGGCAATGTAGGTCGTTGGCCTTTTTTCTGTTGTGCCGACATAGCATGAGTATTTGTTGAATTTCAGGCCATCGATTATTACTTCTGTTTTTGTTATTTTATCTCCAGAAGTTATTTCATCTATGTTTTTGACAAACTCAGCAAACGACGGGACAAATTTTTCATAGATTCCAATCTCAAGGGTTTTTTCAAAAATGGTTGGGTCATATGCCATAAAACGCTGGTAGGCTTTGAATCTGTCAGGGTAGTATCCGTCGCGAACCTCGTTGGTTAACGATGAAGCAACTCGCCATTGTTGAGGCAGGGTGATTGAAAAATATTTGGTGTGAACGACACCATTTTCAATTTTTACTATATTTTTTTCTATAGTTGGTGTACCACACGACGCCAGGCAAACCAGAGAAATAATCATCAATAATGTTTTTTTCATGTCAGCTGCACTTGCTGTAGCCGCAGGACTTGCAGACTACGCACCCTTCCGAGAATTCTAACATTGAACCACATTCCGGACACTGGGGGTTGAGACCGAAGATGTTTTCTTCATGTTCTTCTTCGAATTGATCTCCGCCAACAGGGTCGGTTTGTGGTGTGACAGGCATCGAGAATGGTTGATCGTTTTTGGGCATAGCCTCAAGATGAAGCTCTATTGCCTGGGCGATGGCATCAGGACAGGAGAAAACTGGCCCGTGCTGACTCCAGTTTGGAGCTGGACAGCGCAAACCCCTGATCTGCTTGATTATTGACTTGGTTTCGATGCCAGCGCGCAGAGCCAGAGAGATAAGCCTTGCAACTGCATCACTTTGGGTTTCAGCGCATCCACCGGATTTGCCGATAGTGGCAAACAGTTCGCAGATGCCGTGCTCATCGTTGTTTATGGTTACATATAGATTTCCGCAACCTGTTTTGATACGGTATGTTGAACCGTGGGTTATCTCAGGGCGTTGTCTTGGGGCGATGGGGACGAGTTTGATCTGAGGTTTATCTGATTTTTCCTTGACCTCTTTGTTAACTTCCTTGATGTTTAGAACCTGCTCGGATCTGCTGCCGTCGCGGTAAATTGTGACCCCCTTACAACCGAGCTTGTAAGCGAGCATGTAGACTTCTGAGACTTCTTCGGCCGTTGCTGAGTTTGGGAAGTTGACGGTTTTTGAAACTGCGTTGTCGGTTGCCTGCTGGAAGGCCGCCTGCATTTTGACGTGCCAGATTGGTTTTATGTCGTGGGCGCAGACAAAAACACGTTTCATATCTTCTGGAATTTCTGCAATCTCCTG
Source organism: Caldisericia bacterium (assembly GCA_017999835.1). Classification (GTDB taxonomy): domain Bacteria; phylum Caldisericota; class Caldisericia; order JAAYUI01; family JAAYUI01; genus JAGNLA01. The sequence goes on from JAGNLA010000011.1 coordinate 9,557, forward strand.
AATTGAGCCATGCGCTGCAACTTTCGAGAGCAGCTCATCGGAGTAAAGGTCTCTTTTCCTCAACTCGGCTTCAAATACAGGGTTGGTTTCGTAAAAATGCTTGCCATCCATTACGTTTCTGATGTAGCTGATGGCAAAGATAGGCTCACAGCCTGAGGATGCTCCGGCAATAAGCGAGATTGTGCCGGTAGGGGCTATGGTTGTTATGGTTGCGTTTCTGATTGGTTCTTCATCTTTGAAGATAGATTTTGGAAAATTAGTGAAAGCTCCACGTTTTTTTGCCAATTCTTTGGATGCGTTTCTGCCCTCATCCTGGATGAACTGCATGACTTTTGTGGCAAGATCAACGCCTTCCTGGGAGTCGTAGGCGATTCCCAGCAAAAAGAGCATGTCCGAGAACCCCATGACTCCTAGGCCAATTTTTCTGTTCTCATGACACATTTTTTCGATGTCTGGCAGAGGGTATTTGTTTACATCGATTACGTTGTCAAGGAAATGAACCGAGTCGTAAACAAGCGTTTTTAGCTTATTCCAGTCGATGGCTCCGTCTGTGACTACCTTTGTCAGGTTCAGGGAACCGAGGTTGCATGCTTCATAAGGAAGCAACGGCTGTTCGCCACAAGGGTTGGTGGCTTCAATAGTGCCGATTTCAGGTGTTGGGTTGTCGCGGTTGAGTCTGTCAAGGAAAACGATGCCTGGTTCGCCATTTTTCCATGCCATCTCAACGATGAGGGCAAAAACGTCTCTTGCCTTCAATGTTTCGATAGTCACGTGAGACCTTGGGTTAACTAGAGGGTATTCAAGGTCGTGTTCAACAGCGTTCATGAACGCTTCGGTTATGCCAACGCTGATGTTGAAGTTTGAGATTGTTTTGTCCTCGGATTTGCACTTGATGAACTCAATAATGTCAGGATGGTCGACCCTGAGGATGCCCATGTTGGCTCCGCGTCTGGTTCCACCTTGTTTTATGGCTTCAGTGGCTGCGTCAAAGACCTTGAGGAACGAAACAGGCCCGGAAGACACACCGCCTGTCGTACCGACAATGTCGTTTTTTGGACGGAGGTTTGAAAACGAGAAACCTGTACCGCCACCTGACTTGTGAATCAGTGCTGTATGCTTGATGGCGTCAAAGATTGAATCGATTGAGTCTTTGACAGGGAGAACAAAGCAAGCGGAAAGTTGTCCAAGCTCTCTTCCGGCGTTCATCAGTGTTGGTGAGTTTGGCAGGAATTCTAGTTTTAGCATCATATTTAGGAATTTCTGGTAGGTTTGTTCATATTCTTCCTGCGAACAACCATGAAGAAGGTCGCCTTTGGCGATGGCCGAGGCCACCCTTTCAAACAATCCTGTCACTGTCTCGACTGGTTCGCCATTGGCGTCCTTTGCGAGATACCTTTTTTCCAAGACCACTCTGGCATTGTCTGAAATGGCTGGTTCCATGCTTCACTCCTGACGTGAGTTTTGTAATGTTCTACGATTCTTTTTAATCTAGTTTATTCTGGTCGATATCTAGCTTACATTTTGCGCAGATGCCGTGGAACTCAATCTCGTAACTGGAGATGGAATAACCGGTTTTGGTTTCTAAATCGCTTATGTTAACGGCATTTTTCTCAGGAGGGAGGTCTATTATTGCACCACAGGAGCTGCAAATCAAGTGAGAGTGATGCTCCATGCAACCATCGAATCTGGCAAGACCGAAACCAAAATCAAATTTCTTAATCAGGTTTTCTCTGGTCAACAGATTCAGGTTGCGGTAAATGGTGCCAAGGCTGACATTTTTTATTTGCTTTCTTGCTTTTGCATAAATCCAATCTGCTGTGGGATGGGTGTCGGTTGATTTGAGGATTTCAAGGATAACCCTTCTTTGCTTTGTTAGCCTCAAGTTTTCACCGAGTCCGTAATCATTTTTTTCCATCAATCACCTCAAAGAAATTCGAGATTATTTTTATAAACCATAACGATTTCCAGTAAACCAAAATCGCTGTCCATATATTGAAGAATTCTTAAAAATCTATTTTACGTTGCAGCCTGGGAATTGAATTGTAGCTGTTTTTGTTGGCGCATCCCAGCTGACCTGCCCCCCAAGAGCATTTGTTACAAATCTCAAAGGAACCATGATATTGCCTTGAATGTTTGCAGGTGCAGGGCTAACCTGGATGGATTTCTCAAAACCAGAGAAAACAATTCTTGCTTTGGCGATGTCTTTGCGCAGAATTACTTTTTTTGGGCCAAGGACGTAACTGGCCTCACTGGTGTTTGCGTTCCAACCTACTTCAGCGCCTATAATTTCGCCAAGCACTCTAAACGGTATCATCATGCTACCTTTGACAATTGTCGGTGCGGCTTTGGAAATAACGGTTTTTTCCGAGATATTTTTTGTTATTACGCAGTTTTCCAGTTTGACCTCAGTAATGTGGATAGGCTTTTCCCCTGCAACAAAGTTGGCCCTTTGCGGTTTTACTGACATCAGATGCAGCGTTGCTTTTCCAAGTTCAGTGTTGCCGGCATACACGATCATGCTTACAGAAGCTTGCTTGTCGTCACCGGTAAAATCTGACGGAACATAGAGCCTTATATGACAATCAAGCTTGGAATCTGTAGTTTCCTTCTGTGGGCCACCTTCATCCATGAAGCAGTAACCACCAATACAACCTTGAACGGCCCAGATTGGATCCTGTGTTGTGGAGTCGAATTCTAGCTTGCCTTTGAGGATTGATTTATGTGGAGGTTCTATCTGGAACGTCCAGTCAATGATTTGCCCCGGGGCAACGAGGAAAAGTTCGTTGTCAAGAGCAGTCAAATCCTGAGCAATTGTTGCTTTGGGAGTCGCCTGGGGAAATGCTAACAATGCCAACAATGTTGTCAAAATAAATATTTTTTTCATTCCTGTCTATATCCTATGTATTTTGCTGCGATCATCAGGTCGCCGACATCAACTGAACCGTTGCCGTTGAAATCGAAATCTTGTCCAGTTTTTTTGGGTCTACCGACAGCTCTTCCTACTTCTTCAACCTCTTGTGCGGAAACTGTGCCATCCTTGTCGGCGTCGAGTGAATATGCGATGTTGATAAGGTATGTCTGAACCTTGTGGTATTCGTTTTCGCTCTCAAAGATCATGCTGCTTTCTTCAAAAGTTTTTGGAAACTTGTTGTCCGGAATGTCAAAAGACACTTCAAGCTCGGCTGGCTTTTCAGTTTGAATTGTTGCAGGTTCTTTAAGTTGGCAATTGACGCCTTTTATGCTTGTAGATTCAGTCCCTTTGTTTACCGCTGTGACCTTGATGCTTGTTTTGTGTAGTTTGCCGACAAAGATTCTGTTTGATTCCATAATGAAGGAGATTCTCTCCCTTGGGGAAATTGTCACCCTGACGGTTATTTCATCACCCATTTTGGAAACGACTTCAATTTTTACTGTACCAGTATAGTTCGAGTTGTATGGAAGCGTCGACGGGGCAGTTTTGGCTGATGCTGTCGTTATTCCTGATTCCATGGAATAACAGGCTTTCTCGTGCCACTTGGTCTTGCCTGGGTTGAGAAGTTCGAGTAGATAATAGCCGTCTTCGCCGCTGTTGATATCGTTTCCTCCGTATCTGGGGTCGTCGCTAACCCTGTACATTAAAACTCCTTCAGATGGTATGCCTGACCAGAAGTTATCGATGCCAACCCTCTTCCTGTACTCGACAGCCATATACTCCTGTGTGCCAGGGATTGGGATTTTCAGGTATGATTTGCCGTCGTTTGTGTTGATTGGTTTTATTGTATATTCACCGGATTTTTCGACAACAAACGGTTCGATGTACCCGAGTCTTTCCCTGTGATAGCCAAGCATTCCCTGGCCTTTGTGTCTTGCAACCATGATGTCGTAATATGTGCACGGGAATGTGCAGTGATTGCCGAACGGACCACCGCATCCATAATCATAAAGATCCCATAAACCCATGACATGACCGTACTCGTGGGCGGCTGTCCAGGCAAGGTTGAGATCAACGCTGTTTTTCTCTAGCCCTTCGCAGGCAAGAAAATACCTGAAAAGATAGGATTTGCCCTTATACTCAACTTCAATGGCCGAGGCATGTGGCCAGAATGCATCAGATCTCGGAAAGTTCTGATATCCCTCCTGGTCACCTGTGACGATGATGCATGCCTGACTGTAGGTTGCGTCCCAATCTTTGTTGTAGATCTGATAATCTTCAGGCTTGAGACCATCGTCCATGGCTTTTGTCAGTGCCTCAACAAGCAACTCTCTTGCCCTGATGTCAAAAGCTTTCTCGGTGTCTTCGGCATAGTATTCGAGTGATTTCTTGGCTTCGTACCATTTCAATCCACCGTATTTTCCGGAAACAACTCTTGTTCTGCCTGTTGAACACTGCCAGAAGAAATCGTTTAGACTTTGATTGTCGTTTCCAAATAGTTGGTTTTGTACCCATGAATAATCGTGAAGGTTTGGTCGGTTGGAGAACTTGACCGAAAGGACTATTAGAGGATATTCCTTTATTTCTTCAGAATGGGTCAGCGTAAAATTGGAAAAAATAAATACTAGGGCTAAAATTATGGCAAATGTTTTTCTCATGTAATGATTCTATTTTCAAGTGGCGGTGTGTCAATACAAATCAAATTCAGATTGGTTTTCTGACTGGTGCTGGCAAATGGGGTAATCTCATATAATCTATTATCATTTACTGCTGTTGTAAAGTGAAAATATGTTCTGTTTTAATCTTGACTGCCAGTTATACTCTATCTTGTATGCCAAATTCCTATAGGGGGTGCAAACCTTGTTCAAGATTTTAGAGAAAGCGGATCTTGCAGACAGAATCTGCAAGTACGTCTTTGACGCTCCGCTGCTGTCCCGTAAGGCCAAGCCAGGCCAGTTTGTCATGATCCGCATCGATGACAATGGAGAGAGAATCCCTCTCACACTTGCTGGAACAGATCCCGAAAAGGGAACAATCACCATCGTTGTTCAGTCAATAGGCACAACCACCTATAGACTGCATGACAAAAACCAGGGCGATTCAATTTCCGACATCATCGGGCCACTTGGAACACCAACACATTTTGAAGAGCACTGGAAGAAAGCCGTTTGTGTGGCTGGCGGAGTCGGTATCGCCGAAATTGTCCCAATAGCCAAAGGGTGCAAGAACAAAGGCATTGAAACAATCGGAATCATCGGTAGCAGAAACAAGGATCTACTGTTTTTCGAACAAGAGATGAAAGGCGTTTGTGACAGCCTCGTAGTCACGACCGACGACGGCACCTATGGCAGGAAGGGACTTGTTCTCGACCCGCTCAAGGAGATGCTGGACAAAGGCGAAAAGATTGACGTTGTCTTCTGCGTTGGCCCAGTCATTATGATGAGGGAAGTCTCAAAGGCCACCAAACCTTATGGCGTAAAGACCATCGTCTCACTCAATCCAATAATGGTAGACGGCACCGGTATGTGTGGCGCCTGCAGGCTTACTGTTGGCGGAAAAACCAAGTTCGGCTGCGTTGAAGGCCCAGACTTTGACGGTCACGAAGTGGATTTTGACGAACTGATGAGCAGGCTGAGCATATTCAAAAAGCTTGAGCAGGATTCACTATCTCTTTGGCAGTCCAAAGGAGGTCATTGATGGCAATCAACTTCAAGAGAATCCCGACCCGTGAAAGGGCTGCAGACGAGAGAAACAAAGACTTCCTGGAAGTAAACCTTGGTTTTAACGAACAGGAAGCAGTCGAAGAGGCAAAACGTTGCATCCAGTGCAAGAACAGACCTTGTGTCGGTGGTTGCCCGGTCGAAGTGCCGATTCCAGAGTTCATAAAGCTGGTGGCTGAAGGCAAGTTTGCCGAAGCCATCGCTAAGAATAAGGAGAAAAACAATCTCCCTGGTATCTGTGGACGTGTTTGCCCACAGGAAGAGCAGTGCGAGAAAAAGTGCACCGTTGGTGTCAAAGGTGACGCTGTATCAATCGGAAAACTTGAGCGTTTTGTAGCTGACTGGGAACTAAAAAATGGCGTCACCGTTCCGGAGAAAGCCCCCTCAAACGGCAAAAAAGTGGCAGTCATTGGCTGCGGACCAGCAGGTTTGACATGTGCTGGTGACCTGGCAAAAATTGGTTATGATGTGACAATCTTTGAAGCGTTGCACAAACCAGGTGGAGTCCTTTCATACGGAATCCCACCGTTCAGGCTTCCAAGAAACATTATCGCATCCGAAGTTGACTACGTCAGGAAACTCGGCGTTGAGATCAAACTTGACCACCTTATTGGTCAGCTGATAACCGTCAAAGAACTGTTTGAAACCGGCTACAGCGCTGTTTTCATTGGTTCTGGCGCTGGACTCCCATCGTTTATGAACATCCCTGGAATCAACAGCAATGGCGTATTCTCGGCAAACGAGTATCTTACCAGAGTTAATCTCATGAACGCTGCAAAATTCCCGGAATTTGACACTCCTGTCTGGAAAGGCAAGAGCGTTGCTGTAGTTGGCTGTGGAAACGTTGCCATGGACTCTGTTAGAACAGCAAAACGCCTTGGCGCCGACAGAGCCATGATCGTTTACAGACGCTCAGTCCAGGAAATGACAGCCAGAGTTGAGGAATATCATCACGCCCAGGAAGAGGGCATCGAGTTCCTTTGGCTGACCAACCCAATCGAAATCCTCTTTGATGACAAAAAGACTGTTACAGGCATAAAAGTCCAAAAGCAGAAACTGTGTGAACCGGACGAGTCTGGCAGATGCAAACCAGAACCAATTCCAGGTTCAGAGTACGTCATTGACGTCGACACAGTCATCATGGCTCTTGGAACTTCGCCAAACCCGCTCATCTCCAGAACCACACCTGGGCTTGATGTCGGCAAATGGGGAACCATCAATGTTGATGACAAGCAGATGACATCCATCCCCGGCGTGTTTGCCGGTGGAGACGCAGCAACAGGCGCAGCAACCGTCATTCTGGCAATGGGTGCAGGAAAGGCCGCCGCCCGCGCAATAGACGAGTACGTGAAATCTAAAGGCTAATGGAAAAAGCAGAACTCTGGCTTGACGATGGTCAGGGAAGGATAACTTGCACCGCTTGCATAAAGCGGTGCAAGATCCAGAAAGACCGCACCGGCGTGTGCCAGACACGCGAAAACAAAGACGGCATCTTGTATTCTTTGACTTATGGACAAATATCATGCGTAGCTGTCGATCCGATAGAAAAGAAACCACTTTTTCATTTCTATCCAGGTACCCAGGTTTATTCTGTTGGCGGATGGGGCTGTAACTTTAATTGTGGCATGTGCCAAAACCACGACATTGCCCATATTGTCCCAAACTTGAAAAAAGACACCGAAGTCAGTCCGGAAAAGATTGTTAAGTCGGCAATCGAAACTGGCTCGCGCGGTGTTGCATTTACTTATAACGAACCGGCAATATGGCCGGAGTACGTAAAAGATACTTTTAGATTCGCAAAGAAACATGATTTGTACACTGTTCTTGTTACCAATGGTTCATCAACAAAAGATTCTCTTGATTATTATGGTCCATACTGCGATGCCTACAGAGTGGATATCAAGACGATGACTGACGTTTCAATTGCCAGGATAGGTGTTCTGGGCATCGACCCGGAGGAGATTTTAAACAACACTGTTTACGCCAAGGACAAATGGGGTATGCACGTTGAATGTGTTACAAACATCATCCCCTCAGTGAACGACTCGGAAAACGAGCTCAAATCGATTGCCATCTGGATAAGGGACAATCTTGGCTCAAGGGTTCCGTGGCATGTGACAAGGTTCTATCCGGCTCTACGTTTTAGGCACCTGATGCCAACTGATCTTGCCACATTGGAAATGGCGGAAAGAATTGGCAAACAAACCGGTTTGTCCTATGTTTATGTGGGCAACATCAAAACACCAAATGGCGAGAACACGTTCTGTCCGCGATGCCAGTCACTGGTTATCCAAAGAGACGGATTCAAGGTTTTACAAAACCTGACGGCAGCAGGTAGGTGCACAAAATGTGGGGAAACACTGGGGGTCATCGAATCCGATGTCAGGAAACAATACAGGGAATGAACTGATTCTTGCCAGCGCTTCTCCAAGACGGGCACAGCTGCTGGATTTGCTTGGTATCGATTTCCGTGTCGAGGTGTTTAACACTGTAGAAATCACAAAAGCAGATCCAAAAGAAACAGTAATAACCAATGCAAGACGAAAAGCTGAGAAAGCGACTTCGGTTTATCCAACAAGTCTGATTCTGGCAGCTGACACGGTTATCGATTTTGAAGGGAAAATTATTGGAAAACCTTCATCGACCGAACAGGCTTTCAAAGTTCTTAAATCATTTTCCGGGAAAACCCATCGCTGCACTTCGGCTGTCTGTTTGGCAAAATTTGATTTTATAGAGATTAGAACCGAGCAGTCGCTTGTCACCTTTAAAAATCTGAAAGATTCGGAAATTACCAATTATATTGAAAGGGTCAACCCTTGCGACAAGGCAGGAGGATACGGCATCCAGGAACTTGGTTGGTCGCTGATAAAATCAATCGAAGGTTCGTTTGACAATGTTATGGGGTTACCACTTGCAAAGGTTTTGGAAATGTTTTCGCTTGCCAAGGTCAGGGGGTTGCTGTAAAATTTACCCCGATGGCTAGAAAAACAATTCCAGAAGACGCAATAACGATGAAGGGTACGCTTGAAGGTCTCAAGATAGTGCTTGATGATTCTCACAAGTTCCTGCCAGTGTTTGAAGCTTTGGAAAAGAAGATTAAAACATCCAAGGCTTTCTTTGCTGGCAACAGGATTACTCTTGCTCTCAAAAACAGACTCATGACAGAAGATGAGTATCAGTATGCAAGAACCCATCTGCTTTTTAAATATGGTATTGGGATTGAGCCTGCTTCAATGCTTGAGCAATCCCCTCAGGAAATCGCTCCCCAACCTGTAAAAATTGACAACCAAAGCTTGATATCACCAAAAATTGTGTCTCACACACTTCGTGCCGGCCAGATGATCGGTCACGATGGAGACATGATAATTCTGGGCGATGTCAATCCTGGAGCCGAAGTCACAGCTTCCGGCTCAGTTTATATCTTCGGCGCTTTACGCGGTCGAATCTGGGCAGGTTCCAAAGGTGACAAAGGCGCAAGCATCGTGGCGCTGGATTTTGAGCCGGTACAGATGAGGATAGCTGATAAAGTGGTGGTTTCTCCTGGAAGATCCGGTAACAAAGAACAGTTTCCACAAAGAGCTTTTATCGAAGAAGACTCGATTGTTGTCATAAGAGTTCGATAAAACCAGTCTTTCAGCGACATCTCGAATTATTTAACATCAAGGTGTTGACTTGTCCCTTGGGGCAGGGTTTAGCATGTTGTCCGTCAAGGTTTTAATGACAAGGAGGAAGGCGTGAAGATAGGCGAGTTTTCAAGGGTTGGACAGGTCACGGTCAAAGCGTTGAGAGTCTACGAGGAGATGGGTCTGCTTGTTCCGCAAAAGGTGGACAAGTGGTCTGGATACCGTGATTACACCGCTGGACAGCTGCCAAGACTCTACAAAATTCTTGCCTACAAAGACCTCGGGTTGAGCCTGGAAGAAATCAAGCATGTGTTTGAGACTGAGCCGACTGTTGAACAGATTCGCGGAATGCTCAACGTCAAATCCGCCCAGATGCAGGCAAGGCTTGAAGAGGACAGGAGACGCCTGGCGCTTGTCGAAAACCTTATCGATAGAATCGAGAAGGAGGACACAATGCCAAACTACAGCGTTATTGAAAAAGAAGTCGGAGATATGAAGGTTGTTTCAATCAGAGAGGTTCTGCCGGGGTACTTTGCCGTTGGAACACAGATGAACCTGTTCTGCCAGTATTTTGAAAAGAACAAGGTGCAGCCAGCAGGAGCCCCGTTTGCAATCTACCATGACCTTGAATACAAGGAGTCCAACGTGGACATCGAGTGCGTGTTTCCGATAGTCGGTGAAGCCAAAGAGTATGACAAATTCAAGGTTGTAAGCCTCAAAGGTGGCAAGTTTGCCTCAACCATCCACACCGGAGCATTTGAGAACGTCTCAGACGCCTACAAGGCAGTTTACGGCTGGGTTGAAACCAATGGCTACAAGGTGACAGGTCCGTGCCGCGAGGTTTATCTTGAGACCCCAAGAGATGGCAAGGGGACGTTTGTAACCGAAATCCAGATGCCGATAGGAAAGTAGAGATAATTTTAAAAAAACCGGAAGCTTTTTGCTTCCGGTTTTTTGTTTTATACAGCTTCTTTCAACCCGTTACCGTTTTTGCCACGGTCAACCGATGACGCTATGCCAAGGTCCTTGCGGTATTGGGCAACGGCGCGTCTGGAAACTTTTATCTTGAGTTTTTCAAGGATCATGTCTGCCATTTCCTTGTCGGTGTAAATTCCCTCTGAGGCTAGTTCCTTGACGGTATCCTTGACTGTCAGATTGCTGACTTTGCCTTTGCCATTGCTGTACCCACCGGTGAAGAAAAACTTTAGAGGAAACGTACCTTGAGGTGTGATGACGTATTTGTTGTTTATCGCTCTTGAAACAGTAGAAGGAACCAAACCTACGCTTGAAGCTACTTCCTTGAGCGTGAGGGGTTTGAGCGACCTGTTGCCTGTTACAAAGAAATCCCTCTGAACACGAGAAATCTCCGAAACAATCTTGAGTACGTTGCGTTTGCGCTGGTCGATGGCCTTGATAAGCCACTTGGCTTCGGTCATCTTGTCACGAAGGAAGCCAAGAGTTTCGGTGTCATCGGTGTCTTTCATCAACTGTGCATACTCTTGGTTAATTGTTATTGCCGGAATGCCGTCTTTAAGCGGCTGGATGATGATGTCGTTGCCCTCAGGTTTTATGGCGATTTCTGGTGTGATGTAGTTAGCCGACGGGGCATAGTTTGAACCAGGGGTGAAGGTGTATCGAGAAATTTTGTTCCAGATCTCGTAAACTTTTTCAGGCGTGGAGTCGAGGAGGTTGGCCACTTCGTTGAAGCGCCTTTTTTTCAGTTTTGGCCAGTGCTCGTTGACAATGGCTTCGCCAATCCTGAGCTCCTCTCCATCAAAATCCCTTCGGAGTCTTAGCAGGATGGATTCTTCAGGGGTTCTTGCGCCAACGCCAGGAGGTGCTGCCTCCTGGATTGAATGAAGGACTTCCTCAACATCCTCAAGCGAAGCCTCAAGATGGTTTGACACTTCGTCGCAATCACACAGCAGGAAACCATTGTCGTCGATGTTTCCGATGAGGAATTCCTTGATGCCATTTTTGTAAGGGTCGTCAAAAGCAAGCTGAGGCTCCTCCATGAGGATGTCCCTGATGGATTTGTCCTGGGATTTTATGTTGTCTTCGTTAAGAGATTCATCATAGTTGCGCGTGCGAGTTGGGTAATCCATTCTTTCATGGATTTCAATGTCAGGATCGTTGTTTGACGATTCATCGCGCTCGAGCATCGGATTTGATGAAAGGTAGCTGTTTACTTCATCCCGAAGATCGGATGCTGGCATCTGCAAAATCCGGAGTGCTTCATGAAGATTGAGTACACCCCGCAGATTATTTTTGAGTTTGATATTTGCACTTGGTCTTAACCTCTGTTCAGGCATTGACGCTCCTCCTGATCAGCTTTGACAGAACTCTTGAAAGCTTGGTTTTGCTGTGGCGAACGAAGTTGTCCTCAATCTCAACAAGGTCAGCCTCTTCCACTCTGGCTTTTATTTTTTCCGGGTTGTATGGCACGGGTTTGGATTTTTTTGTTTGATATTTGGTGAGTGTTTCGTCGTCGATGAAGCCGTTGTTGACCAACACAGTGTCAAAGAGATCGCAATTGGTGTGATTTTTTATGGCTTCAAGGTGATCTTCGACTGAATAATTGGTTGTCTCGCCTGGCTCGGTCATGAGGTTTGAGATATAGATTTTTCTCGCCTCTGACTTGGAGATGGTGTCAACGATAGGAGCAAGCAGTAGGCAAGGCATGATTGAAGTGTAGAGGCTTCCGGGGCCAACTATGATTGTATCCGCTTCATCAACAGCCTCGAGCACCCGGACGTATGGTTTGGCGTAGGGTGGGTTGAAGAAGACCTTCTTTATTGGTTTTCCTGCCTTGGGAATCTCAGCCTCTCCCTGAACAATCGAACCGTCTTCATATTTTGCGCATATGGAAACGCTGTCGATGGTAAATGGAATGACCGAGCCTTTTGTTGCCAACATCTTTGACATCCGAAACACTGCCTCGGTGAAGTCGCCTTCGGTCATGGTCATGGCTGCAATCATGAGGTTGCCAAGGCTGTGACCGTCAAGAGAACCAGAACCAGAAAATCGGTAGCGCATTAGTTTGTCAAACAATGGCTGGTCAGAAAGAGCTATCATGCAACGACGGATATCGCCTGGTGCAAGAATGAGCATCTCTTCCCTGAGTTTGCCTGTTGAGCCACCAGAGTCGGCAACCGTAACAACAGCTGTGACCTCGACGTTGAGCGTCTTTAATGCCTGGAGTACTGGAAAAATGCCAGAGCCGCCACCAAAAACTACAATTTTTGGCACCCTCGGGTCTTTATGTTTAATGTGAGGAGCAGCTAAAAATCTCATGACAGCAATAGACACCTGAGCTGATGAGTAGAGGATCATTAACACTCCAGCGCCTATTGATGCCCAGCCGATTATGGGCAGCAACCAGGATTGAAGGTTGGGGTTTTCGTGGATTCTTGAGAAAGCAGTTGACAACCAGGTTGTTATTTGGTTTCCATTTGATAACCAGTCAATGACTAGCACTCCGAAAACGATTACCACTGAGCCAATAAAAAGGACAACAATCCAGCGTTTGATGCCGTGCCCTGGGCGTGAGATGGATGTTATAAATTCACGTGTGGTCATCTGTCTTTGTCCTTATCCCTGTGGACGATATTGACATCATAGCCGAGAGACGCTAGTTTCTTGGCCATTTCATTTGTTATGACTACTGACCTGTGTTTTCCACCTGTGCAACCAAAGGCCACTGTCAGATGACTTTTACCTTCTCGGGCCAGGTATTGTGGCAGAAGGAAGGTGAGAAGTTTGATGAATTCTTCGAGAAATTGTTGCGCAGATTGATCTGCCAGGACGTAATCGCGCACTTTTTCATTGGTTCCATCAAACTGGCGAAGAGCCTCGTCGTAGTAAGGGTTATTGATGAAACGAATATCCATGACCAAGTCTGCTTCGGTTGGAACGCCGTAACGATAGCCAAACGAGATGAGTGTTATGGCAAGGTTATCCTTGACCGTGTCCCTTATGGAGTAGAGATTTGCAAGCCTTATTTTGAGATCGTGGGGTGTCATCGAACTGGTGTCAATTGTTTGTGAGGAAATTTTTTTGAGTGGTTTGAGACGCAACTGTTCACGCTGGATGGCATCAAAAATGCCGCCTGAGTCAAACAAAGGATGTTTGCGCTTGGTTTCCTGGTAGCGTCTAATGAGAGTGTCCGTGTTGGCCTCGAGAAACAGCACCTCAACGGTTACGCCAGTTTTCTTGATGATTTCAATGGCATCGGCGAGAGTTACCGCCCAATCGTCAATATCGGTCGAGCTGTAATTAAGCGTTACCGCCATATTATGCATCTTTGCCATGTCAGCACTGGAAAGCTCAACAAACTTGGTTAAAAGCTCAAGTGGCAGGTTCTCGACCGTGTAGTATCCAAGATCCTCAAAAGCACTCAGAGCCCTGGTTTTGCCAGCGCCGGATAACCCTCCGACGATTATCAGGTTTCTCTTCATAATAGGCTTATATTTTATGTAAAAGGATATGCGTGTGCAAGTCTTATGCCACGCAACCAAGTAAATTCCAGCCGTTTGGAGTTGAAAGTTTAGCTCTGGGCGAAATTACATGAATATAAAACTTGTTTACCATTATTAGCTGCTCGAAAAAGAAAAAAAATGACTCGATGAGTCATTTTGGTTGAATTGATGAGAGAAACTAGAGATTTTTGAAATTGTCTGCAGTGCGATTCTCCGAGTTCAGTTCGATGCTCGTTGTGTCGTTGAATCTTTTAGTGTCTGATCTGAAGACATTCAACCATAATCCTGGTGTCGGATCCTTGCCTTTTTCAATCATGCCAGCTTTCACCAATTCGATGTGCTCATCCATGTTTCTTTTCATGTTTTTAATCCTTTCTGCATGGAGATTGCTCATGCACTTTGGATTATCGCTGAATGTGTTTGTGAATTATTAGCTGGTGGCTGATTTTGATTAAAAAAGCCCCCGACAAAAGTCGGGGGCTTGGAAAGGATTTGCTTTCTTTGGAAAATTACAGGTTCAGTTTTGCTGGACCAGATGATCCTGGAACTGATCTGGTCATACCCGGAAATCTTGAGATCAAGATTTCGGCGGTGATGCCAATAATGTTGCCTGTATCGTCGAAATGACCGCCAACGAGTTCCTTGAATTCAGAGTCAATGAGTCCATGAAGATGGACTTTCACTCCGCCGTCACTTTTTGGCTCAACATTGCCGGAAGCAACGATGAGTTCAAGCGCGCCAGTCAATTCTCTCATTGGAGCATAGAACATGCCGTTCATGGTCGAGAGCATGGAGGTTATCCTGGCCTTCGACAATGCGCCGATACATGAAACTACGAAACCAGAGCCAAAACCTGATTCAGCGACAGCCTTGCCGATTGACTGGAGAAGATCGTCTCCAGGGTCAAGCCTGATGGCAAGCTGATCGCCGTGAACCTTATATTCCATTTATTTTGCTGGTGCTGCTGGTGCTGCTGCCTGAGCGTCTGCTGATGCAGCTTCGGTGGTTGCTTCTTCTTTGGCTGCTCTTGGAAGCTTGACTGTGACGGCTGCCTCTTCAAGATGTGAAATAAATTCGACTCCGTCTTCCAGAGCGATATCCTTGACTTTAAGGCTTGTTCCAACCTGGATTTCAGTGACATCGATTGTGACATCGTTTGGAATCTTTTCCGGAACGGCTCTGACCTTTGCCTTGTGTATCTTCTGTTCGAGGATTCCGCCAGCCTTGACGCCTTTGCAGTCGCCGGTGATCTTGACCGGAATTTCAACTTCAATGGGCTTTGTCAGATCAACGCTGTAGAAGTCAATATGGAGGACTTTCTTTGTCAGAACGTGGAGCTGGAGTTCTTTGACCAGTGCGCTGTAGTGATGACCTTCGAATGAAAGGTCAAACAGGAGTGAGTTTACGCCTTTCCTCGAGAGGAGAACGAACTCTTTTTCTGGAATCGTTATGGTCAACGATCCTTTTACTTCCGGACCGTAGATAACGGCCGGTACCTTGCCAGCAGTGCGAAGCTTGTTGCTGTCGCCTCTTGACTGCTTGACCCTCTTTTCAGCCTGCAGTTGTACTCTTTGCATTTTTTCTTCTCCTAAATTGGATTTGTTTTTCTTTTTTCAACCAATGCTACGTTGAAAAGTTCCGAGATGGAACGATGGTCTCTTATACGGATAATTGCCTCTCCAATCAAGGGGGCAACGGAGAGAACTTTAATCTTTCCGCCAACTTTTTCAGATGGGATGTCGGTTGTGTTGGTGACAACTATCTCGTCGATTGGTGAATTGTTAAGTTTTTCGATTGCATTCCCGCCAAACAGGCCGTGGGTTGCACAGGCAAAAATTCTCTTGGCGCCAGCTTTTTTAGCTTCGATTGCACCAGCAATTAATGTTCCGCCGGTTTGGATGATGTCATCTACAAAAATAACATCCTTTCCGTCGACATCGCCGATGAAATACAAACTTTCTACAACGTCTGGACGTGGACGGGATTTTGCAAAAACGGCAACCGTGCCACCAAAGCTGGAGGCGAAGAGAGCGGCTCTTGCAACACCACCAACGTCGGATGTCGCGACTGGGTTGACAATGCCCATGCGCTCAAAATAGTCCTTAAAAAGAAGCATGGCAGTGAGATTGTCAAACGGAATGTCGAAGAAGCCTTGAATTTGGTTTGCATGGATATCTAGGCTGAGTACTCTGGTGGCTCCAGCAACTGTCAGAAGGTTTGCCATCAATTTAGAAGTTATTGGCTCTCTTGACTGTGATTTTCTGTCCTGTCTGGCGTAACCATAGTATGGGATGATGATGTTGAGGGATTCGGCTGATGCTCTCTTGAGAGCGTCAATCATGATCAGCAG
Organism: Caldisericia bacterium; assembly: GCA_017999835.1. Classification (GTDB taxonomy): domain Bacteria; phylum Caldisericota; class Caldisericia; order JAAYUI01; family JAAYUI01; genus JAGNLA01. The sequence goes on from JAGNLA010000011.1 coordinate 25,639, forward strand.
CTCGATTATGTTGTCTGACGGAGGGTTTGTCGGTTGAATAATGAAGCAGTCTGCTCCCCTGACGTTTTCGCCTGGCCAGCACTTGATTTCACCATCGACGAATTTTTGAATGTTCATCTTGGCGAGCGGTTGATCAACGTAGTCGCATACTTGCCTTGCTAGTTCCGGATTCGACGACCCTGTAAAAATCTTAATCATGGTTCTCCTTGTGCTGTTTGTTTTTCTTCCTTCTTGCCCAACCTTCAACGATGTTCATTGGCGAACGCTCTATGCCAAGAGCGTCAGGAGGAAGGTTTTTGTTAATGACTGAACCGGCACCGGTGTAGGCGTCGTTTCCGATTTCGATTGGAGCGATGAGCATTGTGTCTGAACCGATAAACACCCTGTCACCGATTTTTGTCTTGTTTTTATTCACGCCGTCGTAGTTGCAGGTGATGGTTCCGGCGCCGATGTTTACGTCGTCGCCCATCTCGGTGTCGCCAACATAGGAAAGGTGTGGAATCTTTGAGCCCTTTCCCATCTTAACCTTTTTCATGTCTACAAAGCAACCGATTTTTGCATTTTCTGCAATGTCGACTGGTGGCCTCATTCTGACAAATGGGCCAACCTGTACACCTTTGCCGATTTTTATACCCTTGTCCTCGCCCTTTAGGAATAAGAATGGGCCAATTTGGCAGTCGGATTCGATTTCGATGTCCCCCTGAAGGTAGACATAAGGGTATATGGTTACATCGTTTGCGATTTTGACTGATGCCTCGATGTAGGTTGATTTTGGGTCGATGATGGTGACGCCGTTTAAAGCATGTTTTTTAAGGATGTCTTCCTGAAGCTTTACTGAAATCTGTGTCAGATCCCATCTGTTGTTTATGCCCTGATACTCTGTTATGTCCTCAACCGATTCTGAAATGATGGATTTCCCTTCAGAGTAGAGGATTGAAATGACGTCGGTGAGATAGAATTCATTCTGGTTGTTGTGTGGCTGAACCTTTGCAAGAGCAGGCCAGACGTCTTCGAGGTTAAAAACATAAACACCTGTGTTGATTTCGTTGATCATGCGCTCTTCGATTTTTGCGTCGACTTCCTCAACGATGTGGGATATTGAGCCAACGTTGTCGCGGACAATCCTGCCATAGCCCATCGGGTCTGGAACCCTTGCCGTGAGCATGACGCAGGAAACCTTAGTTTGGTCAGCCTTGTCGACCATTCTTTTAAGAGTTGAGGATTTGATAAGCGGTGTGTCGCCACAGACAACGATCATGTAGCCTTTTCTACCTGCGTAATGGTCTCTGGCTGAGTTGACCGCGTCGCCTGTTCCACGTGGGTCGTGTTGGGTTACATAGCTGAAACCCTCGCCAATAGCTTCCTTGATTTGGTCAACATCTCTGCATGTTACAAGAGTTATGTCGGTAATTCCTGCATCTTTTATTGAATCAATAACATAAGATACCATTGGCTTTCCCAGAATTGGGTGCAGGATTTTTAGCGTCTTGGACTTCATGCGCTTGCCGTTGCCGGCTGCCAGTATCAGAGCTGTAGCTTCCATGAGTCTCCTTGGTTTGGCTGGGGAGGCAGGATTCGAACCTGCGGATGGCGGCTCCAAAGGCCGCTGCCTTACCGCTTGGCGACTCCCCAAATTGGTGCGGAAAAAAGTGTATAATACCTGATGCGCATTGTCAACAAATCATTTTTCCAGCAATATAATCTGTTTCTTAAACTGGAATTGTACTTAAAATGTATTATCCTTGATGAAGATGAAAAAGCTTGCGGTTTTAATCTCAATTATGATGTTGATCTCAAATGTATCGGCTGTCAGCGCTGACATCCTGATCTGGAGAATGGCTGGCGGAACGCCACAAAGAGAAGGTATGTTTACGTCAATGCCTCAGCCGCCGCTGACTTTGCTGTGGCAGACAGAAACGGGACTGGAGATATATGGCTCGGTGCTTACCGATGGCCAGAAGCTCTTTGTTGCAGGAAATACCAAACAAAATGGCGTTTTTACGTGCCTGGATTGGCAGACTGGCAACTCAGAGTGGAATAAGGATTTTGGTGGCAAATGCCTCTCTTCCCCTGTAATCTCCGACAACGGTCTCTCTATCGCTTCAACTGACGGACGAATTTATGGTGTTGGGATCGATGGTAAAACGGCATTTTCGGTAAAAACGCCGTTTGAAACCTGCACGGCGAAAGCAGATCCATTGGATACTGGTGTAAACCTCATTTATTGCCTTGAGGATTATGGAGCTGGAGTTTTTGCTGTCAACCCAAAAACCAACGATAAATCCTGGGAAGTCATACGAAATTCTTCTGGTTATGTCAAAACCAGTCCGTGCGCAGATTCGGGTCTTGTGTTTGTCGCGTATAACGATGACGTGGTCAACGCAATCAGGGAAGATGACAACAAAATTGCCTGGGAAAAGGTTGTTGACGATGGGATAACAGGAAACCCAATCATCTGCAGTGGTAGAATTATTTTCCCAACCCGCAAAGGTGCTCAGTCATTAACTTCTGACAATGGCGTTCTTTCATGGTCTGTGGAGTTTGAGGATAATTTCCATCCATATACGACACCGGCCACAGATGGCAGACTACTTTTTTTTAGTACATCAAACAGGATTTACGCCGTTGACTCACAATCTGGACAAATACAGTGGTCCCAGAAGTTTGAAAATGTACTTGAATCGGTTTCTTCTCCATCGGTTGCTTCGGGCATGGTGTGTGTTCATGATGGCAAAACCTGTTATTTCTTCCAAACTGAAACTGGCGAATTGTTGGAAAGATTTCAGGTCAACCCGAATTCTGCTAGCTCAAACATTATCGGTCAGCCATTGGTTTTGTGGGACAGAATCGTTTTTGCTTCGACAAACGGAACACTGTTTTGCTGGGGGATTCTCGGTGACAACCCAAATCCTGATCCAAAACCTGATCCCGAGCCAGAACCACCGAAGGAAGAGCCAACGCAAAAATCGACATTGAAAATCAATGCTCCAGAAAAAGCATACCTGGGTGAGATGGTTGAAATCCCAATAGAACTGATAGATGCGAAGAATTGGACTAACGGCCAGTTTGTATTTGTGTTTGACAATTCGAAACTGGAATTTCTTGGAGTAAAACCAGGAGAAATGCTGACAAGCCAGAACACTACGCTTGAATTAAAAGCAGAACCAAACGATTTTGGCGTCAACATTACCGTTTCAATCACAAAAATCGATGGAATATCAGGCAATGGCGTTTTAGCCTACATTGCCCTCAAACCAAAGGAAACTGGCATGCACAATCTCACAATCATCGATGCCAAAATGACTGACACAAACAACAAAACCCATGAACCGAACATCGAGCCTGATTCGTTTATTGTTGAGGAGAAACCTCAGCCCGAGCCGGAGCCTGAACCCGAACCAGAACCCGAGCCAGAGCCTCCAGTGGAATTTGAACTTGAGCCAAAAACAACTGATCTTGGTGTGCTTCTATCGGCAAGGAGCGTTGAGCTGACGCTTGTCCAGAGAAATGGTCAGGTCAACAGTTTTGTGGTCAGATCTTCGGGCGACTATGGCGATTATTCGCCAAAAACTGGAACAATCCAACCAAACTCAACCCAGAAGATAAACGTGACTGTCAACCCGAAGGACTTAAAACCTGGCGATTATGAATTGGTCGTCTCAGTCAACATCTTGGACAAGACCCTGACTTCAAACATCAAGTTCAAAATCCCGGAGCAACAATTACCACCATGCATAGACATCCTCCCCGGTTTCCTTGATTTCGGATATATCCCCAGAGGTCGAGAGGTTTCAATCAATTTCATTATCAGCCTTGACATTGAAGAGGAAATTTCAGGCGTCATCGAGACCGACAAGCAATGGCTGAAGGTTTCACCTGTTGTCTTTAAGACAAGATCAAAAAGGATTGAGGGCATTGCAACAATCTCGGCATCGGAGCTTCCGGGTGGAGATTCCTTTGAAGGCCACCTGATGATCAAGACAAAAAATAACGTTTGCAGGGAAGTGAAAGTGCTGGCCAAGGTAAAAACCCAGCCATCGATTCTGCTTGAAATGGACATCGGCGTCCCGAGTGCAACGATTGCGTCGCTGACTGTACCGCTTGACTCTCCTCCGTTTATCAGAAACAACAGAACGCTTGTGCCAATCAGGTTTGTGTCCGAGGCTTTCGGCTGCAAGGTTCAGTGGGAAGCATCTTCCAAAAAGATAACCATCTCCAGATTCTCCGACTCAATAACACTGTGGGTTGGGCAAAAACAGGCTCTTGTCAACGGTCAGGAAGTCAATCTTGACGTTGCTCCTTCGCTTGAAAACTCAACAACGTTTGTTCCAATCAGGTTCATCTCCGAGGCTTTCGGAGCAAAGGTTGAGTGGTTCTCTGAAACAAGACACATCAAAATAACCTATACCCCGCCTGATGACTTTAATCCATGAGGAGAAAAAATGCTTGCATTTGACATTAATATCGACGAACAAAAAAAGATCATCTTTGCAAAGCTTTCTGGCGAACTTGGAGATGAAGCTAAAGTAAAAGCCGTTATCGACCAGTTCTTGTCAGAGGTTGAGAGCCACAAGTGGTTTAATCTGATTCTCGATGTTTCTGAGCTTGAAATGCCAGGCATTCAGGCTTTTTCAATCCTGGGGAAGTTTGGCAAGGACAAGCTAGATCAAGCTGCCGGAAACCTGAAGAAGATTGCCGTGGTTGATAATGGCAAGGTAACCGACATGATGTCGGCTTTCTTTATGAAACCGCCGCCAAACATGTTTTTTGACAGTGCGGACGCAGCTTTGGAGTTTGTCAGCAGAGACTAGTTTTTTACTTCCCGAAACAATAAACGTTTGCGTCGTTGCAGCCAATGATTATCTTGTTGCCTGTAATTATCGGCGATGACCATATGCGGTCGCCTGTCTTGTACGACCACAGTTTTTCGCCTGTAATGGCGTTGAAGCAATAAACATAGTTATCTTCGGAGGCAAACCAGACCATTCCGTTTGAAACGGCTGGACTGCTGATAATCCTGCGCATGACTCCGGTGTCGTACGCCCATTTTTGAACACCATTTCGAGCGTCAAGACAATAGAAGTAACCGTCGTTGGCGCCAAAGTAAATGTTATTTCGCCATATCGATGGTGAGCTTTCCTGGTTTGTACCTATATTTTTTACCCATTTTTCTTTGCCGGTCATCATGTCATGGCAGTGCATCTTGCCTTCATAGGTACTGAAAAAAAGTTGGTTTTCTACAACAACTATTGATGTTGTAATTGAGCCTGATGTTTGTATCGAGCTTGTTTGTTTGCCTGTGTCTATGTCGATGAGCTTGAGAGTCCCATCGGCGCAGCCTAAAACAAGGTTTGTCCCAAAAAAAGCCGGGCATCCTCTCGATGAACTGCCGATAGATTTTGCCCATATGATTTCACCATCATTAAGGTTGAGTTTGTAGAATTCGTTCTGGGGACTGCCGACACAGAAATAAACGTAATCGGTGTCTACGGTTGGAATTGAAATCTGACCTGAAGGTTTGAATGTCCATATTTGGTCGCCTGTGTTCTGGTCAAGACAGAAGAGGGAGGGCTCTTTGGTTACGAAAACCACTTTGTCTTTTGTGAGTGCAGCAGGGGAAGTTACTTCATCGCTTGTGTCGTAATTCCAGATTTCCTGACCGGAGGATTGATCGATGCAATGAAACTTTTTGCCAATCGAACCAACAAAAATCTTGCCGTTGCGCGAGACTGGTGTCTGGATGACGGCACCGGAAGCTGCAAATTTCCACAAAAGATCAAGCTGGGAGTCTGGTGGTGCGCAATGTGAATTCTCTATACCGGTGTTTTGCTGGTTGGCGCGAAACATTGTCCAGCCCTGGCAAGTTGAGGTTGTATTGTCTTCCATGCTGGGACCGCAACCAGCAAGCATGATAAGACAGATTATGGCAATGACTATACGTTTCATAAAAACCATATTAAGGGCAATTGTCGGCAAATCAACATATGAAAACACCCCCTGGTTTGGTCAGGGGGTGTTCGATGAGTGAATGGAACAGAATCAGTTGCAGTTGATCGAAGTTACCGAAACCACAGTAAAACTGATGACGCCAGATGATTCTTTCGGTTCGATATTTGCGGTGATCCTGAAACATTTGCCAACCAGCAGCAGATCGCACAAACCATCTTTGCCCATTTGTATCTGCACTTTTTTGCCAGTTTTTATTTCAGTGGCAACAACAGTCGGTGGCGAAACCCAGCAATGAACCTCAGAAACCTTGACTTCCATTGTGTAAGTCTTTGGTTCAGTCGATGAGCATGGGCAATCCTTATCCTCGATAGATGTGACCTTGATTGTGATCCATGAGGTATTGCCGTCTGCAATTTTTCTTCCGCAAACTTTGTAGCAGGAGCCAGCTTTGAGTTTCTTGCAGAGTTCATTGTCGGGGGCGTGGAGCATGTACATTGTGCCTGAAACATCGGTTACGAAAATAACTCTTGGACTGTTGGAGCATTCAACTTCCTTTATCTGAATACACCAACAATCTTCCTCGGGCTCTCCGCATGGGCAAGGAACGTTTTCCCAGGAGGTTGACCTGAAGATGGTTTCGCCTGTGGCAAGCTGCTCGAAATTTCCGCAAATCCTGTAGCATTTGCCTTGCTCAAGTTTTCCACATGCTTCGGCTGATTTGAGATAGACTGTGAATGTCTTGCCGTTTGTATCTACAACATAAGCTTTTGGTTGTGCTGCGCTGCATTCTGTAGAGCGAAGGGTGATGCACATGCATGTTGGTTCCTGAGCTGGGCATTCTCCGTCAATCATATCTACCGTCTCAACTTTCATGGTTGGTGGGTTGACTGAGGCGATGGTGCCACAAACCTTGAAGTTGCTGCCAACGGCAAGCATGGAGCAGAGTTTTTGATCGGAAAAAGTAAGATTCCACGTTACACCGGCAGAATCGGTGCCTGTTGCATAGTTCTGTTCACAAAGAACGGACGTGATTTTTAGACAAACACATCTTGTCTGTGTCGGTGGCTCTCCGCATGGGCATTCTTCTTGCTCAAGTTTTGTGACATTGAATTGAACCTGTGCCGAATCAGTGTTGGCAATCGGTGTTCCGCAGACTGTCCAGCATGTGTCTGGCTTGATCTTCTCGCAGTATTCAAGGAGGTTTGTTGGTAGCATGAGGAGCATTTTTCTGCCGTTCTTGTCTTCGACGTAGACTTTGCCGGCATCACAGTTGCTTTCGACGGTTTTAACGGTTATGCAGAAACAACGGTCTTGTTCTTCAGGTTGGCAGTCGCAGTTTTCATCTGGTTTGATGGTTCTGATTTTGATGGCGTTGTCGGCAGATTTGAAGCCTGTGATGATCCAGCATGTGCCTTCTTCAAGCTTTTCACAAAGATCTCTGTTTGGGAGGAAGCAGGTCCAGATTATGTCCTTGCCAACGACATTTGCTGTGAATTGTGGAATATCCTTGTCGCAATTGACCTCGAGGATTTTTACGCACAAAGTGATTGTCTCGGGTGTGCTGGAGCAATCACATCCATTGATAATGAGTTGGGAATCGGCAAGAAGCTGGATATATGCGCCCTTTACCTTTTTGAAATAACAAAGTTTGAGACAATCACCAGCTTTAATGTCCTTGCAAAGATCGGTGCTGTCAAACAAAAGCTTCCAGCGTTTTCCATCTCCATCGGCGACGATGGCTACCTTGTTGTCGCAATTGATTTCAACGACTTTGAAACAAACACAGTCTTTAACAATTTCTTCTTCTGGTGGCGGTTCCTGGCAGCAGTCCTTCACGTCAGGATAGGCAGCCCATTTGACAACCTTGTCGTCTTTGATGCAGAGTTTTGCGCATCCTGAATATTGTGAGATCGGGAACACGCCCGAATCATCAAGCAGATCAGTTTCGGAGATGTATTTCTTGCCTTCATCTATTGGGCAGTCATCAAAAATGACTACCCACTGCTTTGCGTTTTCGCTATAGGTGGTTTTCTGCAGCCTACCCTTTATCCACTTGCAGTCGTCCGCCTGTGGGCAGCATTCCTGATCTGGAAGCGCGGTCCATTTTGAGATGAATCTGCCTGTGAAACAGATTTCAGCGCAACCTGTGTACTGAGAGATCGGATACTTGCCGGTGCTGTCAAGCAAATCTGATTCGGAATAGAGCTCTAGTCCCTTCTCTTCGTTGCATGGAACAAAAACCACTACCCAGCGTTTGGTTTTTTCGTTGTAGATTGTTTTTGTTATCTTGCCTTTTATGGTTTTGCATGGCGTTTCTGGGCAGCATTCACCTTCTGGCAACGCCTTCCATGAGACTATGAACCTGTCTTTCCAGCAGATTTCGGCACAACCTTTGTACTGGGAAATCGGATATTTGCCTGTCGAATCGAGAATGTCGGTTGCTGCGTATGGTTCTATGCCTTCACCTGCACAGGTCTTGAACTGGATGACCCAACGCTTTCCGTCTTCGTTATACTTCACTTCTTTGATGTAACCTTTTACGGGTTTGCATGGGGTTTCTGGGCAGCACTCCTGGTCTGGAAGCGCTGTCCATTTGACTACGATTCTTTCCTTGATGCAGACTTCGGCGCAACCTGTGTACTGTGAAATTGGATATTTGCCTGTGCTGTCAAGCAGGTCAGTTGTGCTGTAGAATTCTTGTTCTTTCTCGTAACCACACTGCATGAAATAGACAACCCAACGCTTTGAATCCTCGATGTATTTGGTCTTGGTTATTTTGCCTTTAAACGTTTTGCACTCGTCTGTGCCTGGGCAGCAGTCCTTTTTGTCAGGATAGGCTATCCACTTGGTTATCTCGCCATCTTTGACGCAAACCTTGGCACAGCCTGTGTATTTGAGAATGCTGTGTTTTTTGTTCTCATCCAGCAGGTCGCTTTTTACCATCACTGTAGTTTCTTTTGTCACACCGTCTTTGCAGAGTGTGAGGGTTATTGCCCAGATTTTATCGGAAATGGCTTTGAAACCTGTAATTTTGACAGTCCACCATTCGCAATTGGTGGTTGCTGGGTTGCAGCAGTCCTTTAGTTCTGGCAGAGCGTACCATTTGACAATCTTTCCTGCTGCGTCAACGCAGATTTTTGCGCATCCTGTGTATCTTCCGATTGGGATTTTCTTGTTCTCATCGGCAAGGCTGTAGTCAGCAAGATACTTGACAGCATCAGCGGCTTCCTTGCCGTCCTTGCAGACAAACGTGTAAACGCTTGCCGGAAGGGCAACTGTTCCAGCTGGTGGTTGTTCAACCTTTTGAATCCTGACAAGCAACCAGTTGCATTCAACTGTGTCACAGCACTGATCGGTGTCAATTTTTCTCCATGAAACAACATTTTTGTTGGCGTCGACGCAGATTGCTGCACAGCCGTCGTACTGGTCAATGGATACTCCTGTTGGATCCTTGAGGAGTTCCTTGAGTGTGAAGTCTATGGTTGCGTTGTCAATTGGGCAGGCGTCGAAGGTAAGCACCCAAAGGGTTTGGCTGGAGAGCAATACTTTTGAAACCTTGACGATCTTGCCTTTAACTTCTTTGCATTCTGTTGTTCCTTCGCAGCATACTGCGTTTGGATAGGCTTTCCATTGCTTGATCTGGTTTTTGACAATGCATAGTTCAACACAGCCCTTGTATTGAGAGATTAGGTATTGGCCTGTCGTGTCCTTTACGTCTCCAACGGCTACGGCTGTCATGGCATCACCTGTGCAAGGCTTGAATTCAACCTTGAACCCGTTGATGGCAGTAAGCGTTGCTGTTATGGCTGAAACCGAAACTATGTTTCCCTTGACCCAGTCACATTCGTCACAGTCTGGGTTTGAAAAGTACAGAATAATCGTTTTTGTTTCGCCAAACCATTTGACTGGATCAGTTGAACCAAGATTTTCAACGACAAACCTGAACGGGACAAGAGTCCTCCCGTTGACGATGATCGGCGTGACCAGAGGATTGTTTGGGTCGATTTGAACTTTCTTACCGTCAACTGTTGCATCCTTGTTGCCAATCTGCAGCTTTATGACGTGGCCGTCACGGGTGGTGATGATTACTGTTTTGTTTGTACCATCCCAGTCGAGTTTTGTGCCTTTGATTTCGTTTGTAACATATTTTATAAGGATGAGAGTTCTCTCCCATTTTACGATTGGTGCTGCTTCCATTGGACCTTTTTGAACGCCGTTGACCCAATAGTTTTTGTTGTCGATTTGGAACTTCAACTCTAGTTTGCACTCGTCACGCTCGAAGCATTTTGGTGTTGCGCATGCTTCATTGGATTTCATGAACTCAGCGGCAGAGGTATTGACTGCTGTAACGTAGTAGCAATACTGCTTTCCGTTTTCAATGCCTGTCTCGTCCTTGTATGATGTTTCTTTGATAGGGAAATCGGTCAGAGGCTGTTTTTCTTCAAGTCCAGGGCCTGTGCCTCTGTAGATCCAGTACCTATCGGCTCCGGTCACAGCCGTCCATGACAGTTGGTTGTAGCCGCAGCCACCATTTGCTGTGAGCAAAAACGATTCCTCGGCAATAGCCCCTGTTGACTGTGGAATCAGGGTGAAAGCCATAAAAGCGCACATGGCCAGCAATATCCATCGTTTCATCATACCAACCTCCAATAGCTTGTTTACAAAAGTCATTATAGTGAAAAAGTCATAATATTGCACACCGGTGGTTGACATTTTATTTACACGATCATTGTTGTTTGGTGATTTGAGCTTTACCCCCATTTTTTCTGGCTTGTTTTAACAGCCACTTGACAAAACTCAAAAAAAGATTATTCTTAATAATAACTATTATGAATATGAATAGAGGTACAAGAGATTCAATTCAAAGAAAGGTTATTGAGGAATACCTGGTTGGGAACAATGCCCATCCAACGGCCATGGAGATTTTCAATCATGTCAGAACAATAATGCCGAACGTTTCGATTGCAACGGTTTACAGAAATCTGGCAATTCTTGTAGAATCTGGTAAAATACAACGGATAGACACAGGAGCAAAATCGAGATTTGATTGCAAGACGGAATGGCATTTTCATATATTTTGCCAGATTTGCGGGAAAATAACGGATGTGGAGCACGTAAAAATACCAAAAGAATACTTCAACATTCCAGATGGGTTTGAATTGAAAGGATGCAATTTGGAAATAATCGGTGTTTGTCCGCAGTGCAAAGCAAAAAAAGACAAAGAACCTATTGACTATTACTCCAAGGAGCTTCTCATGGCAATGATGGATGAAAAATCCTTGCCGTGTTCGCAGATAGCCGCTCTGACTGGACACCATCCCCAGTCGGTCAACGGCAAACTCAAAAGCTTGGTAGAAAGAGGATTGGTATTGGTGCCCAAGAAGGGGATCTACAAAATTTCAAAAAAAGGTTTGCAATGTCTAATGGAGGAGAAATGAAAGAAATAAAAGGAACACAAACAGAAAAGAATCTCTTGAAATCGTTTGCTGGCGAGTCACAGGCCAGAAACAGGTACACCTTCTTTGCGTCAAAAGCTCGCGAAGAAGGCTACATCCAGATTTCGCTCGTTTTTGAAGAAACAGCCAATCAGGAAAAGGAACATGGAAAGAGGTTTTTCAGCTATCTCCAGGGTGGCGATGTAGAAATCACAGCATCTTATCCAGCCGGCAAAGTTGGTACAACCCTGGAAAACCTCACCGAAGCAGCAAATGGAGAAAACATGGAACAATCATCCATCTATCCGGAGTTTTCAAACGTTGCCAGGTCAGAAGGTTTTGAAGAAATCGCAACGTTGTTTGACATGGTCTCGGTTGCTGAAAGAAATCACGAAAGACGCTACAGGGCTTTGGCTGAGAATGTCAAACTTGGCAAGGTGTTTAAAAGAGATGGAAAGATTGTTTGGCGCTGCATCAACTGTGGTTTTACCCATGAAGGAATTGAACCGCCAAAAGTTTGTCCTGCATGTCTACACCCGCAGTCTTACTATGAAATCCGTGGCGAGAATTGGTAATAGTCAACAAATAAAAAAAGGAGAATAAAGATGGCAAAAAAACTTGAAATCTTTAAGTGCGAATTGTGCGGACACATTGTGGAAGTCTTGCATGAAGGTGGCGGGACGCTGGTTTGTTGTGGGCAACCCATGAAGGCTATCAGCGAAAACTCAACAGACGCTGCACAGGAAAAACACGTTCCCGTTGTTGAAAAAAAGGACGATGGAACACACATCAAAGTCGGCTCGGTGGCTCACCCAATGACGCCAGATCACCACATCGAATGGGTTCAGATGATCACACCGGAAGGTTATTCGTGCAGAGTATTCCTTGAACCTGGTCAAAATCCGGAAGCAGTTTTCAAGATGAAACCTGAAAAGGGAAAAGCCAGAGAATATTGCAATCTTCACGGTCTTTGGAAGAACGAGTTTTAGTTTTGGAGGAATCAGATGATACCAGAACCAGTAAAAGCGATAATCAACGAACAGATAAAAAACGAGTTTGAATCAGCTTATCTCTATCTCTCAGCTGCAGCGTGGTTTCATGCCCATAACCTCGAAGGCATGGCTCACTGGATGAGGGTTCAGGTTCATGAAGAAACAATCCATGGAATGAAGTTCTTAGACCATATCAACGACAGAGGTGGATCTGTAAAACTTCTGGACATGAAACAGATCAAGACTGACTGGCAATCAGCAAAGGAAGTGTTTGAGGATGCACTTGCCCATGAACAGTTCATCACTGATTGTATCAACAAGATTATGAAAGTGGCAAGAGACAATAACGATTATGCCTCCGAACCGCTTCTGCATTGGTTTGTAAACGAACAGATAGAAGAGGAAGCCAACGTAACAAAAATCCTTGAAGAGCTCAAGAAAGTTGGCGACAACCAGAACGGTTTGTTCCTTCTGGATAGAGAGCTTGGAACGAGAATGTGGCCAGCAGGCTCATGTTATAACCCAATCAATTACAACTTAGTGGCATGATGTTTTGACTTGAAACAGGGGGGCGTTAACCGCCCCCTTTATTTATTTTTTGGTCGTTGCTATTCTTTCACCTATGGAGACAAAACTCGAACAGTTTAACAAAAAACGCGACATGCTCAACGGAATCCTTTCCAGACACATGGGTCGAAACATGAAACAATTCATGGATCTGGATTGGAGAACATATTCCGGTGGAGCTGTTCCAGAGAAATATAAAGAATTGATGGGTCTTGTGGCGTCATTGGCGCTTCGCTGCGATGACTGCATCAACTATCACATCAGCCAGTGTCTCAAGCTTGGCGTCACAGATGAAGAATTCGAGGAGACTTTGGCGATTGGTCTTATTGTTGGTGGTTCGATAACCATTCCGCACATCAGAAGGGCTGTCGAGGTTTGGGATGAGGAAACAAGTCCAAAGGTCAAGTTGTTCGCTCAACTGGACGTCAAAGTCGATGAAATATTGAAAAATGAAGCTGCACCAACAGAAAAACTGCAATCCATCTGCAATCTGATGGTTGACAATGTTTCTCATTATAACTGGTTTGGATTCTACATGACCGATTCGGCTGACGACAAAATGTTGGTTCTTGGGCCATTTACCGGTGAATCGACTGATCATGTCAGGATTCCATTCGGGAAAGGTATCTGTGGCCAGGCAGCCCAGACAGGTTCGACCTTTCTTGTCGATGATGTGACAAAAGAAAACAACTATCTTTCATGCTCAATAAACGTTAAGTCTGAGATAGTTGTGCCAATTATAAAAAATGGCAGAGTCATTGGCGAACTCGACATTGACTCACATCAAGCCGGCGCATTCGATCAATACGATAAAAAGTTCCTTGAGTCAGTTTGTGACAAGCTTCTTGTGATTCTTTGATTTTTTAACGTACATTGGTTATCATTACATCTGTTGTAATTGAGAAAGCAGGTGAAACATGAGCGGTCATTTCAAAGCTTCAAAGATTTCTGACAATGTGCATTGGGTGGGAGCCATCGACTGGACTATAAGAGATTTCCATGGTTACAGCACACCAAGAGGAACAACTTACAATTCGTACCTTATCACTGGCGAAAAGAACATTCTTATTGACACCGTGAAGAAACCATATTGGGACGAGATGATGAGCAGGATCTCATCAGTCATCGATCCAAGAAAAATAGATATAATCATATCAAATCACGCCGAGATGGATCATTCGGGATCGCTTCCGGAGACAGTCAAGTTTATCCAGCCGGAAAAGGTTCTTGCTTCGGTCAAAGGCGTTGAGGCTCTCACAGACCAGCTCCACCCGGATTTCCATATTGAATCGGTTGCAGATGGCCAGAAGATGGGTTTTGGCAATTTCGAACTCGATTTCATGGAAACCAGGATGATTCACTGGCCGGATAGCATGTTCACGTTTATGACAGGCGAGAACATTCTTTTCTCCCAAGATGCTTTTGGAATGCACTATGCCACTTATGAAAGATTCGACTATGAGCTTGATGATTCTGTGCTCAAGTGGGAAGCGGCAAAGTATTTTGCAAACATCGTCATGCTGTTTGCTCCGGTCATCAAAAAAATCATCGACAAGGTTATTCAGACCGGTTGGCCGATAAGGCTGATTGCTCCTGACCATGGGCCGATCTGGAAACGAGACATTGGCAACATTATAGACCAATACAACAGATGGTGTACACACAAACCAACCAACAAAGCGGTTATCGTGTTTGACACCATGTGGAACAGCACGTCTCTGATGGCAAGGGTTATCGGTGAAGGTATCAGAACGGGCGGCATGAAAGCAAAACTTCTCCCACTTTCAGTTCTTCAGAGAGCCGACATTGCAACCGAGATTCTCGACTCAGGTGCGCTGCTTGTTGGCTCACCAACCCTCAACAGACTGATGTTTCCGACTGTTGCCGACACGCTCAATTACCTCAAAGGCCTCAAGCCCATCAATCTTGTTGCTGGCGCGTTCGGTTCTTATGGTTGGAGCGGCGAGGCTGCAACTGACATTCATGAAACATTGAAAAGCATGGGTCTGGAAGTACTCCCGGAACCTCTGAAGTTTAAATTTGTCCCTGATGATGCAGCGTTGGAGAAGTGCTTCAGCTGGGGTCTGGAAGTTGCAGAAGCGATGAAGGTTTCATGCGACAGAGAAAGAGGCTGTGATGTCGGAAGAATTTGATTCAAAAGCTCTCTGGGATATTTCTTATGGAATCTACATTATTTCAACGTCAACAACCGACGGCCTGTCAAATGGCCAGATTGCAAACACTGTTTTCCAGGTCACCAGCCAGCCAGCGCAGCTTGCAGTTGCAATAAATAAACAAAACTACACACATGAACTGCTTGAAAAATCCTCGCATTTTGGTATATCGATTCTGGACGAGAATGCTTCAATGACTTTTATTGGTTTGTTTGGATTCAAGTCTGGCAGGACCGAGAAGAAGCTCGAACAGGCCAAGTGCAAGCAGGGACAGTTTGTGCCATTGGTTGTTGAAAATGCCGTTTCTGTAATCGAACTTGAGAAAGTCAACAGTGTTGACTGTGGAACACACACAATTTTTATCGGCAAGGTCATCGGCGCTGAAAAACTTTCCAAAGACACACCTATGACATATGCAAAGTACCACCAGAACAAGGGAAAGGCGCCAAAAACCGCGCCTACATACCAGGCACAGGCCGACAGGCTTGAGACAAAAATAGAAAGGAATCCATTACTCATGAAGTATCAGTGCAATGTTTGCGGTTATGTTTACGATCCAGCCAAAGGCGACCCGGACTCCGGCGTAGCGCCAGGAACCCCGTTTGAGAAGATTCCAGATGATTGGGTTTGCCCTGTCTGTGGAGCAAAAAAGGACGATTTTTCACCATTAAGCTGAACAATCTTCAGGAACTCCTGGAGGGTTTGTACTCAAACTACAACAAACGCGAGTTTGTCCACCCAGATCCTCTGGAGTTCCTTTACAATTACGACAACCTTCTGGATAGAGAAATTGTTGGTTTTATCGCCTCTTCGCTGGCTTATGGTCGTGTCAACCAGATACTAAAAAGCGTTCATGCGGCTCTTGAACCCATGGGCAAATCGCCAAGGCTTTTTGTGGAAAAGGTATCATCGACGAGATTGCTTGAATGTTACGGCAACTTCAAGCACAGATTCACAACTGGTCTTGAGCTGGCACAAGTGATTGAGGGTGTCAAGGTTGCTTTATCCGAATATGGCACACTCAATGCCGTTTACGTAGAAGGGTTGGCAGGTGGTGATGTCCAGACTGCCATGGGCAAGCTTTCCAGTTTGCTCAAGTGTCAATGTAGCCTGCCGAATGTCTCCATGGTTCCGTCTCCAGATAAAGAAAGCGCTTGTAAAAGATTATGTCTTTTCCTGCGTTGGATGGTTAGGGAAGACGATGTTGATCCTGGCGGCTGGACTGGCGTAGCAAGGTCACAACTGTTGATTCCGCTAGACACCCACATGCACTCGATTTCAAAAAAACTTGGTTTGACTTCAAGAAACCAGGCAAACATGAAAACTGTCATCGAAATAACCGAAGCATTTAGGAAGTTTCAATCTGAAGATCCAGTAAAATATGATTTTTGCCTGACTAGATTTGGTATTCATCCAGAGATTTCTAAAAAGGATATCGATTTCTAATATTAGCAATATTGGTATCATTTTAGCCTTAATATGATTAAATGTTTGTATGAAATTAATTTACAAAATAATTTGTTATTAACACACATCATTTAAGGTGTAAGTTTAGCAGCAATTGTTGCAGACTTTATCAAAGATAAAATTTTTAAGCTGTTAACAAGTAAATTCCAGAAATATTAGAAATTGATATTTAGAAGGCATTCCTTTAAGGTTAAAAAAATGTAACCATTGTTGACAATTCGATTAGAATCTATAAACTTATTGTCAAATGGAAATTTCAACTTTATTTAATTATCTATCGGTACATATAGACGGACAAACTATACTTATTCCTGTTGAATCTGTTATTGAGGTTACAAAACAAAAAATCAACAGAACATTACCCGGTTTGAAAAAAGGTTTTATCGGCATTACTGACCTGCGACATGAAATCATACCAGTTTTCTCGCTTTATTCCACAACAGGCAACAGCCAGGATTTGGTAATACTCAAGGTAAAAGATAAAAAGATCGGATTTATGACAGATAAAGTCGACACAATATCCATGCTCGACATTGGAGAATCTGTGCCAAACAAGATTGATGAATTCATCCTCTGTTCAAACGAAACGAAAATACTTGATGTTGAGTCCATCGGGAAGGTGTTGGGTTGAGGCTCATAGCGCGAGATTTTATCAATAAAACCAGCATCTTCGATGCCATAATGAGTGTTTGGGATCAATTTGGGGAAAGCACAGTAGTCAAAGTGGTTGGTATGCCTGATGCGGCCACAAACAGTGGCCTTAGAATATTCAAATTCAAATTGTGTCAGGATGCCCCACAGTCCGATGCGCAGCAAAGAATAATTGCTGAACTGGAAAAAGCTTATTGCTGGTCTCATGTTGAAGTCCAGGTAAGCAATGACAGCGAAATCAGCGAGCTTCAATGTATTTCTGTCGGCAGTTTGCAGAATGTAATGAAAACCTGGATTTGTCTTAATGAAATGCTTACGACCAACGAGACTGACTTTGAGGATTATTTTTATAAAATAAATACTCAGAAAAAATCATCATATACATTGACCAGAGATGAGTTGATGCTATTGTTGTCTCTGCAAGGTGGACAAACACTAAGACAGGTTCTGTTATCAAAGGGAACCAACCCTGCCGCTTTGCTGACGATACTTTTCAACTCAATGAGCCATAAGCTATTAACGAAAACTTCTTACGATCCGAATGCCGATTATGCACTGGCAATAAAAGTTATGGGTGACAGAATTAATATATTTGCAAAAAATGCAATATTGTCAGATGAATCCGTAAAAGAATCGCTTTCTGATCTGTTTATGCGTGACCTTGTTTTGTTAACCATAAAGTACCCCGATACTGAATGTATAAATGTTTCTGGCAATACCATTGACGTTAGCGAGACGGTTTCGGCGTTGACATTGACAAAAGACACCCAGTATGCCTGCTCGATAGGCTCATCAATCCTGAAACCTCTAAATATTGTTTATGCCAGTGTTGTTAGCAGCTTAGTCTGGATTTTTGGTTTTGAACGGACTGTGGACTTATTGATAAAAACCGATAAAGAGTTAATAGACAAATATAAAGGTGTGAAATCTGACAAAAAAACAAACTTCATTAGGAGTTCGTGATGTGTAAAATATTAATTGTTGATGATTCACCTACGATTTTAAGGGTAATTGATCTGGCGATAAAAGATACTGGTTGGGAGATTTATCATGCCAAAGACGGGCTCACCGCTTTGAAAATCACAAAAGAAATTGAACCTGATTTAATTTTACTTGATGTCATGTTGCCAGTCTACAATGGTTATCAGGTGTGCAAACTACTCAAGACCAATCCGAAATTCTCACATATACCTATAATAATGCTAACAGCAAAATCCAGCGTTCTCGACAAGATCAAAGGCAGACTGGCCAATGCTGATATGTATCTTACAAAACCTTTCTCTCAGGCTGAATTGCTTGAAGCATGTGACAAATATTTAAGGAGGTCATGAAAAGATGGCAAAAGTTCTAGTGGTTGATGATGTGGCAGTGGATCTTAACAGGATGGCTGATATTGTTAAAAGCATGGGGCATGTGGCGATTCCGGCTTCAGATGGAGAAGAAGCAATTGCAAAAACATTGTCAGAAAGGCCTGACCTCATCCTGCTTGATATCGTTATTCCAAAGAAAAATGGTTTCCAGGTTTGCAGAGAATTGAGGGAGGATCCTGCTGTTGCCAGCATTCCAATTGTGATGGTCACCTCAAAGAATCAGGACAATGACAAATTCTATGGACTTAAACAGGGCGCAAACGATTACATTCCAAAACCATACACCGAAGATGCGCTTAAAAATGTTATCCGCAAGTATCTGAAGTAATGGAATCAAGTCAGTTCCTTACTTTCATGCTTGCAGGGCAGGAATACGGAGTCGATGCGCTTAGGGTAATCGAAGTCATCAACCCTGTGTCCGTGACAAGCGTTCCAATGTCGGAACCCTCAATTATAGGTGTTATGAATTTCAGAGGTGAGGTTATTCCGCTTGTCGATCTGGCTTGCCTGATCCATTTTGATTCTACAGTCCGAAATGGGAAAATTATTGTTGTTTCTCACAAAGGTTCGATGTTTGGATTACTTGTGGATATGGTCAGAGAAATAATTAATCCAGATTCATTCATTGAAGCTTCTGAACTTGGAGATGTCAAACTACCGTTCCTTCAATCCGTCACTCAAACACAAAATGGTCTTGTAAGGCTTCTCGATGTAGGTGCGGCCATAGAGTCGCTTGTTAAATAGGAGGAGATACCTAAAATGGCTAACTCAAAAAATTCATGGATTTCCAGGATTTTCAATTACAGATCCTGGAGACTCCAGTCCAAACTGTTGGTTCCAATTCTTTTGATCTTCATTTTATCTCTTGGTGTGACATGGGTTACGGTATCCATGTTCGTATCCAACAGTATCGTGAACGAAGTTAGAAAGAACATGACAGACCTTTGTACTTCAACTACCGAGGAAGTTATCAAAATCGTTCAGATTTTGAGAGACGACCTCGTGTTGCAGGCTCAAAAGAATGTTGCCATTAATGCAATAGGTGAGATGGCCAAATGGGACAAAAACAGAAAAGATATTGAATACAGAAAATCCCTGAACTACTCCTCATACAAATCTGTTGCTGCCTCTACCAATTTCTACCAAACCAGAGCCTGGATTGAAGAGATGAAAACGCTCAAAAACATCAAGGAAATCATGGTCATGGATGCAAATGGAATGACCTTCCTTGCAACCAACGAACTCTCCGATCCCAACAACTCACAAGACCCATGGTTTATTGAAGCGGTAAATAATTACCGTGAGAAAAAGATTGTTTGCACAGTCAGAGGTCCAGAATACGACGAATCGGTAGACAGCTATGACCTCTACATGACGTGCCCAATCAGGCGAGCTGGTGAAGATATTGCTTATGGCTGGGTGTCTGTCAGATATCCAGTCACTGAGCCGTTTGGAACTGCGTCGGATTACAATAAACAATCAAAAGGTCTGGGAATCTCAAAGTCTATCGCTTGGACGACCGATGATCTGACCATTGTATCCCACATGCAAAGTGAACTTATTGGCACAAACATCGGTGATAAGCCATTCACAGGCAAAAGACAAATAGAATACCACGTCAACGTTTTAAAAGACTGGGAACTCAAATCAGATGGAACAGTAATTGTCAAGGCAACTGGAAAAGAATACAAAACTGATAAATCATCTCTGTTCGATCAGTATAATAAATTCAAGAAGAATGAAGAAGCGTTTAACGCTGCTGTTGCAAAACTTGATCCCAAGAGTGCCACATACGAAGCGCAATACGCCAGCATGAAAAAAGAATTTCTGGACAAGGCTTTCGAATTCGGTCAATTCTCTGCTGAAGTCGACAGAGCTTACGCTATTGACCGCCTAACTATCGGCGAGGGAAACAACCTTGGATTCGTCGTTGTTCGTCAGGACAGAGCTGAGTTCTTACAACCAGTATCAAGCATCCAGTATATTCTTTTTGCCATCATCTTCATCGTCGTTCTTCTCTCGGTAATCATCCTTGTCATCATGGCAAGAGCGCTTGTTAACCCAATCCTTATCCTAAGAGGATCTCTAGTCGAGGTATCTCTTGGTAACTACAATATTAAGGTACCAGTTTCTGCTGAGGACGAAATCGGTGACCTGGCTAAAACCTTCAACCAGATGCTTCAAGACATCAGAGGTTACATCGTTTCTGACGAGGAAAGAAACATCAAAGGAAAAGAAGTTGCAGAACTTATCGACGCACTGTCGAGAATGGCTGCCGGTGACCTTACTGTCCGCGCAAGTGTAACTCCTGATGACATCGGCGCTCTGGCTGACTCAGTCAACTATCTGGCTGAACAGCTAGCTGACAAGGTTCAAACAGAAGAGCAAGTAAGAATTAAAGAAAAAGAGACCAATGACCTTATTGACGCCATCTCGAGAATGGCTGCCGGTGACCTTACTGTCCGCGCAAGTGTAACTCCTGATGACATCGGCGCTCTGGCTGACTCAGTCAACTACCTGGCTGAACAGCTTGTTGATAAGATCCAAACAGAAGAAGCAAAAGAACAGCAGGACGGTCAGATTGCAAACCTCCTGTCCACTGTATCTGAAATGTCTACAGGTGACATGACCAAGACTGCTGAAGTAACTGCTGACGTTCTGGGTGCTGTTGCTGACTCGGTCAACTACATGGGTGATCAGATCAGAAGGATTCTGAAGGAAGTCGCCAGCGTGACTGAGAACATCTCGGAAACGTCAACCAACATCCTTAAAGCTTCCGACGTCATGTCAAAAGACGCTCAGGATCAGCAGACAATTATTACCGACACCTCAGCTGCTGTCGACGAAATGGCTATCTCAATCAACCAGGTATCCCAGTCAGCCGAATCAGCTGCCCAAGCTGCCGAAAACTCAGCCCGAATCGCTGAAGTTGGTGGAAGAACTGTAGAAGAAGCTGTAGGCGCTATGAACAGGATCAGGGGATCAGTCGCAGAAATTTCCAAGAGAATCAAGAAACTCGGCGAATCCTCTCAAGAAATCGGTGAAATCGTTAACGTTATCTCGGATATCGCCGCCCAGACGAACATGCTTGCTCTTAACGCAGCCATCGAAGCTGCCCGTGCCGGTGAACAGGGACGTGGCTTCTCCGTCGTTGCTGATGCTGTCCGCCAGCTTGCTGAAAGGTCAACTAAGTCAACCAAAGACATCACTTTGCTTATTCGTGGTATTCAGTCGGAAACCTCTGAAGCCATCAAAACTATGGAAGACTCAACACAAGAGGTCGTTGAGGGTTCAAAACTTGCTGAAAACGCTCAGGACAGACTTTCCGAGATTGTTACCAACTCAAAACAGCTTGCCGATCTCATCTCGTCAATCTCTCTGTCGTCAAGGCAACAGTCGCGTGCAACTGAAGAGGTTAACAAGTCAATGGGTATGATCTCAAACATCACCAACAGCTCAACGCAGTCAATCTTGAACGCCGCCAGAGCCGTTTATGAAATGGACACCCTCGTCGACCAGCTTGGTAAAGCAATCAAGAGGTTCAAGATCTGAGTTGCTGAACTTGCAAGCAATTAGAGACTTAATATCAGGTGAGGCCGGACTCCATTTTGGTGAATCCCGGCTTCACCTTTTGGAAAACTGCGTGAGAAAACGTATGTCAATTACTGGTTTGACCAACGAATCGGATTACTTCAGCTACCTTGTGTGTGATAAAAACCAAAAACGTGAGATGATTGAACTGGTGAGCATGGCTACAACACAAGAGACCAGCTTTCTTAGAATTCCAGAACATTTTCAGGTGCTCAAAGAAGAGGAGTTGCCAAGACTTGCGAGGCTTCGACAGAACAGAAATGAAAACTATCTTCACATCTGGAGTGCTGGCACGGCTACTGGAGAAGAGGCCTATTCGCTGGCAATTGCGGTCATGACAAGTGGGATAAGCGAGGACGTTAAACCGACTATCATAGGCACTGACATTGATCCATCAGCCTTGGCCAAAGCCAGAGATGGTTGCTACAAGACCTCAAGGATGAAAAATCTCTCGCCGGCAATGGTCTGGAGTCATTTTGATCGAGATGGCGAAAATTTTAGGGTAAAAGAAAACACAAAGAATATCGTAAGATTTTTTTCGCACAACCTGGTCTGCGACCATCAGATTTACGATCAGGACATCATTTTTTGCAGAAATGTGACGATTTATTTTTCGCACAGCACAAGGGTTGAGGTTCTTTCAAAGCTGGTTGGTTGCCTCAAACCCGGTGGAGTCATTATGCTCGGCGAAGCTGAGATAATGCCACCGGAAGTGACAGGAATTGAACCCAGAAACAGCAGGAATTCTCTCTATTATGTGAAATCCGGAGGAGCAAAATGAGCCAGGACAAGTACTTCATGGATTTTGTCGTCGAAGCGTTGATGATGCATCACAAACTTACCAGTGAACTGGAAAAGATAAAGTCCGGCGAGACAAACAGCGATATCACATATGAAGCATACAGACTTTCTCACTCGCTCAATTCATCCTCTCAGATGGCGGGTTTGCCTCTGCTTGGGCAGATCGCTTCCGTAATGGAGTCCTCTCTTGAATCTTTTGTTGAGGATCCCGAAACGAATTGGCCGGAGGATCTCCCCGATCTTCTGATAAAAACCAACCAGGTAATTGGCAGAATCCTTGATCAGATTAACTCTGGAAATGAGCCTGATTTCGACAGGGAGTTTGAGACTGTCGAGAAAATATGGTCAACTATTGATCAACCTGAGGAGATAAATAAAGAATCAGATTTGTCATCGGTTGTTGAGGACTTTTTCCTTATCGAGGCCGAAGAGCATCTCAAGACAATGACTGACGGTTTGTTGGCGCTTGAAAAAAATCCAACAGATAAATCAACAATCGACCAGGTTTTCCGTGCAGCTCATACACTTAAAGGAGCAGCCTCTTCTGTTGGTTTCAAGGCAACCGAAGTCGCATCACATGGACTCGAGGATGTTCTCGAGCAGATCAGGGAAGGTGAGTTGTCGCTGGATCCGACAATCACAGACGTGCTTCTCGGCTCGCTTGATGCCTTGAAAGAAACCCTCAGCCTTGAAACAAAAGGTGACAAATCGGCGAGCAAGGTTGCCAGACAGACGGTTGACTTGATAGCAACAATCGGTGGCTCGGCTGTCGATAAAACACCCGCAAAGACACAGGTTTTCTTTCCATCTGACGAAATCAAGATCGTCAGGGAGCCGGATGTCAGGGTCAAACTTTCAAAACTCGATAATTTAATGAATTTGACCGGCGAGTTCCTTGTCCAAAGATCGAGACTTGATGAGTCTCGAACAAGGTTCATTGATGTTGCCGACCAGATGAGGTTGGCCATCAGAAGACTTTCAACTCTGACAACAGACCTTTCCCAGCAAAGACTCCTTCAGCGCACCGACGAGGCAATGATGTCCGGAGCAACCTCGAAGAACCAACCCGGATCAAAATTTGCTTCTGAGTTTGATGAACTCGAGTTTGACAGGTACGGCGAGCTTGACAGAATCATCAGGAACCAAACCGAAGTCCATGCTGACATGGTTGAAATGCTTACGAGATTTGAAAATGAGATCGACGAGTTGGGTACCAGCACCAGTCGTTTCATTCAGAACCTCACTTCAATCCAGGACAGTGTAATTAGTTCAAGACTTATTTCAGTCTCACAGGTGCTTGACCGTTTCCCCAGAATGGTCCGCGACCTTGCAAGAAACGAAAACAAGCAGATAAATCTTGTTGTTGAGGGTGAAACTGTAGAAATAGACGTCAAAATTGCTGACAGAATCTATGATCCGCTCCTTCACATCATCAGAAATGCTGTTCACCATGGTATTGAACTGCCGACAGAGAGAACTGGCGCAGGCAAGCCAATTGAAGGCACAATCCTTTTGTCTGCCGCCTATGAAGGCAATCACGTCATCTTGAAGGTTGCAAACGACGGCAAGCCGCTCGAACCAGGCAAAATTGCACAGCAGGCTTTGAAAATGGGTATTATCACTCAGCCTGAGCTTGATGAGATTTCAGATGATGAAATCAACAGACTTATCTTTAAATCTGGCCTGTCCACTGCCGATGATACGGGTATGGTTGCCGGTAGAGGTGTAGGCTTGGACGTTGTCAAAAACATTGTCGAAGAGATGGGTGGCACGGTTGATGTCGCCTCGGATGCTGAGTGGACTGAATTTATTCTCAAAATGCCAATCTCTCTTGTTATCTCACAGGGACTTGTCATTAATTGCATAGATACGCCGTTTGTTATCCCCCTTGGTCAGGTTTCAGAGGTCATAAACATTCCAAAATCGTCTATCAGTATGATTGGCCAGACTCCTATGTTCCAGCTGCGAGATGATTTTGTTCCGATTCAATTCCTCGATCAAGCTTTGGGGCTTGGCGATGAAATCTCAAAGACCCAAACGATACCATCAGTGCTCGTAGAGTACGGTTCCTCAAGGGTGCTTCTGGGTGTATCTGAAATCCCTGGCAAACATGACATGGTTATTAAGTCAATGCCAGGTATTTTTGCCGGAATGGACATCTATGCCGGTGCGACTATCTTTGGCTCTGGCCAGGTTGTGCTTGTGCTCAACCCACGCAAGCTCGTCGAGCTTAAAGCCGGTGAAACAGCAGCCCTAGAAAGAAAAACTCCATCATCCCGAAATGGAAATGGCGACAAGAAAACCTTGAAAATCCTTGTTGTTGACGACTCCCTTTCGATGAGGAAAATCCTTCAGCTTGACCTGACTGATGCCGGCTACGAAGCCAAAACGGCAGCCTCAGGATTGGAAGCACTAGACCTGATTGAAAAGGAAGATTTTGACTTGATGGTACTCGATATCGAAATGCCTGAAATGGATGGTTTTGAGTTGATGTCAATAATCAAGGATGACCCAAGGTTTATTGGCATACCGAACATGATCATCACATCGCGCTCAGGCCAGAAACATAGGTCAAAAGCTTTCGAGCTTGGAGCCAGCGCATATCTTGTCAAACCTTATGATCAGCAGTTATTCCTCGAGACTGTCAACAAACTCATCAAAGCAAAAGAAGGTGACAAGCAACAGTCATGACACCAATTATTGGCAGAATAAAAGTCTTGCTAGTCAACGATTCATTCCACGCGCTTGACGTGATGGGCAAGATTTGCCATTCTGATCCAATGATATCTGTGATAGCCACTGCCAGAAATGGCATAGAAGCGCTCAAATCAATTGAAATCTCAAAGCCTGATGTTGTGGTCATGGATTTGACAATGCCTTACATGGATGGTCCGACGACCATCAGACAGATAATGCAGAAAAAACCTGTTCCTATCCTGGTTTGTGCACCAGATGATGCAAACCAGCCCTCACTTGCATTGTCGTGTTTGTCGCTTGGCGCTGTCGATGCAGTGCTGTTCAATGAAAAAATTGACCCGATGAATCTGGATGCTCATCTTGCCACCCTCCCAACACGCATAAAACTGGTTTCAACAATTCGTGCCATAAGGATGCTTGGTGGAAACATAAAAGATAATTTTGGAACCAATGCGTTGACCGGTTCCATGGCAGTCAGGCCTTCGCCAAGCAAGGCAAGATCGGTTTTAACCATTGGTGCATCAACTGGAGGCCCTTCTGCACTCAAGTTCATCCTCTCCAGGTTGCCTGAAAGATTCCAGAGTGCGATCCTCATTGCGCAGCACATGCCTGAAAACATGACCAACGAATTGTTGAAAATGCTTGCTTTATCAACCAGGGTTGGGATCTGCGAAGGCAGACACGGTATGAATATTGAACCTGGTCGAATTTACATTGCGCCAGGTGGGAAAAATATGGTCATCAGTGATGATAGAACGATTGAGTTGACAAATGCGTCTATTTATGAACACGTGCCATCGGTGGACACAATGATGAGCTCTGCTGCTGCGGCATTCAGAAACAACACTGTTGGTTTGGTGCTCACTGGTATGGGTTCGGACGGAAAGAACGGTGTTGTCCAGATAAAGAGTAACGGTGGAATGTCTTTTGCTCAGGATCAAAGTACATCGGTTGTGTTTGGGATGCCTAAAGAAGCTGCTTCCACGGGTACGGTCGACAAGGTTTTGCCACTTGACCAGATACCCCTTCAGCTTGCAAAATTGATAGGTGTAACAGAAAATGTTGCTTGAGGTGTTGTTATGAAATATCAACTTTTGAAGGTTTTGGACAAAACGTTTGCCGTTCAGGCGCCTGTAAGGGTACTTGAACAATACGAATATCGCCCTGTTCAAGGCAGGATTGTAAATGCCGTGCACTTTAGCGACCAGCTGGCCGACCTTGGCATTTTGCTGGGACTTGGCAAAACATCCCAGAGAAAGGCGTTGCTGGTAAGAGACGGGTTCGGTTTGCTTGTCGATTCTGTAGAAGACGCCATAGATACAGACAAATTGGTGTTCATTGCTTACCCGAAACTTGTCGTTGAGCAGAAAGGCTCAGTGCTTGCAGGTGAAATTGAGTTTGCCGGCAGGGTAATCCCGGTTTTGGCGGCAGAACCAAACAAACACCTCCAGGATGAGCTTGACAGGGAGAAAGCCGAGAGGGTCTGGATATGAAACACAACGACCGTTACAGAAAAATTGAACAGGAGCAGATCCTGACAGTACTTGAACTCAGGGCTGCCAATCAAAAATGGGCAATCCCGGCGCTTGACATCATCAGAATCATCGAAAGTTTGCCGGTGAAGTCATTGCCGCAAGAAAACCTTGCCATATCTGGAACGATCGACTATCAAAACCAGTCGATACCATTTCTGTCGCTGGGAATTCTTCTCGAAAACAAAAAAGAGTCAAATGGTCCAATGGTCATTTTTGATCACAAGGAAGGCCATCTGGCACTTGGTTTATCTGAGGTTTACACTCTTAAGCGCATTCCGGTCTCAAATCTCCAACTGTTACCAAACATAATCGAAGACACAAGGTTTTCATCAACAATAGCAAAATGTTATTTTGATGAGGAAAACAATATTGTTCCGATTGTTGACCTCAAATATATGGATTTCTGATTTTTATTTTGGCAGATCGAATGTATTGTTGTTCGGATCGTCATCGAACTGGTTCTTGACGTCTTTGACCAACTGATTTGGATTTCTGCCTGTTGCAAAAAGGATTACCAGGAATCCGGCAATACCCACAAGCGCTGGCCAGAGGATCATCCATCCAACCGAGAACAACGCAATGATGAAGATTATCAGGAGAATAAGGCTGATTCCACCTGGAATTGCAACATTCATGGAAGCAAGAGAGCTGGTTTTCTTCCAGTTTGACCATGAATAAAGTAATCCGATGCCGGCAACACCGAGAACAATCAATGTCCACCAGTGATAAAGCAAGAGTTTGCCTATATTTGTTATCAGAAAAACGATGCCAACAAGCAGCAGAACTGCGCCAATTAATATTGCTACCAATCTGTTATTTTTATCCATAACATAATTTTGGCAAAACCCGATAAAAAGTCAAACTACTGCAAGTGTCTGAGAATGGGTTTTGCTGTATGGAGTATAAAACCGAAAACACAAACTATCACGGCAAAGGCAAACACTGTTGCCTGTTCACCAAACCATGATGCGCACATGCCGGTCAGAAAGCCACCTATAGGGATGAGCCCCATAAAGGCAAGATTGTACAATCCCATAACCCTGCCTCTGTAATCATCATCAACATGGGTTTGAACAATGATCATGCTCATATTGAAGAAAACCATGATTGCAAAACCCAACACCAGCATTATTGCATATGACAGCGGG
>JAGNLA010000012.1 GCA_017999835.1 Caldisericia bacterium
CTGGCTTTCTTTATGCTCAAACTTTTTTTTAAACCCCAGGTTTCAAAACAGGAAGAATTGGAAGTGGTGAAATCTACTACGCCAAGAAACCCTCAGTTGGAAACCCTGTCAAAAATTTCGTTACTGCTTGTTGGCGTGCTAGTGCTTGCCAAAATATTGCTTGTTGCTTTCAGGTTACAGTTCGATTTCAAGCTGACGTATATTGCTGTCATTTCCATGCTGCCAGTCCTTATCTTTTCTCGGGACAGATTGGCAATTGTGAAAAGAATTGACTGGCAGACGCTTGTTTTCTTTGCATCCATGTTTGTGCTGATGCAAAGTGTCTGGAATAGCGGTGTTTTTCAGGGGCTGATGAATGGTTCAGGCTTCAATTTTGCCAGTGTACCGGTGATACTGGCCATCTCTGTGGTCTTCAGCCAGTTTCTTTCAAATGTGCCTCTGGTAGCGCTCTACTTGCCGATGCTTGGCAAGCTGGGAGCCGGGCAGAGCCAGTTTATAGCCCTTGCAGCCGGCAGCACGGTTGCCGGCAACATGTTCATCCTTGGCGCTGCCAGTACTGTTATCATCATTGAAAATGCCGAACGAAGAACAGGCGACACCATCACTTTTACCGAATTTGCCAAAATTGGCGTACCGCTAACAATTGTCAATGCGCTTGTGTATTGGATGTTTCTGAGTTTTTGACGAATCTATTGGACAAGGTACTCGATTGTTATCACTCCTGTGGCAGCGTCAAAACTGACCTTTGCCCCTAGCGCTTCAGCAACAAACCTCACCGGAACAAGGGTTTTTCCATTTACAACAACTGCTGCCCCGGGCATCTTGGTTTTCTTTCCATTAACAATGGCTTTCGTGCTGCCAATTATCAACTCGACAGTGACAGAACCCAGGATATAAGTAACCTTTTTAAGATTTGCTTCCCAAAGGATCTGAGCGCCAAGCCTTTCACCGATAAATCTCATTGGAACATAGGTAGAGCCTTTTATTTTTTGTGGAGGTACCTGAAGGGTGTAGGTGTTTCCAGATTCGTCGGTTGCTGTTGACGACCCAAGCTGCATTTTGATTTTTATCAGTTTTGAAGAAGATATGGTCACAACTTCAACAGTTTCCAGTCCAATCTTGTTTGTTGCTTTTATAGTCAAAGTTTTTGGGCAGGCGTCAGCCTTTACTGTCATTTCGAAACTCCCGTCGGCGTTGACAGTTGCTGGAGGGTCAAGGGTGACGTCTGGGTCGGTTGTCCCCTTGATGACAATCTTGCCATCCTTACACTGGGCTGTTTTTGAAACAAGCTGGAGTTTTGGTGGTTTTTGTCCTGTAGCAAACTCAAATTCCTGAACTTTTCCAAGCATTCCATCGTTTGAAAACAGCACCTTCAGCTTGTGGCTGCCAGTCTGAAGCCCTGACAGTATGAGGCTTGTGCTGGATGTCCATTCATTGTTGACTTTACCATCAAGCTGGTAAATGTATTTTAATGCATCAGGCCATTTGAGTTCGTATTTGTCGTTTGGCGAGGTTTTTGGGGCAACCATGCCTGACGGTGTTTCAAAACCTTTGGCTTTGCCGTCGTAGATGAATTCCTGCTCGATTTTCTGGCCAAAGAATCTGTCATTTTTCTCACAAGTTAGAATCGATTGTTTCGAAAGATTGAGATAAATAGTGAGATTTGTGTTTGTATTGTCAAGTGTTTTTTCAATTCTGCCAAACTCAAACTTGTCCATGTCAAAACCATCGTAGGTAAGCTTGAAGCCGCCGGCACTTGCAAGATGGAGATCATATCTACAGCCATAAACCATCTGAGTTTTGTCTGCCCATCCAAGTTCAACTACCTGTGGCTTTGGGGGCGAAACAACGCCTGAGGAAGTGTTTCTGAAGCTGAAAGTGTTTGGGCCGTCCCTTTGGGTAAAAATGCCTGACCATGACAAATCCAGTGGCAGGTCGCCTGTGCCAGAGTCGATGATTGCTGGCAAGTTCGAGTTGTTGACGTCTGGCAGAACCATCAATGTTGAATAGTTCCCCATGATCGTTACATCCTGGATGATTATGCTCTTACCGCTGTTTTTTATTGGTATGCCTTTTAGCGAGTCCTGGGCAAGGTTTGTTATGGCTGAAATTCCAACGCAGACAAGCGGAGCTTCTGCCAGTTTTTCTGGTTTTTCGGAGACGACCTCTGCACCTGTCAGCTTAGCCCATTTGTTAGCTCTGTCCATAAACTCACTATCCATGCAAACAATTGTTGGCTTCTCCCAGGCAATTGCTGACGCAATCGTGCCTGTTCCAAGCGTGTTTGCTATCATGTCTGGCTTTGGTATCAATGAGCTTGCGGAAAGATTGACAAAACCAGCAATGCCTGTGTCGTCGACCTGGAACTCTGCCTCTTTGCCGGTGAAGACGACATCTTTTTTTACTCCGTTGAGCCCAAAGATTCGGTATGTCATCGGCAGCCCTGTGCTTTCAATGTTTTTGCATTTGAGTTTTTCGACATACCTGCCTTCAAACTTGACCTTGCTCACGTCTGCCTGGGGCTGAGGCACTGAGCCAGATTCAAAGTACACTTTCCAGAAATCATCGATTGGGGTTTCGTTGGCCTTGTCCATGTACGACTTGAAGTCGGCAAGTGTCGGTCGTTCCTTTTTTGTTTCGGTTTGTTTGAAGTTTTTTATGAATTCCCTGATACCACTGAGGAACTTCTCCGTGCCCATGTATCCTTCGAGTGCCATCAGCACAAACGAACCCTTGTTGTAAACGATGTAATCCAACCACGTGCAATTCTCATCAGTCAGGGCAGGTTCAAAACTTGAATGTGAACGCCAGAAAACTGATAGCTTCTCGTCCATGATTTTTTTGTAATACTGTGGACTGGTGTATTCCTTTGCATACTTTAAGGCGCAGTATTCGGCAAAACTCTCACAGATGACCCTTGAATCTGGCTGTTTTTCTGCTGATATGATGATGCCTCCCCACCAGCTATGGGCAAGTTCGTGGGCAAGAAACTCTGGAGGAAAATTCTCTTTTTTCATCGCCGGAGAATCCATGACGAAACCACCGTCAATTCCCTGACCGTTGCCTCTCCTGCCGGTCTGGGCGGCGATTATGTACTCGCCATATCCAGGCTGATCCATCAACTTTTCGTAATATTTGGCTGTTTCTGTACACTGTTGAGCCATCAGCTGGGCGTCACCCTTTTCACCCTTGAAGGTGTAAACCCAGACAACAGTGTCGCCGTCTCCACCTTTTAAAACGTCATATCTGCCGCCGACCAGCTTGGACATATAGGGGTTTTGATATTTCCTGACGAATTTGTACACCCCGTCCGATTTTGGTTTGGCTCTGTACTCTTTGGGCACCCAGCCGCCGATGAGAAACCAGTCGCCTGGAATTTTTACAGTCATATCGAATTTGACTACAGGGGCAAAGTCGCCATCGCCAAGCACAGGGTACCAAGCATTGTAGCAATGAAAGTGGTTTGCGGTTGTGATCATCTGAAGCCTTGCTGTTGCAGGATTGTTTATCGTCGTATCGCATCTGTACTTCATGTGGATTTTGTGTGAGCCGGATTTAAGGCTTGTTGGTTTTTTTAGGCTGATTTCGTATTCTTTTACGTTGAAACTGGTGTTGATACCGTCTATTTCGACCTTGTCACATGCAAGGCTTTGGGTTGCCAGTCCAAACTTTGAAACCTGATATTCTTTTGTCAAATCCAGGGACATGGTTATGTCAAACACCATCGAGCCGCTGTTTGAGCCTGTGCAGCTGACCTCAACGCTGCCGGTGTATGAAGTGATGCTGACAGGTTTGGTTTCGCTGTAGACTTGAAAACCGGTTAATGGCGATATTAGAATGGATAACACGAGAATAAATGTGGTTATGAAAACTTTGTTGGACCTCATAGTTCCTCCTTATTTATTTATAATACTTTAAATCCGGTCAGGAGGTTGGTCTATATATTACCAAAATGTAAACACGGTTGGCTATTGATGAGAGCAAATGAAAACATTTTTATCAATTGCAGGTTATGTGGTTAGATGCGTTACTTTTTTAGCATTTGTAAGGTTTATTGTGACAAATATACCTATAATGACAATAACAGCGCCAATTGCTGCCATTATTGAAATACCCTGTCTTAGCCACACCCAGGCAATAAGGCTGGCTATGAATGGTTCAGCAAGTGTCGCTGTTGTTGCGATCACCGGTGACAAGCTTTTGCAGCTGTAGTTGAGTAACGAGTGGCCAAAAAAGGTTGGAATGACTGCCACGCTAGCTATCCATCCATACGTTGTTGGCATGTGACCAAGTATTGGTTGTCCTGTTATGATTGCCATTGCGCCAAAACAAAGACAGGCCGTCGGATAGAGTATCGAGACAGTTTGCCAGGCGTTCAGGTGCTCCTGGGCTTTCATCGATGCCATCAAGTAAAGCCCGACAGCAACCAGCGAAACAACCATCAGCAGTACTCCAATCAATTCTGGTGTGTTGAGACTGTTAAACACTACAATTATTGTGCCGGCGATGGCTATACCAATGCCCAACATCTGGTTCTTTTTAGGACGTTTTTTAAAAAATATGTATTCCAGAGCGATCACCACAACTGGCTGAAGAGCAAGCATTGTTGTGGCGACAGCCACAGAGGCGTGACGGAGGGCATAGAACCATGTGCCGAGGTGAACGAAGAAGCAAAAACCTGAGATTATTGCCCATTTGACCGGATAGCCTGATGTTTTGATCTGCCAGGGTCTTCCAAATGGCAACACCAGAAGTGTGCTCAGGCCAAGCCTTAAAAAACCAAGCGCAAACGGACCGGCTTCCTCAGTTTTTTTGACCAGAGGGCCTGCAAAACTGAGTGCAATGATGGAGACAGCAAGTATGAGATAGTTGGGCAGTGATGAATTGGTTTTTATTTTTTCCATCTAGGGAAAGAATCTATAGAATTTGCAAAAAAAGGAAACTAATTTGAGAAATCAGCTTTTAATAAGGAAGAAAACCCTGTAGTATTCGTTTATCTTGACATGGCGTACCGGTTTAAATCTCGCTTCGGTGATTTCTCGAGCAAACATGTCAAGATCGGCGAAAAACTTGGTGTTTTCCGAGTTAACACGGGTTTTTGCGTTTACATCTTCAACAAGCTCCTCTGGAATGCCCAGCATTGTAGCTATTACTGCTATTCCATCTGGAGCAAGGTTCTCACGCAGGCGCTTTAGCAGGAAAACCCTGTCTCCACCGATTATGTTTTGGAGGAGCTGATTTGCGATGATGTAATCATACGGTGGATTTGGAAAACCGCGATGTGTCATGGCATTTCCAACAAAGAAGTTCAAGTTGTCTGGAGGACTCTTGGTTTTGCAGAGTTTGACTGCTGTTTCGGAGAGGTCGCAGGCTTCAACGGTCACATTGCGTTTTGCAAGCTCAATTGCCAACTCGCCACCACCACAGCCGATTTCGAGAATGTTTTGACCTGGACGGAATTCATTGGTTCTGGCCCAGTGCAGCAGAAATATAAAAGTCTGCTGTGACTCCATCGGCCAGCCTGCGCCGCCTTCTGCCAGAATCTTCTGGTAGACAGGCTCCATGTCGTAATAATATTTTCTTATATCTTTCCGTCTGCTCATCTTCAAAGCCAAAAAAACTACATATACCATTGTAGCAAGTCTGTAAAAAATTAAAAGGGGTTTAATGCAATCAAGGCATAATTAATTGCATGACATTTTTTACTGTCAATCAACAAAACGAAATTTGTAATAATTCTTTTTGAAGATGCCCTTGTTTGTATATGCGTAATAAATTGTGCTCGAATCATTTTCCATGGTTATGGAATCTAACTTTCCGGGTAACTCCGAATCAAGATTAAAAGAAAATCTTTCGTAAACATATGGATCATAAACTGGGTCTTTATCAAGCGAATAAAGTTTTGTTTCATCTTGGGTTATTTGACAGAACATGTAGTCAATTATAGGCGATCCTTTATCATAAACTGGACTGAAATAATTGATTCGATAGAATGAAGAGAATGGTACACTAGATTTTGTGCCATCATGCAAATTCATTGTTTCTATAGATTCTTTTGTTGTGTATGTGAATATCGGATAATCAAAATCAATTATAAATGCAGGATTGGCATCCTTTTTGATGAAGACTTTGTTTCGGGATGAATCTTCTGTAACAACTATTGCCGAACCATCAATAGAAAGTGTATAGTTTTTCTTGGATGTGAACGTTTTCTTATTGATATGTTTTTTCGGGAACAGCTTTGACAGTTTTTGGCAGTCATAAAGCTCAATTTGTTTAGAGTATTCAAGCAAAAGCTCTTGCTCGCGTTCTTCACAAAGCTCCCCATTGTTGTTATATTCCTGAACAAGCTTTTTCTCTGGCGAATAGCACATTATCCTTTTTTCATCCCAGGACATAATTTTGGAAGATTTTGTTTTAATGATAGTTTTTACATCAGGAAATCGAACATTCGGTGATGAAGTTTTATAAATGTACAATACATTAGAATTCATGTCCGAACCTTTGCAAATGTAAGCAAACATATCGAAAGATGATGAAAAAGAGAGAAGCTCTGCATCCAGCTTGATTGTTTCTGCGACAATCGTTTTTTCATTGTTGGTAAAAAACAATATTTCATTACCAATTTTGCTTACGTTGAATGATTTGAATATCCCCAATCTTCTTTCATTACTGTTATATGTGCTTGAGCCACCAACTTTAATCCATTTGTTGTTTAAAAACATTACCCCTTCGCTGATGCAGTTGACAACAACATACCCAACAGCAACAGCAAGTGTCAAAAGAATGATCCTCGAGATAATTTTTTTGTCCATAACCATTTTAGGCCTCCCGTACATGCAAAACTGGTGATAACAGAAACACTCTATATTGGCTATAGAAGATTAATAGTCATTGATTACTCTTCTGCATTCACATACCGGAAAACTGTCACCCTTTGAGCCACTGACAAACGCAATTGAGTTGTCTATCCACTCGGTAATTCAGTGATGACTATGCCATACTCATCTTCAAAGCCAAAAAAAACTACATATACCATTGTAGCAAGATTGTAAAAAATTATTAGGGGTTTAACACACAAATTCATGTTTTGCAGGTATCGTGGCTGGTCATAAACATAGACAAGATCAGACATATTTTGCAATCAGATATTTTACGCTACATGGGTTATTGAATCAATTACAAAATGGATTAGTATTTTTTTGGAGGCTGGAGAATGAGGAACAGAAAAAAAGTCATCATTGCTGTCATTGCTGGGGTGGTGCTGGTTGCAATTACAGTTTATGCAATATGCACGATAAACGTCATTGGCAAGTGGTCGTTTGAGCAGCGAACTGTTGATGGCAGAGTTGTCTATGAATTCAGAAAGCCAGGAGATCAGACCAATATCGAACTGTCACCGGACAACTCGCACAAACTGCTGTTTACACATTACGGCGTAACATGGTTTGATGACTGGGGGAAAGACTATCTGGTTGACCTGTCAGACTTAAACAAATTGACAGACAATCCCGACGCATGTTCAGAAAACATAGCTTCCAGCAGTTGGGATTGCTTGTTTTCTGAGTCAGGCGACAAAATAATCTGGGCGTATCACCCATACCCATACACAAGGCTTCAGAAGATTCTGGGATACGACATAAAGTCAAAGTCGCAGTTTGAAATTGACACAAGAGAGGAGCTGCCTTACAAATCAGCACCAATGATGTCTGGTGACATTGTTGCCTACCAGGGAAGCAACGGAGATGATGGCAATCAGATTCGCCTGTATGACATGGCAAGCAAAACCTACAGACAGCTGACGCCAGACCAGCCGGCAAGTAACCAGTTCCCGGTCATTTCTGGCAAAAAAATTGTTTGGATTGACCGAAGAAACCTCAAGACTACCGGAGAAGACATTTATGGCTTTGACCTTGCAACGAATTCTGAATTCACTGTCACCACAAGTCCGGATGATCAAAGTTCATTCAAGTTTAATGGCAGGTATGTTCTTTATAGAGGCAAATGCATATTGCCAGGTGAACCTGGCAACGATTCACAACTCGATACTAAATGCATGGGGTTGTATCTTTATGACACTCAAAACAATACAACAACAACGATAACCCCAAACACAACTCAGATTTTTCCAATGTATTGTCTTTCAAATGAAGATGATGCAAGGATTGTCTGGAGTGAGAAAATAACTAATAACAATGGAACATTTTGGGCTATCAAACAAAAGAAAGTATCTGATGCTGCAGCAAGCTATATTTCTAATACATCAACACTATCAAATCATCAATTCGCTGAATTTTTGACTGATTCACATATCTTTTACTCGGCTAATGATTCTGAAGATACTTTGGGATTACCGTATTGTTATAAACTGTCCAACAGCACACATTATCAGTTGGATACAAAGGAATTCTTGGATATAACAGCAGATGACACATATGTTTTGTGGACAAAGCTGAGAGCACAAGAGAATCCACTAAACGAAGGCCAAAACATCTGTGGAACAACCTTGCCATAAAAAACTGGCCGGATTGACCACAAGGCTGGTTGATTACTCTTCCTGCTCGTCCTCCATCACTGAGAAGCTGTTGCCTTCCGGGTCGCCGACGAGAGCCATCGGGCAGTCTTCCCACTCGGTGACTTCGATTTTTGCCTTTTTGAGTTCGGAGACCAGGGTTTCGAGGTCTTCGGTGACATAGGTTATGCCAATTCCGCGCTCTTCCTCATTGTCGCTCTTCCAAAAGGCAATTTCAACGTTGGCAAGCTGAACAATCTTGAAGCCGTCTTCATCGGATATCAGTGAGGCACCAAGCACATTAGTGTAAAAATCAACCATTTTGTCAACATCGGCGCAGCCGATTTCAAATCTGACTTCAGAAACCATTTTTGCCTCCTTGCCTCAATTGTCCTTTATAAAAGTCTTTTGTCAAGCAAAACAAGATTCGATCGAACGAACCTCGTTCTTGATTGAAACCCATTTTTAGGCTAAGATTTCTCCTTGGAGGTCGCAGATGGACTCTAACAGAACGCTATATCAGAACCCTAAAACTTGGGTGATTTTTTCAGGGCTTGTGTTTGCCCTGTTGATTTTTTTGTTTTTTACCACGGCCTCAAAATCTCCAGAACCTACCACTACCTTGGAGGTAGTCACAAAGCCTGAAGGGGCAACAATTTTCTGGGAAGCCGTGGAAAAAGGTCCATCACCAATAACCTTGCAATCAAAAGGAAAACTGATAGGTAACCTTGTCATAACAATGAATGGTTATAGGGAGATAAACAGACAAATCTCGCTTGAAGCAGGAAAGTCACAAAGAATTAGATACGACCTTGAGTTTGAGACGTACATGAAGGTCGAGTCAGATCCAATAGGCGCCAAGATTTACGTTGACGGCAAGTTTTGGGGTTCAACCCCGATGACTTTTGATGGCCTCATCTCACCAGGCAACCATGAGCTGAGAATCGATGACACTGAATACTGTTTTGGAGAAACAACAAAAAAGATTGTTCTTGAACAGAGAAAACGTCTCGAGATAAAAGAAAACCTGCCCAAACTGAGTCTTGTTACCATCACTTCAAACCCAAAAGGCGCAACCGTTGAAGCCAATGGCAAGGAATGGGGAATAACACCACTGTCAAAGTGTGTCGCACTTGGCAAATACAAAGTGAAGTTTGTAAAAACTGGATTGGTAACAGAAGAGCGAGACCTGGAGATAAAGGAAGACTTCAGCTACACGGTCAGACTTTATGACAAGGAACATTACAAGCTCAAAGACTCATACACTGTCTCAGCCGACCAGAAGGACGCCACCATAACAGCAATTGCCCTTGCAGCCGGCGAACCTCCCCAGGTTGTCGGCGCTCCCGTCACATTTGACAAGGCATTTTCAATAAACAAAGATGAGATGTACAAGAAGTCTGGTTTGGATGGACCACCGTTCGCCTATGTTTTCATCGCCTCTAAGCCAGGCTACTCTCCGGGAGTTATCGAGGTCAATGAGCCTGGAGAATACAACCTGACGCTAAAAGGCATATCCAGTATTTCAGCCAAGATTCAAGCCAGCCATACCGATTATTCCTCAACGGCATCCCCTTATCCTGATGCTCGCACAAGCCCTGACGGGAAGTTTACAATCAAGGTCTCAGGTGATGGCAATACTGCATCGCTTACCGATGGAACCACTGAAAAAATGCTATATCTGAAGGATCAAAAAGAGGTCTCTGGCAACTCCTTTGCCTGGGCTACAGATTCCTCAGCAGTTTTTTACTTCAGAAACAACAAAGAAGCCCGAGAACTGGTCAGGGTCAATCTTTCCGACATGAAGGAAATGGTTGTTGATGTCATAAACCTCAAGGACAACCCCTGGACAAAACAGTTTCCATCAGAGTTGCTGTTCAATTGTTTCAACTCTGTCTGTTACGATTCGGGCATTCTTTATTATTTAGTGCCTGGAAGCGGTCAAAAACAACTCTCGCTATGTGCAAAGCTTGCCTCGGGTGGAACAGCAAGAAAAATCCTCCAACGCGATATGGTACCCATTGCCGACAAGTATTCCATCTGGATGGACAGCCCAGGTGTACTAAAAATCGGTGGCGTCTTTACAGGCTCAAAATATTATGAAGGCATCTACAACATTGCCCAGGAGGCGCAGATAAACATGAAGATTCAAACCCCAGAAAAGATCAACATCGGAAACTTCAAAACACTCGATTCTGATTTTGTCATGTACGAATCGATGCACTGCATCGATAAGGTTGATGAATTCATGATTGTAGCCGTTCGACTCTACTCAAAACTCGACGGATTGTTTATGTACGACACAACATCCGGCTACTTCGAGCTCCACGGGGTGAAGGTGCAGTGACGGTTACCAATTGTAGATGCAGCTTCGACTAGACTCCTCATTAGCAGAAGGCTTTTCCAGTAATGCCCAACGAGCAAGGGTAATAACAGAGGCTTGGGTCTCATCAAATATATATTGCCCCAGGTGCGGGAATTCGAGGCTGACAAAAGTCAGAAACAATGCACCAGTCAAAGATTTCTGTTGCGAGCAATGTTTCTCGAACTATGAGTTGAAAAGCAAATCATCAAAATTTGCGTCTGAGATTCCAGATGGAGCCTACTCAACCTTAATAGAGCAAATTGAAGAAAATAGAAACCCAGATTTCTTGTTTTTGCACTATGACAAACGAAACTTAGATATTTTGAATATGTTTGTGGTTCCAAAACATTTTCTTACTCCAGATGTAATCAAGCAAAGAAAACCATTATCTGCTAACGCACGACGATCTGGTTGGGTTGGGTGCAACATTCTTTTGAGCCGAATTCCTGAACAAGGGAGAATTTTTATTGTCAGTGACGGTCGAGTTGTTCCAACACGAGAAGTTCTTGATAAATTCTCGAAGATGTCATTCCTAGAAAAGACTGATTCAAAAAACAGAAAGTGGATTCTTGATATTGTTGATTGTGTTAACAGGCTTGGCAAGAAGGAATTTAAGCTTGAAGAAGTCTATCATTTCGAGAGTGTTTTGGCTGGCCTGCACCCTGATAATAAAAACATTAAGGCTAAAATAAGGCAACAACTGCAGATTCTTCGAGATAAAGGTTTTCTTCAATTCAATGGCAGTGGTGAATACTTACTTTTATAATACTAAAACAAACTCGTTGACCCTGAAACTTCCTGTGGAGGCAATTCGTCAACCTTAGCCATTTCCAGGAATCGTTGCTCATCGATGATTGCTACACCAAGCTCTTTGGCTTTGTCAAGCTTTGAACCGGCCTGTTCACCTGCTAGCACATAGTTAGTTTTTTTTGAAACAGAACCAACAGTTTTTCCGCCAAGGTCTTCGATGATTTTTGTGGCCTGTTCCCTGGACAGGTGTGGTAGTGTGCCTGTCAAAACAAAGGTCATTCCAGCAAATTTACCACCTATAGCTGCAGCCATTTCACTTTCCATGCTCACACCTGATTCTTTGAGCTTTTGAATCAGCTCCAGGTTTGGCTCTTGTTCAAAAAAGATTTTTAGAGAGCAGGCGATTTTCTCACCAACTCCATCTGTTTGTCTTAGCTCATCCTGACTGGCAGCCATTATTGCGTCGATGTTGCCGTATTTTTGGGCAAGGCTTCTTGCTACAACTTTTCCAACCATGAGGATCCCCAAACCTGACAAAAGTCTAGCCAACCCCATGCCTTTTGAGGTTTCAATGTTGGTAAGTATCTTTGTTGCCAGCTTGTCGCCCATGCGCTCAAACTCGAGCAGGTCGGATTTTGTAAGAGTGTAGATGTCTGCGATAGTTTTGACCTTTCCTGAGCCGACGAGTTTGTCCACGAGCACGTCACCTATGTTGTCTATATTTGCGTTGTCACGCGCGCAAAAATGGAGGATTCGCTCGCGGACCTGGGCCGAGCACGAGGCGTTTGTGCAACGCGTGTAAGCGCTGTCCTCTTCTCTGAGGGTGTCTGAACCGCAGACCGGGCAATGTCTTGGCATGACAAAAGGAATTTCGTTGCCTGTGCGTTTCTCGGTGACCACCCTGACGACTTCCGGGATGATCGAGCCGGCTTTTCGTACAATGATGTGATCTAAAACCCTGATGTCGAGACGGTTGACTTCGTCTTCGTTGTGAAGCGATGCCCTTCCCACCGTCGATCCTTCAAGAAGCACCGGCTCAAAAACAGCAATTGGGGTGATAGCGCCTGTTCTTCCAACTGAAGGAACGATGTCTGTAACAACAGTTTCTCGCTCCTCTGGAGGGAATTTGTACGCAATGGCCCACCTTGGCTCGTGGGAGGTTGCCCCCAAAACGTCGTGATAATCGTACTGATCAACTTTTATGACCACACCGTCTGCGCCAAATGGTAACTTTTCACGGTGCTCATGCAGCTCTTCGATTTGGCCCCAGCATTGTTCAATATTTTGGGCTTGCCTGTGGAAAGGAACCGTTTTAAAACCCAGCTTTGAAAGCAACTCAATCAACCCTGTCTGGGTTTCCCACAGGATTTCGGAGCATTCGCCCACATGGTAGGCGTAGAATTCAAGTTTTCTTGAGGCAGTGATTGCTGAGTCAAGCTGACGAACCGAGCCGGCAGCAGCGTTTCTTGTGTTTGCAAAAAGTGGTAGCTCCAAAGCCTCGCGCTCGGAATTGAGTCTGACAAGCTCCTCCTCGTGCATGACCACCTCGCCGCGAACCTCGATGAGTTCTGGAAAAGGTTCGATGAGCCTGAGCGGAATGGATTTTATGGTTCGAAGGTTTTCAGTCACATTTTCGCCTGTCGTGCCGTCGCCCCTGGTTGCTCCAACTGTCAGTATGCCATTTTCGTACCTGAGGTTGATTGCAAGGCCATCGAGCTTGACCTCAGTGGCATAAATGGCGTCAGGGACAACTTTTTTCACCCTCTCGTCCCAGGCTTTCAGGTCATCAAGGTCAAAAGCGTTGCCAAGGCTGAGCATGGAGACGCTGTGGGTGACCTTTTCGAATTTGTCTGACGCTTTTCCGCCGACCCTCTGGGTTGGGGAGTCAGAGGTTACAAACTCTGGAAATTCCTTCTCAAGCTCAACAAGCCTCTTGTAAAGCATGTCGTATTCATAATCTGAGATTTCGGGGCTGTCCAAAACGTAGTATCTGTGAATTGCGTTGTTGATTTTTTGTCTAAGTTCCGCAATTTCGTCTTTGGGGTTCATTGTGCAGATTTAAATTTCTTTGCTTCCAGCAACATCTCTTCTGCGTGCTTGAGGCTGACCTGGCTGATTTTGTCGCCACTGCCCATCCGCGCAAGCTCTTCGATGCGTCCGCGCTGGGCAAGCTCGTTACACTCGATGTTTGTTTCGTCGCCTTCAATGCGCTTTACGATTTCCAAGTGACCGTCGGCAAAGGCCGCAATCTGGGGCAGGTGAGTGATGCAGATGATCTGGCGTTTTCTGGCAAGGGTTGCCAGTTTTCGGCCGATCATCTCGCCGATTCTTCCGCCCACGCCTGAGTCCACCTCGTCAAAAATGAGCGTCGGGGTTTGGTCGACTTCAGAAAGGATGACCTTTAGCGCAAGCATAATCCTAGAGAGTTCGCCACCTGAGGCGACTTTTTGGATGGACTTTGGTGGTTCGCCAGGATTGGTTGAAATTACGAATTCCACGGCATCGGTGCCGGTTTCATTGAAGCCGGTGTTGGCGCCATCAACCGAGCAATAAAGGTTTTCGCTTGGTTCCAGAGGGATGAGGTTGACCGAGAACGTGGCTTTTTCAAGCGCAAGGTCGGCAAGCTCTGAAACTATCGCTTGGGCAAGTTTTGTTGCGCTTTCCTGCCTGCCAAGCCTGACCTTTGCGCCAATTATTCCAAGTTTTGCCCTGACAGATTCAATTTCCTGTGTGAGTTGACCGGTTCGGCTGTCGGCGTTTGCAAGCGTTTCCATCTCGGTTTTCAGTTTTTCTATGCCGGCAAACACATCCTCGAGTTTTGAACCGAATCTTCTTGAGATTTTTCCAAGTTCGTTGAGCCTGGATTCAATTTGTTCGAGACGCTCTGGATCAAATGTCAGCCCAGAGAGGTAATTGCCGATTATCACAGAAATTTCTGAGCAGTTGGCAAGAAGCGATTCAACAAGAGGCGATGCCTCCTGAGCGTTTTTGTCGATTCTAATCAGTTCGGACATGGATTTTCTGGCGTTTTTACTCAGTGCTATGATGCCCTGCTGGTCTTCAACACCGTCCATGGCTGATTTTATTGAACCAGCAAGGTCGGCAAGCTTGGCAATGTTTAGGAGTCTCGTACGTTCTTGATCAAGCTGGTCATCCTCGCCATGTTCGGGTTTGATTTTTTCAAAATCTTCAAGCTCGTAAGCAATATAGTCGAGTCTGCGTTTTCGTTCTTCCTCGCTACCGAGCATCTGCTTGAGCTGCATCTGCAGCTGTCGAAGTTGTGTGGCAAGAAGACCGAAATCCTCAACATTTTTGAGGTGACCAGTGCCAGCAAACCTGTCAAGCAGCTGCTGGTGAACTTTGGGGTCGAGCAGCGACTGGGCATCAAACTGAGAATGAACATCAACCAGTTTTGAAGTAGTTTCACGGAGTGCGTTGAGGGTGGTCTGGACTCCACCGATGCGGATGCGGCTCTTGCCCTCAGAATCGATGGTTCTTGAGGCGATGAGCTCGTTATCCTCAAGGACAGACTTGTCTTCAAGCAAGCTCATGTCATTTGGCTTGAATTTGAAGATGAG
This sequence comes from Caldisericia bacterium, assembly GCA_017999835.1. Taxonomy (GTDB): domain Bacteria; phylum Caldisericota; class Caldisericia; order JAAYUI01; family JAAYUI01; genus JAGNLA01. The sequence goes on from JAGNLA010000012.1 coordinate 15,206, forward strand.
CTCAACTGTGGCTTTGTCAGCGCCATGGCGCAAGGATTCGGGTTTCCATTTTCCGCCAAGACCGACGAGCAAAGCTCCAACTAATATGGATTTTCCTGCACCGGTTTCACCGGTGATAATTGTAAGTCCGTCATCGAGATCGAGGGTTAGTTTTTTGGCGACGGCGAAGTTGGCAACCGAGAGCCCGCAAATCATCAATCGCTCCAGTGGAAGACCGAGGTCAGCACCTTGTAGAAGTCTTTATTGTTGAGACGAATGAGCAAACCATCATAAGGGCAGCGCGAAATGATTGCCTTATCGTGAGAAACCAGAGGAGTGACTATTTGGCCATCAGCAAAACAGCCATAAGTGCCTTGAGGCATTTCAAACTCAAGGGTTATGCGTTTTGAAGATGGGACAATTATCGGTCTCTGATTGAAATCGTGGGAGCAGATTGGAGTAATACAGACTGCGTCTGTCTTTGGATCTATAATGGGACCACCGGCTGCAAGCGCGTACGCGGTTGAACCAGTGGGGGTGTTAACGATGATGCCATCGGCTCTGGTGCGTCCAAGCCTCTGGTTGTCCACATAGATTATTGTGGTGATTATGCGCGATGTCATGTCACGGTAGAAATAAATGTCGTTTAAGGCATAGATGGTCTTAAGGACTTCGCCTGTACGAAGAAGCTCTCCCTTGAGCATCAGGCGCCTTTCGATTTGGAAGTCACCTGCAATTACACGCTCGAAAGCTCCCTGGAACTCGGTTTTTTCGACTTCTGTAAGATAGCCGAGATTGCCTAGGTTTACTCCGAGTACTGGGATTCCCTGTGGCGAGCCATATTCGACTGAGCGAAGAAGCGTCCCGTCGCCGCCAAATGACAACAGTGCATCGCAGCCGTTAGGAAAATCCTCGCATTCTGGTATGTCCAGACCATGAACAAGCTCAGGCCGTTTTGGAAGACATGCCTCTATGCCTCTGGTTTTAAGCCAGTTTGCAGCTTCCTGAGATGTTCGAAGCGTGTAGTCGTCTGTCTTCCAAAACACTATGCCTATTTTTTTCATTTTATGCCGGCTTTTACCTCAGCTGATGTAAGAGTGTTGTGAATAAGCATGGTTATGGTCATCGGACCGACCCCACGCGGTACAGGTGATATCGCTTTAACAATATCCTTAACTGCGTCGAAGTCAACATCCCCTACCTGGGTACCGTCTGGAAGTTTGTTGGTTCCAACATCAACAACCCATGCGCCTGGCTTGACCCAGTCTTTTTTGACCATCTGTGTTCTGCCTACTGCTGCAACAAGGATGTCGGCCTGTCTGCAAACCTCAGGGAGGTTGGTGGTTTTTGAGTGGCAAATGGTTACCGTGCAGTGCTTCTGGAGAAGGAGGAGTGCAACCGGCTTGCCGACGATGTTTGAACGACCAATTACAACGGCATGTTTTCCGGTAAATTCACAACCAAAATGCTCAAGAAGTTTGATTATTCCATAAGGGGTGGCTGGCATGAAAACCGGATTGCCGATGGTCAGGTGACCAACGTTGATTGGGTGGAAGCAGTCTACGTCCTTGTCAGGGGAGATGGTTTCGAGGATGAGCTGCTCGTTGATGTGTTTTGGCAGGGGGAGCTGGGTGAGAATGCCTGAGACTGTCGGGTCGGCGTTGAGTTTGTTGATGAGGTCGAGAAGCTCAGCCTGGGTTGTGGTCTCCGGGAGCTTTATTGTGTCTGAGTCAATGCCAAGCTTTATGCAGCGTTTGCCCTTCATGTTTACATATGTTTCCGAGGCCGGGTCGTTGCCAACCAGTATTACGATAAGCTTTGCTGGTTTGCCCATGTCACGGAGTTTTTTGGCTCTTTCGGTGAACTCTATGTCCATTTCGGACGCAAGTTTTTTTCCGTCAAGAAGGATTTCCATTTGTTTGTCTCCTTAGATCAGATAATTCCAGTGATGACGCCGTTTTCGTCAACATCGATGCCTTCAGCCGACGGTGCCTTCGAAAGGCCTGGCATGAGCATGATGTCGCCACAAACTGCAACAACAAATCCAGCACCAGCTGATACCTTGACCTCGCGAACAGTGACATCGAAACCTGTTGGTGCTCCCAGAAGGTCTTTGTTGTCGCTGAAGCTGTACTGGGTCTTTGCCATACAGACTGGAAGGTTGCCAAACCCAAGCTCTTCAATCTTTTTGATGTCCGAGTTTGCTCTGGATGTGAACTTGACAGCGTTTGCCCTGTAAACTTCCTTGGCAACTGTTTCAATTTTTGTCTTTATCGGAGCTGAATAATCCTGGAGTGGATGGTAGGTGTTTGGATTGTTGGCGATACCGTTTACGACCGCATTGGCCAGTTCAATGGCGCCCTGCCCACCGTGTTCATAGTTGCTGATGACTGCGGCCTGAACGCCAAGAGCGGCGGCCATGTCGCGGATCATGTTCAGTTCGGCTTCGTCGTCGGTTGGGAATCTGTTGACTGCAACCTGCGGGACGATTCCGTATTTCTTGATGTTTTCTATGTGACGGGCGAGGTTTGCAAAGCCTTCCTTAATGGCTGGAACGTTTGGCTGTGCAACTTCCTTTTGGCCAACGCCACCGTTGTACTTGAGCGCTCTTGTCGAGGCAACGATGACAACTGTGTCTGGCTTGAGGTTCTTTGACGGGCCGACGATGTCGAGGAACTTTTCGCAGCCAAGGTCAGCGCCGAAGCCTGTTTCCTGGATGACGTAGTCGCCAAGGGAGAGGGCAAGTCTGGTCGCCACGACTGTGTTTGTGCCATGAGCGATGTTGGCAAATGGGCCGCCGTGGATGAATGTTGGTGTGCCTTCGAGCGTTTGGCAGAGGTTTGGCTTGATTGCTTCAGCCATGAGGGCTGTCATTGCGCCTGCAACCTTGAGGTCTTTTGGCGTTATTGGCTTGCCATCATACGTATAGGCGCAGATGATGCGTCCAAGGCGTTCTTTGAGATCCATGAGATTATCGGAAAGGCAGAGGATGGCCATGATTTCAGAGGCGACTGAGATGTAGAATCCATCATCCCTGATTACGCCGTTGCCGTCGCCCATGCCAACGATGACTTCTCTGAGAGCCCTGTCGTTTAGGTCAACGCAGCGTTTCCATGGGATCTGGTGCGTATCGATTTTTGGTTCACGGTCAAACTTGATCCAGTTGTCAATTATTGAAGCAAGAAGATTGTTTGTTGTTGTTACTGCGTGAATGTCGCCGTTGAAATGAAGATTGATGTCTGTTGACGGGACGACTTTTGAGAGTCCTCCACCGATTGCGCCGCCTTTAACGCCCATGCATGGGCCAAGGGATGGCTCACGAAGGCAGATAACGGCATTTTTGCCGATGGATCTGAGCGCGTCGCCAAGTCCGATGCAGGTTGTGGTCTTGCCTTCACCAAACGGAGTTGGATTGATGGCTGTGACGATGACAAGCTTGCCCTTGCGTTCCTTGGAGAGTCTTTTTACTGCTTCGGTCGAGATTTTTGCCTTGAATTTGCCAAAAAACTCGAGGTCGTCAACTGTTAAACCGATCTTGTCTGCAATTTCCTGAATAGGTCTCATTTTTCTCCTGTATTAGAATTGGATAAAAATCATCCAAATAATCCCGAATGCGAGTAGGTTGAGTATCGCGTTAATGGCAATGTATGTGCCCCAGATCATCCATTTTTTTGATTCTTCAGTTTTCCACCAGAACGAGAACATGAAAAAAAGTGCAAGGTTTGCAACGATGATCCAAATCCAGATTTGGTACGGCCAGAAGAGACCAAGAATCATTGCAAAAAGTGTCGTGAACAGTCCAACGTTGACGTTTGTTGTTGAAGTGGGCTGATGCTTTTGAATCAGGCCTGTAAGGAATCCTGAAAGGAAAGGCAGAGCCATTCCACAAATCAACCAGAAAAGATGTATCCAGAATGAGAAAAATACCATATTTACGCCTCCTTGTGGGTTAGATCATCGATTGTGACAGGGCAGGCTTTGAGAGCCAGACCCATGATTTTTTTCCAGTTCATTATGACAAGCACGCCAATGGCAATCAGGACGCCTGTTGATAGCAGGGCTTCAACGATAGGCTGGGCAAAACCGAATGTCATTCTCATTGTTATGATTGGTTTTCCGATTGTCATGATGATTATTGACTGGTTGGCATAAAGCTGCGCAAAGTCGATAATTATTTTTAAACCGATTGCCCCGATTGCAGCAAGCCAGAGAGTCGATGGCTTGACTGCTTCTTTTTGTCTGATAACCCAAAGAAAAACTATCAGCACAGCAAATGTACCAAGGCAGGCACAGATCATGTTGATGACGGATGTGCCGATGTCAAGCATGGCAAGATTGGAGCTTGGATACTGGCCAGGTATTGTCATGGTGGCGTAACCAGGGACAAATGAGCCATTTTTGTTGGAGATGTCCATAAGACCACTCAAACCGGCCAGAAGTGGGTTGACGAAAATGAATCCATAGACGAAAGCCACAAGTTCAGTTGGAGAACATTTCTTGACCTCTGAGATGAATCTCGAGAAGTACATCATCAGCACGCCAATTATTGACATTGAGACTGTGTTGATGATACCCGCAATCAAGCCTGAATATGAACCGACGAGGTTAGGAATAAAATTTGAGACAATGTAGTTGATGACGATGTTGACAAAGAATGTGGCAATCAACCAGAACAAACCACCCCAGACCATGATTCTCCTGTCCTTCGACTTGATCATCAAATAAAGGGCTATGCCAACAAGAACCATCAGCGATGGTTTGACGAAAGCCATAAAGTCGATCGGTTTTTCGTCGTAAATGTAACCTGAAACCGACCCAGTGGCTTCTTTTGTTTCTATGATGGCTGTGTAGATGCCTTTTTTTGCAGGTTTTTCCCAGAAATTCAACGCAGGAGCAGGAGTTTTTTCAGATGTAGTTAGTCTTGTATTCTGAATTTCAATGCCGTCTGGGTCAATGATTTTGGCCAGAAAGATGCCTTTGCTGTCCGGTGTTGACATGGCTGCCAGATAAAATCCCAGCTCTTTGTTGGTGTCCGTTACATCAGCTGAAATCTTGACTGCCGTTCCTGAGAAATTGGTGATGTAGGCTGAGTTTTGCATTGATGTGATCTCAAGCTTACCCGTTGCGTCTGAGCCAATGATTTTTATTGTGTAAGTTCCGGGGTCGTCCATGACCTTGTTGAAGCTGTAGAATCCCCAGTTGTATTTGAGTGGCTCTGGAACTGGCTTCTTGTGCATGTAGGTGTCATTTGCCTGAACGGTGTCCCTGAAGACTTCTTTGCCTGACGGATCATCGATGGTCACTTCAAGCTTTCCTTCAGATTTCTCAAAGCCTATGCCAAGAATTACTGGGAGTTTCGGGCTTGGGATGGAAGTTGCCAGACTGGTGATTTCGCCTGTTTTCTTCTCAAAGGAGACAGAAACAAAGGGGTTCATGTCTTTGTCTGCTATCTTAACGCTACAACCTGCAAGCATCAAAGCGATGCAGATCAGTCCAGCAATAGAAACAAATTTCCTCATGATACCAATTCTAGAAAACTAAAAGATTAAAACAATGTCAGTTTGGGTTATATGGGTATTGTGACATGATACGAATGAAATTTCGCTCCAAAGTGGTTTTTGATGGGCAAACGAAAAGTGATTTAATTAAAAAATCATAAACTGATAAATGTTATCAGTTATCGAAGAAAATTAGATATGAGCGAACTGCTCAGCTTGCTCTTTTGAAATGTGGCATGTCAAACGGAATCTCAAAGGAGAGCTCGATGAGTCCTGAATAAACGCCATCGATATACCAAGGTGCCTGATAAATAATCTTCTTTTTACCGTTTTTCTCGATGGTATAGACGTTTGTGCCTTCTGTGGCAAGCAGTTCACGGAGTTTGGTTCTGGCTGGTTCGTGGTGACAGTCAAGAACGTTTGAGCCTGTGTAGTCGCCTGAAAACGTGCTTTTTGCTTTCAGGTTCATCTTTATGATCTCGCCTTTAAGGTCACAGATGGTGACGGATCCTGGGATTGTTTCAAGGTAATCTAGTTCGTTCATGTTTCCTATTGTGCATATTTTGAAAACATTTTTCAAGTGGTCATTAGTTTTGCAATGTAGATATCAGTGGTCTATTGAAATCAAAAGTTTACAAAAGAACATAAAACATGTCAAAATATCTCTAAAATATATATTTATCGATTTGAAATGATATTTGATGATGTTTGAACGAATGCCAACAAACATAGAAACGGTAGATATTATTTGGTGGGACGTTAAAGATTTTTAGCAACAGTCTGGGTTAGTATTGAATTTTTGGATGATTTTTGCTAAAATCTGCATTATGAAGAGGTATGCCTGTTTAATCGCTGCATTTGTCTTGGTTTTTGGTTCATTATGGATTACAGGCTTCAGGCCTGTCGAACCAAAGCGTGATTTCTACATGGTCGAACTAACCGATTATACTGGAAGCAACCAGATTGCTTCCATGTTGCTCGAAAACCAGCATGAAACGTTCAAAACAAACCTCCTCAACCGCTTTCCGAGTGTTGGGATAAATGCGGAATACAGGACTCTTCTTTCAGGTTTTTCGCTTGATCTGACACCACAGGAAGCAAAAGACTTGAGCATGATGGATGGAGTCGTCAGTGTTGTAAAAGGCAGGATTTTCTATCCTCACATGTTCAACACTGTAGTCTCAACCAAAGCCAAAGATGTCTGGAACATGAAGGACAAATTGGGCAAAAACATACAGGGTGAAGGTGTTTTGGTTGGCATCATCGATACTGGTATCGATTATGACCATCCATCGCTTGGCAATGGTTTCAAGAATACCGATTCGAAAGTCGTTGCTGGATACGATTTTTCCGACCTCGACGACGATCCGTTGCCTGTGGCTGGTCACCAGGGCTGGCATGGCACTCACTGTGCTGGCATAGTCGCAGCAACCGGGTTGCCCGGCATAGCAAGAGACGATGTGACAATAACCGGCATGGCACCTGCTGCAAAACTTGGCGCTTACAAAGTTTTTGGTGGTGTTGGCGGAGCAAGAACCGACAGGATCATGCAGGCAATGGAGCGCGCCTGGGCAGATGGTTGCAAGGTTATATCGATGAGCCTTGGCAGCACATACGTCTGGCAGGACGAAATCTACTGCAGGGCGATTGACAAGCTCACTGATAAAGGCGTTGTCTGCTCAGTTTCAGCTGGCAACGACGGCGGAGGCAGCAGGGAAGAACTTCCGTTCCAGGTTGGTTCCCCAGGTGGCGCCGAGATGGCTGTTTGTGTCGCGGCCATGGATGACAGGCCAAAACCAATCATTTCCTGGGATTCTAACCTAGAATTGATGAACTATATTGGTGGATCAGTAGAAATTGACAAACCAATAGAGGCAACATTGGTCGATGCCCTCTCAGGATACGAAGATGACGTAAAAGACCTTGACCTTACCGGCAAAATTGCACTGGTCAAACGTGGCGACAAGTATTTCAGCGACAAGGCGTTACAGGTGCAGAAAAAAGGCGCTATCGCCTGTGTAATATACAACAACGAAGTTGGTCTGTTTGATGGTTATCTGGTTGACAGTGTGGATATTCCTGTTTTTGCAATCGATGACAAATCCGGCAAGCTGTTGGTTGATTACGCCAAAACCAGCGGCAAGGCAAAGATCGAAACCAAAGAGCACACAGGTGCAATGGCCGATTTCTCCTCTGCCGGACCGACAAATGACTACAAACTCAAACCAGACGTTTCAGCCCCAGGTGTGGGCGTACTTTCAAGCGTAGGCGCATCCTCATACATCGAAATGAGCGGAACGTCGATGGCCTGCCCTGCTGTTTCAGGGCTTGCTGCCCTGGTCATCCAGGCTCATCCTGACTGGACAGCTCATGACGTCCGTTCGGCAATCATCAATTATGCCGATCCACAGTCAGACCTCAAAGGAAAACTCTGGTCAATTCATTCGCAGGGAACAGGCAGGGTTAACAGCGTCAACTCAGTAAACGCCCCGGTGCTGTTCAAGCCCACATCGCTCAACTTTGGCAAGGTGACTGGCTCAACAGATTTCAACGTTTCGTTGAAGAATCCAACTACAAAACCGGTAAAGTTTAGTGTGAAAATCTATTCCGAAGATGGCGTTGTCACAGGCGATGTGGCTCCTGTAGAAGTGCCAGCCGGAAAAACAATAAAATATTCAGGAAAACTCAAAGTTTCTTCGCAAGAAGGGCTGACCCATGTCGGCTATGTCATTTTTGAAAGCACTGGTGTTACGGCAAGAGTGGGTTTCCTTCTCCTGACCACCGACCCACCGACCCCTCCAACAATTGATAGAGTTCAGGTCATGACCCCTGCGTTCTCGCCAAACGGCGACAGAAAACTGGACAGGTTTGTCGCCCAGTTCAGCCTCAACACGCTTCTGGACGGTTTTGAATGGTCAATACTTGACGAAGATGACAATCTGTACGCAATTCTCGACTATTCCTATGGTCTTCAGGGCGGTGGATTCTGGTTCCTTACCTGGGACGGCAAGGTTGATGGAACGCCGCTTGGTGCAGGAAAATACAAGATGATTGTCAACACTCTTGGCAGAGGGAAAGACCCAAGAAAGAAAAGTGACTGGGAAACCTGGGGACCACTCGAGTTTTACGTTGTCGAAGACCCACCTGAGATAACAACTGAAGAAATCCCGCCAACAATTTACAACCAGACCGAACTGGCAGTCAAAGGCACAGTTGAAGACTGGCTTGCCGATCCTGACTACATGGGCGCAAAAGGCCTGGTCTCGCTTGAAACACTTGTTAATGGAGAAAAAGGCAAGTTTACGCTCGATGGCAAGGGAGCCTTTGAGATCAACTGTAAACTCAAACCAGGAAAGAACGAAATAGTCATCTCCGCCTCAAACGCTGGCGGGATGAAAGCCGAAAAGAAGATATCCGTAAACTCGCTCAATAAGGCATACATCACAATTGTTGACGGAAAAATAAGGGTCAACAACCAACCGTTTGATTTTGGTAAAATAAAAAAAGTCTCCGGTGACTTTATGATTGACATGGAAAAACTCCATCTGATCTGCCCTGATTTCAGCCTGAACCTTTTGAACGACAAAATCTATATTGTAATAAACAATATGGTAGCAAGAATGAAATTAGGCAAAGATACTGTTTTGTCCAATACTGGCGAGTCGTGGTTCTGTGAACCGCCGTACATGGAAAGTAATACCTGCTACGTTCCTCTGTTCTCTACGTTGTTGGCGCTCAAAGGATATTTCGACGAAAATGACGGATTAAACTTTGTCTGGAAAGGGAATGAGAATTGAACTGGATTGACGCTGTTGTGTTAGTGGCGATCGCCGTTTCGGCCATACGGGGCTACATCCTGGGATTGAGTGGTTCAATACTCAACTCTCTGGCAGTAATCCTTGCGTGGCTGTCAGCGTTTCTGCTTGCAGCTCCAGTTAAAAACCTGCTTCAGTGGATGTTTGGTGTGGTCACAAAGCTGTCAGGAGTTTTCCAACCCTACATAACCAGCATTCCAATTGCGCCAAACACCCCAGTCACAGATGCAATTACCTACGCAAAGCTTCCGGACTGGCTTGGCAATTTCTTCTCCAGGCTTGCCGACAAGAATTATACCGTCAACACAATATCCGAGCTCTATGGGTATTGGATAGCAAATGTAATAATCGTACTGATTGTGTTCATTGTGTTGCTAATAGTTTTCGGAATTTTGTACCGTAAACTCGTTGAGAATGTGAAAATCAACATGCCAAAAGAAGGTTTCTTTCACGACTTTGATCATGCATGTGGAGCTACGCTGCACGGACTTATCACACTTTTTGTTTGCCTGGGCTTGTTGACACTGTTTTCAGCACTGTTTCCGGTGCAAATCGTTGAAGGAAAGAGCGTTGCAGCAGTACCGGGTTATGTATATTCTTCGTTCTTCGGAGGTTTGGTCTATCGGAATTTCCTTGGCGTACAAACGATGTTTGGCGCTCTTATCCGCTTTGTTATTGGCTGGTAATTGCCTGCCTGTGATCGTCGCGCAGAATGAAGCCTGCCAGACGATTAAGGTTTGCATTGGCAATAATCCAAAGGAGTTTACCCTTGGCGCTTCAGGTGATTATCAACTTATCGATCCTGGCAGCGGCAAACAACTTTATACTGGCTCAAAAGAGATAAAGTGCAAAGTGACATCAGACAGTACCAAATATTATTCTGTGTTTATCGACACATTCTACACCTACGACGATGCAGACAACTTCGGTTTGCTGCTTATCAAACGCTTTCCGACCGATCCAGGCAGGAGGGTGTTGGCTGTGGATGACGGTTATTTCAAGCTTGAAATTGGCACATTCAAAGCCGAAGAAGAAGCTAAAACGGCCATCTCAACCTACCTTAGCGATATCCCGAAGGCTGCAGTCAGCCAGACAGACGTCAGCGGCATCAGTCTCGGCGACTCATTAACAATGAGGCCACCAACAGACAAAACGGTTTGGCAGTTTCTTATCATTAAACCGACCAGCCAGTCGGGTATGCCAACCTACAACGGTCGCAGATACAGGGGCAAAATCTCACTTTATATGTCAGGCAAGAACTTTTATGTTGTCAACGAGCTGCCTTTTGAAGATTATCTGAAAGGTGTGGTTCCATCAGAAATGCCGGCAAGCTGGCCGCTTGAGGCATTAAAGGTTCAGGCGGTGTGTGCGAGAAACTATGCGTACAATTTCTGTATCAAACCTGACAACAGTTGTTTTAATATCGGTTCAACGGATGGCTACCAGGTTTATATAGGGTATGAGCAAGAATCCGAGCGTTCAAACCAGGCTGTCGATCAAACTACAGGCATGATGGCAATTTACAACAACATACCAATCAATGCCTACTTTCATTCAACATCTGGCGGAATGACCGAGAACTCCGAGTATGTTTGGTCAAGCGCTCTGCCATATTGCAAAGCCGTTGACTCTCCAGGCGAAGAAGAATCACCGCACTATGCCTGGATGAAATTCATTGGACTTGAAGAACTTAAAAAAGACCTATCAGAGCTGACTGGTGATATCGGCGACATTGTCGCGTTTAAAAATGTAAAAAAGGGAATCTCTGGCAGGGTCAAAACCTGTGAGATCAAAGGAACCAAGGGAACAAAGACACTCAACGGTGAAAATGTCATGTACACCCTGGGCTTGAGATCAACCTGGTTTGATTTTGTTTTTATCACAGGTGGCGTTGTTGCCTGTGGCAGAGGCTGGGGTCATGGAATAGGGATGTCCCAGTATGGTTCTAAAGCCATGGCAGTGGCTGGCAAAAAATATGTAGATATAGTCAAGCATTATTTCACGGGTGTGGAGGTAAAAAAATGGTACTGATAAACCATTCACGCTCTTGCACGTATTTAAAGCATTGGAAGGAGGCTTCATGAGAAAGATTGTCTGCCTCATGCTTGCTGTGATGGCTGCCTTTGCAGCCGTACCCGGGACAATGTCCCAGGAGACACCGACGTTGTGGATATCACCACAGCTGGATTATACCGCTGTTGGTTCCAGCGTCCTTGTCGAATGCAAGCTGACAAATTCACCATTGACTTACGGTCTGTCGGTGGCAATCATGTACGACAACACCTATCTGGAAATCCTTGAAGACAACGTAATCGAGGGCGAGTTCTACAGATCTGATGGTGTGCCGACAGGTTTCTTCAAGAAAGTCAGCATTGACAAGGCAAACCCAAAGATTAGCAGGCTTTATGTTGGAGTCTCAAGGATTATGGATAAGGTTGACTCATATGGACCGACAGCTGGATCAGGGCTTGTGTTCTATTTTTCGGCCAAGACCAAGTTTGTCGGTGAAGCTGCGCTTGCGTTTGGCAGCGTCAAGATGGTCAACATCATCTGGAGACAGGGCGAACCGGTCATTGAATACGTCCCGCTCAAGCTTGAGGAAAGCAAAATCATTGTCAGGGCAAAGGATACATCGCCTCCGACAGTTACGTTCTCAAGAACACCTCTGCCAGAAACTAATGTAAATATCAACATTTTTGAGTGGATTGGCCAAGACGACAGCACTCCGCCAAACAAGCTCCAGTACTCATATAAACTCGACGATCCTGCCGTTTCTGGCGAATGGTCAAAGTGGGATTCGAGAGTCCAGGCTGCAATAGCCTTCACCCGTGAAGGCCAGAATATTTTCTGTGTCAGGGCTCGTGATGAGTGGGGCAACATCTCAAAGTCAACATGCTTTACAACAAACTTCGACATTACCCCACCAAAGCTTGTAATCAACCCTATCCCCAAAGAGACGGATCAGGAAAACTTTACGGTTCTTGGTACAACCGACAAACCTGACACTGGTGTCACATTGTTTATCAATGGCGCCAGGGTTCCTATCAATGCCGAGGGTAACTTCAGCTACCCAACGAGACTGGTGGCCGGCACCAACACTGTCCATATCTATGCAGTGGACAAGGCAGGAAACGTTGCCCAACAGTATTTCAACATCACGCTGCTCCAGGTTGTGAAAATCAAGCTTTGGCAGGATGTTCCAACTGCCGAGGTCAACGGGCAGAGAGTGTCGGTAAGTCCAGCACCAGCAAACATCAAGGGAAGAATTATGATCCCGATGAGGTTTGTCACCACGGCTTTCAAGATGAACATTGACTACTCTGCAACAGACAAAAAAATTACCGTCACCTGGACTTCCAAGGATGCCAGCGACCTCCCGATTACACACAAGCTCCATATGTGGGTTGGGAAGAAATTCTATAACCTTGATGGTAAAACGGTGACAAAGAACATGGACGTCCCTCCGCAAATTGTCAAAGGTTCAACCATGGTTCCGTTCAGAGCGTTGTCAGAGGCGATTGGCGCACAGGTAGATTGGTTCAGCGCAGATAAGCGTGTTGAGCTCACATACATAGTCAGATAAGGAGGAATGATGAGAAAACTCCTCATTTTAACAACAGCATTCGTGATGATGGCGACATTGTTTGCGGGGCTTCCACCAAACACTGCAAATGCAGCAAGTTGCAATGGAACTAGAAAAGGCAACAATACCCGTGATGGCAGCTGTGCCGGTACCGAAATAAACGGCCCAGCATTGATCCAAACCTGGATTTATGAAGATACGGCAAACATTTCGACACCACCGGTCGCATGCGGCAACAGGATTTATCAGGCATTAAACAGCAGAAGGGTTGTCTGCATAGAGAAATATACAGGCACCGAACTGTGGGAGTTCAAGGATATAACTAACTTCCCGGTGTCTTCCATGGCAATCGACCAGGAAACGCAGTCACTTGTGGTAACGACAGGTGGACAGATTGAACGTACATCAACGCTTTACTGCTTTGATGCGACATCTGGAAACCTCAGGTGGCAGTGGACAGCCGGCACCGATGGCGCCATTGGGCAGATTTCTACAGGTGCCACCATTATCAACCAGCCAGGCATCACCCAGATGGTCATCTTTGGTGTGGACAGAGGCGCCCTTATCGCCCTCGACCTCAAGTCAGGAGCAAGAGTCTGGGGCGTTGGTCTCAACGGAGCACTATATACCGATCCAGTCATTGCAGACAACAAGGTTTTTGCACTTAATGACGACGGCCTGCTCAACATTGTCAGACTTGAAAATGGCACAACCCTTCAACAGGTTCAAATTGACGAAAAGCAAACGTATGAATTCTACAATACTCCAGCCTACTCTGCCGGCATTCTCGTCATAGCATCCAGATCAAAAATCAGTGGCCAAAAAGGCAGAATTTATGGCTTGGACACTGCCACAGGAACAGTCATATGGAAATCGTTTGAAATTGACCAGTTCTACAAAAGTGGCCCATCAATCTTGAAACCACCTGTGTACAGCGATTATCAGGTGATAATTGGTTCCGACACGGGCATGCTTTACAATTTCGATCTGAAAACTGGAAGAATGAGATGGTCGTTGAAGATGGTTTTCCCATTCCTCACCGACATCATGATTTCAGGAAAATACATCCTTTTTGGCGGAGCAAACACTTTCTACGTTTGCAAAGGTGAAAATGGTGATGTTGTTTTCAAACAGACACTGAGCAATGTTATCACAGGTCACCCTGTTGTTGATGAAGGCATGGTTTACGTCCCTGCTAACGATGGAAATCTCTACGCATTCTCCGACCATGACGATTTCACTATCGACGTTTTGCCAAGATCAGACTCAATCTATCCAGGCAACATGCGCTCGTATAAAGTCACCATCAGTGCAACGATGAATTTCAGTTACCCGATGGTTCTCAAGGCAACTGGTTTACCAAACAATGTTACGGCAACATTTGCCAAGTCGACAGTCAAACCTGGACTTGAGACTGTGGAAGTTGACCTTATTCTCGAAGCTTCTTCCGATGCAAAACCAGGCACTTATGCGTGCAGTATTGCAGGAACATTACTCGGCAGAGAGCGCAACGCAATCCTCCAACTTCAGATCCTTGAGCCTTTGAAAGGCGAGTTCAAGCTGACCGTCAGTTCGGATCAGATGACACCTTTGCGCAACATCAATCCAGGCGACACCATTCCTTTCATGATCAAGGTTGAGGCTATCGGTGGATTCAATGCTGAAATAACCTTCTTTGCCAACCCCAAAACCCTGCCGTCTGGCATGGAAGTGCTCTTTAATCCAACAAAACTTACACCAGATGGCTATGTTACTGCCATTGTTAAAACGGACACGTCGACAGAAGCTGATTCCTATGGTGTTGAAATACAGGGTCATGCTGGAGGTAAGGTTGCCTCCACGGCTGTCAGGTTTAGCGTTGGTGGCGTCGATACTGAGTCCTGGCCGATGTTCCAAAAGGACATTGTCAGAAATGGTAGAACCAAAGAACCGTTCTTCTCCGATCCTCAGCTGCGAGCAGACAAGGTTTTCAAGGTTGAAAACGATGCTGAAGCTGTTGTAAGGATAAGAACCCAGCCAATTGTTGAATTTGGCATGGTTTACGTCATTGGTGAGTGGGAAAGCAAGGAAAACAAAAGAATCCACGAATCCAGACTCTATGCGCTCGATTCCAAAACCCTCGATGAAGTCTGGCATTTTGACTTCATGAAGTCTGTCTTTGAAGTTGACAACTTTGACGACTGCGAAGACAAGCAGTGGCCAGTCATGTCCACTCCGGCTGTTGATACGGAAGATGGCTTGCTCTACGTAGGTTCTCTTGATGGTGTGTTCTATTGCCTCGATGCAAAGACCGGCTCAAGAGTGTGGAGCAATAACACAAAACGTATCATCAGAACCTCTCCACTTATACTGGCTCCACCAGAAGTGGCCAAAAAGACAGTCTATTTCTCAACCCTTGAAGGTACAGTCCATGCAATGGCAGCTGGCAGGGATGCCAACGCCACCGTACTCAAGACGTTTGTTGCTCCAAGCAAGGTTGTTAGTGGTTTCTCATACGCCTTGAACAAGAAATCCCCCCAGCAGCCAATGGTCATGTTCTCATGCTTTGATGGCAATATCTACGCTCTCAACGCAAATGACCTGTCGAAGGTCTACACTGTTTCAATCTATAACGAAAAAAATATTGGAACAATTGCCGTTGACAACGATCGCCAGGAGTGGTGGGTTGCCTCTGTCCAGGGCGATGTAGGAACTTGTTTCCAAAGCTCAATGGTCGAGCGTCACTACATCCAGGATGGAAACCTTGGATGTCAGAGGGCAACATTTGGTCCAACATTTGGTTCACCTGCGTTGCTGACATTGTCTGACTCAACCGTTTGCTTCTTTGCCACAAACTTTGGTGTTACACCTCAGACTACCGTCCCAACCTACCGTTATATGAGACTGAAGAATGATGGATGCACAACCGTTACAGACCTTGTCGTTGAGAAAGGTCAGTGGAATTGTGATGGAGAGCAATGCGTAAAGAACGATTGGAATTATGGCTCTGTAATCATTGACAAGAATGCCAACGCGATAGTGCTCAATAAAGAAGGATTGGCATTCTGCTATGATGCCAATGGCAAAGTGGTCTTTAAAATCGAAACAGGCCACAAAACAAAGGCCCACCCGACATTTGCCAGAAGGATGCTTTACATCCCATCAGAGGATGGTCACCTGTTTGCTTATGCTGCAAAATGGGGATTTGGTCTTGCTCCTGAAACAGGCAGCCCAATTGTTTGCAAGGGTCAGGAATACTCAATGAAAGTCCAGTTCATTTCCCAGATTCCTCTGAAAGTTCCAGTAAAATTCTCTGTCGTACAGGCTCCTTCGGACTGCACGATGAAATTTGTTCCAGAAACACTTTCAGCTTCAGGAGAAACTTCTCTGTCAATCTATGTTGGCCCAGGTTGTCCTGAAGGAACGCATCCAATAATCATCAAAGCTGAAGGGTCGGGATTGCTTAGGCAATCCATGATCAGCCTTGTTGTCAGGGAGCCTTCAAACGGCGACTTTGTCTTCCAGGCAAACCCCAACGATGTCAGAATTTATGCTGGTGAATCCGCCGAATACAGTTTGACGATTGATACAGCAGGTGGTTTCATCAATGCTGTCTCCATGTCAGTTCAGGGACTTCCAACTGGTGTCACAGGTGCATTCGCACCGATTATTACAACCACCCCTGGCAAGTCGAAGTTCAAGCTAAACGTAGCAAGAAACACATCACCAGGCGAATACAACCTGTTGTTCAAAGCCGAGGGTGGATGTAAAGTTCACACCTATCCTGTCAAACTTATTGTCGATCCGCCTGTAGTAGGCGATTACAATTGCAACCTGGTCAACACGGATGACAGGGACATAATCATGTGGCTTGGTGAGTCCAAAGAGATCCCGATCAACTGCCAGTACATCGACGGCTACAGCCTTCCTGTTGGCCTTGAAGTGCTCAACATTGGTGATTTCCCAGGTGTTACGTTTACCTTCACTCCAACAACCGTAACAAGCCCCGGGATTGTATCGCTCGTGGTTAAAACTGACTTCTTTGGACAAACAATTGATGGCAAGCGCGTCACGATTGTGACCTCGTCAGGAAGAAAGACTCCAAAGACACAGGTCAGCTTCATACTCACAGTCAAGAAGGAACAGGGCAGTTTCAGCATCTCACCAAAGCAGGGCACCATAAATGTCACAGCAGGTCAGATGGCTATGGCAATTTTTGAACTGAGCATGTCGACAAACTTCAAAGCAAGCGTCAACTTCAGCCTTGGCACAAAAGACGGCTGCCCTGGCGTAACTGCTCAGTTTACTCCGGCAAAACTCATGCCATCTGTACATGACCAGAGGGCGGTGTGTCTGATAACAATACCAAGCACATTCCTGGACAACGATCAAGCTGCGCTCCAGCGTGGCTACAAGGAATGCTACATCCAGGCTGTCGGCATTGGCGGTGGCATGAGGGTTGCCTCAAGGGAAATCCTGATGAAGGTCTACAAACCAGACACCAACCAAATAATGCGCTGGATGCCTGAGTACAAAGGTTTAAAGAATAAAACCGAGGACACCATCGACATCGAGATCGGAAATCTTGAGAATACATGCTCTGTCGAGTTTGACCTTGTTTACAATCCCTCATACATCGAGGTTGTCGATGTCACAGAAGGCCCGTTGATGTCAACCGACCTCAAGAAAACAACCTTTGTCAGAACAATCGATCCTGAGCTTGGCATTGTATCAGTCAGCTGCATCAGGCAGCAAGGCGCAGGGCCAATATCTGGAACCGGCAAATTCTGTACGGTCAAAGTGAAGGCAAAGCAGGTCACTCAGGAAACCAAGCTGAGTATTGCCAACATAAGGATCTTTGACTGCAACAATGGCTACAAGGCGATAAAATCAGTCACCATGGGTGAGCCGATGGTCAAGCTGACCATATCCGGCTTCCTGCCTGGAGACGTTGACCAGGATGGTAAGGTTGATGCAACTGATCTAATGCTTCTTGGCAAGACCTTTGGTTTGAGCGCCGGTGACCCAGGCTATGATGGCAGAGCCGATTTCAATGACGACAAGGTTGTTGATGGCATGGACTTGATAATCCTGTGCCTCAACTACGGAGCAACAGCCGATGGCGACAAGGTAACGCCCTAGAAAAAAGTGAGTTTATTAATAAAGCCCCTGAATTTCAGGGGCTTTATTGTTTTTGGAGAATGGTTATTTCTGTTCCGAAATCCAGATGTTTGTCCTTATGTCTGCTGCCACAACCACACAGAAAAGATTGATAATAACCCAGATCGGTTCGTGAACATCGGTTTTAAATAGATAGCAAATTACTACAATGACCGTTGAGGCCATAAAGCCGGCAAGAAGCACTTTGTAGCAAATGGCTTTAGGCTCTTCTTTGCCAATGCTGTTGATTACATAAATGCATAAGATACTTGGGATTGAATAACCTATCACAATCTCAAGAATTTTTGCAATAGGCAAGAACGACCCTAATAACGACCCTAATAGATATATTGCAATGAAGGATGCGACTAACGGGCCTACGTATGCTGACAATGGCAAATTTCTGGCTGAAGTGAGCGTTTCGGCAATAAATCCAAAACAGATTGCAATAATTGCAGCAATCAGGCAAATTAGAGAAATACCCGATGGGATAATCCTATCAAATATTTGAGCATTAACGCTGTCTAGACCGAATCTGAATAGCCATAAAACTATACTACTCAAATAAAAGAAGGATGCAATACTGAACGAAAGCCAAGGTCTTTTATCAATTGGGTGCATCTTTTTTGCTTTAACCAGGAAAATGATGAAAGCGCAGCTGGAAAGCATCGCCAAAGGCAGATTAAAAACATTCTCATAGTCGATGATTTTGTCAGAGATTGGCGGGGTAACCTTGACTAGAAAAATCAAAATAACGCCTACGACACCAACAACCATCAAAGCAAGTGCCACCCAGCTTATCCATGTTACTCTTTTGATCACTTCTGTGCCTCGATGCCTTGCGAAACCTTTGTGGCCGATTCCTCAAGCCAGATGTTGGTTCGGATATCGGCTGCGATTATAAAACATGTCAGAAAAGTTATCGCCGAAATATTGGTCCAGTTTGAATTTTTGAAGAGCTTGTCAAGAATAGAACCAGCCATGAAAACCACAAAACCAGGAAGGATAACTTTGTAACAAAAAGAAACTTTTTCTTTTCCGTCTTTCTGGATAATGACTGCACATATGAAGATCATTATAAGATGTGTAAAAGCCGTAAGTATAATCTCACTTACAACTGAAGTTCGGTCGATGAAAATGTATGCAACAAGCAAAACCACAACAATGATGACAAATACTTCTGTCGATGATTTCCTACCCTTCCATGAGGGTTTCGATACTTCAGCAATCATGCCAGATAATGGTAGTAAAAGAAAACCTAAGCCCATCACAATCATAAATATGTTCAAAATCTGGGGACGGTCGATTATTATTAACGAATTCTCCAGTGTTGTCATGATGTTTACGAGAAGAAACGCAAACGTCGCAATAGAATACATAATCCACGGGAGCCTGAATTCACTAGACATTGTTTTTGATTTGACTAAAAAAACAATGCATGTATAGCTTGCAAGGGCAGCAAGCGGAAGCATCAGGCTGAACCTAAGGTCTGAATTAATGATTCTTTCAGGCACTTGCGCCCAGGGGGAAAAATAAAAAACTGCCACAATACTGATTGGCAACAATGCCAATGCCACCCAGCTTGTCCAAGAAAGTTTAATTTTCATCTTGCTCCTCCATCGGGAACGATTGTACTAAAAAAAGCAAAATAAAAAAGCCCCGTAAAATTCTACGGGGCTTTGAATTTGTCAGGTTTTATTATTCCAGTTGTTTTTCTATGCCAAGCCTGAGGTCGCCACCTGCGATAATGACGGTCATGGCAAACATAAGTAGAATTCTAATGGCATGATCGACATCAAACATATTTTTTGTCATCAGGAACGACGTGATGATGTGGAAAATGACAAGCAGAATGCAGCCAACGCCAATTGTGATGTACGGTATTGAAAGCTTGCCGCCTCTGGTTCGGGCGACTACAGCCCAGATAACTCCAACCAGAAGGAAGTCCATGGCAACAAGAGAAACAAACGTTACTGACCAGATGCCTGAAAGGTTTGCGTTTGTGAGTTCTTTGAGGAGGAAGAATGCAACAACGCCAAAGCCAATGATGTTGACAATCAGTGGAATCCAGATGTTGAACTTTGACGAAACCCATTCGACCTGGATGGATTCAAGCCAGAAACCAACAATAAAACAGATGTAGGCAACCATGAAGAATGCAGCGCTAGCAATTGACAACACTACGGCCTGCTCTGTCAGTACTTTTGTCAGTGCTTCCGGAACCATTGCGCCGACATTTGCTATCGCGGCAAGAAGGAACCAGAGCCATGGCCATCGTTCATTGGATTTTCTTCTGGCCAGCGCATTCCAGACAAGGAACGCGATGACAACAAGAAGCAAATCGATTGCTATCGGGAAAAGCCTCATTGCCCAGAGCGATGTTGTGCCCAGATCAACCATCCTCAAAACTGCGCCAACAACAAACAAAATCATCGCTCCAATCGATGTCCATGAGAGCTTCATAAGTTACAACCTCCAGAGTCGTTTATAGTTATGATAATATCTTTTCGGTTTTGTACAATGTCGTTAATGCGATGTTCGGCTTGTGAGTTTGTATGAAAAATCTACGCCAGTTATCAGAAACGCTAGCATAACCATCATACTCAAAGCAATCATGAAAAAATTGCTGTAAATCACATAAGGGAATGTTACCAGAAAAACTGATGCAACCACAAACATGATCAAAAAACCTGATCCTATGTACCAATATGAAATCGTCCAGGGTTCCCTGTTTCCTTTCTGGATAATCACAGAGCAAAGCATAGCTGGAAGAAGAAAAGCCAGTGCTAAAATCATCATATAGACTGGATCGTTGTACCGGAAACCATCGTTGTTCAAAAGAAAAGAACTTGCCCAAAAAAGAACAATCATGAGCATCGGCAGCCACCAGACAGAGAAACGGTTCTTTATCCTGTCCCCAAGAAGTTCCAGGGCAAAACCGCCAAGCACAAAGACAAACGCTATGATTGGCAGGGCGTAGACTATCATTGTGAGAATCGAGTTGATGGCGTAAGATGCAGGCGAATAGGAAATAAAAAGCATTGCGCATGCCAGAATAACGCAGGCAAGCATTATGTATGAACCAATGCCATAAAGAATCCATGGAGTTTTATGGAATTCTAGCGCAGACTTTGTTCTTTTGGCAAGCGACCCCAAACCAAGCGAAAGTATGGCAAAAAGAGGAACAATAAGAAAAATGCCCTGGGAATCATTTACAACTATCCTGAGAATCTGATTTTCTGTGCTAAAAAGGGAAAACACAATCGCAATCAGAACTATGCCAAACCATATAAGCGCGGATTTGCCTATCCAGGACAGCTTCATTTGCCACCTCAGTTCCAGAAGTTGTTTGCAATCTCTGATTGTTTATAGCAGATGTGGATTGTTTGGCAATAGCAGATTAATAAGTGAGACTGCTAACCAGGATGGGTTGAATTTTTTCTGGTTAACATATTACTGATGACAATCTAAAATGGAAACAACAAAAATTAATCCAGAAATGCTAACCCAGGTCATTTTGTCTCCAGTTTTCGTGTCTGTCCTAGCTTTAGGTATGTGGCGTATGCAATCATAGCTAGCATGTCAAAGTGTGAGAAAATCATTAACGCAAGCAACCCGTTTGCTTTTGGGTATAATGACAAAGCGATAATGGAACCGACAGACATTATTCCGAAGCCGCCTGATATGAACCCGTAGATGTTGCGACTTTCTTTGTCTGGAGCCTTGGAAAGCGGGAAGAGACTGGCAAGGAACGGCAACAAGAAGAGCGATCCAATTAAAGTCATTTCTGTGGGATCGTTGTAGCGGAAACCGTCATAATTGAGAATATATGTTAAATAACAAAAACCAATAACAATCAGGATTATCAGTATCGGCAGCCACCATTTGAACCTGACGTGTTTCCAGGCTGGCTTGAACGCTTCGAGAAGCATTCCTATGACTATCGGGCCAATAAATATGTAAAACGCGAAGGCTTTAACAAACCATACCAAAGCAAAGATTTCTGGATTAACGGATAATAATAACAAACAGGGGACTAACGAAAATGAACTGCTTAAGTAGAGAATCCATGGCAGTCTTTCATGGATAGGATCGTTTTTTAGATTTTTAATGATAGCGAAAATGTTTATACAAATATATACGAAAACTGCAATTGTTATCACTGATGCCCTCCTAGCATAAATTAGTCTGGTAGTGCTACTTATATCATTCAGCCCTAAATATGCCAACTTTCCTATTATAGCAGAAATCCAAAAATAAAAAACCCAAAGCTTTTTGCTTCGGGTTTTATAGACTATGACAGGATTTATCAGTACGTAAATATCACTGTCACGCTTGAGGTGATTGTCATCGAGTCTGCGATGATGTCCGGTGCGTATTCGGCATCCTGAGCTCCACCGCCTGAACCAACCTTCATTGCGTTTCTGGTTGCACTGACAGGATTTGAGTCATTGACATAGACGACTTTGACGCCTGTCACTTTGCGGCCGTACTCTGAAAGAGCGATTGTTGCCTTTGACTTTGCATCCCTCATGGCAAGCTTGAGCGCTTCCTGTCTGTAGGTGTCAGTCTTTTTGAGTTCGTAGCTGATGCCGCCGATGTTTGTTGCGCCGTTGTTGGTGGCGATGTCAATGATCTCGCCCATCTTCTTGATGTCATAAACCGTTGCCCTGAGGCTGTAGGTTGCCATGTAACCGTCAAGTTTGTTTTCGTTGTTCTCGCGATCCCACTTATAATGAGGGTCGAGGCTGTAGTTTGAAGTCACAAGGTCGGTCCTTGCCACGCCTGCTTTTGTCAGGGCATCGATGAGGGCGTTGGCCTTCTTGTCGTTTTCCTGCTGTGCTGTCCTTGCAGATTTGTCAATTGTCTGGATTGTCAGTGAGATTGAGAACTTGTCTGCCTGAACTTTGATTATGCCTGAACCTGTTACTGTCAGCTCATTTTTTGGGTCTGCCGGATCAGCCGCCTGGGCCTTTCCAAAAAGCATCACGGAGCCGATGGCCATTGCCATGATCATTATTGCGATTGTTGCTATCTTAACTCCTGTTTTCATTTGTTACCTCCTTTGATAACCACCTCTATTACACATGACCGGTTCGGTTCGTTCACCTGACTTTTAACTTTGGGGTTGCGTATCAGTTTTCAAATATCTCACCAGACCACAAAGGAGGTCAAAAATGAAGAAAATACTTGCAACATTGACGATAATGGCGGTAATGGTATCGATGACGGCTGTTATGGCTCAGGACAAGCCAGCACCGATAAAGGGTACGGTTGTTTCCGTGAACGCTGTGGACAAAACTTTCAAGATCAATTTTAAAGACATGGAATTCTCTGTCACAACTTCCGACAAGACAAAATATTTCAAAGACATGGTTGCCGCTGAGTTTGATATCATTGAAGCCGATATCGAAGTCACATTGGTGGGCAAGGTCAACAAGGAAGAAAAGACCATTGCTGCTATAATTGTTTCTGTGGGCAAACTTGAAAAGCCAGGCGACATGCCAAAACCGGATTTTTCTGCTTTTGGAACAGTTTCAAACCTCGGCGACCAAACCTTCACATTGACAAACGACAAGGGCTCGGTCACGGTCAACACTAACGATAAAACAAAGTTTGTTTCAAAGGATGGCCAAAAGTCGTTCTCTGACCTTGCGGATGGGACAGAAGTAACAGTAGCCGGCAATCTTGACAAGGAAACAAAAACCGTCACAGCGCTCGTGGTTTTCTGGGGCAAGAGAGAAAAAGACGACGAAAAGCCACAGGCAGTTGTAGGTAAGGCCTCAAACATCAATGCCGATGCAGGCACCTTCACCCTCACAAACGACAAGGGCGAGTTGACTGTTACAACAACCGACAAGACAAAGATCCTTCCAAAGGGCAAAACACTTGCCGACATCACAGATGGCGAAACTGTCGCTGTTATCGGCAAGATAAATATCGAGGAAAAAACAATCGAAGCAGCGGTTATCACAATTGGAAAACCAGACACTGACAAGATCCCAAAGCCGATCACCGGCACTGTTGGCAGCATCGACAAGGATGCAATGACGTTCACGCTTACAGCTGAAGACGGCAAGACAGTCAAAGTCAGCTGGTCAGACAAAACAAAGTTCTTCCTTGGCAAGGAAAAGAAAACTGCTGACGATCTCACCAACGGAGCAACAATTGCTGTTGTTGGCAAGATTGAAGACGAAGTTCTCAGCGCAATTCTGGTCAGCCTTGACGGCAAGCTTCCAAAGAAGCCGTGAAAAACTAGCAAACTTTTTTGCAAACAAAAACCCCTGCCTAAAAAGCAGGGGTTTTGAATTTATTTTGGGTTTATCTGACTGACAAAAGTTCTGCAGATGTTTTTGAGTTGTTCATCAAGCCTTCACTTGCAACCTGGGTTTTGAATTTTATCCAGATGTCACCGTTGTTTTGATTGTAGGAGAACTTTGCGCCAAGCATCGAAACCACTGACACCGGAATGTACAGGTCGCCAAAAAACGATGGTGAAATCATTGCGTTTGTCTTGTCAATCGGCACTGGTTCCCCGTCCACAAACGCTACCGGCTGGCCTTCGGTAAGCAGAACCTTCTTGTCGTTGTGAGTCAGGAGGATGTATGTGTTGCCTTCATCGCCAAAGGTTGAACATGTCCCGCCCGAGAGCCACAGCAGGGTTTGGATATCGGCAATACTGATGAATGGTGACTTGTAGACCAACTTGACCGGTTGCTGCATGTAATCTGAAATGTCTACTTTGTTAATCAAAACCTGGGATGACTGAACTTTCAGATTGATGGCGATTTCAGGTGAAAGCAGGAACCGGTTGAAGTTGTAGTGGATTGAAGAATTATTGTCAGAGAATGCCTCGATGTTGACTGTCAGGTGCAGTGGATCAAGTTCAAACATTCCCTTGAATGAACCGTCGTCCTCAACGTGAATGGCCTCTCCTCCGACGCGGATGTACTTTGCTCCTGGCGCTGTTCCATTGATTTTATAAATGTCGCCTGCTTGTGGGGTGATACTTGAAATTTCGAGCGCAGGCAATGATGTGTCATGCCATTGAAAACCGGATTTGTCGAAATTACCCCTTCCAAGGTAGGAGTCACGTCTGCTGTCCTTGGATTGTTCATTGTAAACAACATAATCGCTGCCCATGCTGTCAAAATTGATCATCAGGCATCCATCGAGTGCGCTGGCGCTGTTTCCGGCAAAAACGGTGATATATTTTGCAGTGTTGTAGCATTTGTTGATGTAGCAATAGATGATACCCTGGTCAGGGTTTGAGAAGGTTTGGCCACCGACTGTGAAGCTGTTGTCACTGAAATCTACAGGGAAACAATTGCCAAGATCAGATGTGACCGAGTTTACCGATGGGTTGCCAAACAAATAAACATCAGCGTTTGCCAGGTCATTTGTTGACACTTCATAATCTGCCAGGAGGTCAACACCGTATGAGTTGGTCGACTGGAGGAATCTATAAAACAGCCTTGCCCAGTGCTTTGAAACCAGGATGTGCGACTTATCCTCTCCCTGGGTGCCATAAACCACTATCGAGTACCTGCCACGGTTGATGCAGTCGGACAACGGCCCGGTTGGTGGGAGGTTTGACCTTGACGGAAACCATACCCTTGGGTCAATGACCACGTCGGTTAATGGTGATGGTGTCGTGACCGTTGCCGTGTAGTCATTGACGATAATCCTCTCGTAGTCAGAATGTTCGTCGTCTGTCTTGTAGTAACAGTCTACTTCAATGTCTACCCATGTAGCTCCACCGCGTGCGCCAAACTCAAGTTCAGTTGTGTAGGTGCCATCGTCATTTTCTGTAGTTTCTTTGTCATTAAGCCACAGGTCAAAGTGGGCAGCTCTGGCAAGCCAGTCAAGGAAAAAATTGCTTGGTATATCATCGCCGTAGTTGCGGATGCAGTAGCTCCACAGATCATAGGCATTGGTTCGCTTGCCTCTGTAGGTTTTCATGAAACCGGACAGGAGTTTGGTGAAGTCGTCGTCACCGACAAAATATCTGAGCATGTGGTATACCCATGGCCCCTTATTGTACGCAATCTGGGTTCTTATGTCCGAGTTTGCGTTTGTCAGGTATAGGAGTGGAGTATCGCCGTTTCTGTCTATGTAGGCAAAATAGTTGCCGATGTCCTGGGTCATCATCTCAATCATATCATAGCGGCTCTCGGCTTGTTCGATGTACATGTACGCAACGTAGGAAACCAGGCATTCTGTTGTCAACACTGCGGAGTTGTCGTTGCCCATTGGAACAAGCATTGCTCCTGGACTCCAGCAGTGGCCAATTTCATGAGCAACAAAATACCTCTGCCTGTCTTGCAGAGGGTCGTTGAGTGATGATGAGTAGATCAATGACATACCGGCTGGCCCAAGTCCGCCGCCGATGTAGTCATTTGCTTCTATGAGCTGGTATCTGGTTTGTGGATATTTGCCAAGATAGGTTTCATGGTGTGCCAATATGTTTTTTATCTCTTCGGCGTATGTTTTTCCCAGCTGGGCGTGGTTTGGGAGAAAATAGACCGAGATTGGGACATCATCGTATTTACTCTCTGCAACCTTGTACGGACCTGCGCCACAGGTCAGGTATTGGCTGTTGTAGTCGAGCTTGTAAGTCGCCGTGCCTTCGCCTGATTTCATTTTCTTTCCGATGCAGAATGTCTGCCATTCCTTTGGTGCTGTGATAGTCAGCGTGGTGTCTTCTGGCAGCCAGTAATTCTGTTCCGGTATCTCGGGGATCCATCCGCATATCAGGTGTGCCATGTCCGGGCCAACATAAACCATGTTCATTGTTCTTGGGTCGCCTGGAGCATAGCCGTCATATTCGATGTGGAGTTTGTGTTTTTCGTCTTTTTTTGAAGCGACAAAAATGTCGATGGTTCCATAGCTGAAATAACTTGGAACAACCTTGCCATCAAGAGTGATCTCGGTTATTTCGTATGAAGGGTCAAGCTCAAGCTCGAATTCCATTACGTCCTCGAACGGGACAAGAGTCATGTTGCTTGCAACTGAGAATCCATAAGCCTCTGGCTCAAGCTTGAGTTCAACGTTCATAGATGTGATTTCTACAGGAACGTAATGAAGTGCCTTGGCCTTGTAGATGCAAAATGGCGAGAAGGCAAGGATCACAGTGGTCACAACCAACAATATTTTTTTTCATTATTCGACCTCCATCAGTTGCCTATTATGCAAAAATCGTGCTTCGAACACAATACCCTTAAAAATTCATCTAAAATGAAAAATGGAAATATTTATCATTATTATCATTTGTTTCTGCAACAAATATCAGAAATACAAAATAAGCAATTGCAATTTAAGGTTAAATAGGATAGAGATATACCTAGAATCTAAGAATCCGGAGGTATGGATGAAAAAGACACTCTCTCTTGCGATTATTGCCTTGATGATATGGACAATAATGTTGCCTATCAATAGTTCTAGCGCAATGGAAAAAATCGATAAACAACTGATAAAACTCGGTCTTTCTGGCACCGATAAAGTGCCAGTCATAATTGAGTTTGAAGGGAATACGGTCATCGACGATCTAACTTTTTCGTCTGGTCAGGTCTTCCCGGCCTTTGAAATGATGAGGTCTGACAATGTTCTTACCAAGGTGTCAGTCAAGAGATTGAATGTTTTCCAATCTCGGAATATTTGCTCCATCAAGTCACTCTCACCTGAAATTATGGTTGGAACAAGTTTTCAATATACATTTAATGGTTGTTATGCAGAGATACCTGCAAATACTATTGAAAAAATTGCAAACTTCCGTTCTGTCAAAAGCATTCAATACTGTTTTCCACAATATCCTGACAGAACAAGGTCAAGAGTCTTTCTTGGATGCGAAAAAACCTGGAACTCGGTCAAAGATCCTTTTGGCAATGCCGTAGATGGCAGCGGAATGATCGCTGGAATTACGGACTCAGGTTTTGACTATACCCACCAGGATTTTGGCGGACAATCGACACCAAAAGGCCCCAAGGTTTTGGTTTCAAAAGATCTTGCCTATAACGACAACGATTGCCAGGAAGAGGATGAAGTTGGTGGCCATGGTACTTCGTGTGGAGGCATAATCTTTGGTGATGGCCCGCAAAACCCAAAGACAAAGGTCTGGGAAAAAGGCTTAGCCCCAAAAGCCAAGGTCGTCGCTCTTAAAGTTGGTATGAACAAAACAAGCCCACGCTCACTTTCCAGTGATGGCATCATGGCTTCATGGGAAGAAAACGTGAAGAATAAAGTTCAGGTTTCCAACAATTCTTATGGAGCACCTGGCGGAGGGTCTTACACAGAAAGTGCAGAAAACAAGGCTGCCCTTGCCGGTGTTTGTATTGTTGCTTCACAGGGGAACAGTGGTTCCCCTGGCCCAGGGTTGGAAATCCCATGTGGCTCAACTTCATCACCAGCCAACGTCATAGCGGTGGCATCGCTCAACGATAATGAAGCTCCGAGAGTGGAAGTTATTAGCTCGCCAAACGGAAAGCTGAAAAATTACACTTTGATGGCCTTTTTTGGTAACAATGGACAAAGAATGCAATCCTCCGGGCCTTATGATGTTGTGGATTGTGGATGGGGTAGACCAGCTGATTTTGAAGGCATAAGCGTAAAAGGGAAAATAGCTTTGATTCAAAGAGGGCCGAGTGCTGATTTGACATCGGAGTATGGGCCATCGCTTCTTTTCAAGGACAAGTGTATCAATGCCGCAAAGGCAGGTGCAAAAGCCATGATCCTCTACAATTACACCAGTGATCTTATCAGGGCTGCCTATTATGACACACAGAAAGAAGATCCATCAAAATTCACCTTTGTTCCAAGCATTGAATTGTTTGATTACACTCAGGGTGAAGCAATCAGGGAAGCGCTTCATGATGGGCATGACTGGAAACTGGGAACTCCAGACAAAAATCAAAACAAAATCAGCGTAAGGATTAATGTTTCGTTGGTCGGCAATCTCGCCTCGTATACCTCGGCAGGGCCCAATTATAGAGGATTCCTCAAGCCAGACGTTGGTGCTCCTGGCGAAGATATTCACACAGCCATGTCGACAACCGAAGCAAAGGGTAAAAAGAACGCCTATACTGATTCTTTTGGTGGTACTTCAGCGGCAGGCCCGATGGTTGCCGGCTGTGCGCTTCTTATCAGACAGGCTATTCCGAAGTGGTCGCCTTTTGAAGTCAAGCGAGCCCTCATGAATACAGCCGAACCACTCAGACGTTACAGCGGAGACTATTATTTGCCAATGATTTATCAGGGACAGGGTAGAGTCAATGCTTACAATGCCATTAACACTCCGATTCTTTTCAATCCACCATCAGCCTTGATCCTCGCAGATTCTGGCCAGATGAACATAACTGATATCCCATCCGAATTGTTCAATGATGATGAGAGGTCGCAGCTTCCGTTGAATGTCCAGCAATCCAGAATGCCTGTAAAGGTAACAAATTACTCCGCAAAACCTGTAAACATAAATCTTAGCTTCGAGGTAAATTCAGCCTATCCTGATCAATTTGGTGTCTCGATAACCAACTCGGAACTGACGATTCCGCCAGTTCAAAAAACCGGTGCACCAGGCGTGGCGTGGTTTGGCGTGACGGTCAACATGCCGCCCGACAAGGTAAAAGGTTTCCTCAACGACATTTACGTCTGGGCTACTGACAAATCAACGAACAAACGCTGGCATATAGGTATTTGTGTCTATAACAACAAACCGACGATTCAGGGAGCCGTGCACACATATGCTGGCTATGTCGATATTGAAAAAACAGAGATAACACCCAATGGCGACGGCGACAATGATTTGCTTAAGGTCAATTACGAAGTTACGAATGGTTCAATTTTTATTGCATATTACTCAAACTTCTTGTCGAATCTTCAGTTCTGGGTCGTAGACCAGAATTATGAAAGATGGGTGATGATCAGGCGTGAACCATACCTTGAGCTTGGCCCACATTCATTTACGTGGGATGGTAAGGATGTAGATGGAAACTATGTTTTGCCTGATGGAGAATGGAGCATGGTGGTCACCTGCGATGCCCAGATAGTCAGCAACCGGCAATTGGTGACTTTGACTGACTCATATGAAGTTGACAACACAACATTCACGGTTTCTCAAAGTACTATGCCATCGTTGCCTGTTCTGTCGGCCTATGTGACACCAATGGAGCCTGGTGTTGGCCAGGAATTCCAAGTAGGAGTTTTCATCAGGAACGCAAGAGGTGTCAAAAGTGCGCAGTTCAAGATGAAAATGCCTGGTTCTAGTGATGTGGCACAGTACATGGGGTATGAAAAAGGTGATTTTATCATTAAAAATGAACCGATGACTCTTTTTTCAGCCGAGTATGACAAAGAAAAAGATCAGTTCACAGTCGATATCCAGCGGCCGCTTGATGGCGTTACTGGCGAGGGTTGGGTGCTCAACTTAAAGTTCCTCGCAAAAGACGTCAACTACTTCGATATCCAGTTCTCAGACCTCAACATCTCGATGATAGACGATTCCATGAAAGAGGTTAAAACCAAGGCATTCTATAAAAATTCTGAAATAGCCATCTTCAAGGATTCGTATGAACTTGCCGACGTCAACAGGGATGGCAAGATTAATGACGATGATCTGAAGGTCATAATGAATTCACTTGGATCAACTGATGGTGAGGCAAACTACAACTGGCGTTGCGACCTGAATTACGACAAGGCGATTGATATGGATGATTTGTCAATTTTCTCCAAGTATTTCAAAAAACGATAATAATCCGAAAAAATGAACCCGGATGATGTTAAAAACGTCATCCGGAAAATCAAAAAGCAATATTGATTGTTTTTAATCGCAGCTTTGTTACAATACCATGCAAAGTTCTCTTTCCTGGAGGAAAAATGAAGAATTTTGCAGGGATACTTTGTGCTGTGCTATTGGCTTTCTCATTCGTTATGCCGATTCAAACTGCCAGCGCATTCGACAAGATTGATCCGCAGCTTTTAGCAATGGGTATACAGTCAGAAAGAACAGAAGGTTTCTTTGTTGAGTTTGAGAAACCTACAGTTGTTGGAATGGCTACATTTGATTATTCTATGGTTTATCAATCCCGTGAGTTGATGAGGGATGATAATTTTGCCAGAAAATTGTATGTAAAAAGTGTTGAAAAAATGCAAAGTACGCATATTAACCATGTAAAAGAAATGTTGCCAGATGCAATTGTTGGACATAGATATCAGTACGCTTTTAATGGTTATTATATAAATACGAAACTCTCGAATATTTTAAAAATAGCCTCTTTTCCAGAAATCAGGCGAGTTTTCTATATTCCGCAACAGCAATTGTTTAGAACCAGAACTCGTAAAATTGTTAACGCCGAAAAAGTATGGGCAACCGTGAAAGATGCTAAAGGAAGACCAATCGATGGAACAGGCGTACTTGTTTCAGTCTCTGATACAGGGTTGGATTATACGCATCAGGATTTTGGTTCACAAAAATCACCAGTAGGCCCCAAAGTAGTTATTAGTAGAGATTTAGCCATGAATGATAATGATTGCCAAGAAGAAGACTCGATTAATTCATCCCATGGTACCGCATGCGCATCCTTGATTGCCGGAGACGGTCCCGATGATCCAAAAACAAATGTAAGAGAGAAAGGAATTGCTCCCAAAGCACTCCTAGCAGGATACAAAATTGAGAAACTTGAGGGCAAAGAAGGATATCTCGATAGTCAGGCTATTATGAAGTCATGGGATTTCATAATTAAAGATAAAATTCAGGTATCAAATAATTCATGGGGAAGGCCTGGTGGAGATCATCAGTTTGAAATCCAGCAGAGAAATTGTACCATGGCCGGTTGTACAGTCGTTGTTTCAAATGGAAACAATGGCTCCCCTGGACAAACGTATTTTGCAATTCCACAAGGGTCGAGTGCTGCAGCAAATTCTGTTATTGGAGTCGGTGCAACAGACGAAACGGATTTTTCAACAATCCAGATTTCAAATGCTCCTGATTCAGAAGTTATTGGAAAGCCAATTGCTGGACACTGGGGTAGTACTGGAAAAATGTTTACTTCATTCGATATTCCAATCCAGGCTGTAGATTGCCTTTGGGGTAGAAAAGATGACTTTGAAGGTTTAGATGTAAAAGGGAAAATTGCTCTGATTCAGAGAGGACCCAAAGAAAAAGAATTTGGTGAACCTATTACTTTCAAAGAGAAGATCATCAATGCTGCCTTGGCTGGTGCGAAAGGGGTATTACTATACAACCATACGCCTGGAAAGTTGATGGCGACATATATTGATTCACAAAAAAATGAAAATCCAACCGATTTCAATTTCGTGCCGAGTTACGAACTTAACAAATCCCAGGGAGATATGATCAGAAAACAGCTTCATAGTGGACATGATTGGGTAACTGGTCAAGTTGATAAATCACAAAATGACGTTACGGTATCATTTGCAAAACCAACATACAGAGCAAATATTGCTGACTTCTCGTCTAATGGCCCAACAATACAAGGATTTCTCAAGCCAGATGTTTGCGCAACAGGAGTGAACGTTCATGCTGCCGTACCAAGACCGGATAGAGCCAAATACAAAACTAATTACACAGAGAATTTTGGCGGAACTTCTTCAGCTGGTCCGTTTGTTGCCGGTTGCGCCGCATTGATTACTCAAGGTAGACCGGAATGGGATCCGTTGACGATCAAAAGATCATTGATGAATACTGCAACCCTATTGAAGAGAACTGATGGTGAGTATTATCTCCCACTCACTGTTCAGGGAATGGGCAGAGTAAATGTTTATGATGCAATAACAACCCAGGTTCTTGTTCAGCCACCGTCAGGACTCATTTTAGCTCAATCAGGAAAAATTAACATTGCAGATCTTCCAGACGAGCTTAAAAATGGAGAACTGTTCGAACAATTACCCAATGAAATTAAATCTTCAACCTACCCTTTGAAGCTTTACAACTATTCAAATAAAGAAACCACGTTGGAAATCAGCTTCGAAATTAATTCTGGAAGACCAGGCCAGTTTGATGTTAGTGCTACATCATCCCAGATATCAATACCACCAGCAGGTAAAACTCCAGGTGTTGCATGGGTTGGAATCAATATTAAACTACCAAATTCTGTTGAAGGCATATTCAACGATGTTGTAATTTGGCTTACTGATAAAAAAAATAACAGAAGAATACATACCGGAATTTGTATTTATAATAATGACCCAAGAATAGGTGGAGCAAACAACACCTATGCATCGTTTATAAAAGTTGATAAGCCGGTTTTCACTCCTAATGGAGATGGACAGGATGATCAAATTGAAATAACTTATGATGTTACCAATGGTTCTTGGAATTGGGGGTATTATCCGCCCCTTTGGTCAAACTATGGAGACATGCTTGCCTTCGTAGCAATGGATGTGAATCAAGAAACTTGGACAACTATTCATGTCGAAGAAGAGTTCGAGCTTGGACCGGGTAGGTTTGTTTGGGATGGTAAAGACGAAAATGGCAATTATATTTTGCCAGATGGCGACTGGATTATTGGTGTTAGTGCAATAAATACTTTGATTAATTCAACAAGAACTGCTTTAATCCAGGAGAAAATGGAATTTGGTACATCGACATCGTTCAGTGTAGAGAGTAGCACCATACCGTCTTTACCAACCCTATCTGCACACGTACTGCCTCTTGAGCCAGGCGTTGGCCAGGAGTTTGAAGTAGGGTTATTCCTTCACAATGCAAAGGACGTCAAAAGTCTCCAATTCAAGATCAATATGCCAGGAACGTCCTCAATTGTTCAATACATGGGATATCAAAAAGGCGAATTCTTTGTCAAGGATGAGCCACTTACGCTTGTCGATGTCGATTATGACAAGGACAAAGAACTCTTCAATGTCAACCTCCAGCGTCCTCTTGACGGAGTGACCGGCGACGGATGGGTGCTCAAGCTCAAATTTATGGCTAAAGAATCAAACTACTTTGATGTCAGATTCTCAGATATGCTCATGTCGGCGATTGACGACACTGGCAAGGAAGTCAAAACAAAGGCATTCTACAAGAATGGTGAAATCTCCATTCTTAATCAGGCCTATGACGTTTCAGATTTCAACAGGGATAGCAAGATTGATGATGCAGACCTCAAGATCATCATGTCAGCACTTGATTCTACTGATGGTGATGATCGTTACAACTGGCGCTGCGACCTCAACTATGACCTCAAGATCACAACTGCCGACATTGCCATTTTCTCAAAGTCGTACAAAAAAAGATAATCTGGTCAATTCAGCAAAATAAACATAAGCCGGGCGTATTGGCCCGGCTTTTTGTGTTATTATATGATTGTTATTATATGATTGTTGCTTTAATGTCGTTTTCTGATAAAATGCTTAGGTAAATAATTGGAGGACGACACAATATGAAAAGACTTATTGGGGTATCAATAACCATCTTAATGACAATTGCATTTCTGCTTCCCGTTAATCAGGCAAGTGCACTTGGCAAAATTGATCCTGACATTTTCAGGCTGGGCATTGATTCTGACGAAGTTGTTGGCGTGTTTGTTGAGTTGGACAAACCAACAGTCGTTATGCATGAAACCTTTGGTGGGAAGACAATGTTGCCTGCAAGCGAAATGATGAGGCAGGACAATCTTTCCACAAAAATCGCATTCTCACAGGTTTTACGATTCCAACAGAAACATATTGCAGACATCGGGACCATTGCGCCTGATTCGCAGGTTTTGTCGACATACCAGTATGCATTTAATGGTTATTACATAAAAACGTCTATTTGCAATCTTGAGGCGATTGCAAAAATGCCTCAGGTTAAAAGAATATTCATGGTTTCAAAAAAACAATTCTTCAGAACCAGGTCACGAGCGCTTATTGGAGCGGAGAAGGTTTGGTCCGAAGTAAAGGATCCATCAGGCAGAGTTGTTGATGGCTCAGGCGTGCTGGTTTCAGTATCTGACACTGGTCTTGACTACACTCACCCCGATTTTGGCGCCCAAAAGAAACCAACAGGATCAAAAGTCGTTATAAGCAGAGATCTTGGAGAAAATGACAATGATTGTCAGGAAGACGAGAGAGGGAAATCATATCACGGAACAGCGTGTGCTTCCCTGGTAGCGGGGGATGGGCCTGATAATTTTAAAACAAAAGAGAAAGAACTTGGCATGGCTCCCAAGGCACTGCTTGCAGGTTATAAGCTGACAAAATTCGACGAAGAATATTCGACAGATTTGTTCAATGACCAGGCAGCGATGATGTCGTGGGAATGGATGATCAAGGACAAGGTGCAGATTTCTAGCAATTCCTTCGGTGCCATTGGTGGAAAGCATGAGATGGAAAGCCAACAACTCAATTGCGCACTTGCTGGAGTGACAGTCGTTGCTTCGAATGGGAATTCAGGATCACCTGGCCCGTGCTATTTTTATACCATTCCTCAGGGCGACATAGCCGCAGCAAGCTCAACCATCGGAGTTGGAGCAACAGATGACCTCGAAGCTTCCAGACTACAGATATTCTCCTGCCCGGAAAAAAGTTTTGAGAATACATATATATCCGGATACTGGGGTGACATTGCACGTATCGTCAAAACAGCAAACACTCCATATGAGATTGTGGATTGTGGATACGGCTCCTCGAAAGATTTCAATTCTAAAGATGTCAAGAACAAACTTGCCCTGGTGAGTCTTGGTCCTGTTGACAATCGTGGACGAAACACCATGGATGGCGAAGAAAAGGTCAGGAATGCAAAGGCAGCTGGCGCAAAAGCTGTTATTGTCTACAACAACACTTATGGTTTGATGAGGGAGGAATACGATTCAGACAAAACTGATCTACCAGTTTTCAACGTCACCATGTCTGATGGGTATGCAATAAAAAAACAGATCTATTATGGAAAACATGTAGATGAAGATGGAAATGCGGAAACTCAAAACCAAGTGACCGTAATTTTTACACCATACGTTGCAAAAGCAGGAATAGCAGATTTTTCTTCAAATGGTCCGACGGCCAAGGGGTTTCTGAAACCTGATGTTTGTGCTCCAGGAGTGGGTATTCATGCCGCTTCAGCAAAGATTCTGAGATCGCTTTTAAACCAGGATTATATGGATGAGTTTGGTGGTACATCGGCTGCGTGTCCGATTGTGGCTGGTGGAGCAGCTCTCATAAAACAGGCGAGACCAGAGTGGTCACCGTTTGAAATAAAACGAGCGTTGATGAATACAGCAACGATGCTTCGCAGAGGAGATCAACAGTACTATTATCCTCTCACTGTTCAGGGCATGGGTAGGGTTGACATCCAAAAGGCGATAACAGCTCAAACACTCATCCAGCCACCATCCGCATTGCTTATGTCAAATGGCTCTGTAACCAAAATTGCTGACCCACCCAAGGAATTATCGGACTCGAGCCTTACGGATTCAGTTCCAGAAAAGGTTTTGAAATCAACAGTGCCGTTGAAGCTCTACAACTACTCAAACAAACCACAGGAATTCAATGTCAGTTTTGAAATTAATTCTGGCAATCCTGCCTTGCTTGATGTTTCTTTGACAACCAAAGAAATCACTGTTCAACCTGCCCAGGAAACCCCAGGGACAGCTTGGTTGGGGCTCAATATCAACAATAACAGCCTTTTGCCGGGTAGCCTCAACGATGTCATTGTCTGGTTCACCAACAAGGAAACAGGAGAAAAAATCCACATGGGTGTTTGCGTTTACAACAATGACTATTCACTCGGAGGATTGAACAACAAATTCATCACAAACCTAGATTTAAACAGACAAAATTTCTCACCAAACAACGATGGGAAAGACGACAAGGTTGAAATAAGTTATGAAGTTACAAATGGATCGCTGTATTTTGGGTACACTCTCCCTTGCTTTAAAAATGACGGTGAGGCTCTTTGTTTTTGGGTAACCGATGAAAACAACGAGCCTTGGGCATGTATCAAGGTTATAGACTATTTTGAGCTTGGCCCTGGTAAATTTACCTGGGATGGTTGTGACTGGCTTGGTCACGAAGTGTTGCCAGATGGGAAATGGGGGCTGGGCGTAAGTGTAAGGTGCCAGTACTTGAATAAGAAAAATAGGGTAGAGACCGGTTTTCTGGGGTATGACAACTTGACAAGTGTTGGAATCTCAGGGAGCAGCGTTTCGCCTCCTTCATCTATTTCAACGTATGTTATGCCATTGGAACCTGGTGTTGGCCAGGAATTCAAAGTTGGATTTTATCTTTCAACAAAAAATGACGTAAGGGACATTTCTTTCGATATTGACATTCCCGGGTGGGCGTCATCCCTCAATTATGCCGGTTACGTTAAGGGTGACCTGACTTCGGATCAGGAAGATAAAGCGAACTATGATATAGAATATGACAAGGATACCGAAAAGATTCACGTAAGCATTTCCAAAGGCGATTTGGGAATTACTGGCGAAGGATGGCTGCTGTATCTCAAATTTGAGGCTTTGGAACAAAATTATATTGATTTCAGGATAGCCAATTTGAAGCTGATGACACCCAGCAAGAGTGGGAAATTGGTCAAAACTAGAGGATTCTCTCGAGGAGCCGATGTTCAGATCAGAAAACAGGCATTCAACCCGGCCGATTTCAATCTGGATGCCAGGGTTGACGATGTAGATTTCCAGATCATAAAAAATTCGATGGGATCAAAGGATGGCCAGTCTGCATACAACTGGAGATGCGATCTCAACTACGACCATACGATTTCGATTGACGATTTGGCGATATTTACAAAATCCTTCAAAAATTAATAAAAGTTAGAATATAACAACAAAAAAGCCGGATGGTAACAAGGCATCTGGCTTTTTTGTTTTGTTTGGCGAATATATTCAGAAAAATTTCAAAAAAACAGTATGGAAAAATAGGAATTGTTTTTGCCAATTTCTTTGCTTTGACTTTATTTCGTAGATTTCATCATCGAATTGCAATGTCTGCATATTTATATTTAATTACTTTTAATATCTAGTATACATAATTGTATACATAAGGCAATAATTTAAAATTTGACAGTTTTTTTAATTTTGTGACTTGATATTTAATTATTGCAAATTGTACAGTGGGTTCAAAAGCATCTGGAGGAAAAAAA
>JAGNLA010000003.1 GCA_017999835.1 Caldisericia bacterium
GTTTTACTTTTTTTCGTAAGTTTTAACATTGGATTTCAATTGTTTGAAATTTATAGTTAATTACTTTTAAGATCTAGTATACATAATTGTATACATAAGGCAATAATTTAAAATTTGACAGTTTTTTTAATTTTGTGACTTGATATTTAATTATTGCAAATTGTACAGTGGGTTCAAAAGCATCTGGAGGAAAAAAATGAGGAAGATATTATTGATAGCTAGCTCGATAATTATCATCATTGCTGGATTCTTGCCATTCAAAAACATTTCTGCGCTTGACAAGATTGACAAGAATCTATTGGCAATGGGGTTGGACTCAACAGAGATGGTTGGTGTTTTCGTTCAGCTTGGAAGGCCAACTGTCGTGCAGATGTCAACTTTTGGTGGTTTGAAAGTATTTCCAGCCTTTGAATTGATGAGACCTGACAACCAGGCAACAAAGGTTTTTGAATCTACACTTAAAAGACAGCAAACAATCAACCAGCAGGTATTGAAGGATATTTGCCCAGAGACAATCATTGGCGAGAGTTTCCAATACGCTTTCAATGGCTATTATGTTGAGGCAAGATTGTGTGATCTTGAGAAGATTGCGTCGATGTCAGGTGTTGAAAAGATAAGATACATTCTGGAAAACAAACTTGACAGGACAAAGACCAGAGCGTTGCTTGGTGCAGAAAAGGTGTGGTCAACAGTCAAGGATCCGGAAGGAAGACCGGTTGACGGTTCAGGGGTATTGGTGTCGGTTGTGGATACGGGACTCGATTACACCCATCCGGATTTTGGCGCACAAGAAAAACCAGTTGGTGAAAAAGTAGCAATAAGCCATGACTGGGCGATGAATGACAATGACTGTCAGGAAGAATTTAAAACTCAG
This sequence comes from Caldisericia bacterium, assembly GCA_017999835.1. Classification (GTDB taxonomy): domain Bacteria; phylum Caldisericota; class Caldisericia; order JAAYUI01; family JAAYUI01; genus JAGNLA01. The sequence continues at coordinate 875 of JAGNLA010000003.1, forward strand.
TCAGAGCACGGAACGGCTTGCGCCTCTCTGATTGCAGGCGACGGCCCGAACAACCCGAAGACAAAGGTGAAAGAGAAGGGTATAGCTCCCAAAGCAATGCTTGCAGGCTACAAAATCCAGAGACTGACAGACAAGGGCAAAGGATACGTTCTTGACGGCCCAGCCATAATGAAGGCCTGGGAGAACAACATCAAGGAAAAAATTGACATTTCGAGTAACTCCTGGGGTCGTCCAGGTGGAGACCCACAGTTTGAACAAGAACAACTCAATTGCGCGCTTGCAGGATGCACGGTTGTCGTATCCAATGGCAATGAAGGATCCCCGGGAGCATTGAGGTTTCCAGTTCCACAAGGACAGACTGCATCGGCAAATTCGGTTATTGGTGTGGGTGCAACCGATGAGAGCGAGGTCTCGGAGTTGGTACTCAAGACAGCTCCTGACAAAACCATGATTGATAAAAAATACCTTGGCAGTTGGGGTGACACCGGTAGGGCATTCAGTTCTTATGATATGCCGTTGGAGGTGCTAGATTGTGGTTGGGGTAGACAGCAAGATTTCTCGGGATTGGACTTAAAAGGGAAGATAGCGTTGATCCAGAGAGGGCCAAAAGATCAGCAATATGGTAGCGCGGTCTCCTTCAAGGAAAAATTGATAAACGCTTCAAATGCAGGCGCAAAGGCCGTGGTTCTCTACAATCATGAATATGGCAAAATCAATGCAAATTATTATAACCCAAAAGACAATGAAAAACCTGAAGATTTCAATTTTGTTCCATCTTACGAGATTTTGATGTCTGAAGGTCTGGCAATTTCCAAACAACTCCACGAGGGCAACTCGGTTGAACTCGGCAGCGTCGATGCAAATCAGAATGAGGTGACGGTGGCTTTTGGCAAACCAAGATATTTCTCAAATATCGCCGAATATTCCTCAAATGGCCCAACAATAACGGGTTTCCTCAAGCCTGACGTGTGTGCTCCTGGAATCAATATTCATGCAGCACAGCCATACTTTCTCAGGGAGAAAACAAAATCCGATTACATGGAGGATTTCGGTGGAACCTCTGCCGCATGTCCTTTTGTTGCAGGTTGTGCCGCTTTGGTCAGACAGGGGCGTCCGAACTGGAATCCATTTGAAATCAAGAGATCTCTTATGAACACAGCAATTTTTTTGAGGAGAACCGATGGCCAGTACTACCTTCCGTTCACTTTGCAGGGCATGGGCAGAGTCAACGTAGATGAGGCAATTCGCACCCCGGTTCTTATTCAACCCCCATCAGCGCTGATTGTTGCAAGCACAGGTAAAATCAATGTGGCGGATATGCCATCAGAGTTGGAATCTGAGGCAACATATGCAAATTTGCCTGAAGAGGTCGTGAAATCCACCATTCCACTTAAGCTTTCCAACTACTCAAAAAAAGCCGTGACATACAAAGTCAGTTTTGAGCTTAACTCAGGTTCTCCAGAACAGATTGATGTAAGCGCAAGCGATTCAGAAATAACTGTTCCGGCTGCGGGCAAAACCCCGGGCGTTGCCTGGTTGGGTTTGACCATAAAGTTACCGGCTGAAGTCGAAGGATCTCTCAACGATATAATTGTGTGGTTCACTGACAGGTCAACCAATAGAAAACTCCACATGGGCGTGTGTGTTTACAACGGAGACCCGAAAGTCGGCGGTGAAAACAATTCCTTTGTTACAAACCTTAAATTTCAAAAGGGAATGATTTCACCAGATGGTGACGGTGTCGACGACACTATCGAGGTCACCTACGATGTTACCAATGGCTCCTGGGATTGGCAATGGGATCCGCCACTGTGGTCAAACTATGGCAGTATGCTTGTTTTCTATGCGTTGGACAGTGAGGGACAACCGTGGTCGATTATTCATATTGAGGACAAATTTGAGATTGGACCTGGCAAGTTTATCTGGGACGGGAAGGATATCAATGGTCAATACCTTCTACCTGATGGAGACTGGGCTACATCGGTTTCTGCCCTCTGCGTGGTGCTCAACAAGGAAGGGAACAGACTTGTCCAGGAATATCTTGGGTATGATCAACCAGCAACCTTTACAATGTCCGGGAGCCCCGCTCCAGTCCCGCCAACGCTATCGGCGTATGCGACACCATTCGAACCAGGTATTGGTGAGAGTTTCAGCGTCTCAATATATTTGACCAATGCCAAAAATGTCAAGTCGTTGGAGTTCAACCTGACAATTCCAGGAGCAAACGAGCTTGTAGGGTACTCAGGATTTACCAAGGGGGATTTCTTCATAAAAGATGAACCTTTGGCCATGGTCAATGCAACGTATAGTGAGGATTCAGAGCAATTTATGCTGGAGTTTGCAAGACCACTCAATGGTGTGTCTGGTGACGGGATTGTGGCAACTTTGAATTTCATTGCCAAGGATTCAAACTATATGGACCTAAAGTTCTCCGATGTCGTCATGACAGTTGTTGATAAAGATGGCAAAGAGATAAAATCCAAGGTGTTGGCCAAGAATACGTCAATAGCCATCCTGCCAAAGCCTGTCAATAAATGTGATTTCAATAGAGATGGCGTTGTTGACAACAAAGATCTTGCTATTATTCAGACAGCCATGGGTACAGTCGAGGGGCAGTCTGGATACAACTGGAGATGCGACCTCAATTACGATCGCAAGGTCAACTGTGACGATCTGGCAATATTTGCCAAGTCTTACAATCCCATGTAAATTGAGTACAATCAAAGGTGGCAGAGGTTATCTGCCACCTTTTTCATTTATGAACAGACTAAAAAATGATTTTATAGAATTTTCAAAGGACAATCACCTTTTTCAAAGAGGGGAAGGCATTCAGGTTGCGTGTTCCGGAGGGTCTGACTCTGTGGCCATGCTCCTTCTTCTTGACCAAACTAAGGATTTGTTTGGGATAAGAATTCACTGTACGCACATTGACCATGGACTTAGAGAGAATTCTGGAGCTGATGCCAGATTTGTTGAAGAATTATGCCAAAAGAAGAGCATACCCTTTTCGTGTCTGAAGATAACCGACAAGCCTTCCGGAAACCTTGAAAACTGGGCAAGAGAGAGGCGGCATGGCTTGCTGGCTGAGAACGCCAATAAACTTCATTTGGTCAAAACTGCTTTGGCTCACAATGCCAACGACAGGGCTGAAACCTTGCTCCATAACCTCGCCAGAGGCGCAGGACTCGACGGTGCAGCCAACATGGCTCCCAACTCGGGTTTGATTGTCAGGCCATTGCTGTTTGCCTCAAAGTCCGAGATTTTGGAGTTCCTGACCCAGATGAATCAGGATTACGTTACAGATGAAACCAACTCGGATACAATGTTTTCCAGAAATAGGATAAGGCACAATGTCATTCCACAGCTCGAGGCTATTTTTCCGAAAGCTGTCTCAAACATATCGAGGTTTGCCGATCTTGCAGCTGACGACTCGGCCTGCCTGGATGAGATGGCAAAAGCATGTAAGGATGAAGTCTTTTCCGGTAATCGCATTGATGTGACTAAATTTTCTCAGCTATCGAAATCTTTGAAACGCAGGATTATCCGGATGATCCTGACCGGAAAAAATCCACCCTCATTGTCATTGTGCGATGATGCTATCAACTTTATTGAAGGTTCACAGACAGGCAGGTTAATTATGTTTGAAAACATTAACCTGGAGAAAGTGTCAAAAAATATTGTCAATGTTTCTTTGTTGTGATGAAAAAAGAGATGGATTATAATTTTGAGTACAATGGAATTTGAGCTTGGCGAAGTTTTGCTGGAGCGTGGACAGATAGCCACCGCAGTTGGCAGGATTGCGCGAGAGATAAGTCTGGATTTTGGAGATGACCGCCCCGTAGTCATTCCACTACTTACCGGTGCCTTTGTGTTCTGCGCTGATTTGGTCAGGGAGCTCAGTTTTGACTGTCAGATTGAATACATCAAAGCAAGCTCATATCAGGGAAACAACAGCACCGGAACGGTTGCTGTTGAAGGCCTAGAAAAACTCGACCTGAAAAACCGATCAATTTTGATCGTTGAAGATATCATTGACACAGGTCTCACGCTGAGCAAAGTCTCTCAAGAAGTATGGTCAAAATCACCTAAAGCAGTAAAAATAGCAACCCTGCTTGACAAACCTTCAAGAAGGAAGGTTGAGTTGAAGCCGGATTACACATGTTTTACTATACCTGACCATTTTGTGGTGGGCTACGGTTTGGATTTCAATGAAAGATACCGTAACCTGCCAGACATTCACCAGATGAGGATGAAATGAAACAAAACAAGCAAGAAAACATAAAGCCATATGTGCCATTTCTTATTATCGTGGCCATTGCAATCGGACTCTATTTTATGTTCAACTTTTGGAATCAGGCGCCATCGGAAACAATTTCCTACAGTGACTTCCAGAAATATCTCGGCGACAACAAGATAAAAACAGTGACAATTGATCCAACCAACTACAAAGTTGTCGGTCAGTTTACAGAGGATACCGGGAAAAAGCAGTTCGAAGTGGTTGTTCCGCCGGAACTTGTCGAAAAACTGACAAAAGACCTGGAAACAAGAGCTATCAAAGTCGCCTTTGAACCACCTAGTGACAACTTCTTCCTCATCCTGCTGACAAACATCGGGCCGTTCATTCTGATTCTCGTTTTCTGGTTCTTCATGATGAGGTCGATGCAGGGTTCCGGCAATCAGGTGTTCAGCTTTGGAAAATCGAAAGCCAGACTGTTCCTTGACGACCGTCCAAGAATCACATTCAAAGACGTCGCCGGCATTCCGGAAGTGAAGGAAGAGCTCAAGGAAGTGATAGATTTCCTTCGAGAACCTAAGCGTTTCACAGCCATGGGTGCCAAGGTTCCAAGAGGTGTTCTGCTTGTAGGACCTCCGGGATGCGGAAAAACCTACATCAGCCGCGCTGTTGCCGGAGAGGCAAAGGTTCCGTTCTTCTCAGTGTCAGGCTCAGAGTTTGTTGAAATGTTTGTTGGCGTTGGCGCCTCCAGAGTTCGTGACCTATTCGACCAGGCAAAGCGCTATTCACCGGCACTCATCTTCATCGATGAAATCGACGCTGTTGGAAGACAGCGAGGCGCAGGCCTTGGTGGTGGCCACGACGAACGTGAGCAGACACTCAACCAGCTCCTCGTCGAGATGGATGGATTCGAACCAAACGCTGGTGTAATAATCATTGCCGCCACCAACAGACCGGACATTCTCGACACAGCCCTCCTTCGCCCTGGCAGATTCGACAGACGTGTTGTCATCGACATGCCAACCCAGATGGAGCGTGAGGCGATACTCAAATATCACGGAAGAAACAAACCAATGGCAGCCGATGTTGAACTGGCAACTGTAGCAAAAAGGACAGCCGGTTTCTCTGGTGCCGACCTTGAAAATTTGCTCAACGAGGCAGCCATCATCGCAACCAGAAGACAGAAAAAGTCAATCGAGCACGACGATATCGAAGAGGCAATCGACCGTGTCATTGCCGGACCACAGAAGAAAACAAGGGTTCTTGGTGTAGAAGAGAAGAAAAAAGTTGCCTATCACGAGGCAGGACACGCGATCATCATGCACGTGCTTGGCCCGGAACCTGTACACAGAATATCGATTGTTTCAAGAGGCATGGCTCTTGGCTACACAACCCCTCTTCCAACCGAAGACAAATACCTTAGAACCCAAAAAGATTTGGTCAATTCAATCTCAGGGCTGATGGGTGGAATGTGTGCCGAGAAGCTAGTATTTGGTGAGATAAGCACCGGTGCCAGCAACGACATCAGAAGGGCAACCGACATAGCCAAGAAAATGGTCATGGAGTATGGCATGAGCAAGCTGGGGCCGATAGCGTTCGGCAACCCGCCTGAAACGGTTTTCCTTGGCAGAGACTTTGTCGGTCAGGCTGACCACTCGGAAGAAACCGGAAAACTCATTGATGCTGAAGTCAGGCAGATTGTCAACACCGCCGCGCAAGCGTCAGAAAATGTGCTTGTTACCCATAGAGCTGTTCTTGATGAGCTTGTCGACAGACTCCTTGAATCGGAAACCCTTGACGAGGACAAACTCATGGCAGTCCTTGGAAAGATAAAATGATCTGGAAATATCTAAACCACGGTTCGTTTGATGGCGCAATGAACATGGCCATCGACGAAGCGTTGCTGGAACTTGCTCATCCTGGCGAGACAATCTTTCGCACCTACACCTGGGATAGGCCAACGCTCTCGCTTGGGACGTTTCAAAAATACACCGATGTAAATCTGGATGAGATAAAAAAACGAAACTTCGATCTGGTAAGAAGGTCAACTGGCGGTCGTGCGGTGTTGCATGACAAGGAATTGACTTATTCAATCATCATCAAGGCTCCTCACCCGACGTTGAACCAAAACGTTCTGGAATCCTATTATTACTTATGCAAGGGACTTGTTGCTGGTTTGTGCCAGCTTGGTGTTGACGCGCAGCTCAAGCGTTCCGACGATCCGACGTTATCCACTCCGTCGTGTTTTGCTGCGCCAACATTCAACGACATAGAGGCAAACGGTAAAAAGCTGGTCGGTTCTGCACAAATGCGCAACGCCCTGGGCTTACTCCAGCATGGCTCAATACTCATAGATGTTGACATGGACGACCTTTTCTCGGTTATTTCTAAAGATGCCCAGACAGCCACCAAACTTGCTCAGATGGCAAAGGCAAAGATAACATCCATTAACGACCAAACAGGCAAAAAAGCATCGCTGGAGGAAGTTAGATCAGCAATTGTGGCTGGTTTTGAAAAAGGTTTGGATGTGACGTTCAGTCCTATTGAATTTGACGACGGAATGATTAAGCTCTCAAATGAATTGTGTGAAAAAAAATATGGTTCACCCGAGTGGACCCAGCGTCAGGGGGCATTATGAAGAAAAAAATATCAGCACTGTTGGCAATTGTTTTGATACTTTCAGGATTTGGTGTTGCACAGGCTGTCAACGACGACAGGCTTGACTGGTATTGTTACCAGAAGGATGTGTTCCACAGGGGCATGGCTTTTGGAGAAGAACTGTTGAACAATCCGATCTCTATTGGTTGGGAAGTTCAGCACGGTCAAAAACCAGTTGGAACAATTCTGATCTCCAAGAGCATGGCCATTGTTACAGGGGAAAAAGGCCTCGTTTCTGCTTATTCAGTGGTTGACGGTTCAGTCATCTGGAGAAGGGATTTTGGCCAGCCTCTACTTATTGACGGTACAATTATGGAAGAGGTTATGCTTTGCTGCTTTGCTGGAGGAAAGATAGTCGGTTTGGACATCAACACAGGCGGATCCCTTTGGGAGAACGTTATCCAAGGCGATGTAGTTTCACCTCCAATCCCGTATCTTACCAATTTCTATGTCTATACATCAAAAAATATGCTTGTAACAATCTCGGCAGTCAGCGGTTTTATCTATGCCCAGGTTGACGCAAAATCCAGCATAACAAACCCAATGACTCTGCAGTCTTTTGGCGATTATAATGTCTCAATGATTGGTTTGACTGACAAGTCAGAACTTTTCAGCTGGGAATTTTATACCGGAAAAACAGAAATTCTCTCCGTTATCGAGGGTAATTCTTTCAAACTCCCGGTAATAACCCATTCTGAAACCATAATTATTCCGGATTCAACCGGCAAAGTCAGATGCATGGATCATGAAGGCAAGAAGCAGTATTGGATGATTGACCTCGGGGATCAATTGGTTTCTGCTCCATGTCTTTTCCAGGGTGGTGCTTATATCGCATGTGCAACAAAGTCAGGAACAATCAAGGCCATTCAAATTGGTAGTGGAAATGTTGCTTGGGAAGTAAAGGCAAAAGGCCCAATATCCCAACCTCTTATTTCAGTTGGTTACAACATTGTCGCAGTAACAGATAGTGGAATTATACAGGTTCTTGACATTTATAACGGTACAGAAGTCTCTGCAGTCAAAATTGATGATCCGATTGTAACCAATCCATCATACAGCATCGGTGGCGTCTTTGTTGGAACAAAAACTGGCAGAATAATTTGCGCAAAAGGTTCCACAGGCGTTTACAAGTTCTCGCTCGATCAGCGTGTTGTTGTTTGCTCGCCAGGCACAGACAAAAATGTTGAATTGTCCCTCGAGGGACCCGGCAGTGACATGTTCATAATAATTGCCTCAGGTTTCCCGTGTCGTTGCAAAATCATCAAAGCCTTCACTCCTGAGCAGGCAATCAGACCAAACAACAAAGTTGTAATGAAACTTACAATTGACCCAACGGCTCCATCGGCGGTATATGATGTTCAAATTGAGGTCAGAACCCCGACGACTCCAGCAGTTTCATTGAGACAGAGCCTGACAATCATTGTGTCAAAACCTGAAGAAATGCTGAAGAGCAATATTGAAATCAGCTATCCAGCCGAAAACCAGATGAAGGTCAATGTTAATTATCAAAACTCAAAATTTGGTCGCTCCATTGCTGGAATAATGAATTACAACAGGGATCATATGAAGTTTAAGAACCTTGCCGTTAATCCGTCTTTCACAAAAATAATCGACGAAAAATCTGGGTATTACTCGTTTGACGCCTCGATTCCCGGAAAACTGATCTATTTCTATTCAGGTAAGGATTCTCTTCCTGAAGTTGGCCAGGTTTTTGAGGTTTTCTTTGATGTTTTGGCTTCTGGTGAGGGTGCACTCCAGGTCATTCCGATGTGCAGGGCAACTAATGGGCAGCCAGTTCCTTCAGATCCGCTCCAGATTCCATACAAGACAACCTACAAGGCAGCAGAACATGTCGTAAAGCTTCAGATTGGAAATTTGAAAGCAACAATTGATGGCAAGGAAGTGACATTGAAAGTCGCTCCGTATATCAATTCTGGCAAGACAATGGTCCCACTTAGATTTGTTGGGGATGCTCTCGGTGCAGAGGTAATCTGGACGGCATCTGACAAATCAGTTGTGTACAAAAATTCACTCCCGACAGGCGCAAGAGAAATAAAAATGTGGATAGGCAAGACCACAGCACTTGTTGATGGCAAGGAAATAGCGGTCAAACCAGCACCGGAAATCAAGGCCGGAAACACATGTGTTGGCCTCTCGTTTGTCTCGGCAAACTTTGGTTGCAAGACAGAATGGGATCCAGCAACCAAAACCGTAACGATAAAATTTACCAAGTAATTATTAGTTGTTAAAACAAAACAAAGCGCCGGAAGAACCGGCGCTTTTTTATTATTTTGTCAACAATGGATTATCAGGTTTTCATCTGGGTTTCGGTCAAAACTTGCCAGCAATCATCATCAGACTTGCGTTTTTAATTACCGAAAACTATACTCAAAACTAACTATTTATAAATGGAAGGTGAACCATGAACAACGCCAGCCCGTCAAAAGGGTCATTCAGAAATTGGTTGTGGCTGCCCGTCTCCCTGATTTGTTTGGCTTCAATTTACTGGGGAGTCTGGGGTACGCACTGGGTCGTTGTGGAACCGACGCTTGACAACAGCAAAAACAAAACAGGCGTCATCTCGGCTTATGACAAAAATGCAATGACATTTACCCTAACCACTGAAAAGGAAGAAGCTTGGTCGGTTTCTTTTGCGGAAACAGCAAAAGAGTTTGTCATTGAAGATGCTGGCGGTCAGAAAGAAAAGAAAGAATACGTTTTCCAAGACAAGCCAGAACTTGTTGTCGACGGCGGCAAAATAACCGTCACAGGCAATCAGGATGTCGATAGCAAGACCATCAAGGCAAAAGTTCTTCACATCGGTGGCGCAGAAAACATTCCAACCAAAATCCAGAACCTTGAAAACGAGTACATTTATGGCACAGCCGACAAACTTTGCATCGCTTGTGTTGGCCTTGGTGATTCAAATATGAACAGACTTTGGCAGATGGGACTCATTCTCATTGTCTTCCTGCTAATCTGGGTTATTTTGGAAATATATCAGAGAAGAAGAGGTGTGGCATGACAGATGAAGTTGTAACAACAGCACCGACAAACACTGCACCAAAAAAGAAAAAACTCTCTCCAGGAGAGATGAGAATTCAGATAAGGACATGGGTTCAATGGGCATTCCTTGCCATCGCCGCAGGTCCGTTATTTGTTCTTGCGCCGGTGTTTAAAAACATTCCGGCTCCGTGGTATGTTTGCTGGTCATGCCCTACCGCCATTGCGGCCTGCCCGCTTGGAACCCTTCAGCATTACACGGCAACAGGTGCAATTTCATTCTTTGCGCTTGGAATTCTTCTTCTAATTGGTGTCCTCATGGGTCGTCAGACTTGTGGATGGGCATGTCCGATGGGTTTCATCCAGGAAATGCTCTTCAAGAGCAAAAAATATGTCAGCTACATAATGGGCGCAATTGTTTTTGCCACCACGGTGTTGTTGGCCTGGTTCTCGCCATTCATGGGTAACATCATGTTCGTGCCAGGCGGAGTTGATCCACTAGAAGGTGGATCGTTCTATGGCCTGAGCTATCTGCTCCAGACAGGTCAGATCAACCTGATGATCAAATGGGGAATAGCTTATCTTGTTGTTGCGCTGGCTTTCTCGGTTCCCTTCTTCCTCCCAATGAGAAAGTTTAGGATTTCGAACAATTTTGCCAACATTACCAGATGGTTCTTCTTCCTCGTTCCGTTTATTCTCTTTGTAATCATTACGAGGATTACTCCGGCAGCCGATGGCACGATAAAGATGCTTGAAGGCGAAGTTTGGTGGTGCAAGATTTGTCCGGTTGGCACCTTTACCGCAGGTTTCCCACAGATGTACATGCAGCTTATCCCACAGTCGGCATTCCCGGTGTTTGGCCTCACTTCAACAGCATTCATCGGTGTTTCGTCCTATCAGGGCATCTTTGGCGAAGCCAGAATCATGTACTTCTTCAAGTGGACATGCTCGGTTGCCCTCCTTTACGCCATGATCAACACGGCAAGACCGTTTTGCAAGGCAATATGCCCGCTTGGTATGATTTTCTCATTCACAAACTGGATCTCTGGAACCCGTATGGTTGTTGACCAGGCAAACTGCCGTGGCAAGTCCTGCAACTGGTGCCTTAAGCATTGCCCAATGGACATTGCTGTTTATGACCCAACTGCCCAGTGGCATTGCATACGTTGCCTCGATTGCCTTGGTTGCCCGTTTGGTGTGGTCAAGCACGAGCTTCCACCGTTGTATTCATGGATAGTCAAAAAAGAAGAGAAAAAGACTCTTCCGCTCAAGACTCCAAACCCACCGGTAAAACCATCCTTCCTCGATTGGGCAGGTCTCACAAACTACAAACCACCACAGGCATAAGCCTTACTTTTGATTAAAACCCCCGGAGAACTTTCGGGGGTTTTTCATTGTATGGATGGTTGACATCCTGTCGGTATTTTTGCAAGATTTACTCATGGAGGCGCAAATGAGAAAGTTTGGATTGCTATTGGTTATTGTTGCTCTGATTTCGTGTGGGCAAAAGGCTTTTGTTTTGCCAAAACCTGAGCTCTCCAGGACTCCTGCGACCTCTGAAAGTGAAATTATTAACGCATCCACCCCAAAGGGGATGAAACTTCAGGACTCCAGAAGGATAGACACTCAGCCTCCGTTTATCTTTGCCGCATATGCTAACGAAGAAGAATTCAAAATCCAACTCAAGGTTTTTGTAGTAGAAGACGACAAAGTTGTAAAAACCTACGATTCAGGCGAACTTGAAGGTCAAATGATGGGCTTTAACGATGAAGTCCTGAACAACTCATGGGGCAAACTTGTGGCTGAAAATGTTTTTGTGCTGCCAGTCTCAATTTATTTGGGTGGCAACGACTGGACAAGTGCATACAACAAGTTTTTTACTATTGTCGACAGCAACCTTGTTGAAATTCCGGTTGAATGCGAGCCTGGAATGGTTGCAGGCGCCATGATTGAAGATGAAGGGAAATTGGTGGTGCCGGTATATGATGGCAGATTTCAGATGTTTGACGATCTCTATCATGCCATTTCACCCTCGCGTGCCTACATCTTTGAGTATGATGCGGCAAAGAAAGCTTTTGTAGACTCCACCCCAAAACACCAAGCTTATGTAAAGCAAGCCATTGATGAGAGCATAAAAAATGCCAGCACCAAGGATAGCATAAATGACCCATTGATTAAGGCTTCAACTATGGTCACGCTTTACGTTCAGGCAGAGGCTGGCGGGATTATCGAGCAGGTTATGCCACAGATAAAAACCATAATGGAAAAATTCCCAAACGATGCAACAGTGAAAAAAGTCTGGGAGCAAATTCAGGATGCAAGCAACAACGGGAAACCATTTGCAACCTTTGCCCCTTGGGGCGAAGAGATGGATTTTCGTTGGAAACCTTTGGATATGAAGGAATCAAAGTAACATGAAAAAAACAATATTGTTTGTACTCGTCCTTGTTCTTGCCTCCTGTGGCGGCAACACGGCAAAAGAAGAAGACAAATCAACAGAGAATGAAACCCCAAAGTCGGTAAATGATTGTTCAAAATTCGTGCCGCAAGGGTTTACACTTGAAAAGCAGCTTGACGGCTGTGGATTCACCCTTGCCTGCGCAAAAAAAGGCGACGATATTTGCCCGAGAGTGCTCATGATCGTCAAGGATGGTCAGTTGGTTCGCATCTCAAAAGAAATCGTCTGTAAGACCATTGATTTTGGCCAGGAAGAGGTTTTTTGTGCCAAGGTGGACAAGGATCATCAGGGCGCAGTTGTCGAATTCACAATGCCAGGCAACAGCAACGATGACAGGTTCATAAAAATCATCGACGACAAAACATTGAAAGACATTCCGGTTGGGTTTGGTGAAGGTTTTGTACCAAAGGACTTTTCAGACATAAACGCTGATGGTTTCAACGAATTGATTGTCATGGACAATCGTTGGTATGGCCTGAGGATTTTTGAAAAAAAAGTTGCACCGTTCACCCAGAAAATTGCCGTGTACAAGGACGGCAAGTTTGTCGACAAAACGTCTGATTTCAAAAGTTATCTCGAGGGTGGAACCCAGTACTGGGCAACACAGATGGCCAGCGCCAAAACGGAGCTGGAATCGGTAAATGCTGCCGTGATTCTTGCCCTAATCTACCGTGATCTTGGTAGAATGGATGATGGGCTGAAAATGATGGATGAGATAATTAAAACAGCTTCATCCAAAGATTTGGTAGATTCGGTCAAGTATTTTGTCCAGGAATACAAAAAAATCGATAAAAATCCTGATTGGTTTTATCCGACAAGAAAACAAGCATGGGAAACAATCCCATGGCAACAAACAAAAATTCCTTGACAGTTAAGCCATTAAACATAAAATGACTAACGCACTGGCTGATGGTGTAATTGGTAACACGTCTGCCTCTGGAGCAGAAGACTCTAGGTTCGAGTCCTAGTCGGCCAGCCAGATCACAAAACCCATTTGGCGCCATCGTATAGCGGTTAGTACGAGGGGCTCTCAATCCCTAAGTAGGGGTTCGACTCCCCTTGGCGCTACCAATCTGAAATAAAAATCACCCTTTCCCCTTTAGCCCAACAGGATATATCTTTGGTCAGGCAGTCAGCGCTGCCTGGAATCCCTAAGTAGGGGTTCGACTCCCTTTGGCGCTACCAAATCTTCCACGGCTCCGCCGATAATTTCTACGCTAACGCGAATACATTTATAAACTAGGCATATCTTTGAACTTTTCTAGAAATCACTGGCAAAGCCAGATGATTTCATCCAATACAGTAATTCTCAAAATAAATATAGAGTTAATAAATCACTTGCACACAAGAACGACAAATGGTATTGCAAATAAAAAAGCATAGGATTTTGGCTAATCTTTTCTGGATTGGCAGATAAACATGATAAACATCGATGAACATTCCAATTCTCTATTGATGAGAGAACAAAACGCTGATAACGCACCCATAAAAATGGGATTCCCCGAAGCCGACACAGACTTCGGGGAACTTTCCGGCTAAGCGGGCCGGTCCCTTAACCATTTAACCTTTCGATGCGTCAACCTGTATACTCGCGCCTCACGTCCATCCTATGAAACAGGAGTGTGGTCTTCCTTTTGGAAATAAATACCACATTTAATAAAAAATTATATTAACAAAATATTAACATTTTCATTTACCTACAAAAAACATGTCGTTTTTTGGTTTAAACGTATGCATAAAGACGAAAGGACAATCGGTTCATCCGATCTCAAGATCGAGGAGACATCTGAGGGAATCGCTGTGATTTGCCATTAGCCATAGTATCAGAACTATCGAACGAGTCGAGATGACATCTTGAGAAAATTGTGTTCACGAGGTATATTCAGCTTGTGAAAAAAATCAGCTTGTTGTTGTGCTTTAGTGTTCTCGGCCTTGGTTTTTCATCGCCGGCAGTCGAGAAACCGTCGATATCATCGTTGCCATCAAGATTGCATTTTACGGCAAATGCCTATTGCAGCATTGGCACAATGAATATTCCTGCCTGGGACAACGAGGATTATCCGTTGTTTGATTCCATTCCAAGAGCTAAGATAGGTCTTGTTTCGTTTGTTCCAGGAACAACGATGTATGGCGGCGGTCTGGCCAAGCTTTTCAACCCTCAGGGTTTTATGGATTTCATCAGATATTACAGTTCAAACCTGCACTTGCTAACAATCGGTGAGGAATATGGATTCTTCTCAGGTGGCCAGGAGAAGACAGCTGGTTTTGTTTACAGCGCCATGGCCAATGCCGGAGTAACACCGGAACAGGCAAGAAAAGCCATAGAAAACAATCTTATCAGCATTAAAAGTGATTGGACGATACCAGGGACATACAGAAATTATGATTCGGTCAGGATCTCGGCAAACACCAGTGACCTGAATCTTAAAAAAATGATGTATGACCAGCAAAAGTGCGCAAATGGCGAGGTTTTGGCAAATCTCTCCCAAACGATGATTCCAGCGTCAGGCTGGCTGGAAGAACCACAGAATCTCGAAATGACGCAGCCATATACAACTGTTCCTGTTATCCACGCACAGGATCAATACCTCGATTTTCTTATGAGGCCTGTTGGCACGGTTTATGACGATAATGGGAAATCCAGTTCTACAAGTGATCCTGTCACGTGGGTGCGTTCGAAAGTTTCAAGCGTTGATGTCGGAAATATAAAAGTTTCAGATGGTTTTGACGGCATCAGGAATGTCGATGTTGATTTTGGGATCAGGTATAAAAACGAGTTCAGGTTTCAGTTTGAAGTCGATCCTCCCTCACTCTCAGGTCTAACCATGGTTCCAACCAGCCCAACCGAGCTCGGTGTTACAACCATGTATGACAAGGATGGCAATATTCACAAGGTTCAGAGCGCAAAGGTCATGGAGAATCTCTACAAGTGGTTGCCGCAAAGTGAAACAGCCTTTGCCAAGGAAATGTTCATGGTGCCTGCTGTCAGGGAACGCGTGCTGGAGGACAGGACATATTGGTCTCTTTCCCATTTCAAGCTGATCTACCCTCAGGCAAGGTTTGAGAACGGAATTAGAATTGTTGAACAACAATCGAAAATTATAGAACCGATAAGATTTGAAGATCTTTCAAGTCAGCGCTTTGCCTATCTAAACATAACAAATTTCCCGGATTTTGAGGAAGCCACTGGGACGGCATTCATTGAGAAAGTGGACAGGCCGTTCAGGGTTGTGGCCGTGTATGAGCCGGCCGAGCTTGCCCCAAGAGGCTCAAACGTTGTGGTTGGCAGTTCAAGGGCAAAGCTTATGTGGAATGTCACTTCAGAAATGAAGGAACTGGCAAGGAAAAAATCACAGGAAAATGGTTCCAGCTGGTGGAATGGTTCTTTTCCAACATTTTATAACATCTATGTCAAAGGCGATGCAAACTTGAAATTCGAGCGTATAAATCCGCTTGACGATTCTCTGATTGTTGACGGACTTAAGCCAGGCGGAAAGTATTATTGGGAACTCGAAACCTGGGTCAGCGACGACTGGGGTTCTGCCGGTTTGAGCAACACCTGGAAATCTGACACGTTTCAGACGAAATCCTTGCCGGCTTTGGTTGGCAAGTGTGTTCAGACAAGCGCTATCAAACTTGAAACCGAGATTGATTCCGATGATGAAGAGAATTGGGTTATTACCGTGCCGACTGTTTATACGCTTGGCAACGTCAAACTCAAACCACTCAACTTCCTTGTCTTGGATCGCACAAAGGACAAACTGGTGCCAATACAGGGTTTTACTGGAATCAAAACATTTGATGAAATGGAAAACAACAAAAAGGTAATAAAATGCAAGATCAAGATATCAAAAGTGCCTGACACTTTCCAGAAAAACCAGTCAGGACAAAATGTTTTCTACGTTGAATTTCAGCCATTGCAAATCAAGGTCTATGGCGATTGTGTTGATGAGTATAGAAAAGTCATTGGTTCGGTAAGCGGCACTGCAGGTACGTGGTGGCCGGCCGCCGATGGTGATGGACTTGAATCGCCAATGAGAAATGTCGAGGCGCCATTGCTTATAAAAGGCGAAAAGCTTTGGAGGTTTGTCAGATGGAACTGGGTTGGGTCACTTGTTGCTGCAAGAATGCCATATGTTGATGGCAACCGTGGCGTAAGCATCCTAACGGTCAAGGCAAGCGGATGTCAGCCTGATCCAGATAAACCGCTGGAACCAAAACTCTATGCCGAGTATGAAGAAATCCCTGTGGATTGCTTTGCTCTTGGGGTTGGTTTTACGGTCAACTGGAAACCGGTTGCAAATAAGGGTCAGATTCCAGTATCACCAAAACCGGACTGTCCAGGTGATTCAAACAAATACATGGCCGGGACAAAAGTGACAGTAGGACCTGCGCCTGAAGTGATAACAATAGATGGAGAGAACTATAATTTTGTTGGCTGGGTCGTTGGCGATCAAGCCTATCCTGGTTTGAAAAAGATTACTGTTACCATGGACAAGGGGCGAAGCGTCTACGCCAACTACCAACCGGCCTCAGGAAGGTTCGAGTTGGTCTGGTATGCAGACATCGATGGCAGGAACAGAAAGCTAGATGTCAAGGTGTTTCCTGCCCCTGACAAGGATGGTCTATATCCGGCCGGAACCCAGGTTAGAATTGGCCCGGTGCCGTTGACACTTGAAAACGGGAAATATGTGCTTTCAGGTTGGGCTATCGATGGTAAACTCGATACATCAACAGCAACCTCAAGCGTTTTGGATTTAACAATGGACAGCAGCCACAGGGTTGCGCTTGTCTATGTGCTGTCAAACAAATAGGAGAAAAAACGTGGAAAAGTCCAAAATTATGTACCTGATCTTGATTTTGTTACTGTTGATTGTGACAGCATATCTGACAACCGCTTTTTTAGTGAAATTCTGGCCTTTTAATCAGACAAATCCATCTACTGCTATCGATTTGTCGGCTATAGCAGAAAACATTGAAGAACAAGAAAATGGAAACGACCCTTTGCAGCCTGACCTTTCCAAGGGTGTGGTTGGCGAGAATGAAGACCCCTACAATGTTTCGGATGGCACACCCTACGATTGTGGTTCGTATTCGATTGCTTTCCCGAAAGACTGGCTGGTTGTCCTTCAGAACAAGGGTAAATTGGCTATTTCAAGCGACCTAAAGAATTCGACAAACTCAATCTATATAAGTCAGGCCGATGTTCTTACCTTTGATTCTGAGAACATGGATAAAACGCTTGCCGACATCAATGAATCGCTTGGTTCGGAATTTACTGTCGAGCAGGCTAACAAAACAGATTTTCTTGGCAAGAAATGTCTTACGATTTCGGGATCTTCCCTTAGAAATGGTGTCAAATCGGGACTGATGGCTATAGCCATCCCAAGTGATTCCAAGGCGCCTGGCTATTGGATAATTGGTTTTTTTGACCCCAAAAATCCATCGATTAGAGATGACATCGTGGCGTCGATGGCAACGATGCTGATAAACACAGTAAAATGAAATGCTCCAGCTGATAAGAGTTTTACAGGTTCTGTCGAATCTGTCAAAAACAAAGTTTATCACAGCCGCCCGACTGGCTGACGAAATGGAAGTTTCAACGCGAACCATTGTTCGTGATATTCAGTCACTTAAAGATGCCGGTGCGCCTATTGCTTCAACCTCTGAAGGTTACAAACTCGAGGATTCATCGTGGGTATCGAACTTGTCAATGTCTGGAGAGGAAAGATTTGTCATGCTTGCAGGTTTGCAGATGGTTCTCCAGACAAAAGATCCAAGCCTCAAGCGCATTGCTACGCGTTTAAATGAGAAACTCCTTGGTGGGACAAATATTGTCGGCACGGCACCGGTTCTTGCAGGCCCCACCTATGTTGAAGAGGAAAACCTCAAGAAAGTTCGAAGGCTTAGAATGGCCGTGGATTTGAGAAAATGGGTTGCTTTCAACTACTCCAAACCAGGCAGCGTTCAGTCTGAGTTCAAGGAAATACGCCCAGTAGCTGTATTTTTCAGGAGACATGCTTTCTATCTTTCCGGATTCCCCAAAGAACTTGAGGAACCGAGAATGTATCGTATCAATCGGATCAAGAGTCTGATGGTTCTCAAGGAATCCTTCAAGGCGCTTGACTTTGACATTCAGTCCTACCTCAATGATGCTTTTGAATTCTTTGCCACCGGGCCTGTTGATGAGGTGGTGATAAAGTTTGAAAAATCAGTGGCACCGTTTATTTCTGAGCTTGTTTGGCACCCCAGACAGGTTCTTGAACCAAAAGATGACGGATCGCTGATCTTCAGGCTAAAAATCTCGATAAACCAAGAGATTGTTAGGTGGATTCTTCAGTATGGAGGCGAGTGTGAAGTGCTATCGCCAGAGATTCTGCGTGAAATGGTTAAAGAGCAAGCACAACGAATGAACCATATCTATAATCACTAAAACTCACATCTGCTTGACATCTTGCACTATTTATGATAGTTTCAACATGGATTATTACTGTTTAACGATTATTTTGAACTTTTGGTGAGTGTTAAACCAAAACACTCGGAAATCCGTACCTTTCTAATGAAAGGGGTAAAACATGAAGAAGATAGTAGCCTTGATTGTAGCTGTGATGATGGTTTCACCCGTTTTTGCCATAATCACACAGGATATACCAATTCCAGCGTTTACCAAGTGGAAAGACAACCCGATTTTGACGCCAAGGAAGGCTCAGGTTGGTCAACCAACTTATTTCGATTCCTCGTCTGTGACTGACCCTTGCGTTGTTTTTGCCGATGGTAGGTATCATATGTTCTACACCGGTTGGGTTAACTGGATCGGTGGAAAAGGATCGCAAGGTTTCATTGGCTATGCCATCTCGACAGACGGCAAGGCCTGGACCAAGGTTGACGGTTCAGCCCAAGCCCAGGAAATCAAGGGCGCAATCATTGCTCCTGGAACCACAGCTGATTTTGACGGTCAGTCTGTTGAATCGCCGTGGGTCATTTATGATGCTGGAAAGTTCAGAATGTACTACGTTGGCATCGACAAAAATGGCAAGTCTGCTCTCGGTTGTGCTGAGTCTACTTCTGGCATCTACTGGACAAAAAAGGGGAAGATTCTTGAGCCGACAAACGAGCAGGGATTTGATTCCTACAAAGTTGGCTCATGTTCGGTTGTAAAAAAGGACAACCAGTATCTAATGTGGTACGAAGGTCAGAGCAAAATCGACTCCAGATGGAGAATCGGTTATGCAGTGTCGTCGGACGGAACAACATTTACCAAGAACTATGGCACCGAAAAAACAGGCGGAGCCGTTCTTGACGTTGGCGACAAACTGACAGATTTTGACAATCTCTGCGTCCGTCACCCATGTGTCATCTGGGATGCTGCGTACTTCTATATGTGGTACGACACCTCAATGAGAGACGAGAAGAAGAGTCAAATTGGTATCGCTGTCTCCTATGGTGGAACATCCTGGGAAAAGAAAGGCATGAACCTTAATGTCGGTCAGGTCGGAGAATTCGACGCCCAGAGAGTCGCCTCACCATGTGTCATCAGAAAAGGCGTCGCCTTTGAGATGTTCTACTGCAACTTCACCGACACAAACTCAGGCATCGGTTACGCCTCCTCAGGCAACACCATTGCAAACGTAGGTTCAGGCATTGGAAAAATCGACTGCAAGGCAGGTCAGGGATTCGACTTCTCTCTTGGCTCCAACACAACCGATTTTACCCTTATGGATGTTTACTTTGATTGTGGTTTTGGTCAGCCAAGGATGTGTGGTCGCTGGAAAGCCATGACCACAGACTTTGACAACCTCGAGTGCGTTGACTCGGATGGTTACCCGGCAATATCAAGCGTTCGCGAGTATTGCAACCCAATAACTGTTGGCACCACTTATGCTTTTAAGACCATCAATGAACAGTGCTACGCAAAACTCAAAATCACCGGTATCTGGCAGGATCCGGTTGACCCGTCTCATTATGAAATCACCTTCAAGTGGATGTACCAACCGAATGGCAGCAACTGTTTCGTTGCAGGCAAAGGTGATCCGCCCAGCCAGCCATACAATCTTTCATGCATCGCAGGTGACAGGCAGATAAAACTCACCTGGACAAAGTCCTTTGCCGCAGCAGGCAAGATTGTCAGCTACTATACCTACAGAGCTGACAGAACGGGTGATGCCCAGAAAGAAACCAGACCTGTTTCAGACTTCCCGACATCGGACACAACATTTATCGATGTTGGTTTGATAAACGGCAAGACTTACTATTATGTCGTCAGGGCTATCGACCAGTACGGCAATATCTCCCCGCCGTCAAACGAATGCTTCTGCGTGCCTCTGGCATACCATCTGCCGCCATTCCCGACACCTTCGACACCGGCAGGCGGAGCCACTCAGGGCGATGGAACCAAAGATAAACCGTTTATCGTTGAATCCAATCCATGGGTGTTTGACTGGTGCGGTTTCCAGCCTCAGACCATGGTCATCATTCAGGGCAAGCAGTACATTGCTGACGGCTCAGGCTGCATCCATGTTTCAATCGAGCTGACCCCAGGCAGAACCAACGAGATCGAGTACACCATCATCACCCCGACCGGCGAGGTAATCCCTGGCAAAATCTATGCAGAGCTGCAGGATACAACCGTGACGATCACGCTTAAAATCACCGATGGCTTCATGTACGTGAATGGTCAAAGGGTTGAGTTGAAAGCAAAAGGCGAAAACCATGCTTTTGTCGATCCGAAAACAAAGAGAACGACATGGAGAGTTTGTGTTCCAGTCAGGGCAATTTCTGAAGCACTCAAGTGTACTGTCGATTGGAATCAAGAACAAAGAAAGGCAACAATTACAAATTGCCTTAACAAAATCGAACTGTGGTATTTGAAATCAACTGCCCTGATTAACGGCAATCCCGTGGCAATAGACGACAACCCTTACGTTGTCCCGTATATTGTTGGAGCCGGTTACACTCTTCTGCCATTCAGATTTATTGCTGAAGCTCTTGGTGCTGAAGTAACCTGGGATCAAGCGACTCAAACTGTCACCATAAAATACACCCCGCCAAAGTGTCCGTGAGCATAAAAGCAACCTAAACAACCTTCACCCTTTTTTTATAAAGCCCCGACGAAAATTCGGGGCTTTTGCAATTATTGCGATTATGCCGTAACACCGAAAATATTGGAAAACTTTTCTGTATGATGTCGCAGTCCTAGTTTAAAATGATCCCTTGTGAAAAACAAAACATTTCTTGGCTATCTGGCTATCTTGGGATCAGTTTTTATCTGGTCGGCAACATTTATATGGACGAAGGAAATTTTCGACGCAAATGCCTACACGCCGATAACAATCATCGTGGTAAGGCTGATTGTTTCGATTGTATTCATGTTTTTGTGGTCGTGGATATTTCGGCAGGACGAAAAGATTGAGAAAAAGGACTGGTTCTGGCTTGTCCTGCTTGCCTTCCTTGAGCCATTCCTCTACTTTATTGGGGAACTGTTCGGTCTTGTCAGGGTTTCGTCAACAGTAACATCGGTCATAATCGCAACCATCCCGCTTTTCACCCCGTTTGCATTGAGTTTTTTCTTCAAGGAAAAGATCGGACTGGCAAATATTATCGGTATAGCCGTGTCGCTTGTCGGGGTATATCTGCTGCTGATAAAAGAAACGCTTGAGATAAAAATCGACCTGCTTGGTGTGGGTTTCCTTTTCTTTGCGGTTTTGAGCGCTGTTGGATATTCGGTTGTAATCTACAGGATAATCCACAAGTATAAACCGCTGACCATTGTCAAATGGCAGAACACTTTCGGATTGTTGTTCTTTTTGCCGTGGTTTTTGTTTTCCGATCTGGGTGTGATAGCAAAAAGTGGCTTCCAGTGGGCTTATTTTGACAACCTCGTGTATCTGGGTTTGCTTGGTTCCATGATGGCGTTTTTGCTCTACATCTATTCGGTAAAGTACATAACAATCTGGCTGGCAAATGCTTTTTCAAATTTGATTCCTGTGATGACGGCCATCCTGTCGTTTTTTATTTTGGGCGAAAAACTTTTACCAATAAATATTGTAGGTATAGGCGTTGCCATAGCCGGGCTTTTTGTCTCCCAGTACAAAACGAAGCAGGTTATTCCAGTGGCTGAGAATTATTGATGAAATCTAATTTCATTCGCATTTTGATTGACTGGTTAGCCCAAACATGTAACTATTACATCTTGTTAATGTAACCAGTGCAAAAAAACAGGGTCAAAATTGTATATGATCAATCAATTTAAAGATTTACTTGTAACTGTAAAACCGCCTGAACACTTCAGGTGGTCGGTCTTGTCCGCATGGCAGAAAAGAAAGCATGAGGACAAGGTTGCAAAGGAAACGATCCAGATAGGACTGGTGGCTTTTTTTGCGGTAGTTGCAGGTTTGGCCCTTATGTTTGCTGGCAGGAGGTCAAATGGAGCTTAGCAATATTGAGATTAGGAAGATCATTCCGCACAGATTCCCGTTCATGCTCATCGACAAGGTGCTGGATGTTGAACCTGGTAAGTATTGCGTAGCCATAAAGAATGTGACTACAAACGAACCACAGTTCACAGGTCATTTCCCGGATCAGCCCATCATGCCTGGTGTTTTGGTTGTCGAGGCTCTGGCTCAGGCTGGCGCGGTTTGCGCTTTGTCCATGCCAGAAAACAAGGACAAGCTGGCTCTTTTTGTCGGAATCGATGGATTCCGTTTCAAGCGTCAGGTTGTTCCTGGAGACCAGATCAGGCTCGAGGTCAACATTGAGTCGATCAAGATGGGCATTTTCAAGTGCTTCGGTAGAGCGACAGTGGAAAATGAAATTGTCGCCGAAGGGAGACTAATGGCAGCTGTAAGAATGGTGGAATCGTGAGAGCAGGAATTATTGGTCTTGGCACATACATGCCTGACCACGTAATGACGAATGCTGATTTTGAAAAGATTGTCGACACAACAGACGAGTGGATTGTCTCAAGATCAGGCATCCATGAACGCAGATTTGCAAGCGCAGACCAGGCATGTTCGGATATTTCGGCAATAGCAGCCGAAAGGGCGATCAAAGATGCTGGTCTCAACAAAGAAGACATCGATATGTTCATCGTTGCAACGGCATCGGGCGACATGCTTTTCCCGTCAACCTCATGTCTAGTTACAGAGAAACTTGGATTCAAAGGACTCGAAGGCCCGGCTGCCATGGATATAACGGCCGGTTGTACAGGATTTATTTATGGTTTGGTTACAGCAAAAGCTTATGTAGAATCAGGATTGGCAAAGAATGTTTGTGTAATTGGCGCTGAGGTTTTGTCCAAGCTTTTGGACATGACTGACAGGGCAACATGTGTATTGTTCGGTGATGGCGCTGGCGCCGCAATTGTCAGTGCAGTTGAAGGCAATGGCATCATGGCTGCGCTGCTTGAGAGTTCCGGTGAAGGTCACATGCACATAACGTTCCCTGGTGGCGGCTCCAGAAAACCGGCAACCCACGAAACAATAGACAACCACGACCATTTTGTGCACATGAATGGCTCCGACGTGTTCAAGTTTGCCGTCAGGGCAATGGATCTTGGCTGCGCAAAGGTGCTTGAAAAAGCAGGGCTCAAGCCGGAAGAAATCGACTGGTTCGTTCCTCACCAGGCAAATATCAGAATAATCGAATCTGCTGCAAAACGTATGAAGCTGCCGATGGAGAAAGTATTCATAACGCTTGACAAAACAGGCAACACTTCAGCAGCAACAATCCCAATTGCTTTGGACATTGCAAGAAACGAAGGCAGACTCAAAAAAGGCGACAAACTGCTCATGGTTGCTTTCGGCGCAGGACTGACTTGGGGATCGGCGGTGGTTGAATGGTAACTCTTGAAGGCAAAGTAGCGCTCGTCACAGGTTCATCCCGAGGGATAGGCAGGGATGTCGCCATCGAGCTTGCACGGTCAGGCGCCGATGTGGCTGTCAACTATCCGTTTGAAGCAGAGCTTGAAAACGCAAATGAAACCGTAAGGTTGATAAAGGAACTTGGCAGAAAAGCTGAAGTCATCGAGGCAGATGTCAGTAGCATGGCATCTTGCGAAGCCATGATGGCAAAGGTTGTGGCTGATTTTGGCAAACTCGACATCCTTGTCAACAACGCCGGAATTACAGCCGACACGCTCATGCTTCGAATGAAAGAATCAGACTGGGACAGAGTCATCGACATCAATCTCAAGGGTACGTTCAACTGCACAAAGGCAAGTCTTCGAGAGATGATGAAGACAAAAGGCAGAATCATCAACATTTCATCAGTCATTGGCATCATGGGCAACGCCGGACAGGCCAACTATGCAGCCTCAAAAGCAGGCATAATCGCCCTTACAAAGTCCGTAGCCAAAGAGATGGGCAGCAGAGGCATCTGTTGCAACGCCATAGCACCTGGTTTCATAGAAACCCCAATGACACAGGCGTTGACTGAAGAAGTGAGAAAAGATTATTTCTCTCGCATCCCGCTTGGCAGATTCGGCACGTCACAGGACGTTGCCAATGCAGTTGTGTTCCTGGCTGGTCCAGGATCATCATATATCAATGGAACCACCATCGTTGTAGATGGTGGACTTCTATAAAAAAATTTTTTAGAGGTGAAGGAAATGACAAAAGAAGAAATTCTCGGAACAGTAAAGACGATCGTAACAGACAAACTCGGTGTTGACGCAAACAAAGTCACTCTCGAAGCACGTTTCATGGAAGACCTTGGCGCAGATTCACTTGGTCTGGTTGATGTCACAATGGAACTGGAAGAAAAGTTCGGCGTCTCAATCCCAGACGAAGACCTTCCAAAGATTACAACGGTTGGCTCAGCCATTGATTACGTTATGAGCAAGATGAGCTGAAAATGAGAAGAGTTGTTGTCACCGGCCTTGGGTTGATAACACCCATAGGCATAGGCAAGCAGACTTTCTGGAACAACCTGTCAAAGGGTGTCTCTGGAGTCTCAAAACTTGAGGATCCAGAGTTTGCCGACATGTCAGTCCAGATTGGCGCAAAGGTCAAGGACTTCAAAGCTGAAGAATGGATTGAATCCAAAGAGCTTCCAAGAACTGACCAGTTCGTTCAGTTTGCAATAGCCGGAGCACAGTTGGCCATTGACGATGCTGGATTGGACATGACCAAAGTCGATACCGACAGGACTGGAACACTCATCTCCTCAGGCATTGGCGGTCTGCAGACCCTTGACAAAACGATAAAAATGACAGTGGAGAAAGGCTATAAAAGAGTCTCTCCACTGTTCATCCCAATGATGATTGGAAACATGGCTTCAGCCATGGTCTCAATCAAACACAAACTTAGAGGACCAAGCTCAAACATCGTCACGGCATGTGCAACATCAAACTACGCTCTGGGAGAAGCAGCCGAACTGATCAAAAGAGATGATGCTGACATGATGCTGGCTGGTGGAGTTGAAGCCTCGCTGATTCCAATCGGAATCGCTGGCTTTGCCAACATGAAGGCGCTCTCAACCCGCAACGATGATCCACAGAAAGCCTCAAGACCATTTGACAAGGACAGAGATGGATTTGTCATGGGCGAAGGTGGCGTGGTACTTGTTCTCGAAGAGCTTGAACATGCAAAAAATCGCGGTGCAAACATTTATTGTGAGCTGCTCTCCGTCGGTTATTCCTCAGACGCTTATCACATCACAGCACCTGACCCAGATGGCTGGGGTGGAAAAAAATGCATGACAAATGCCATAAAAAAAGCTGGCATTTCATTCGAGCAGGTCAACTACATCAATGCTCATGGTACCTCAACCCCACTCAATGACAGGATTGAGTCAAAAGCCATTAGCGAACTGTTTGGTGAACACACAAAGAACATCCTTGTAAACTCAACAAAATCGATGGTTGGACACCTTCTTGGCGCTGCAGGCGCTGTTGAGGCAGCAGCCATAGCCCTTCAGATTCAAAATCAGATGGTACACCCATCACTCAACTTTGTTGAAGGCGAAGAAGGATTCAACCTCAACGTGGCACAGACAGCAACAAAACACGAGATCAACTATGCATTGAGCAATTCATTCGGCTTTGGCGGGCACAACTCCTGCCTTTGCTTTGGCAGGTATAAATGAAATGAGCGAAGATAAGGGACTCAAGTGTGGAACTTGTGGTAAACCACTGACTATGCAGGAGTTGGAGGCAAACCTTTATGTGTGTCCGAAATGTGGCTCGCATGAAAAGATGCCGGCTCGAAAAAGGATCGAATCACTCGCTGACTCTGGGTCATTCCAGGAACTTTGGGGAGATCTGATCTCAAAGGATATCATAGGGTTTACGGATTCAAAGCCTTACGGCGAAAGAATTGAAGAATCCATAAAAAATATTGGCGAGAACGATTCAATAATCACTGGCAACGCCAAGATTTTTGACATGGATGTTGCGCTTGGTGTCCAAGTCTTTGATTTCATCGGTGGCTCGATGGGTGTTGTGCTTGGTGAAAAAATCAGGCGCCTTGCAGAGTATGCCAACGAAAAGAAAGTCCCTCTGATTGTTTTCTGTCAGTCTGGCGGAGCTAGAATGCAGGAATCTGTCTTTGCGTTGATGAGCCTTGCACGTATTTCGGGTGCGATTTGCAAATTTCAGAAAAATGGTGGACTATATATTCCAGTGCTTCTTAACCCGTGTTATGGTGGAGCCTCGGCATCTTTTGCCTTTCAGGGTGACATCGAACTTGCAGAACCAGGCGCAATGGTCGGTTTTGCAGGCCCCAGGGTTATTGAGCAAACAATAAAGCAGAAGCTTCCAAAGGGATTCCAGACCTCGGAGTTCTTCCTTGAAAAAGGTTATGTCGATAAGGTTGTCGAAAGAAAGAACATGAGGATGATGCTTGGGAAGATTCTTGCCATGTACTATCACAGGGAATTCGGAGGCAACGCATGATTTACCTGGATTTTGAAAAACCTGTGGTTGAATTGGAAAAAAAGCTAGAAGAGTTCAGGCTTCAGGCGATTGCCAAGTCGATGGATCTGACAGAATCGATAAAACAGGTTCAGCTTGAAATCGAACAGAAGCTTGATGATATATACAACAATCTTACCAGATATCAGATTGTTCAGGTCTCAAGGCACATTCAAAGACCAAAAACAATCGACTACATAAGATACATGACCCCTGACTACCTCATCCTGCATGGCGACAGGGAACTTGGCGATGACAATGCAATGCTCACGGCCATGGGAACAATGGATGGCCAGACAGTCTTTATCATGGGTCACAACAAGGGCAGAAACGTCAAGGAAAACATAAAGGGAAACTTCGGCTCTGCAAACCCGGAAGGGTATCGCAAGGCCATAAGGATGATGAGGCTTGCTGAAAAATTCAAAGCCCCAGTCATCACCCTTCTTGACACCCCTGGCGCATATCCAGGCCTTTCGGCTGAAGAGCATGGTCAAGCTGAAGCAATCGCAACCAGCATCCGTGACATGTTCGACATCAACGTTCCAATTGTCACCGTTGTTATTGGCGAAGGTGGCTCAGGTGGTGCGCTTGGCATTGGTGTTGGCGACAGGGTTTTGATGATGAAGTACTCCATGTACAGCGTCATCTCTCCTGAAGGTTGCGCTTCGATTCTGTTCCGTGACGGTTCAAGATTCCGCGAGACCTCGCAGATGCTCAAGCCAACAGCAAAAGATCTTTACGATTTCGGTCTCATCGATGAAGTCATTGAAGAACCGATTGGTGGCGCCCACAGATCACCGGTAAAAGCCATGGAATACGTCAAACAGGCAGTAAAGCGCAACATCGCTGCCCTGCAAAACATCGACATTCCAATAACAGAGTTCAGGTACAACAGGTACAAAAACCTCCCACCTCAGCTCTAGTGTCAATCTTGCACATCAAAAAAGCCCTGACTTGTTCAGGGCTTTTTTGTTTTTATCAAGCCTATTGGGAGTTAGTCGTTGTTGCATTTTTGATCAAAATAATGTCCTCATCCAATCAAACTCTTGCCAATACTGCACAAAAGTGTGCAGACTTTTTACCATATTTTTGATCCCTTTCTTCTCATATTCGTTTTATATTCGGCATCAAAAAACATAGTTTTGTGCTGGAATAGCACGGTTACATAAATGTATATTAATCTTAAATATTGTCGAATTACTATGCACAAACAAATCACCTTAATGCAGAACTTTTAGAAAAATCAATGACACCTGTGTTTAACATACATTAGATAAATATCGGTAAAATCTGATAAATTTGCCATTTTGAATTGAATTTGAGACATCGACATTGCGGGAATTTACTATATAGATGTCACTAAAAATATTAATAATCAGTTTAGTGACGCTAAATGATAGAATTTGACTTAATATGATTCAAAACATACAATATATTTGCTGTGTATAGAGCGTGAAACATTTACTCAATACAGTGATGGCAATAATATGATGAATACAGCAATATTCTATTATCAATACATCATGAATGCAACAATTGTTTCATGTTACAAATGATGTAAAAAAATCCAGCATTTATCAACATTATGAGCCAATATTGCCCAACATTCTGTGTGTATAAATTTCACAAAATTGATTTTTTACTATTGACATTTATATCTTTATTTGTTAGAATGCCACCGATTCAGAATATCATAGAATTTATGCTGTTGCAGGAAGGAAGAATGGCTGCCAAAAAGCACACAATTTTAATAGCAGACGACGAAGAGGGGATTAGGGAGCTGCTAAAAGAAATCTGTGAAGACGAAGGCTGGAATGTAATCTTCGCCTCAGATGGAAAAGAAGCGCTCGATAAAGCAAAGAAGTCACTCCCCGACTGCATCGTCATGGATGTGCGAATGCCAGTCCTCGATGGCATCAAAACCTTCAGAAAAATGAAAGAAACTGGAATTGATGTTCCGGTAATCCTTATGACTGCTTATGGATCCTCGGAAATCGCCATCGAAGCGATGAAAGAGGGTGCCTATGACTATATAACAAAACCCTTTGACATCGAAGAGATTCGCATACAGATTAGGAAAGCACTACAGTTGCGTGAGCTTACCGCCGAGGTTTTTACACTCAAAACCGGACTAACCGCAACCTACAGGCTTGAAGAACTTGTTGGAAGCTCGATGGCGATGCAGCAGGTCTACAAGTCAATCGGACGTATTGCCGAATCTGACGCAACAGTTCTCATCAGGGGTGAATCTGGTACTGGTAAGGAACCTGTCGCTCGTGCCATCCACATGAACAGCAACAGGAGAACAAAGCCTTTCGTAGCCATCAATTGTGCTGCGATTCCGGAAGGTTTGCTTGAATCAGAACTGTTTGGCCACGAAAAGGGTGCTTTCACGGATGCCATCGCTGTCCACCAGGGAAAATTTGAACAGGCTGGCGACGGAACACTATTCCTTGATGAAATTGGAGACATGAGCCTTCCTTTGCAGGCAAAAATTCTGCGCGTCCTTCAGGACAAAACATATGAACGTGTAGGTGGTAAGGAAGTTCTCTCAACCGAAGCCAGGATTATTGCTGCTACAAACCAGGATCTTGAAACTCTTACCAGAGAGAGAAGATTCAGAGAAGACCTTTATTATCGTCTCAACGTTGTCACCATCACACTTCCTCCGCTTCGCGAAAGAAAAGATGACATCGATGAGCTAGTAGACCACTTCATCAAGAAATATTGCCAAAAGTATAACAAAATAATTGCCGGCATTTCTCCTCAATCAAGAAAATCCCTCCATGATTACGACTGGCCCGGTAACGTGCGCGAGCTTGAAAACGCCATAGCCAGGGCGGTCATTATTGCCAACTCGCCTTTGATCCTTCCCGAATATCTTCCGCACACAATTACGTCTTACAAGGCAAGGGAGCCGATGTTTGTAGCTAAGGGCACGATACCAAAAATGCACGAAGCAGTTGAAGAACTTGAAGCTGGGTTGATAAAACGGGCTCTTAAAGAAACGAAAGGAAACCGCACAAAAGCGGCCGATTTATTGGGCATCCCGAGACGGTCCCTTTATACAAAAATACAGGACTACGGGATCGATTTGGATGAAGTTGAACCAAAAGATGAAATATAAAGTAATGGAAAACGTAAGCGTTAGGAAAGGAGCACTTCTTATGAAGAGAATGCTTTCAACACTCATTGTCGCGGTCATGATGCTAACCGTGGTCTCAGTGCCACAGATGACCAATGCAGACGCCAGAGGAATCAAGGTTATACCATATCCGCGTACTGCTGGCAAAATGGCAAGCTACAAGATTAGCTTCAATGTCACAAGGGCCCTTGAAGCAAACAAGGACTCTATAACGGTAACGCTACCGAAGGAAACGGTTGTTCCGGATTATATCAGCTCTTCGGTTATTTCAATCAACCCAAAGAAGCTTATCGGAACAGATTTCCGCCTCAATTTCTCGACCGGCGGAATAACATTTACAAACCCGCTTCGTGAAGGCGACATGATCAAAGCTTCGTATACCTATGAGGCCTCGGAAGAATACACATTCATGCCAAAAGCAACCGATGTGAAGTTCTTTGACAGATGTTATGGTTATGCTTACGGAGGTGCTGGGAGTGCTCCATCATGCTCTACTGACAACAGAAACAATAATGGTCAGTTTGATCCGGGAGAGTGGGTTTATGAAGACAGAGATCATAACGGTAGAATATCTCCTGGTGATAGGAGATTGACTGTCGTTAAAGGAGCAATTGCATATGATGCAAAACAGAACTCAATCGTTGGGCCTGGCGATAACGACTGTGCTCAAGACTTAAATTTGTCAACTTACCTAAATCCTTTAATACCATTATCGATTATCAAACTTACGATGCTAGACATGAATAAAGATGGAATATACAATGAAGGTGACTATCTTTTTGATGACAGAGATCAATCTGGGTCAGTGTCGATTGGGGATAATATGATTGCTGGTATAGCATACTTCCCTGCAGGCACAAAAGTAGAACTTACCGATCCTGACAACGGTAACAGGTTAGCAAATAGACCATCACCCACACCAATAACATTGTCAATTTACTCGTTTAGAGATCCTCTATTGCCTGTTGGTTCAGCATATCGTCACTCGGATGATGGGAAAACCGTAACTGCTTATGACCCTGGTGAAGCAATCTATTTTGATTCACCAGGTACGTCAACATATATGGTCGATGCTGGCGATATTAGATTGACTGCAGTTACTATGATTCGTAATGGAAATCTAATGATGTATGAAGCAGGTTCAACTGTTAATAATACAGATGCTGATTCAGGGACAAGAATTATTGATTTTAAAACGGCTACAGGCGAGGAAGAGGGCTTTATTAGTGAGATTGGACCATATTATAACCCAGGTGATCCAATTTATAGAAATGGCAATGGAAGAGTAAATTTCTTTACTGTACCTTCTCTACCGATGCCCGGAGATATACGACTGTCTGCTTGGTCTTTTTCTGCATATGAAGCGGGAACACCTATACAATTAAATGACGCTGATGCCAATCAACAATTAGTGGCATTTAATACGAATCCTACAAATAAACCTGAAACCATGGTCGCATGGGCGTCGTTGATGCAAGTACAATGTGCCGTAAACACTCTTAACAGTTTCTACACAAGCTCAAGTACTTATTACACTGATTCACCAACTACTAACATATCCGATACTTGGTTTCCACAAGCAAATGCAGTACCAGTTCCAACTTGGCCAGTAACTCCAAGTCCATTACCAGCAACAATTCCACCTTTAGGGACATGGTTGTACAGAGATATGGATAACAGCGGTGATGTATCAATAGGTGATGAAAGATTAATTCAAGTTACCTTCCCTGTAGGCGGTACTGTTATAAGATACTCAGCAGGTTCTGTAGTTAAAGCAGGCGAACTTGATATTAATCAGAGAAGTTTTACTACTTGGCCTTTAGGACTGGTTCCACTTGAAACGAATCAAACTGCGTCAAATCCTACAATAAGGCACACAGAAAATATAAGAATCAACAACATGTATGACCCAAATGAGTACATCTATATTGATAACAACGCTAATAACAGTGTTGATGTAGGTGATACTCGTCTTGTTCCGACAGGAGTTGTATCATTTGGTAGCAAACCAATCGGTACAGACAACCCACTTATAGGTGAAACCCTCACCCGTGGTTGGGCAAGAATCGAAAACAAAGTCATTGTCCCATACGCACAGGCCGGAACAAAAACAGCAGCCTTGGAAACAACTCCAATTACTGTTTTGCCAACTCTCATCCCACCAACGCCACCAACAAACCTCTCAGCCACATACCTCACCCTCCCAGGTGGAAACACTCCACTAACAAACTCAGGCACATGGTATGTCAGGGTCTCGGCAGTCAACATGTATGGCGAAGGTGAACCGTCTGAACCGATGGCAATCAACTTCCCACAGAATGGATCGATAAATTCGGTCAAATTGTCATGGAGACCAATCCCGTTTGCCGTTTCATACAGGATTTACAAATCCAAAAATGACGCCTATTTCCCACCAAGTTCACTGCTTGCAGAGGTAGAATCGCCAGTTTGTGAATATGTTGATCGTGGAACCACAATCACAGAAGGCGGACTGCCGTTCCCGTACAAGGCAAGCTTTGTAACACTCTGGAGAACCCGTGGTGGAACAGAGACCGAGCTTGTTGAGTATAACTGCGCAGACTATGAATTAGCACTTGACTCTGGCATGATTATGTTTAGAAGAGCTTTGAGACCATATGAAATTGTTCTTGCCGATTACAAATATGCGCCTGGAAAATCATCTCTTGGTGCAGATGGCAATCCATGTAAAACAGTGTATTATAAGGATGACCATGTATATGTTGATACTCAGAGAGGTATTGGGAAAATTATCCATACTCCTGTAGTAGATCCAAAGATTGACCCGCTCAACTATTGTTTCAGATTATGGAGAGCGCCTAACATCGATACGAACAACCCATATTTATTACGAGAAAATTCGGATTACACAATCAATTACCAAACCGGCGAAATAACATTCTCTTCACATGTTGTAACTGAAGGCGACATCATTACAGCAGATTATGACACTTATGAGGAAGTTGCTGGTGAGTCACTAAAAGAAGCTATTTCTACAGGTATAACTCAGGCTCAGTGCTCAAGTCCGGTCATTCCAGAATCTTACACAATATTCAAAGCAGTAGCTTTAAGGTCTTCACCACAGATAAAGATTACTGCTGGTTCTTATGGTTCTCAAATTGTGTTTACAACACCTGTTGATGTAACAGTGGACCCAGATAATGATGTTACGACGCCGGATATTGTGATGACTTTGAATAGGCCAGGTAGAGAACTTAGCACAATTAACAAGGGTGCAGTACAAAATCCACCAAAAGCAGGTAACTATCAGTTATGGGTTTCGACATCCCAAGAGCAAACACCAATAATGTCAGAACCATACGAAATTATTGCAGACAAAGACCTTGGATCTGTAAAACTCAACATCATCTCTCCACAGGGAACTGCTTCAGGTGATACCATAGAATCAGTTGCAACTGCCGGTCAGCCGATATCGGTTGTGGCTCAGCTTATGGCTGGCTCAAACGGTCTTCCAAATATCTACGTGAAGTTTGAGATCGTCTCAACACCTCAGCCACAATCGGCATTTTCATCACCAAGCCTTGTTCAGACAAATGACCAGGGACTTGCTACAGTGGCAC
Source organism: Caldisericia bacterium (assembly GCA_017999835.1). GTDB lineage: Bacteria > Caldisericota > Caldisericia > JAAYUI01 > JAAYUI01 > JAGNLA01. The sequence goes on from JAGNLA010000003.1 coordinate 34,880, forward strand.
TCAACCTTTCAGCAACAGCAGGAACCACAGTCGTTAAAGTTTATCTTCAGGACAAACCATCACTTAGCTGGACAATTAGAATCAACACTGGTCCGGCAACGTCAATTGCCAAGATTGTCGTTACTCCATCAAATATCGCTCTTACTCCAAACAGCCAGCAGCAGTTCACAGCTCAGGCGTTTGACGCAAATGGCACTGTCATCCAGGGTGCAACATTCACATGGGCAGCTGATACTGGCGTGATCAATCCAAATGGACTCTACACCGCACCAACAAACCCAGGCATTGTTGACAAGGTCTATGCAAGGTCATCAGGCAAGGAAGGGTATGCAACCGTCCAGATAACCCAGCGTCCACAACGCATAGAAGTCACTCCGCAATCAGCCATTATTGCAGCTGGTTCAAAGCAGCAATACAATGCTCAGGCATATGACTCCTATGGCAACCCGATGAACGTAACGATTTCATGGTCAGTCAAGGCCGGAACAACGGGTCAGGTTGTTGGAGTTATTGATGGAAACGGCTTGTTTACCGCCAACTACGGAACAACTGGTGACTCAGTCATCGAAGCCTGCTGCGCAGGCGTTTGTGGAACAGCCAAGATCAATGTCAGCGATGTTTCAACAACCGTATCAAAAGTTGAAATTATTCCAAACACAGTCACCATGACGATTGGCGGAACATACCAGTTTACAGCCAAGGCTTATGACAGCGTTGGAAACGAGATCAAAGGCGCTGCTTTTGTATGGTCAGTAAACCCACCAACATCCGGAACAATCACAACAACCGGCCTGTTTATTGCAGCCCAGCAAGGCGTATCCGTCGTTTCGGTACAGTCAGGCCAAGCATTCGCCTCAGCCGTTGTAAACGTAGTTCAGGTACAGAGGATTGACGTCACTCCTTCAGACGTGAAACTTGTTCAGGGCGGCATACAGTCGTTTGTCGCACTGGCATACAACACAACGGGGACGCCAATAACCGGTGTCACATACACATGGGAAGTTCAGCCATCGACACTTGGAACAATCAGTAATGGATTGTTTATCGCAACTGGAACACCTGGTTCAACAGGTACAGTAATGGCCAAAGCTTTCGGCATGACCGGCGTGGCCAAGGTAACAATCGAAGATGCCGACAATGAGAAACCAGTTATCACACTGGTGACCCCTTCAACAAACAGCGCATCTGTGCCTCAGACATCACAGTATCAGATAGAGTTCAAGGTTACAGACAAGTCGGGTCTTTCAGAAGTCACCGTCAACGGTATACCTGTGACAATGAATGCAAATGGCAACTACACTGCAATCGTTCAGATTGCTGCTGGTCCAAACATCATTACGATACGCGCAAGAGACAATTCGTCATCAAAGAATGTTGCTGAAACGACTCTAACCATCATTGGCTCGTGCCCAAGAATTCTTGTGGTAAATGTTGGTTCACAGCAGGCTGCACTCACTGAAAAGTGCGGTTCACAAACCATTGTGAATCTGAGTGCCGTAACCGATATTATCAACAATTCAACAATGGTTGGTTTCAGAGATCTTGGCGAAAAGTTGTTTGGCGGAACGGTTTCTTATACGACCAATGCTGACGGGAAGACCGTTAAGGATGTTTCCATTCAGTTTACAAAAACAAATGGTGACATGATAAGCATTACGTGTGTCATCGGCGAAAAGCTTGCGCTGATAAAGACTGTTACGGCAACCGGAACTGTTTCCAACGATGTCATTACGATGCCAAGTGCACCGATTATCGTATCTGCAACCAACAAGGCCGGATCAAGTAATATTTACAAAAAGAACTTAGGAAGAACCATGATTCCGATGAGAACGCTCGTCGAAGCATTGTTTGGTAAAGAGATCACTGTCAATGGCGCAAAGGTGAACACGGTTAACTGGACAAGCAATAGCCAGCCAATCACTTTCACAATCATTCCATGATCTAGCCAATTGAATACTAGAGATAATGAAACCCCTGCCTTTTTGGCAGGGGTTTTTAATTTTCAGGTCAACAATTTATCTGTCCCTTAAGAATGTCGGATAAAATGGGTTTGGGTGGGTAATGCCATTCAAATTATTAGCCATAGGGAGGCTAGAAATCAATGACGTTGGATGATGCTGGGAAACAGGGAATATTGAATTTGTATGCTCTTGTGCAAAGAAATGTTGTTTTGAAAAGGGATTGGTTGAAACTGGGGGTTGTTGAAAGGATGATATTGTTGATTTTGCCATCGCTTGTTGATGATTATGGATGCATGGAATATTGCCCAAGAATTATTCGTGCCAGAGTGTTTCAGGAAACAGGAATGAGTCTTTGGAGAATTGTTTTGGCAGTAAGAAAACTGATAAAACTGGGATTTATATATATTCACAAAACAAACTGTGGCATGTCGGTGCTGTATGCAAAATTTATTGTAGAAATGCTGCCAAGAACCACAAATTCAAAACCCAATCTGCCATTGCCGCCTCAGATAGAGTGGTATGATGATGTAGAAGGGAAATACAGAATAGTTCATTTTGATTAAAAAGATAGGTATTCACAATACAAAACAAAAACCCCGACTTTAAAGTCGGGGTTTTTGTTTGAGAAATATATCATATCACGGGGCTGGATATGTTATGATGATTTTTCTTTCGGCTGCAATATACTCAACCTTTGCGCCCATTGCGTTGGCAACAAACCTGAGTGGAAGCATTGTTCTGCCTGAGACTATGCATGGGTAGAGTGTTCCGCTGTCATTGATCTTGGTGTCGACACCGTTGATCTTTGCGACGGTTTTGTCAATCCACAATTCAATGATTTTCTTGGTGCCATTTGGAAGGGTGTGATTGATTGTAACTTTTCTAGTTTTTGCTTCCCATTCAACGGTTGCGCCAAGCGCATCTGCGATCGGTTTTATTGGCATATAAGTATTGCCTTTGAGCTTTGCCGGGAGCGGAGGTGAGGCTGTCGTTGGAGCGACAGAAAGTGTGACTTTGTCGTTGTTGACCATCATGGTTGTCTGGTTGAGCCAGAGAAGGATTGTCTTTGTCTCTCCGGATGCGCCTTTTGGATCATAGGTGACTTCGAATACATATGATCTGCAGTTGCCAAGTTCATCGCATGATGTGATTTCGAACTTGTTGAGGCCTTCCTGAAGGTTTACGTCGCTTTTGAAATACCATCTGGTATAGTCATCGGCTGGTGCCGTAACGTCTTCAACAACCGGAACCTGAGTGTCGTTGATTGTGAGTTTTGAACCTTTGTCTGTATAGCCGTGGAATGTCATTGTCCTGTTGCTGGTTGTGATTGAATACTTCAAGCTACCTTCAACAGCAATAACCTGTGGCTGGTCAATGTAAAGATCTGGTGGTGTCGTGTCGCGTGCTATGACAATGCTGATGCCCGAGGTCTCACCTGTGAAATTCTGTGCGATGACAATGATGTAATTTGGGCCTTCACGAAGAGAGTAGTTAAACTTGAATGATCCATCAGCGCTCATATTGACAACTTCGCCGCCAACAACGAGGGTCAGTTGGCTGATTCCTTCGACTGATTCGCATTTTCCTGTGACTTCGATGGATTCCTGGTTCACTCTCTGGTCAACGTAGTTCTTGATTTTGCTTCTCTTTGCTTGTTCCTCAGCGGTTGGCCATGGAGAATCCTGCTTTATCGGGGTGAAAAGATGAATAACTGGAGGCAGCGCGTTCTTTCTTACTGAAAGGGTGGTGTCTTCGGTCTGAACAAGGATCTTGTTGCCTTTTTCACCGAACAGCTGAACATTTTCAAGTCCAACTTTTACATTGTCGATTTCTAGCTTGTCGCCTGAAGCTTTGAGTATTATCGAGCAAAGGTAGTCGCCGTCCATGGCTTCGACTGCGTTGCCCTCTCTCTTGATTGTTATGCTGATTCTGCCGGGTTTTACAATCTGTTCAAATGAAGGCGAACCGCCGTTCTTCTGGAACAGGTTGCCTTTGCCGATCATTGTGTATTCGAGATATTTGTCGTTATAAACAATGTCCAGTCTAGCTTCTTTTATGGCAACACTTCCACCTGCCATAACCTTTATCTCGGTCTGTTGGCAGATTTTGTTTGAGGCGCACGAAGTGATTGTTTTTCTTTCAGGCTTGAGAGTCAGTTTCAATGTTTTTGGTTTTGCCATAAACTGGAAAGATTTTTCAATCTTGTTTCCGATAACATCTGAGCCCTTGCCAACGATGCTTAATGGGTAACCTGTTTCGACGTACTCGAGATTTTCATTTGCCTTGACGGTGACTTTGCACTCAAATGGCGGGATGCCATTTGCAGGGTCAAATGTCGCAGAGAAGTTCTTCTGTGACTCTGGTGAGAGTTCAAGGGAAACTGGATTGTTATATTCGTTGATGGGGTCAATTGTGATGGTGAGCTGTGTTTCACCTGCTGGCTCGATGTCGATGAGTTTCTGACCTGTGATTTCAAATGATGGTGGTTTTGCTGGCTCGACCAGGAGGTTGAGTTTTGCTGATGCAGATTCACCTGAATCAAGGTCGATAACGCTCATGTTGAAACGGCTTTCAGTGTTGTCAGCAGTGTCTGGTGGGACAGAAATTCTAAATTCAATCTGTGCTGACTTCATTGGATCGAGCTCAATTGGGTTGTCGAGGCTTTGTGGAACCTGGTCAACCAGGATTTCGTATGGCCAGTTCGAACCGTCAACGTGGCTGAAGTTGAATTTGTAGGATCCCTTGTAATTGCCGATATTTGTAAGGTTGTACTTGAAATCGGCTCTTGAGCCTGCCTGAACAGATCCATTCTTTCCGTCAGCCTTAGAAAGCAAGAATTTGCTGACAAGAGGCTGCCCAAGGTCAACGTATGTGGTCTGAAGGACGTTCTTTTTTGTGTTGTCCTGAATCCAGCAAACAAGAAGACAGTTTCTTATGATTGTCTGCCATTCGTATGGTGCTCTGCCAACCCACGGCCACTTGAATGTAATTTTTTTCTTTGTGACTGTACCTTCCTGAAGGTTGAGTGTTTCTGGCTCGCCAAGACATCCCTTTTCTTCCGATATGTTATCATCTTTGTCATGGAGCATTTTCATAACGGTAAGAGAGTGCTCTTCTTCACCGTTTGTTGCAGGGAAGATTACGTTGTTTTCAACAAGAACAAAGTAAACATGGGCATCCTTGTACTGCGATGAGAGATCCTGGAGTGTTGTGATTTCTACTTCAGCCGTTCCTTCCTTTGTGCTAAGTGCTTTTGCCTGAAGGAAGAGGTGAACTGGTGTTGTGACGTGTCTGTAGTTTTCAATTCTATGGATGAAACGCCAGTAGCTGTAAGTTGTTCCTGACATTTTTCTGTCTGGAAGTCTGTCTGGTGGTGGTGTCTGTCTTTCGTGCGGTCCGTCGCCTTCGGAGAAGTTCCAGGTTCCGTTGTAAACTGTGGTTGGGAGACCTTCTTTTGTGTACCATCTGTATCTGCAGTGATGCTCTGGCTGGGTCATACCTGAGTTGTCAGAATCGGCGTCAGCGTAGTATGCGATTGGGATGATATGTCTTGGTCCAAATTCTTCCCATGCCCTGTACTGAGCTTCCCTGTGGTATGGGCAGTATTGGCACCATACGGCTGTGAAAGTTTCAGTTAACAGTGTTTGCGGCACAAGTTTGTCTGCCGTTTCTGTTTTGCCAAGATTCTGGAGAGGTGTGCCTGGGTTGTTGCATGGTTCAACAAGAATAACGATTGAGAAGATGAGCTCCTTGTTGGCTGATGAGGACGACTTTGCGATGATGTCGATTTCATAGACGCCTGGGATGATGATTGTTCCGCTCTTTGGCTGGAAACGGAGCTCTGCCTTGTTGTCGTCTGTGAGTTTTACTGTACCTGGTTTGAATTCAAAGTTGATGCCTGAGAGTTCAAAGCCCTTGCAATCAGTGTTGGCAACTTCGAGACCTTCTGGAAGCACGCAGTACCTCAGAGGTTTGCTGTACGAGAATCCAACTGGGCGGTCAAAACCGTTCTGCGGATCGATGGTTATTTCGGTGCTTGCAACTGTGTTGCAGCCAATTTTACAAAATAGCGGTGTGGCTGGATTGATTGAGAAACCGCCTTGATCACTTGGGAGAACTTTGACTGTGACTGACTTCGTGCCTTTATTGGTTGTAATCTTGATTAACGCTGTAACTTCAGTGCCTGCTGCCATGCCTGTGGAATCAACTTTCACATTGAGGCTGATGACATCGCCGACGAAATTTTTTGGATCAACCGAAACGAATGGGGTTGATGATTCGATGTCGACGTTGCCTGTAAGGATTCCGCCTGTCCAGTTTCTGACTTCAATTCTTTTTTCAAGAGAAGTGCCCACTTGCATTACGCCAAAGTCCAATATTCTTGGGGCGACCGTTAACCAGATTGTTGGGTTCGGTCTTTCCTTGCCATTGACTGCTGAAACGAAATTGTCTGTGTCGATTCTTGGGAGGTTGAAAACTGTTGAGAACGGAACACTCTGAATCCTGGAATTGCCAGTATCGGCGATGTAGACCTGGCTTCCGCCGCAGGCAACACCCTGTGGAAGAGTGTAAAAACCATAAGCGTTTATTCTGTCCTGATCTTTTGGATCTTCATTTTCATAACCTGATTTTGTGAAGAAAATACAACGCTGTGGTCCGCCTGGTCTTCCAAAGTCCCAGACTCTTCTTGAATCGCTGTCAAATACCACAAGACCGTCGTTATATGTGTCGGCAACGTAGATTCTGCCAGTGGCATCGAATGCGACATCACTTGGGAAGTAGAGCATTCCTGGCCCTTTACCTCTGTAACCCATCTGTCTGATGTAGCTGCCGTCTTTGATGCTGAACATCTGCACCCTGCAATTGGCAGAGTCAGCAACGATGAGTCTGGAGCCGTCGGTTGCAATTCCGAGTGGGTTGTTGAACTTTCCTGGGTTTGAACCAAAACCACCGAATTGACGGGAGAAGTCTCCTGAGAGCGTGAACTCCTGGACAAGGTTGTTGCCTGAGTCGGAAACAAACAGCTTACCCAGTGATGGGATCACGGCCACGTCTGACGGTCTGCTTAGTTTGCCCTGACCGTTGCCGAAGCTGCCGATGGTTTTTTTGTATGCTCCGTCGTAAGCGAAGATCTTGACGCAGTTGTTGCCTGTGTCAGCGACATAGATGTTGGAATCGTCAACTGCGACGCCCGATGGTGTGTTGAGATCCTTGTCACCTGAGCCGAACTGGCCGAATTCACTGTCGAATGCACCTGACTTGTTGTAGATAACGATTTTGTGGCGTGCGCTGTCGGCAACAAATATCTTCTCGCCGTAGTAGGCAACGCCTGTTGGTGCGCCAAAGCTTCCCATGGCGTCCTTGGCTTCCAGGCCGAAGATGCCGATGTATTTGCCTGTAAGGTCAAAAATGTCGACTCTGTTGTTGTCGTAGGATGAAACGTAGATCTTGTCCTCAAGAATGGCAACACCCATTGGCTTGGAGAGCTGTCCTGGTCTTGATCCGGCTTCACCGAAGGAGGAGATCTGATTTCCGTCAGCGGAGAAGATGACGACTTTGTTTTCAAAAGTGTCAGTGACTATGATCTTTGAGTCGATGTGAGCGATACCGTAGTAATTGCCTGAACCAAAGCTGGTTTCATAATTGCCGTCGACAGAATAAACATGGATTTTGCCGGCAACTGAGTCGGTTACATAGACTTTGTTTGCAACAACACAGACACCTTCTGGTTGAATCATCTGGCCAGTTGCGCCACCATAGGAACCGATTGTTGAGAGATACTTGCCGCTGATGTCGGTAACGATTACGTTTCCTACGCCCGTGTTGGCGATGTAGATCTTATTGTTGTCAACCCAAATTCCGTTGGCATTTTTAAGGAGAAGATTGCCGTTGGCATCAACAATTGGAAATTCGCCTTCGAATGCTTCATCCTCAGCCTTGTTTGATCTGACCAGGATTTTTCCCTGCGCCCTGTCGAGCCAGTAGATTTTTTCCTTGGCAATTGCAATGCCGCCAGATTTTGTGGTCATATGCTCATTGCTTCCATAAAGGCCATACGAAAATTGAGGTTTTCCGCCCTTCATGACTGCCTGTACCCTGTGGTTGATGCTGTCAACGATGTAAAGTCTCAGGCCTTCGGCAGCAAGCCACGTTGGCCCAACAAAAACGCCATTTGGGGAACTTTTGCCGATGTTGGTGATGCCGAAGCTTGATGCTGCTTCGGTCTTTGCCGGCAATGAGATGATGCCAGCCGGAATGATAAGCATCATGCTTACCATCAACAAAACAATTTTCTTCATATCCGACCCCTTAAATGTAAATAAATACACTTCTAAAGTGTATTTTGGAGTATAAGGTCGGTATGGTTAAACTCAACGTGAATAAGATTAGGACAACTTTAAGAAAGATAAGACAGCCTCGAGTTTTTTTAACAAGAGAGACGGTATTGTTAAATAATTGGGCTAGCATTTAAAATTGTAGTTGGGGTAAGAGTATTTGGCAATATTGGTAATGATTATACTCTTGCTTTAGAATCTGGAATTATCAAAATATAAAGACGATGTCATCAAATTAATACTCTTGCGGTAAAAAACAATTGAAAATGACATCATGAATTGCAAGCAAAAATGCCATCTTAGTTATCTATAATTAAATCAACAATTATTTTGTTGTGAGCAATGACTTTTTTATGAAGCTATATCGAGGATTGGGGGTTTGATTTTTTATTCATATAGCAATATTGCATTAACTTTTTTGATTGGTATAAAAACATCGGAGGTTTGATGCGAAAATTGGTAATTTTCCTTACTGTCTTTGTGGTTCTGCAGTCTATCGGGTTTTGCCCTTTAAACCAATTGGTTTTATCTGATGCAAATATTGAACAACCAACAGTTTCGGAGAAATGGAAATCTAAACTAGGTTTTGAGTACGAAAAGGTGGCATCAAACATATTATGCGACGGCAAATCAATATGGTTTGCATCAAGCGATGAAACATTGTATTGCGTAAATATCGACGATGAAAAAAAATTATTGACATATAAACCACAGAAAACCTCTAATGGATTTGGATGGGTGCATGAAAGTGGTAATCGGATAATTTTTAAATCAACTCTTGGGTTGGCCTGCTTTGACAGAGATTCGAAGAAACAGGTTTGGGCAATGGATACCAAGGAAAACAAAGAATGCAAAGTAGGTTTTAAAGAATCAATCCTGCTTTATGGCACTACCAATGTTGATTGTTTGGACATTGAAACTGGAAAGCTCAAATGGGGAAAGGATATCGGTGGCCCATTCTATGTGTTTGTTGCAGAGAGTGGGTTGTTTATAGCGCCCCAAATGGGTAGAGATGGCTATTTGAGCAGCCTTGATTATGCAACCGGGAATGAGCTCTGGGTCAGAAAAGATATAAATGCCGAAAAAATTCTGATTCACAACGACAATGCTCTGGTATCAATCGGCAAGGGAGTTGTGTGTCTGAGTGCAACAACAGGCCAAAATCTATGGCAATACGACAATGGGAAAAATTTCGTCTCGATTGAAGATGCCAATGATGCTTATGCCATCATCTGGGCAAAGGATGGAGCTGACAACGACAATAAAGGCTCGATTTGTCTCGACAGCAAGACCGGTGAGGTCGTTTGGAGGATGAAGGATCAATTTCCAGAGATTAAGATTGTTGGCGATAACAAGGTGCTCATGTGGGAATCAAGTTTTGCTTTCAGGAAACACATTGTGCTTTCATCACTGGATAAAAATGAAGAATTACTCACATATGATTCAGAAGATGGGAGATATATTCAGGCAGTTGATGCATTTGAAGACTATGTTTGTGTAGAGACTGCTGAAAAGTTTTTTGTTTTTGATTTGCCAAAAAACTCAATTGCATGGTCAATGCCAAAATCAAAGCATTATGATCGTTTGTCTTCTGTAGATCACGATATTGTTTTAATTCGGACTCAGGACAGTTGTGTCCAAGGGTTTGCGCTGGCAAACGGAGAAAAAATTTTGAATATCCAGACAGGTGATTTCAATCCGTCGAGTGTGATTTTGCATAAGGATTTGGTTCTGGTACAAGCCAACACATCTCACCTATCTGAATCAACATCAACACTTGCTTGTGTGAATAAAACAGATGGAGAAACGAAGTGGCAAAGACTGTTTGGTGCTATGACCTCAACCTCTGGCATAAAAATAAGTTGCAATTGGATATTTGTTGCACATCAAACCACGTTAGAAAAATGCGTGGTTGAATGCCTTGATGCCGACACTGGAGAAACGGTATGGAAAACGATTATTGAAGAAAGCTATGGAGACGAAACCACAGATCCGATCAGTCTCGAATACTACGATTCAAAAGTATATGTGACGATTTGTTCGCCAGGGTTGGTCTGTTGTCTTGATGAATCAAGCGGAGAGCTGCTTTGGCAGTGGAAGTCAGATGGCACAATACAACCTGAAACCTGTTTTTCAAAAGACCTCTGCATTGTTGGTACCGATAACAAAGAGCTGGTTTGTCTGGATATAGATTCAGGAAAACCCAGATGGACTTACAATAAACCCAAAGAGAATGAATATGTAGGGGTTGAATTCTGGGATTACGATTTGTCTGGCAACAAGGCCTTTGCTGCCATTGAAAAGGACATATTCATGAGTTTTGTTTGCGTGGACACAAGCGATGGGAAAAAACTTTGGGAGTATAAGCAGGAAAATGCAAGCAACCTTGTGTTTGTAAAGTATGAAAATGGCAAACTCTATGCTGCCTATCATTATCTTGAAATCGATGGTGATTTTTTCGAACGTGACTGCCTGATATGTCTGAACGCAAAAACCGGGGAAAAATTATGGCAATACAATTATAATGGGTACATGGATCAAGATCCACTTTTCAACTCAAATTCATTGTTTGTCAAAGTTGGCTTTTTTTCTACAGAAGATGAGTATCTTTGTATAAATAAAAAAACTGGAAAAAAGACCTGGGGAGCCAAATGCAATGACGTTTGTGCGATTTATGGGTTTTCATGCGTAAACCAAAAATGGGCGATTGCAGTCGGTTTAGATTCACAAATCCATTGTTATGATGCTCTCACTGGCAATGAGTTGTTCAGTTTCGCGGTTGACAGTTACGGTAAACTGCCAGCCGAAATAGAAGATAACAACGTTTTTATTTCGAGCACAAACGGATATCTGTATTGCTTAAAAGAATGAACACTAGAATAGTGCTCATTTTTATTAACGTAAACGAGTTATTTGCCCAGATTTTGCCTGATTGCGTCGAGTTTGGCAATGCCATCAGGATTGAACTGCCTGAATTCGTTGACTGACTGGCAGGGGTATTCCTGGCAATGAGCGCAGTTTGGGGTACCTTTGGATTTGTTGCAAAGTCTGAGTTTGCAGGAGTTGCAGAAACTGAAGATATTGTCATCTGACAAGCATCCTGTGCAGTTGATGTCCTTGGCTTTGATGTCAGGGTTGAAAGCCGATGCCCATTTTTTGGCGACTTCTTCCCTCATGGCATCGTCGTTTGCCATCGTTGCCTTGTATGCTTCGCATTCCAGGCAATTGATTCCACAGCAAGATATCTTTTCTTCCATGTTGACATGATAACAGACGTCAAAGTGGCTGTCAAACTCTAAAACTAAATGGTTACCCGATACATCTGGTATTTAGCCAGGCGCCGATCATGCAGCCATCGTCACCTAAACCTGCAAGTCTGATAATGGTTCCTGGATCTCTTGAAAGACAAAGATTTTCTTTGATATGTTCAAACATTTTTGGTGCAAACACATCCCAGGATTTTGTTAGGCTGCCGCCTATGACTACAGCTTCAGGGTCAAAGGCGTTGATAACATTGGCTACGCCAATGCCATTCCATCTAGCAATCCATTCGACGTGTTTGTGTGCCTCAGGGTCACCATTTCTTGCCGATTCAAAAACTTTGGCAGCGTCGAGACCCTTGTTTGAGAAATATAAACCAGAGCTGACTACGTTCCAGCAGCCCATCCTGCCACAATTGCAGGGGAATTCGTTAGGAATAAGCGACATGTGGCCCACTTCACCTGCGAGACCGTTTGCACCCATCAATATTTTCCCATCAATCACAACGCCTGCCCCGATGCCTGTTGAAAATGTAAGATAAACGAAGTTCTTAAGGCCGATGGCTGAACCGTAGTACATTTGGGCAAGAGCCCCAGCTTTGCAATCGTTGATAAGTTTGGTTTTGATGCCATGTTTCTTCAGCATGACCTGAGAAAACGGGAAGTCAGATATTTTTTGGCTGGAAAGATGGATGAAATGACCTGTTTCAGGATCAATAAGACCGGCGACCGAAATGCCGACCGTGTAATCAACTCCTGCCAAATATCGTCCCAAGATGTCGATAAGCTCTTCACCATTTTGGGGCGATGGAAACATCTGTTTGTTTCTGACGCTTCTTCCGCTGACGTCGGCTATGCGAAGGTTGGTTCCCCCAAAATCAACCGCGAGCATTGTTGGCGGAACCTAGAATGTGGCGCAAGTTTCTGGGAAATTCAGGCATTTGAAACGCTTTGGGTCGTCGGAGAGATTTGTGTAGAGTGGACCTGAAAGTCCAAAAATCAACGGCATATCGCCTGATTCAACAGTCCGAAATTTTGGATGTCTTTTGTAGTTTTCATTTTCAATCCAGTGTTTGCCTGTTTCGTTCTCGACAAGCAACCACGCGCCGCCTTTATGATCACGAATGGAACAATAATTGGACTGACATTTGGTTGAGACAATGTCTGAAACGACCAAGAAGTCGGAGGAGGCATTGATTGTGATGTGTCCATAACCTGGTGGCATAAGGATTTTTGTGCCTGGTTCTGCTTCTATGACAACTGCATCCATCAAATTTTCATCCTGAAGGAAGAATGTCGCTTTGCCGTAGACAACCTCGTAAATTTCAGGATATTCTTCATCTTGCCCTTCGGCTTTGCAGTGGTAATGCCCGATTGTTTTGATGAATTCCCTGCCGATTTTTCCAGGCCTGATGACTGTCATGTCAAATCTTAGTTTGCATTGGTCAAATTTTTCCCTGTCTTGTTCAAGCGCAAGTCCGGTGTACATCCAATAAAGCACCTCATCAGTGGCATCATTGGCGCATGAATCGATATAGTATTGGCATGATGCGTTTTTTGTGCGCACAGCCGGTTGACCGTAGTCAGGAATATCCGGGAAAGAGAGTTTGCCTGATACAGGATCAAATTCTACATTAAAACCTACATTTTCGCTGAGATTCATCAAACCTCCAGAGCCAATAATGATATTGCGAGGTTTAAGCTTGTCAAATAACTGTTCATAGAAGAACACGAAATTGAAAAATGAGGATCAACCAATTTGTTTGCCATCATCAAAGCCCTGACCTATTTTCGGGCCTGTGCAAAAATACCCCATTGTTCCTGTATCATAGAGAAAAGGTTTCACGTTTTCAATTGACGGTTTGCCGTTCTCTCCAGCCACGCTCTCGTCGGCTTTAACGTCTACTATCTCGCCAACAAACATTGTGTGGAGGCCAAGTTCTGTCACACTGACAAGTTTGCATTCCAGGATTACCGGAAACTCTTCTATGTAGGGTGCGTCAACGAATTCTGCTTTTACTGGCGTGAGTCCGGTTTTTTCAAATTTGTTTACATCCCTTCCTGAGGCAATGCCCATGTAGTCAGCTTCCTTAAGATGATGTACTGACGGAATGCTGACTGTAAAAGCTTTTCTGTCAAGAATGCATTGATAGGAGTAGGTCGCCTTCCTCAAAGATACGGTAATACATGGTGGTTTTGAGCAACAAACGCCGCCCCAGGCTATTGTCATGGCGTTCGGTTTACCTTCTGAATCATAGGTTCCAACAAGCCAAACTGGTGTAGGAAACGCCAACACTTTTGCTCCACAAGATTTTTTCATTGTGTACTCCTTTTTTTGCCGTTTGACATCATGGCAAGCATGGCGCCAAGAAACGATTCCCGGATATCTTTTGGCACGCTCTCGGCAACAGTTTCAGCCCAGGCAAACTTCTTTGGACTGATTTGCTGGATTTCCTTTTCCGAGACAACATTTGTTTTTGAAATTTTTTCCATCGGTCTTCTGGCCACTACCGGGTTAAGTTTTGTAACAATACCATGTCCGACAATGTCGCTTATCCTTTCCAGAATCAGCGATCTGTAGTCGGAAATCTGGGAGCACCAGGTAGAAGAGTCGCATTCAATTTGGAGGTTGCCATTTTCAAAGCTAACAGGTTTGCAGTGTAAGGCAATGTTTTCACCAACAATCGAATGCCATGAGGGTATGACAAAGCAGGCAGTCATAAGCTTGTTAAGTTGTCGGCCTTTCATTCCGTCAAAAATTTTTTTTAGTTCCTGTGGTCTGCCCATGAGTTCGATTCTATCAAAACATAATTGCCTTGTGGAGGCATTTGAGCGCATGTTATAAAAGCTTGCCCGAAAGACTCCATCTGAGTCAATGCCTGACTTGCACGCGATTTGTCGAGTTCAGCGAAAAGATCATCGGCAAGAATTATTGGTTCAATGCCTGTCAACCTTGCTATTAACCTAGCCTGGGCAAGTTTGAGAGCCAGTGTCACCTTTCTGGCTTCGCCGGTTGAGGCGAACCTGTCAACCTGGTGACTTGAGAGGTTTAGCGACCAGTCGTCTTTGTTTGGACCGATTACAGTCTGCTCGCGAGCTTTTTCCTTTGGAAAGACCTTCCTAAATTCATCTTTTGAAAGATCACCGCTAGAGGTAAAATTGAAAGCTATCCTTTCCTCTGCGAGGCTCATTCTCAGCTCCTGAACAACCTGCTCTCTTATTTCTCTGACCTGCGTGCCCAACTTTATGATGGAGTCGGTTAAAACCTCAAACATGTTCCTTCCACCAAACTCGTTCTTCAGCCAGGCGTTTCTTTCTGTCAAAGTTGAACGGTAATCAGAAATTGTGTTTGCCCAGCCAGAGTTTATCTGACTGGCTGTGTCGTCGAGAAATTCTCTTCGGGCAGAAGGCGCTCCTGTAGCAATCTGGGAAGTGGCTGGTGTGATGGCAACCATTTTCATGACTTCAACAAGTTCCTTGCCTGATCTGACCGATTTGCCATTCATCTGGACGGTTTTTCTCTCGTCCCAGCAAACGGTCGTTGATATGTTCTTTTCACCTTCAAGTTTTGCCGAAACGGCAAACGATGAACTGCCAAATGTCGGCACTTCGTAATCCTTTGAGTGAGTGATTGATTTTGCGCGCATGGCATAACCGATTGCCTCAAGCAAGGATGTTTTTCCTGTGGCGTTGTTGCCAAAAATTACAGTCACCCCAGTATCGAACTCGAAGTGTTTTGAACCCAGCAGCCTGAAGCTGGTTGTTTGAATTTCTTTTATCAGCAACGCAGCGAAACGAGGATATATCTATAGGTATCGTCAGACTCAGCCTGGACGAGTACAGGGTGAAGCACGCCGTTGAGGTTGAGCTGGACTCTTGGACCATCAACACCCTTGATACCATCCATAAGTTTTCTGATGTCAAAGCTGAGTTCAAGCTCGCCGCCAACTGTCTCGACAGCAAGTTTTTCCTCGACCTCGCCAAGTTCAGGGGCTATTCCTTTACAAACAAGCTCATTTTCCTTGATAGCGATGGTCACTTTTTTTGAGCCTTGTCTGACCAGGATGTTGACCCTTGAGAGGGAATCCATGAGAGATTTCTTGTCAGCGACAACCTTGAAGTCGAATTTTGGAGGGATGACCTGACGATATGGAGGATAGTTGCCATCAATGAGTCTGCTTACGACGTCGACCTTGCCAAATCCAAACCCAAGCTGGGTTGGTGAGAAGGTTAACTCGACATCGCCGGTGTCTCCACCGTCGATGAGTTTTGTAAGGTTTCTCCAGACTGTGCCAGCCACGATTGCGTCAACGTCCGGTGCGTTTGGTGATGGAATCTGACAGATTGCCAGTCTCATGGTATCTGTTCCAACCAGGCTGAGTACTTGTTCCTTGATTGTGATTAAAGCACCGAGATACTCCCTTTTTTCTTCCATTCTTTCTGACAGTGCAGGGGTTACTTTGTCAACGATTGAAACGAGAAGGTCTCTGTCGACGGTAATCTTGTCACCCGAAGATACTGTCGGTATGCGTGGATAATCGGCACCGTCGATGCAGTTGAGTGTTGCTTTTGTGATGCCTGATTTGATAAGAAGCAGACCGTTACTTTCTGTGCTTATTTCAATTTGTTCTTCAGGGAGGCTGTTGAGAAGCTCGACAAAAATTCTGGATGGAACTGTCGTTTCACCAGCCTCAGAGACGTTTGCCTCAACCTTGTGTGCTACCCAGGTTTCCATGTCGGAACCAGTGAGTTTTACGCCGGTTGAACCGGCCTCGATGAGGATGTTTCCAAGAAGTTGTATGGATGGGTTTTTGGGTACCACTGTTGAAACAGCTGTGGTTGCCTCGACAAGTTCAGTTTTATTTGCCTCAAACTTCATTATGCACCTCCATAAAACCGTATTATATCGAAATCGAGCATAAGGCTCAAGTCTTAACAAATAGTTGTTCTCTATCTCCCAAAATTTACTTACTCTTAACTGCTCATCCTTGCGGTAATCACATAAAAATCTAGAATTGGCTCAAAAGGTAGGTTAGCATGAAGAAGAACATTATATTTGGCGTAATTCTTTCACTGGTAGTCGTAGCAGTTATTGTTACACTCGTTGTATTCTATACCAACAAGGGAAATTCTCTTGCCAATGCCGTAAATAGCGGCTCCTGCACTGGCGATCCTCAGTCATGCTCCCAGGAACAGTTGGCAGGTTGTGGATCTTCTGCATCGGGTTGTGCATCGTCTTGCAGTGGTGAATCGAATCCGTACTTCGATCCAAATGTTGACTATAGCGCGATTGAAAGAGAAGCTGTTGAGTTCTATTCCTCAAAAACAGGTGACAATTCAGTTTCAGCCAAGGCTTTTGGAATAGACAAAATCAACGTTGTTATCACCAAGGACGACAAGATTGTCGAAAGATATGTTTACGAAAATGGTAATTTCGTAAAATAAGGAAAACGCGTGAAGAAAAAGATATTAGGAACCACAGTCAAATTTGTTATAGGAATAATTCTTGTAGGCGGGTTCACATTCACGTTGTATAGTTTAGGATGGCTCAATTTGTCATCACCAAAGGAAACCTATGGCTCGATAGGCAGTTCAGATGTGCAAACTGTCACCATGGCGCAGATCCGCGAAGGGTTGGACACCAGTGATCAGATTGTCATGCTTGAGGGCAGGATTGTCAGTGAATGCCCACAAGGTACCTGGTTCAGTCTTCAATGCGACAATTGCGAAATCCAGGTGAAGCTTGACAATGCGAGCATTGTTCTGCCTATACGGTTAAACAGGCAGGCGAAGGTTTACGGAGTCATCCGCAGAGTTGGCAAGGGCTTCTACCTGGAAGGCTATCAGATAGAGTTCTAACCAATGAATCCGAGCAAGATAGTTCTACTCGCCGCTATGGCAGTGATATTTGTTTGTCAAAGTGGCGTTAACACAACCCAGCAGAGTTTTTCACTTGGAATTGACAAATATAACGATCTTTATATGGTGAACAGCGCAACCGGTATAGTACACCATTATGATTCGCAAACCGGAATTTACCTTGGCAAGTTTATCGATGCCAAGGAGATCGGTGCAAAAACGCTCACGGATATCAGTGTTTGTTCCTGTGGTGGCGCAATTGCGTTATTGGATGTCCAAGGCAACACAATCCACGTTGTTGATTTCGAAGGATCGTTTTTGTGGAAAAAAGACAACACCGAACTAGGATTGAACTTCAAAGATGCCGTTGGGATTGGAATCTGTCAGGATAGCAATTATGAGCATGTTATTCTGACAACAAAATCCGGAGAAGTGTTTCACATCTCCCCGCCAAACGAATTGAACAAGGTTTTCCCGACAACATTTTCTGCTCCTAATGGGGCATACATGGATTACAACAAACAGGTTTTCATTGCGGAAACAGGCGCAAAAAGGGTTGTGAAAACGGATCAGTGGGGAAACATTCTTGGCCAGTTCGGATCAGACATGTTTTCCGCACCGGTTGATGTTGCAACCTCAGAAGACAGGGAGAGAAAAATCTGGGTCTGCGATCAAGGAAATGCAATGCTCCACGTTTTTTCTAAAGACCTCAGGCATCTGTTTGATTGTGGTAAAGGATATCTGACAAACCCAATTTCTGTCATCACTGATTATGTCGATGCCGGAGCCTATGTGGCTGAAATTGTTGATGGGCAACCTGTCATTCACAAGTTTGATTCAAACGGGGGGTTTCTCTTTACAATAAAAGAGGCGAACAATCTTCCCGTTCAGACACTTCTTTCGGCAAAAGCCGATTCCTATGTGTTGCAAAACAGGAATAATCGTGCCTTGAACAGACGTTTGGTCAATCAACCCAAGCTTGTTGATGGCGTGATGTATATTGAGGCAAGACCAATCCTGGAATCGATGGGGTTTAATGTCGTCTGGGATGACAGCACAAGATCAGCAACGTTTTCTAAAGATACTTTTAAAATAACCATTCCTATCAAGGGTAGGGTGGTGCTTGACGGCAAGACCATTGGCATAGCCAACCCCGTTGTTGTTTCAAAATCAAAGATGCTTCTTCCGGTTGATTTCTTTGGTGCTTATTTCGACATGACCGTTAACGTTTCAGGGCAAACAATATTTCTGGTCAGTCCAAAACTAAAAAGCTGGCAGACGATACCTCAGCCTGATATGGGCAAAAACCTTTTTGAAACCAAGTGTTCAAAATGTCACCAGGAACCGGTGCCAGACCTCAAATATAGATCAGAGTGGTCGCCAATCGTACAGAGGATGATGACAAAGGAGCCTGGTTGGATTGACGATAAAGAAGGGGAGCTGATATCAAGGTATCTTTGGGGTCAAGCTAAACCCGATCGTCCGTGATCAGGAAAATCGCCAATCCATCTTCCAAGGATAACTCAGCATATCATTGCGGAGAAATTTTTTTTGTAAGAATCAAGAATGAATTAGCAATGTGCGCAACAAGTACATATCTTGTGACCCTGAACGTATCTTTAAAAAATCGAATGATTTACGAAAATCTATATGATTTGCCACAATTGCTTCGATCATCCTCAACGTTTAACCAAAAAACAAAATACCTCTTATGGACTTTTCACTTGTTGGGCGTATTTTTATTTTTATGCTTATAGGAGGTGTTGCTGAATGAAGAGAATAACAACGCTGCTTGTTGCTCTTGTCATACTCACTGGGCTTGTTGGATTGGTTTTTGCTCAACAAGCTTATCATGACTCTTTTTTTGTTACCTACGTAGAGGCAAAAAAGACGAAACTTGTAAAAGATTGCAGACCATGCCATTTCAATATTGATGGCTCAGGTGAAAGAAACGCCTATGGAGTCATGTACGAAAACAATGGTGAAATTGATGACGATTTCGAAGGCATTGAAAAAGAAGATGCCGATGGCGACGGATACACCAATATTGAAGAAATATCAAAGGGTTACTGGCCAGGCGTTTTCACTGATCACCCAGGTTCAAAAAAATACAGCAAGTGTGTTACATTTATTGGCACACAAGATAGCTTTCAAAAGAAACCTGTCGTATATTGTATTGTCAATGGCACAAAATTTGACATGACAAAACAAGGTGGAGCTTGCTACATTAAAGGTGGAAAGATGATGGCACCGCTTCGCGTTGGTATCGAACAGCTTGGCGGAACAGTAAAATATGATGCAAAAGAGAAAAGAATCGATATCTACAAAGGATCAGCTTTGGTTGGCAAGATGTGGATCGGCAAGAGATATGGTCAGATTCCGCCAGGAAAACAATACGATTTGATCACTGCACCAGAAATTAAAGCAGGAACTTCCTCAACATTTGTACCAGTTAAGGCTGTTGGTGTGGCTCTTAACGCAGATTTTGCCTGGGTGAACAGGGGAAAGCTTGCAAACTTTAGATTTAAATAGTATAATACCAAACATAAAAGTTAAAGCCGCATTTTTGTATGGGCGAAAGGAATTTCAAAAGTGCCAGAAGGTACAGTAAAGTGGTATGATGCAAAAAAAGGTTATGGTTTCATAACAAGAACCGACACCAACGAAGATGTTTTTGTTCACTGGAGCGGAATCCAGAAAGACGGATTCAAATCCCTTGAGCCCAACCAAAAAGTCACGTTCGATATCATTACAAGCGATCGTGGCGCCAAGGCAGAGAACGTAAAGCCAGCTTGATGCGCAAGTTCTGGAAGTAGTAATTACCTTGCGTTTTGGTTTTGTTCATTTTTTATTTTGGGAAACAACAAACCCCTTTAACAATTTATATTGTCTAAAGGGGTTTTTGTTTTAGTATAGAGAAGGAGTATCAATAGTATGCCAGAAGGAACAGTAAAGTGGTATGACCAGAAAAAGGGTTATGGTTTCATAACCAGAGTTGACACCGGTGAAGATGTCTTTGTACACTACACCGCCATCAACAAAGACGGTTACAAGACTCTGGACAATGGCCAGAAGGTGATGTTTGACGTAGAGAATGGCCCAAAGGGTCTCAAGGCAGCAAACGTAAAACCAGTTTGATCTATTAGGTTCGAGCATTTTTTGTACCAAAAAGATTGCTCCAGTATTTGAAAGACAGAAACTCCCGAGGTTAAACTGAAGGGGTTTGTTTACGCAAAAAACAGAAAGTGAGAAAGCATTATGCCAGAAGGCACAGTAAAGTGGTATGACCAGAAAAAAGGTTACGGTTTCGTAACAGTTACAGAAACAGGCGAAGACGCCCTTGTCCATTACACCGCCATCAACAAAGACGGTTACAAGACTCTTGACAACGGTCAGAGAGTTTCATTTGAAATCGAAAAAAGCCCAAAGGGTCTCAAAGCAATAAACGTAACACCGCTTTGATCTTATTTGCCGTCTTTTAAACGGCATTTTCCGCAGAGGCCGTAGATTTCAATACTGATGTCTTCGGCCTCAAAATCTTTTTCAAGCAAGTTTTTTATCAGATCATTTTTAAACCTGTTTTCAATTTTGAGAATATCTTCATCTATTCCGCCGCAATTTCGGCAAATAACGTGGACTTCAAAAGGTTTTCTTATTCCAAAATGAGCATGTTGCTGGCTAAAATTGCTTTTATGAACCACTCTCTGCTCAAATAACATTTCAAGAATTCTATAAATGGTTGCTATGTCAATGTTTAGCCCATCTTTTTTTAGTTCTTCCTGGATTTCCCTGGCTTCCAGATTTTCGTCGCAGTGTTCGGTTAAAAGTTTTAAAACAGCTTTACGGGGTTTGGTGATTCTGTATCCCTGCCGTTTGAGGTTTTCAATTATTTTTTCCATGTTTTATTCTCCTTTTGCCAAAACAGAAAGAGTGTTGTATATCAACGCCGAAGCTTGAGAGCGTTTGACTTTTTGGCCGATGCCGAACTTTCCTCCAGAAAACAATCTGGTATCAGCTGGGTTAATGATACCAATACCAACGGCCTTTGCAATAATCCTGAAATACGGGCTGGATTGTGGTATGTCAGAAAATGGTGTTGTATTCCATGTTTTCTTCGTTTTGAATGAATTCGAGAGCATGGCGACAATGAATTCCCTGACGCATGATTGCTCGCCCTGGAATTTGCCCTTCCCAGAAATGATACCGCTTTTTGCAAGAGCATTGATGACCCCGGCATAT
Source organism: Caldisericia bacterium (assembly GCA_017999835.1). Lineage (GTDB taxonomy): Bacteria > Caldisericota > Caldisericia > JAAYUI01 > JAAYUI01 > JAGNLA01. The sequence goes on from JAGNLA010000003.1 coordinate 56,534, forward strand.
TTTGATGATTCGGCGATGTCGGTGTATCCAGGTTTACCTGGAACAGGCGAAAGTTCGAGCATGTTGAACACCCATTGCGCAGCCTCAAACCTTGTCATTATCTTTTCGGGATCGAATGCGTCGTTTTGATCAGTTATGCCTGAAGCTGAAATCTGATTTATTTCATACCAGAAACCGGAGTTTTTAGAATCGACGGAAAAGGATGGTCTGAAGTTGTAGGTTGCAGTTCTTTCACTTCGATTGCCAGCTTCGTCGGTTGCCTCAATAAAAATCAATCCCGAACCAGCAGAAATCTTGGCTTTGAACAACTTGCCTTCAGCTTTTGATGCAGCGCCATCGATGCTGATTGTCGCTGCTCCTTCAACTGTGGCTATCAGCTCAACCTCAGGAGAAGCTATTTTTCCTCCTCGAGGTGACCAAATTTTGATCTTTGGCGGAGTCATGTCTACCACAAGGTTGAATGGCTGACTGATTGAAACTTGCCCTTCAGATTTGGAATAAATCTCAATCTTGTGCGAGCCTTCGGAAAGTTTTGTCTGATAAATGAAGAAGCCCTCTGGGTCTAGATCAATTAGATTTTCCGTACCGTCAATCCTCAGGTACGAGGAGGTCATCGGGACGGCAATGCCTGATATTGTTACGTCCGATGTTTTTGACGGGTTTGTTCCGGGGAGAATCCTTCCCTGAGGCAGACTGCCCTTTATACCCATTGAACCAAGCATTCTTCTGAGTGTTTCGGCTGCAACCACATCAAGGTCAATCATCTCGAAAGGAAACGCTGAAACAATAACATTATTGAGTTTGATGATGGCACCACCGATGCCGATGAAGCTGGCAATCGTTTCCCCACCGGAAATGACTGGCACACCAAGCACCTGATAACCTGAGTCTTTCAGCGATGTTGATATAAGCATACCATGGAGCAACCCCTGGCCGGCAACGGAAAACACAGGTGTCGATGATGTGTCAATCTGAACCTGATCCCCGTAAGAGAATGCCAAACCCTGGCCCATGACTATCGCGTTTGCCCCGCAGCTGGCAGCAAGTTTGATGTTTTCTATGGTTTGGGTGGTTTTTGCGTTTGGCAGTGTAGAGGCTGAGCAAACAAATGCCTGCGATGAGATTATGTCGCCTGCCGTTGCATCTTCCTTGATTTCAAACGGGAGTTTGAGCGCACCTATAGCCTGTGTTAGTCTTTGGTTAGAAGAGTTGATGAGAATCTTTGAATCCTTTTTGTCTAGCTGGACGTCGAGGTTGCCGGGAACTTTTACGGTTAGTGTTCTTGGCCTGAAGTTTCTGGCTGCAATGGTCATCTGGTAGCTGCCCTCAGGCAGGTCAAGTGTGCTTTGAGCCTGAACTTTTTTGGGTTGAACCGGGACATCTTCAAACAACAGCCATGCGTCTGTGTTGAGATTGATTTTCACCTGACCGGTTTTTGCCGGTTCAAGAACGACCTTGTCCGGAAGATTTGTTGGACTGATCTGGAGAGATGTTGAGCTGCTGCCAAACGACGACACGACAACTTGGGTACCTGTCGCTGGAATGTGTGGTACCATCAGTTGTCCGTCAGTAAATGGGACATTTTCGCCTGAAACCTTGACCGAACCGGACAAAGGCCTGCCATTTCTGTCGGTGACCTCTGACTGCCATGAGATCGTGTCTTCAAACGAATCAACGCACAGCTTCATCAGCCACTTGGAGTCATCGATGCTGCTGATGTCAGGGAAGGTGAAACCAAGTATTATGCCTTGGGTTTTTGGCGTGGAAACGATCAAACCGGCATAAGTTGTAGCTTCGTTACCAGCATAGGACAGAAACGGTTTTGCTGTGGAGTCAACTGGCGAGAGCCTAGATGACGAGGCAAACCCCCAGAGCGTGGTCAGGGCAAGCGACCTGAAGTTACCTTGCTTTGACCATTTTATGGTCATGCCGCCGTCTTCAAGGCCTGTGCAATGAAAATAGGAAGCCAGGAAAGGGGTGGTTTCTGTTTCGCCAAAATAGCTTGCGCCAAAAAATGAAGACGTCAAAACAAGCTTTCCACCACCATCAAGGTATTGGCTTAATATTGAAATCTCTTTTGTGTCCAGTGTTCCGCCAGCGTTCCAGATCAGATACGGAAACCTCGAAAGCTGGTTGGCTGTGACTTTTCCGGAAGACAGAGACCAGTAGAACCATGGCAATCCAGTTGAATCAAGGGCTGGTTTTAGTTTTCCACGGATTGGCACAGGCTTCATGCCAAAATACGAGCGTCTGCCATCAATAAACCCCAACTTTGCCGGTTCGAGGTTGACGGTAAAATCTGTGTCTGTTGTGATGTCCTTTTCAACCTTCATCGAGCTGTGGCCAAAAGATGTTATCAGGAACGTGTGTTTGCCTTCAGGCAGACCGAGAACCAGCGTGCCATCGGAAGCTTCCAAGGGTTCAAGCGGTGAATCTTCAATCAGAATGGAGCTTTCTGTGAATCCACCAAGCAAAGGTGACATTGTAGAAATTGTAACTTTGTGGACAGGTAACGGTTCAAGCTCAACGAAATCGTTGGTTGTTTGAGCTGGTTTGAATCCGAAAGCGTTTATTTGTATAGCGGAGTCATCGCTTGCAAGAAAAGTGAAATTGCTTGCAATTGTCGGTGTGATTGAATAAGTTCTGTCAGTAGTTTTGATTGTGACATTCCCATAAATCGGTTTGTCTGAAGGTCTTGAAATTTTGATTGTTCTTGGTTTTCTTGATGATGTCTGGGAAATGGCAGCCTTGACGTTGACAAGACCCATGCCAAAACGGCTGTCCCAGCCTTTTTTACCAAGATCGGTGACTGTCTCAGTGATTGAGCATTTCAAATCATCCAGACCGATGCCTGGGTTTTGGGCACCGATGAGGGCAGCCATACCGGCAACATGTGGGGCTGAAAAGCTGGTGCCGTCAGCTATGTCGTAGGTCTTGCGAAGTGAGGCAACCCTCACGCCTTCACCAGGAGCGGTAACGTCAGGTTTTATCACTGTTGAGAAGCTGTCAAATGTTTCCCAGACAACCTCGTCACCGCTTGAAAAGCTTGATGGTTTGAGGCTTGAATTGACAGATCCTACCGCAAGCACCTCAGGAATGTTGCCTGGATTGGATGTTGAACCTTCGCCGTCATTGCCAATTGAAGCAATCGGCAGGATGCCCAAGTCCACGAGGTTATCGATGCTTGGCCTGAGATATTCCTCGACAGATTGCATGCCAAACGACATGTTAACGGCAACAGGGTAGTCCTTGGTTTCTGGATGGTCGTCAGGGTCAGCCATCCACTGGATGCCGGCAATGATCTGGCTCAGATTCCCGCTGCCACCAGGCAGTACGCAGCCAACGATGAGGTTGCTTTCAGGGGCAACGCCGACAGTGTTGCCGGCAATGATTGAGCTGACCATTGTCCCGTGTCCGTCAGCATCGAAAGCGACAGTCTGCTGGCCTTTCCTGCCGTATTCGTCAAAATAGGCGAAATTGGAAACCTTGCCTTTGAGTTCGGGATGGGTGATGTCGCAGCCGGAGTCGAGAACGCCAATGGTTACACCTTTTCCTTTGTTGCCTGTTTGCCAGACATCGGTTGCGCCGATGGCTTTCAGGTTCCATTCAGGATCGGTTTTTGCCGAGTGTCTGGTTTCGGTTTTTATTGTGACGTCGTCAATGCTGCTTGCTCCAGTTTTTTCGATGACAGCCTCCAGAGCTGGAATTGTAGCTTTGACCGATATTGCGTTTTGAATCCAGAATGGTGTGAATTCTGCGACTTCATTTGAAAACTTCAAATCTTCGAGCAGAGAAACTGCCTGCGCCTGCGCCTGGGAAGTCTGGGTTCTAAGTTCTGACTGGTTTTTTGCTTCAATGTCCGAAAAAAACAGTATTCTTTTGAGATATACTTTCGATTGGGCTGATATGTAAAATGGCGCTGGAAGAATCAGAACTAGTGCCATTAAAATCAAAGCGAATCTTTTCATTATGCCTCCTGGCATCTTTGTGTTATCCTGCTTTTGCAGCATGTCAAAAACAGGCTTTGTTTCTTTGTTAATACACGGTCACAGAATTTATTGTTCTTTTTTTGCTCCACAAATCCAATTTCCAGATGCCTGTTCATTTGAAATATCATAGCATAGTTTGATTAACTGATGGTGACTCCGTTGTAAAGTTGGTTTTGTCGGCTACCTTGCCAGTTTGCCAAGGGCGGTTTTGATAATCTCCTCGGAAGATTTTTCTGTTTTGCCCAGTCCTGAAAGTGCCCGTTCGACCTCACCCATCGAAAATCCTAAAGCCCGAAGCGCAGCCCTGGCCTCGTCGACCATGTCTCCGCCAACTGGCAATGATTTGACCTGAACCTGACCCATGGCGTCCTTGAGCTCCAGGCATATCCTTTGGCTCAACTTTGCGCCGATGCCAGGAACCGACTGGAAAATATGGGGTTTTTCATACAACACTGCGTCGGCAATCTGGCCAGGCGAGAGGTTGCGCAGAATCCCAAGGGCAGTTTTTCCGCCAACGCCAGAGACCTTTGAGGTGATCGTCTGCATGAGCTTGCATTCGGTCTGGGTGGCAAACCCGAACAACGTCACGCCATCCTCCTTGAACTGCTGGATGGTGAAGAGCTTGAGCTGACCACCGATTGAAAGGTCAGGCACCTTGCCAATGAAAACCTGGTACCCGACGCCTGCAACGTCGAGGATGATGTAATCGTCTTCTATGCTGTCTACTGTGCCGTTCAAGTGTGCTATCATGGTCACCTCGCTATATCAAAAAAGTATATACAGATGTCATTAAGAAAGAAACGAGGTCATTGTTTAATTGTCATGATTTGTGATATTCTATCTTGTTATATTTGTCCGTTGCTGTACTATAAAACTCTTAGAAAACTGTTAGGGGGGGGATAGTATGGAAAATGAAAAGATTATTGAAAACAAAGATAATGATGACATCAAACAAGCTATTAAAGAAATCAAGAAATCAGTAGATTCCATCCATACAGTATTAACATATATATTGTTTTTTATGATCATTCCAATTGTTATAGGTTTACTTTCCATATTTGGGTCATGTGGAAGATAATTTGTTAACTATCTCACGCTAAACAAATGACAAATCCCTAGCGCGCAGGCATCGGCAACGTCGTCGGGTTTGGGAACGCTTTGCAGGCCAAGAATCATCTTGACCATTGCTCCAACCTGGGCTTTGTCGGCTGCGCCGTAGCTGGTGACTGCGATTTTGACGTCGTTGGGCTTGTATTCAAAGACAGGAATGCCAACATGATGCGCAACCATCAGTATCACTCCGCGCGCTTGGGCGACTAGTATTGCCGTGGTCGTGTTTTTGGCAAAGAACAACTCTTCGACTGCCATCTGCTGGGCTTGGTGTGCTTTTGCTACTTCGGTTAATTTTTCATGGATAATACAAAGCCGGTGAGGAACATCCCCACCGGCTGGTGTTTCTATTAATCCGCATTCAACCAATTTTATCGACCGTCCCTGACTATCAAGAACAGCCCAGCCAACACGGGCCAAACCCGGGTCGACTGCAAGTATCCTCATTCGAGGATGGCTGCGATGCGCTCCATTTCGGCGTCGTCGATTTCTGAGTTTGTGAATACTTTCTGAACGTCGTCGTGGTCTTCAAGTTCGTTTTGAAGCTTCATGAGCTTTTCAGCGTCGTTGCCTGCAATTTTGACTGTTGACTTTGGATTGTAAACAAGGCCTTCTTCGAGAACCTTGAATCCGGCTGCCTTGAGGGCTTCCGAGACAGCGTGAAGCTGGTCGTTTGGTGTGGTCACGATGAAGCCTTCGCCATCCTGGGCAACGTCTTCAGCGCCTGCGTCGGCTGCGATCATGAACACGTCGTCAAGAGTCTTTCCACCGTTTTCGATGGAGATTTCGCCCTGTCTCACAAAGTTCCAGGCTACGCAACCCTGTTCTCCAAGGTTTCCGCCGTGCTTGCTAAATATCTTTTTGAATTCAGAAATGGTTCTGTTCTTGCTGTCGGTGAGTGCCTCAACGATGATGGCTGTTCCTGCTGGACCGATGCCTTCGTAGAGCGCTTCTTCATAGATTGCGCCTTCGATTTCACCTGTTCCGCGCTGGATGGCTCTCTTGATGTTGTCTTTTGGCATGGCTGCCGCTGAAGCTTTGTCCAATGCCGCCCTCAGCTTGAAGTTCGATTCAGGATTTCCACCGCCATCTCGGGCTGCGATGATTATTTCACGTCCGATTTTAGTGAAAATCTTACCTCTTTTTGCGTCTGTAACTGACTTCTTACCTTGAATATTATGCCACTTGCTGTGACCTGACATTTACATCCTCCTTATTTTTTCAAGAAACAATTGGTGCACGGCGGGGTTTCCCGTCATCTCAGGATGAAATGCCGCACCCATTTTGTTGTTTTCTTCCACAAAAACTATATTGCCATTGCCATCTTTTGCAAGTACCTTGACGTTTTGCCCAGTCGAAACGATGAATGGTGCTCGAATAAACGCCACATCGACCTTGCCAATTCCGGCTATTTCTATGTCTTCCACGGTCGATTGAAGCTGCCTGCCATAAGCGTTGCGCCTGACAACAACATCCATTAGCTTCCAGGTTGGTTGATCCGGATAACCGTCAAGTTCCTTTGCCATCATTATAAGTCCTGCGCATGTACCAAAAATGGGCATGCCTGCGTTGACTCTTTTGATGATTTCGACATCCAGGCCGCATCTTGACGCAAGCTTCCAAAATGTTGTGGACTCGCCACCAGGGACGATTAGTCCCTCACAAGGATTCAAGTCTGCAGGGTTTCTTACTTGGATGACCTCGGCACCAAGACCTTTAAGGATCCTGACATGCTGGATAACATCGCCCTGGAGAGCGAAAACGCCTACTCTCACCAGCCTCTGCCAGCCATTCTCTCGTTGTCCTTGAGGGTGTCAAGATTGATGCCAACCATTGGCTCGCCAAGGTTCTTTGAAACTTCAGCGATAACTGCCGGTTCCTGCCAGTGGGCAACTGCGTCGACGATTGCTTTTGCGCGTTTTGCAGGGTTGCCTGACTTGAAGATGCCTGAACCAACAAAAACTCCGTCTGAACCGAGATACATCATCAATGCTGCGTCAGCTGGGGTTGCAACGCCGCCGGCTGCAAAGTTGACGACAGGGAGTCTGCCTTCTTTTTTTACAACGCGAAGCAGTTCGACAGGTGCGCCAAGTTCCTTGGCAATGGTGACCAGTTCTTCATCGGTAGCCATCTGGACTCTTCGAATGTCGCGCTGGACTTGTCTTTGGTGCCTGACTGCTTCAACGACGTTGCCGGTGCCGGCTTCGCCTTTGGTGCGAATCATTGCTGCGCCTTCGGCGATTCTTCTGAGAGCTTCGCCAAGGTTTCTACACCCGCAAACAAACGGAACCTTGAAAGCCCACTTGTCAACGTGGAATTCGTCATCGGCTGGTGTCAGAACTTCGGATTCGTCGATGTAGTCGATGCCGATTGATTCAAGCACCCTTGCCTCGAGTGTGTGACCGATGCGGCACTTTGCCATGACCGGAATCGAAACGGCTTTCATGATGCCTTCGATCATCTGTGGATCGGACATCCTGGCAACTCCGCCGTCTTTCCTGATGTCGGCTGGAACGCGTTCAAGCGCCATGACGGCGACCGCGCCTGCCTCTTCGGCTATCTTTGCGTGTTCTGGAGTGACAACGTCCATGATGACGCCGCCAACGAGCATGTCTGCCAAACCTCTTTTAACCAGAAAGTTGTTTTCCATACTTACCGCCTTTCCAAACTCTGTATCTTAAACCGAAATCCTTTCCAATCAATTATTTTTTGTTGAACCAACGGCATGGGATTTGCTTGTTGTTTGATAGTTTGGGTTTATAATTGCCTCATGGAGTGGAGAATATGAGGAGAATGAGTTGGTTTAATATAGAAATAGTATTGGTTTTCATTTTTTCAGTGGTTATGGGTGGATGTAACGGAGTATCAGAAAATCAAGAAATTAAATATGTTTTAAAGTGGTATCGGCAATATCCATGCAAAGTGTCAGATACACATGTCTACCAGCGTCCTGAGATGAAACTACCACAATCAAGATTGGATATAATGGATGTAGGAGAATCAATACTTGTTGAATATTTGAGATCTCCCTATGAGATAGAAGATAGAATTGAAGGATTCAGAATGAACCTGGATATTCAATCTGGAGTTGATCTTCCGTTACCAAACTTTGAATTGAATCAAACTCCTTGCACAATAAGTAGTAACGATTCATTTTTGGGTGTTGGAAGTGATAAATATGTTTACACCTCGAGATTGAATAAACTGATATATCCAAACGAGAAGTTTTATTGTTGGGAGTTGTCCACAGGGAAAATCGTGTGGTCCGTAGAAGAGAAGAATATAGCTAATAAATATGGATGTGTGAGTTGTTTTAAAATCGATAACCAACTTGTAAAGGTCAATACAACTGATTCTGGCAATCTGCACATAGCAATTCTGGATGTTAACACAGGGGAAACTAAATGGCGTAACAACATCAAAAGCGAATCCCCCTTGCTTAGGATTATCGGAGATTATTTGATTGTCTTGGATACTAGCAATAATCGTATTTACGCTTTGGATGTGAGAAACAATCAAATTCGTAAATATCAGTGTGAAAAAATCAATGGTGTTCCTGATTATTCTTTACACGTCTTCAATAACAACCTGATGATCATCTGGAATGATTCAATAACTTTCTTCAATCCAACAAACGGTTCTGTTATCGAAAATCCTGTTGATTTTGCCACGAATACTAGAGTACATTCAATTAACGGTAACGTCATTGTAGTCAAAGACGATAATGTAAAAATAGCTGATAACAATTTTTCTATGAATTCATATATTGTTGGCGATGAGTGCAAAATCCATTTAGAAAAATCAATTACATGTAATTACAATTGGTTTGCCAACGGCGTCGATAGCGATGGTTTTGCAAGCAACCAGCATTATTTCTATACAAAAGATAAAAACTTAATCACATTCAAAGACCCGATTTCCGACAAAACGTTAGTTTCCATTGAGATATCTAAAATTGGTGATAATCCCGAAATCGTCTGTATCGGGAAGAATATGAACCTTATAACCATAGCTAGTGATCGTGGTATTTTCTGTTTCGGTAAACCCTGAGCATTGTTGACAGATGGCATAGAATTGCAGTACGAATATTTTTTGATCATTGTAAAAGAACCATCGGAGGCTTTTATGCGCAAACTTGTGCTCTCTCTTTTTGCATTTGCACTTGCACTTTCAGGTTGCGGGGAGATTCGGTTGACCGAAAAGGATGTTCCTCTTTGGCCAAGACAGGAAATCCTTGGTAGTGTGGGTGGTCCTCCAATAATTAGCCCAAAATCTTACAGGGTTGCTTATCGCCAAACAAATAATGATGTGCTCAATGTCTGGGTGAAAGGCTTAAACGACGAAGATCGTCCCAAATGTGTAACAAATTCAAAAGACAGACCAATAATTAATTTTTATTGGGACTATACTGACAACATCCTCTACAGCAAGGATGCCAACGGTGATGAAAACTACCACATCTACAGGGTTGATTTAGATAACGAGAAAGAAGTTGACCTCACTCCTGGAAAAGGGTTCAAGGCTACATTGATCGGAATGAGCCCAAAACATCCTGATGAAATTGTCATCATGATAAATGACAGGAACCCAGAGCTGTTTGATGTGAAAAAGATCAATTTGCTAAATGCCAAAACTGAATTGCTGTACAAAAACGTCGACAATGTAATTGATATCATTTTAGACTCTGAACTTAGAATAAGAGCAGGCACGAGAACTCGGACTGATGGTGGTTTGGAGATTCTCAAGCGTACCAACGACAAATGGGAAGTCACGGAAAAACTGAGTTTTGAAGATGCTGAGTTAACCTACAATATAGGAATTAACCAATCTGACAGGTATCTTTACATGGTCAGCAGCAGCGATCGCAATACTTCGGCATTTTACAAAATTGACCTGTTGACATGGGAAAAACAGGTGATAGCAGAGGATTCAAAATCCGATGTCTTTGATTACTTGTTTATGTCATCAACTGGTGATATCGCAGCTGTTGTTTTCAATTATGATAAAAAAAGCTGGAACGTTGTAGACCCTTCAGTAAAATCTGATCTTGACTACCTCTCTGGCTTCAAAGATGCAGATTTCAAGATAAACAGTATGTCTCTGTCTGACAAGTATTGGATTATCACGTACAATTCAGACATAGAATCTGATTATTACTATTTGTATGATAGGGAGTCCAAGAAAATAAAACCCTTATATTCAAATCGTTATCAACTAAAGAAGGATCATCTGGCCAGGATGTACCCACGAGTTGTTCAATCACGAGATGGTCTTGATCTTGTGTGCTACCTTTCATTGCCACCTTGGACTGATTCAGATCAAAATGGTGTACCTGAAAAACCCATTCCGATGGTGCTTTACGTGCATGGAGGACCGCAAAGCAGGGAATACTGGAGTTACAACTCAATCCATCAGCTCCTTGCAAACCGTGGATATGCAGTCTTAAGCGTCAATTTCAGGGGATCATCTGGTTTTGGCAAGGATTTCCTCAACAAAGGCAATGGGCAATGGGGTGTTAAAATGCAAGATGACCTTATTGACGCTGTGGACTGGGCAATCAGTGAGAAAATTGCAGATCCAAAAAAGGTAGCAATTTTTGGTGGGAGTTATGGTGGTTATGCGTCATTGGTAGGAATGACTTTCACGCCTGAAAAGTTTGCTTGTGGCATTGATCTTGTTGGTATTTCTAACCTTGAAACTTTTCTAAAATCAACGCCAACTTACTGGAAACCTTATTATGAAATGAAAAAAAAACAAATTGGGGGAGACCCTGACACCGAAGAGGGAAGAAAATATCTTGCCTCAAAATCACCAATCAGTTTTGTTGAAAACATTCGAAAGCCACTTCTGATAGCTCATGGCTTGAATGATCCGAGAGTCAAGATCGCTGAATCTGAGCAAATTGTCAATGCCATGCAACAAAGGAACATTCCTGTAGTATATTGTTTGTTCCCCGATGAAGGGCATGGCTTTGGCAAATGGCAAAACAGTTTTGCTTTTTATGCCATTGTTGAGAACTTCCTTGCAAAAAACCTTGGAGGTAGGTATGAAGCCTTTTGGTATGACTCTTTTGATGGTTCAAGCATCCAAGTCAAAGCTGGAGAGGAGTTGTTTGAAGGGCTTGACAGGCTGTTGCCAAAGCCAAAACCATCAAAAAGATAAGTAATATCCTTCTCCAGGGGAAACTGCCCTTGTTGAACGTTTTTTGATTTCTTTGTTCAATGGCTATAATTGGGATAAACTTATTTAGCTTGTTTATGTCCAAACTTTGGAGGAATTTTGAAGAGATTGAGATTATTGTTGGTTGCCACAATCTTGTTGCTTGCAAATTGTGGCAGGACAAACACGAGTGGCTGGCTGACCGAGGAAAACGTACCTATCATTCCAAGAAACATTGTTTTGACCAGAACAAGTGGAGAACCAAAAATAAGTCCAGATGGCACCAGGGTTGCCTGGCTGGCAGTGTCGGAAAAATACACCAACGTTTGGGTCGGAGATATTGACAAGTTTTCCGAAGACAAGCCAGTGTCAAACACAAAAGATGGTCCGGTTTTTGATTTTGAATGGGACTATTCAAACAACATAATTTATTACAAGGACACCAATGGGGATGAAAACTATCATCTTTACAGGGTTGACCTGACAAAACACACGGAAAAAGATCTGACTCCAGGGAAAGGGCTGAAGGCCTCTATTCTTTCCTTTAGTCAGAAGTATCCAAAAGAAATGGCAATTCTTATAAACGACAGGGACAGCCAGATGCAAGATGTGAAAAAAGTGAATCTTGACACCGGCAAAACCGAAGTGCTCTACAAAAACGTGGACAACGTTATGGCACGGGTGGATTCCGAGTTTAAAGTCAGACTCGGTACCAGATACACGCCTGACGGCGGAAAAGAACTTCTGAGGTACAGCAACAACAAATGGGATGTTGTTGAGAAGGTTGGCAATGAGGATGAAAAGACAACTGATATCTTTTGCATCGCAAAAAACGACAAGTATGCCTACATGACCGATGGCCTGGGCAGGGACACTGCTGCTGTGTACAAGGTTGAGATTGACACCTGGAACAAGCAATTGGTTGCGCAAGACCCCAAGGTTGACGTTTCAGACTGTATTTTTTGGGCAAAAACCGATGAAATTGCAGCTGTCAGCTTTGACTACGACAGGCAGCGCTGGCAGCTTGTTGACCCTTCGGCGCAAAAGGATATTGAATACTTGTCAAACTTCAAAAAAGGTCATTTCTATGTGAAAAGCCAGACGCCTGACGACAAAAAATGGGTGGTGATGTTTGAGTCTGACGTGGAACCTGCCCGATATTATATTTATGACACGTGGGCAAGATACGCCAGGCTCTTGCTTGCCAGCAACACCGTTGTTGACAAGTTCCATCTGGCAAAGATGCATCCAAGAATAATCAAATCCAAGGATGGGCTTGACCTGGTTTCCTATCTGTCGCTGCCACCCTGGTCAGACAATGACAACGATGGAATCCCTGACTTGCCGTTGCCAATGGTTATCAACGTTCATGGTGGACCGGCAACAAGAGTCAGCTGGGGTTTCAACGGTTTGCATCAGTTTTTTGCCAACCGGGGCTATGCTGTTCTTAGTGTCAATTTCAGGGGGTCTTTCGGATTTGGCAAAAAATTTCTGAACTGGGGCAATGGCGAGTGGGGCGGACGAATGCAGGAAGACATCAATGATGCAATGGACTGGGCTATCGCCCAAAAAATTGCGATACCGGCAAAAGTCTGCATCTATGGCGCAAGCTACGGTGGTTATTCGGTACTTGCCGGAATAACGTTCACACCTGAAAGGTTTGCCTGCGGCGTGGATTTAGTTGGAATTTCGAACCTGACAACGTTCCTCCGGTCGATTCCTCCCTATTGGAAACCTTATTACAGATCACTGATAAAACAGGTTGGTGGAGACCCAGACACGGAAGCTGGAAAAATAATCCTGAAATCAAAATCGCCAATAAATTATGTGGACATGATCCAAAGACCTTTGCTGATAGCTCACGGATTCAATGACGCTCGGGTAAAGGTCACAGAATCCGAAGAGATTGTCAAAGCCATGCAAAAGAAAAACATCCCAGTCGTCTATTGTCTGTACTCCGATGAAGGTCACGGATTCAGAAGATGGCAGAACTCCCTCTCTTTTTATACAATTGTTGAGGATTTCCTAGCAAAAAACCTTGGTGGAAGAGTTCAAAAAATGAAAGCAGAGGACTTTGAGAATTCAAGCATAGATGTGAAAGCTGGCAAAGAGTATTTCGAAGGCTTGGATCAACTTTTGCCACTCAAACCACTTGACTCGATAAAGGACAAATAAAAAAGAACTGCAGAACAAACTTAGTCTTCAAGCGGATTTCGTAATGTTTGCAATCATTCATGTTTGTGTTATAATTCTGCCACTTGATTCAAGAGGTGGAACATGAGAAGGACTATTGTTGGGGTTATTGTTGCTGCATTATTGCTTGCTCAGATACCCATAATCAATTCAAAACTGGCTGTTGCTTCAGATAAATTATCTTACAACAAGGTTTGGGAAACTAAAGCAGAAGACAGGATTTCTTTCAAACCAGCCATTGCTGAAGATGGAAGCATGTATGGCGTTTGTAGTGACAAAAATAGCGAATATCTGAATAAATTAATCAAAGTCAAAGACGGTGCTGTTGTTTGGGAGAGCGAAGAAGAGGTTGGATCAGAAACTTTTTTTGTTGATAAAATCATGCTGGCGGACAACCTCGTCATTTCCGCTGGATTGTCATCACCAGACGATGACTCCGCCCAGTTGCTTTTTGTCTGCTACAACACTGATGGCAAGAAGTTGTGGGACAAGCAATATGGTCTCTCAACGGTTCTCCCATCATATGAACTTCACAACAAAAATATCTGGATGATTTTTGACAATAGTGTCAGAGTGATTGACGCCAAAACTGGCGAAGAGACCCACAAAATTGATCTAGAATCTGCAAATACCCAGCCTTCGCCCAATGGTGAAGGCGATGACGATGATGTTGGCATTGAAGATTTTCAACTCTATTTCCTTTCGTTCTCTGGCAATACGCTTTTGATAAACCAGCTCTACAAAATAAGAGCGTATGATGTTGCCGAAGACTTCACTTTAAAACTCAAATGGCAGAAAGATTTTGATGAAGACGATTGGGGGATGATGTTTCTTAATATGCTTTTGGGAGCTCAAGCCAACCAAGATGTGCTTATTGCCGCCGACTCTGAAGCAAGCATTAAATGTTTCAATCCCAATACCGGCGAGGAAATGTGGACGCTGGATTTTGGAGACTCATTTTTGGCTCTCTTCATGTACGACCAAAGCCATATGATAATGATGAGTTTGACCGGCACCAGCTGTTTTGATGTCAAAACGAAAAAACTTCTTTGGCAAAAGGACAGTCTTTTGTTTCCAAGAGTTATGGATAAAGACGTGTTTGTAACCGTTGGGTCAATTGAAAACTTGAACCTGGAAGATGGGGTTGAAGTTTTTGATATCAATAATGGAGAAAAACTCTGCCAGATTGATGAAAAAGGAGTGAGTGACATCCTGGTTTCTGGGGATAATCTCTATATAATAAAAACCAATCAGATTTCCATGTATTCAAAATCTGTTGCCAAATGATGGCAAAATATTGAAACACTAAAGACAGATATAAATCAATCATCACAGGCGTTGCCTTTGGCTAATCTGTTGTTTGTTGATAGACAAAGGCAACCCTGCTAATATCACAACCTGTCCAATCATGCGTGGCTCCTGTGAGTGCCAGCCGACCACACATCAAAAAAATCTGAGTTATTCAGGAATTGGATGGTTTGTCTATGAGCGCAAAGGAAAAAGTTGTAATCGCTGTTGGTGGCAATTCGCTACTTTTACCAGGCATGAACATGACGGTTGCCAACCAGAGAAACGCAGTCTGGGAGACGGCTTTCAGTGTTGCATCCATTGCAGCCGATGGTTATAAAGTTATCATCTCTCATGGTAATGGGCCTCAAGTCGGACTGGTCATGAGGAGATCGGAACTGGCAAAATCTGAGATAGCAGAAACGACACTTGATTATGCTGTCGCTGAAACACAGGGCGGCATCGGCTACCAACTCCAGCAAGCGCTTCAGGACGAGCTTGCAAAGCGTGGTATTCATGAAATGGTACTCACTGTTGTCACTCAATGTGAGGTTTCGTCATCAGACCCAGGTTTCAAAAGTCCAACAAAACCAATCGGAAGCTTTATGGACAAGGAAACCGCCCTCAAAATGAAGGATCTCATGGGCTGGAATGTTGTCGAGGATTCAGGCAGGGGCTGGAGAAGAGTTGTTGCCTCGCCATGGCCAAAGTCAATCATCGAAGCAGAAGCCATCAAATTTCTCGTGGAAAACAACGCAATCGTCATCGCCTGCGGTGGCGGTGGAATCCCGGTAGTCAAGTCCGCAGAAGGCTTGGCAAGCATCGAAGCTGTTATAGATAAAGACAGAGCCTCAGCCGTGCTTGCCCTTGAGGTTAAGGCAGATATACTGCTCATATCGACAGCTGTCCCAAAGGTTTACATCAACTTTGGCAAGCCTGACCAGAAGGCGCTTGACGTGGTAAACCTAGAGACCGCTCAAAGATATATGGATGAAGGTCATTTTGCAAAAGGGTCAATGGGCCCAAAGGTCGAAGCTGCTGCTCATTTCATCAAAAATGGTGGAAAGAAAGCAGTCATCACCGATCCTGGTCACATCAAAAAAGCCCTTGCAGGAGAGGCAGGAACGATAATAGTTCCATGATAAGACACATCGCGGTAAGCATCGACGGACCTGCGGCTTCAGGCAAAAGCGCAGTCGGACAGATTGTTGCGCGCAAGCTTGGAGCAAATTTTCTCGACTCTGGCAAACTCTATCGCGTGGCTGCTCTCTCGTCTCAAAAAACAGGACTAAAGCTTCCTGAACTCCTTGAGGCAACCCACCTGGAAATGAAGGGTTCGAAGTTCATCCTCAATGGTGAGGATGTTTCAGGCCAGCTTGATTCAGTAGAAATTGGAGAACTTGCCTCCCAGTTGTCGGTTGACCCGCTCTTGCGTGAATGGGTCAACAAGACCATCAGGGAACTGGCAATAAACGAATCAATCATCGTTGCCGGCCGTGACATTGGAACTGTAGTTCTCCCAGAGGCAAGAGTGAAGATTTACCTTGACGCTTCACTTGAGCAGAGGGCAAAACGACGATTCATTGATGTCAGAAAGAAACAATCATACGAGTCGATTCTGGAAGCCTTGAAAAAAAGGGATGCAAGGGATTCCGGTCGTGACGTTGCTCCACTTAAACCGGCGGATGACGCAACAATCATTGATAGCACAAACATTTCCAGAGCCCAGGTCGTCAAGCTGATTTACAAACTTGTCAAAACTGAGCTGGACAAAGTAAAACTGACCTGGTGGTGGAGGTTTTCATACTGGGTTTGCATAAATATTGCCAGGAAATATTGGAATATAAAAATCTTTGGCAAAGGTAATGTTCCGTCAAAAGATGCAGCAATAGTTGTTTGTAACCACACCTCCATTTTTGATGTGTTTTATCTCGGTCTTGCAATGCCAAGGATGGGATATTTCCTTGCCAAGGCTGAACTGTTCAAGATACCGGTTATCAGCTGGTGTGTTCGCGGATATGGAGCTGTACCGGTCAGAAGAGGCCTTGCCAGCAAAGATGTGGTTAAAGGCATTGATGGTGTACTCAAGGCTGGCAAATGTTTTATCATCTACCCAGAAGGAACACGCTCCAAAACTGGTCTTTTAAGTGGTCACTACCATCTTGGCGCTGCCATGTTTGCCCATAGGGCAAAAGTGGACATAATCCCTGTTGGCATCAATGGTGCTTTTGAAATTTTGCCTTTTGGAAGAAAATGGCCAAAACGTGGCAATTTGGTTGTCAAAGTTGGCAAACCGATAACCTGGGATAAGAACGCAAAAGGATCACGCAACCTGTTTGAGACGATCACTACAGATGCCATGAGAGAGGTTGCTACCTTGAGTGGCCAACCGTTTAAGGAACCTGATTTTAGTAACGATTGATATTGGAATAATCAACATTTTATCAAATAGGTAAATTATTACCTGAATAAGCTTTCTATTTAACCATTGGAAGGTATCATGTCATTAATGAAAAAAATTTGCATTACATTGATGCTCGTTGTGTCCTTTGCCGGATGTGGTCAGAACAATCTTCCTGTTGTCAGACCAGAGTCAGTTAATTTCCCTGTTCTTTCTGCGATCGGCGATAAGATCAGTGATGTCTACAGTTTCTCCTGGCTCAACCCAAATGGTACGACAGGAACATGGAAGCCAACCAAGAAAACACTCATGTCATTCTGGATTTACGGATGCGCTTCGTGTCTGCCGGAAATCACGGCCATTGAGGAGTTTTCAAAGCAAACAAAACTCGACATTGTGGTTGTGAATCTGAATAAAACCAAAGACATTCCTCTACTTTCCGATATGATCAACCAACTTGATGAACCGCTCACAGTAACAATGATTCTCGATCCTGGGTCGGATATTAGCAGACTGTACGGTGTATCGACCGTTCCCGATGCCATGGTTATTGACGGGAATGGTAGAATATTGGCAAGACAAAAAGCAAGAATTGATTTGGATACTCTCGTAATGCTCGAGAAACGTTCGGAGGAAGAATGAAACTGATTATTATTGCATTCAGAAATCTCCGTCAGAGACTTGCAGGATTTATTGCTGCAGCGATAGCCATAACGCTTGCTTCCACAATATTGTTGCTTGCGATTGGTTTCTGGGGAGGGTACGACAACGCCCTGTCGTCTAATGTTGATGATATAGGAGCAAACATCCTTGCAATACCAAAAGGTTGTCCTTATGAGGCAACAGGTGTTTTGCTGGCTGGTGGAAACATGAAATACACCATAACACAGGACAAGTTTGATGCTGCGCTCAAGGTGCCAGGTGTCAAGGCAGTTTCTGGTGTGATAATGGGTGTTCGCAACGTCAAGGGGAACGGTCACGACAAAGGCCATGTCACTCTTGGAGTGGACGACAACTATTTCAAGATGCGCCCACAGCTTGGTATCAAGGAAATTCTAAAACCAGGCGAGGTCATCGTTGGCTACTTCATGCACAAGAACATTCCGTTCAAGGTTGGCGATGAGCTGCTTCTAAACGGTGAAAAACAAAAAGTGGTCAATTTCCTCCCCGAACTCGACACAGCAAACGAAACCAGTGTCGTAGTGGACATCAAAACCGCCTGGAGAATGCTCAAGGCAGATGGATACTACTCAACGATCATGATTGCTGTCGATGATCCTGCAAAATCCGATGAAGTAGCAAAAAAACTCTCCGAGATCCCAGATTTGCAGGTTGTCACAATGGACGATTTCCAGGCTACCGTGAAGGATTTTGTCAAAGGTGCGCAGATTGCCATCATGTCGGTATTGGCAATTATTCTTATAATTGCGGGTATGGGTATATTAACTGCCCAGGCAAGTTCTGTGGCAGCCAGAAAAGCTGAAATAGGCATGATGAGAGCGATCGGAGCAACATCTGGTCAGGTCGTTGCCATGACTGCCTTTGAATCGATGATAACAGGATTGATAGGTTCTGCTGTAGGTGTTACTGCAGGCGTATTGCTGGCGCCGGTCGCAAGCAATCTTATCAAATCCCAGCTTCCACAGTCGCCAACAGGCTCAATTGTTGTGGTGACATGGTTGGGAGCAGTGTTGACAGTGCTTGCCGGAATGATTATTGCTGTGATTGCAGGATTGGCTCCAGCACTTTCGGCAGCCCAAACAAAGCCAACGGAGGCGGCACAGGATGAGTGATATTATGGTTAAAATCAACAATCTTGAGAAAGATTTTACAAGAGGATCAGAAGTAATCAGGGCAGTTAACGGCGTTAGCTTTGAGATTCCGAAAGGACAGCTTGTTGCCGTGACCGGGCCATCAGGAGCAGGGAAAACAACACTCTTGTCATGTATAGGACTACTTGAGAGACCAACAGGTGGCACTCTTGAGATAAATGGAAAATTGATAAAAGGCATATCAGAAACGGGTATGACAGTGCTCAGACGTCAGTTGATGGGGTTTGTATTCCAAAGATTTTTCCTCATTCCAACGATCTCTGCACTCGACAATGTTATGCTCCCGCTGACGTTTGCCGGCAAGAGCAAACCAAGGAACCAGGTTATCGAGCTGATGGAAAAGCTTGGTGTCGGTGACAGAATCAATCACAAGCCTGGGCAGATTTCTGGTGGCCAGATGCAAAGAGTGGCTATTGCCAGGGCGCTAGTGCTTGACCCTCCTGTTATAATTGCTGATGAACCTACCGGGAACCTGGACTCTTCAAATGCAAATCTGATGTTTGAGATATTTAGGAAGCTTTCATCCGAGGGCAAGACAATTCTTGTCGCAACACACTCGGAGAGCTTGGCAAAATCTTGTGATAGAATAATTCGTATGGTAGACGGAAAGGTGGTTGCATAAAAAATGAAAACAATCAGAACAATTATGGCAGTCGTGTTAGCAGTCGTGGCCGTTTCAACAATGGCCGCTTGCGGGTCAGATTCTGAACAAAAAGTGTTTGGCAGTGAAATTGACAAAACAAAATATACAAAAGCTACCGCCGACGGTATTCTTACAAGCCCAGAAGATGAATTTTACGATATGGATGTCTACATTGATGCAGTAATAACAAAAATCTGTCCGGCAGGATGCTGGTTTTACGTCAAGGATTACGGAACAGACACAACAGTCGAGCTTTATATCGACAAATTCAAAGATCGTTTCCTTGTGCCACAGGGGTATGAAGGCAAGAGAATAACTCTCTATGGCCATGTCGAAGCCAATGCAAGACAGAACATCCTTGCTGCCCATAGAATGGAGATTGTGGAATAGCAATGGGTTATTCAAAGTTGGTTTTTTCCAATATCAAAGCAAAGCCCTTACGCACGATCCTGACGATATCGGTTGTGGCCATCTGTGTTACATTGCTTCTGACTTTGTTGGGCTTTTTTGCCGGGTACAACCATGCAATGGAAGGCGAATTGGCAAACCTGGGTGTCCATGTGATGGCTGTGCCAAAAGGATGTCCGTATTCTTCAACAACACTCATCCTTCACGGTGGCAAAATCCCCAATGAGATACCAGTCAAGGGACTGTCAGAAATCAGAGACACAAAAGGTGTTGACCAAGCCGAAGGTATTGTGATGGGCGAGCTTGAGAAGCTTGGCTCGAAATGGATCATATACGGTACAACCTCAGGTTACCCAGCGCTCAAGAGCGCCTGGAAGATGCAGGGTGTGTACCCAACAAGCGACAACCAGACCATGCTTGGTTCTCTGGTGGCATCTGCTTTTGAGAAAAAGATTGGCGATACGGTTACTATAAATAATGTAAATCTGACTGTTGTTGGTTTGCTTGAAACAACTGGCGGATCTGAGGACAACTTCATTTTCATGTCCGACTCCGATGCCAGAACTATTCTTGGCGACAGAAAAGGATATTCAGCAGTGCTGGTGAAGGTTGACCAGAGTGACCCATCCTACATGTCATTGGTCTCTGATGCCATTGAAAAAGTGGTTGATGCACAACCGGTTTCGGTTAATCAGGTGGACAAGACAATTTCAGAATTGCTTGATTCGGCAAGAACACTCATGCTCTCAGTCACGTTTGTAGCAATCATCGCATCTGCCGTTGTTGTGTCGGGATCGTCAATCATCGGTGTCATTGAACGCACCAAACAAATAGGCATGCTCAAGGCTATTGGTGCCACGCCAAGCCAGGTCAGCTGGGCAGTGTTGCTGGAGTCAACCTTGCTTACCTTATTTGGCGGGATAATAGGCATTGGCATGGCATTCTTGATAAGAATACCTTTGTCAGATTTGCTTGGTACCCTTATCACGGCAGCGCCAAAAACAGAGCAGCTTGTTCAGCTGTCTTTGCCAACAGTTTTGATTGCTCTTGCCATATCGGTTGGAGTTGGGATTATTTCGGCTGTTGCGCCGTTAATTAGAATTGCCAACGTCCCGTCCCTGAAAATGGCTGGATGAAATACGAACTTGCAGCGACCACTTTTGTTTACAAGGGTGGTCACTTTGCCATTCATTGGCACCAAAAAGTTGGGAAATGGCTGCCGCCTGGTGGTCATGTTGAAGATGATGAACTGCCACATCACGCAGCCGTGCGCGAAGTGTTTGAGGAGCTTGGTGTGCCTTGCAAGCTTGCAATAGGCAATCAGCCTGACTTGGGCATCGACACTGTCCCGCTACCAATCGCGATATTGGTTGAAGACATAGACCAATTCCATAAGCATGTAGACATGATCTACGTTGCCACAACCGAAAAAGAGACAATAAATGAAGAATTTTCCTGGGTGACAGTCGATCAGGCGCAGGCGATGGGTGCGCCTGTTGATGTTGTCAGACTGGCAAAGATGGGGCTGGAGATAGTCAGCACAAGCGTTTTGCCTTAATTGTTTGTATCAAGTGATTTATAGCAATGACAGGATGTTTAAGAATCATCCTTGGTCCTGAAAATTTCATCACTTCTTTCATCATGGTTCTCATCTCGGGCTTGAAACAATGTATTTTACAGACATTGCAGGGTATCTTGAGTTCTTTATTTGGGCAGAACTCCATCCTTTTTAGTGCATAATTAAGAAGATCCTGACAATCCTGACAAAGCTCTTTTCTGCCGTGTTTTTTTGTACAATACAAATGAATCATTATTTTTATTGTTTTGCTCTCGGAATTAGAGTTCATGGTCAAATGATAGGTTTTGCAAAGAAGCTTTCAAGTATAAAGAAAACAGACAAATAGGATATTTCAAGACCCAAAATTGCCTGATTTCCAAATAGATTTCTGACTGGCAAATCAAAGCAGGTATGCTGTTGCCATCAGCAATCCACCAACAACCAAAGCGACAATCGACATTGTCACTGATTTGATGTAACTGGTTTCGGTTGAAGTTTTAAAAAACATAGCATGAATGGCCACAAACATTGGAATAATCGAAACTAAACCAAGCAAACCCAATATCGGCAAGTATCCAAGCGTTACCCCGACAACGAGAGTGAGGTAGGCCAACATTGCCATTGAAACTACAATTGTTTTATTGGTCGTCATCAAAATTGTACCTTTTTTTGTGTCCACTTCTTTTACCTTAGCCGATTTGAAATGGGCGACAATGGCGACCCACAGACCGACCGGAATCGAGGCTGCAACGACCTCTGGCACAAACATTTTACCGCTCATCACAAGCATCATGCCTGACATTGCCAAAGGTCCAAAACCAAGAAAAGCCGATATTTCACGCAAACCTGTAAACGATACAGGTGTCAAAAGAGCTATCAACGCACCGCCGGCAAAAGCAAAAAGAGCAACCTGCCAACCTGAGTTGATTACAAAATAAAGCCCGATGATAGCGTCAATAGCAAGGCAAACCAGACCAGCAAAAAGTAATCCTTTTCCGGTCAACCAACCATCTGCAAAAAACGGCTTCCAGCCTGGGTATGTTTTCTGATTCGATTTTGAATTGGCAAAAAAGTAAAAAAGATAGTCCCCGGCAAGCTGGGCAATGAACATCCCGGCAAACATGAGCAGAAATTCAGGCCAACGCATGATTCCCATTGAAGAAAATATTGAGCCTGCAAGAATTGAAGGTATAACTGTTGCCGTAAACAACAAACACTTGATGGCAAGTTCGGTTGTACTGCGTTTGCCTATGTTTTCTCCTGGCATGTTTGTCCTTTTGGTATTCTGAATGAATTAAACAATTTTGCTTGCTTGAAAACAAAAACAAGAGTAATGAAAAAATAATACAAATTCAATGTTTTGTTCCATGATCCCTTTGGGAAATTTGTGGAAATGTTGACAAAACCTGAGATTGTCAATATTATCGGTTCATGACTCAATTTTATGGGATACCAGAACTGCTAGAATCCGGTCTTGTCGTGCGTATTCCGACAACCGAGAACATAACGCTAACAAGGCGTGTTGAAAAAATTGTTGACTCGACTCAATTTCAGCGACTTAGAAAAGTCAAGCAGCTCTCATTGACGCATTTTGTCTATCCAGGAGCCACACATACCAGATTTGAACACAGTCTTGGTGTCTATCAGCTTATGCGGCGCTATCTCAACCATATGCTTGGATATCCGCTTTTTAGGGAAGTCGTCAAACCTGATCAGGTTTTGGCGGTAGTCCTTGCCGCGTTGCTTCACGATATTGGCCATTACCCTTTCTGCCATATCGTTGAAGGGTTGATTCCAAACATGCCCAAGCACGAACTGCGTGGGCAGGAGATGGTAAACAACCTACTTATTTCCGGACTCATCGAGCATTTTGACGTTGACCCGATGTATGTCGGCAGGCTCATCTCAGGTGATGAAAGCGGCCTCTCGCAGTCAGACCTTGTTGCATTCAGGTTTCTAAGGGATCTTTTAGACTCACCTATTGATGCTGACAAAATGGATTATCTTGAACGCGACAGCATCCATTGCGGTGTAACCTATGGTCACAGCTACGACAAAAACAGGCTCATCGGCTCTCTTACCTTGTCAGATGATTTCAGGCTGGCACTCACCGACAAGGGTAGGTCATCTGCCGAGTACGTCATCTTCTCAAGGTACGTAATGCTCACTGAGGTTTACTGGCATCACACTGTCAGGTCGGCTTCAATAATGCTCATCCGTGCATTCCAGGAGGCAAGCAGTATCAACGGTTGGGATGATTTCTTGGGTAAGCTCATGAATGACTGTGGCGATGACGATGCCTTGACCGAACTTGCCAAGTTGGTGGTTGATGACCCAGACATATCCGGTTTGGTCAGAGGACTGAGAACACGCGACCTTTACAAGCGTGTCAGAACTTATTCACCGCTTGACCCTGACTCAGCCGAGGTTTTTGAATCACTCAAAGGATTTGCCGGCCCTGAAGATGGTATCAAGCTCTCGCAGGTGCTTGAAAAGATGCTTGACCTTCCAAGGATGACAATTCTTGCCGACATCGTCCCGATCAAATCAAAATCAGCCGACATAAACGTTTACTACCCAAGGCGAAACCAGTATAGAAAACTTACACAGATTTCACCAGTTGCAAACGTCATTTCGGCTACCTGGGGTTCAATGACAGGCATTGTCAGGATTTACTGCCATCCAAAATATGAAGAAAAGTTGGCAGCAATTGGTAACCAGATAGACACCCTGGTCATTTCAGCTGCGAGCCAGATTAAGTGGAAAGTTGTAGCTTAAGGTTTCTCGTCTGGCGCAGTATTGAAATAAATCTTGTTTCCGTCAGGATCTGTTATCCATGCGCCTATGCTGCCGTCACTTTCAGTCTCTGATATGATACCAAGTTCCTCTGCAATTTGGGCTACATCTCCTCCACGAAAATTCAAAATGTTACAGTCAATGTCATCATTGTAGAGGCTAATGACGCAATTGCCATTTGAGAGCGTTGAATAACCTGATTCTTTCCAACTAATCGTTTGAGTAAAACCAAGTTTCCTGTAAAACTCAACCGATTTTGCAAAATCCCTGACCTTCAGACAGAGTTCAAACCTACCCGGGTTCATCGGTTTTTGGCTGAGTTGTGTATAGTTCGACCGTGTTTCCCATCGGGTCGGCAACGGTGAAACCCCAGTACGAATCCTGACGCCATTCTGGCACTTCGGAAAAAGTTTTCAATTTTGCATGTTTGCACTTTTGAACAACCGATTCAAAGCATGAGTTGTCTATAAAAACTGACCATGACGGAAGGTAGCCTGTTCCGCCTGGGTAACCCGGTTGACCTTGCCACTCTTTGATGACCGGTATTGGTTTGTCGGTTTTAAAGATCATGAATTCAAAGCCGCCCATGTTGTAGTTTATCCAGCCAAAATCTGGATCGATGACACATGATAGTTCTGGCAGACCAAGGATTCCTGTGTAAAAATCCCTCATTTTTTCAAGATCATTTGCGTATATGTAAAAAAATTTGATTGCTGGTTTTCCCTGTTGTTGATTCATTATCCCTCCAAGGTATTATCGATATCCTTCCAGCTCCACCATTTCAGCTTTTCTGGATTTGGGTTTTTGGTTGATGCAAAATAGACGGCGCATCGGAAAACGTAGAGTACGCATCTGTCCTGATAACCGTTGAGGTTACACAGGTTCTCATACATCTGCTGCGGGTTTGCATTCTTCAGGCTTTCAACAGTGTAAAATCCTAGTTGTTCCAAGTCTTTGGCAATTGACTTCCCCACGCCTGGGATAGCAAGAAGCCCATTTTCTCTTGATAATTTAAGGCTTGCAGATGTCACAACGGCTGTAGCCTTTCTTTCTGGCGTCTTCTTTTGAGTTGAGTTTGACAATGTTGTCCGGGTTCATTTTGTCGGCTGCTGGGCAGGAGCCATCGGTTACATGGTAAACCATGGTGTCGGAATTGCCAACGAATTTGTAGTTTTTAAACAGTTTGCTCGAGCCTGCGTGGTCGTCAAAGGTGTTGTCATTGTTTTTGTTTGGCTTGGCGTCGAGAGGTTTCTTTTCAGCTTGTGAGACAACTGATTTTGAATTATTCTGGCTTGTGTTGTTCGACTGGTCGGTTCTGCAGCTGAACAGGAGAATTACTATTACGACAGCGACAACTGCGAGAAGAACAACTGCAAAGTTGATTTTTACGCCTCTTCTTTTCAGAACGTCAAATGTGTTCAATCTCCACACTCCTCTCGTCTTTTGACAACAATTATCGGTAATGGTTGCTTTTTTGCAAGCTTCAAGTTTTTTATTTGTACTATTGCTCGACTAAGCCGTGACTGAATAGATTTTGTAGGATTATAGAGGTTTCCTGATTCTGACATGTAAAAAGAATGCCATCAAAGCTGCAGCCTTTAGCTGTGGATATTCTTTGACGATTTCTGGGCTTGGGCGTGGTTCACCCATTCTCTCGATGACAAACCCTGTTTCTACGAGGGAATTTATCCACTGGGCAAGAGTCAGCCTGACACATGGAATTTTGAAAACTGGCAGAACCTGCCTTATCTCCTCTGATGCTGAGCCGAACATCCACTCATCAATTGCCGGCTCTGCGTTGTAGTAACCGCCGACAGTCAAGCCAATAACGTTGTAGTTTTCGTCAAAAGCCACGCGTCGGTATTGCATGTCGGTGTTTGGGTGGCAGATGTTGAACTGAAAAAATCTGCCTGGCTTTATCACTCTGAACGCTTCTTTTATGGCAGCCACTGGATCGGTCATGTCCATCAACGACATGATTGCAGTTGCAAAATCAAAGTAATTGTCTTCAAATGGGGTTTTGGTGGCATTGCAGTTCAAATAGGTTATGTCTTTTGAAGCATCTTTAGCAGTCTCAAGGAAAGCTTCGCAGATGTCGATGCCGGTCATTTTCGCGCCAAGATCTGCAAGTTTTCTGGTTTGATAACCGTTGCCACAACCGATGTCTAGCCCTGTTTTGCCTGCAATGTCTGGCAAAAGTTCAAAAAACATTGGTGAATTGAACAAGTCGCGGCATATGTCGCAACCGGCATCGGACAGTTGCGTCCAAACTTTTGCGTTTTCATTCCAGCATTTTTTGACCAGGTTGTCATCAAAGTTGTCTATCATGCTGGTTTTCTCACCCGCACATGAAGGAAATATCCAAGGATTCTGGTGTCACGGACTGCAGGGCAGGCTGCAATTTCTTCATCGGTGGCATATGGTTCGTCGAACTTTTCGATGACAAATCCAGTTCCAAGCATCAAATTCACCCATTGTGAGAGGGTGCGGTGTTTGGCTGGAATCTGGAATTTTTCCATGTTGGCCTTCATTTCCACAGGGGCGTTTGAAAAGCACCATTCATACATGGTTACCGTATCGTCGAAGTAGCCGCCGACCGTGTAGCCAATCTCTTCGCCGTTTTCGTCGGTTACTTTCTTTCGCAAAGGCAGGTCGTAGCATGGGTGGCAGATGTTGAACTGGAGGAAACCGCCAGGTTTTAGAACCCTGAAAATCTCCCTGAATGCGCCTTCAAGGTCTGCCATGTCCATCAACGTCATGAAAGCCGTGACAAAATCAAAGGTTTTGTCCGGAAAAGGGATGCTTTGAGCCGGCGAGGAAAAAAACTCGATGCCTTTTGGGTCAGCTTTTTCCATTTCCCTTGCGTGTTTTATGAATGTCTCGGAGATGTCGATTGCCTTCAACGAAGCGCCAAGTTCGGCAACCCTTCGGGTGTTGGTGCCTTCACCGCAGCCAACGTCCAGCCCCAGCTTGCCTTTCACGTCAGGCAGCATCTTTAGAAAATGTGGCGTGTTCATGAAATCGCGGTAGACATCAAAACCAGCCCTTGAAAGTTTGGTCCAGTTGTCAGCGTTTTTCTCCCAGCAACTTTTGACAAGTTTTTCGTCCATGAGTATAATATTATCAAACTATTTGGAGGAATTGGGAAAATGGGTGAAAAATTCCAGAATAAACTATCTGATCAGCAAATGATGTTGAGAAAAACTCCTCGGGAAGATGACAAGTTCGGAATCAGAGGAGTGTATTCAAGGGATTTGACAGCAATAATTCATTCAAGAGCTTTTCAAAGACTTAAGCATAAGACTCAACTTTTCTTCCACCCTCAGAATGATCATATTTGTACAAGAATGGAACACTCGTTGTACGTAGCATCAATTGCTAATACTGTTTGTGAAAATCTCGGATTGAACGGAACTTTAGCTCAAGCCATGGCAATGGGTCATGATTTAGGTCACCCTCCATTTGGGCATGAAGGCGAAATAATCATCCAAAAATTATTCAATGATTTAGGCGACTTTAAACATGCTAAGCATAGCATTCGAGTAGTAGATCAAATTGAGTTTTATGGGAGAGGTATAAATCTAACATATGCCGTAAGAAATGGAATAATAGCTCATAGCGGAGAAAGTGATATAAGACTATTTAAAATTCCTGAGAATATTGAAGAAGAATTTTTAAAAGAGACAATTTCTGACAAAACGCTTACATGGGAAGCTTGTGTTGTAAAAGTATGCGATAGAATAGCGTTTATTGGGCGAGACCTTGAAGACGCAATTTTGTCAGGTGTGATAGAAGAAAAAGAAATCCCAGATGAATTCAGAAACAGTTTAGGACATAAAAATGGAGAAATTATTGATAGGCTTGTTAGAGATGTTATCGATAATTCTTTAAAAGAGGGTCAGATTGGATATTCTGAAGATATTCATCGATTTCTAACAAATCTTTATCGCTTCGAGATAGAAAACATATACAATTCCGAACTAAAACAGAGATGGCGCAAATATGTAGAATGTGTTTTATCAACGCTTAAAGATTTTTATTCTACAATTATTAATAAGTATCAGGCAGACACAGAGGCGTATAAAAGAAATGAATCCGAAGTTGTTAGAGCATTCGGAAAGTATATTTCTATGCTTCAAACACAATACTTGAGAGATGGTATGCTTATAAGACCTCAGCAAATAATTATGGATTATATTGTAGGAATGTCAGACCGATTCGCTCTAGATACTATGGATCGGATATTGCACATGGGTATATCAGGATTTGGTAGGGTGGTATTCTGATATTGGTTTGCAAACTAATGCTTCGTCAATAATCCTTGACAGCCTTCAAAAGGTGTGGCAAAATCAAGTTTTTAACACGCTTTTGGAGGCTATTATGATGGATGCGGCATACGACCCCAAAAAGGTCGAGGAAAAGATTTACAAGTTTTGGATGGATGGCAAATGGTTCCACTCCGAAGTGGACGAAACCAAAAAGCCGTTTGTCATAATGATGCCGCTGCCAAACGTTACCGGTGTTTTGCACACCGGCCACGCACTAAACAACAGCTTTCAGGACTGCCTGACGCGCTACCACCGCATGAAGGGCGAGAACGCCCTCTACCTGCCTGGTCAAGATCATGCAGGTGTTGCAACTCAGATTGTTGTTGAGAAGGAACTCTTCAAAACCGAAAAAAAATCACGTTTTGACATCGGTCGCGAAGCGTTTGTCAAAAAAGTCTGGGAGTGGAAGGAACAAAAAGGTCAGGTAATCCTTGGCCAGCAGAAGTGCCTTGGCATCTCTCCAGACTGGGACAGATTCACCTTCACCATGGACGAAAGCTACCAGAAGGCTGTCCGAGAAACTTTCTGCCACTACTATGAAAAAGGCTACATCTACAGGGGCAAGAAGGTTATCAACTGGTGTCCACACTGCAGAACCGTAATTTCTGACATTGAGGTCGAGCATGAGGACAAGGATTCCCATCTGTGGCACATCAGGTATCCTTTTGCGGATAATCCTGAGGATGGTTTGATTGTTGCAACAACAAGACCGGAGACCATGTTTGGCGACATCGCTGTTGCAGTCAACCCAAACGATGAAAGGTACACAAAACTTGTTGGCAAATCCGTAATATTGCCGGTTGCCAACCGTGAAATAAAGATAATTGCAGACGAATACGTTGACATGGAGTTTGGAACAGGTTGCGTCAAGATAACCCCAGCCCACGATTTCAATGACTTTGAAGTCGGCAAGCGCCACAACCTTGAAATGCCAATCATCATGGGTCCAGACGGCAAGATGATAAACGTCCCGCAAAAATACATGGGTCTTGCCATGCTCGAGGCTCGCGATGTCATCGTCAAGGAGCTTGAGCAGCTGGGCTTGCTTGTAAAAATTGAAGACCACAAGAACGCAGTCGGCAGGCACGACAAGTGCAAAACCACGGTTGAGCCTCTGCTTTCCGACCAGCTGTTCCTTTCAATGAAAAAACTTGCCCAACCAGCTGTTTCAGAAGTCAAAGACGGAAAGATAAAGTTCATTCCTGACAGATGGTCAAAAGTCTATTTTGACTGGATGGAAAACATCTTAGACTGGCCAATATCACGCCAGTGCTGGTGGGGTCACAGGATTCCAATATTCTACTGTGATGCTTGTGGACACGAGTTTGTTTCAAGAACCGATGTCGACAAGTGTCCAAAATGTGGCGGAAAAGTCAGACAGGATGAAGATTGTCTCGACACCTGGTTCAGTTCTGCCATCTGGCCGTTTGCCACCCTTGGCTGGCCGGAAAAAACAAAAGAACTTGAATACTACTACCCTGGAACAGTGCTTTTAACTGGTTACGACATCATCTTCTTCTGGGTTGCTAGGATGATCTTCTCTGGGCTTGAATTTATGGGAGACCGTCCGTTTGAGTACGTCTATATGACTGGTCTTATCAGGGACGAAAAGGGTCGCAAGATGAGCAAGTCCCTCCAGAACGCCATCGATCCGATGGATGTCATCGACAAATACGGCGCTGACGCACTCAGATTCACGCTGGCCTACATAGCAACCCAGGGCGGACAGGACATCAACCTTGGTGACCGCGTGCTCACAGAAGGCAGAAACTTCATAAACAAACTCTGGAACGCGTCGAGATTCACCACCATGAACCTTGAAGGTTTCACCGACGGACCGATAGAAAATCCAAACTTTGCCGACCGATGGATACTGTCTAAAACTAACGAAGTCATATCAGAAGTAACCAAATGTCTTGATGAGTATGACATTTCTAAAGCAGCAAGAGTGCTGTTCGACTTCTTCTGGTCAGACTTCTGCGACTGGTACATCGAGCTGTCAAAGCTCCCGCTCCAGCAGGAAGAGTCAAAGCTTCGCACCCAGCGAGTGCTTTACAAGGTTTTGGATGCTACGCTCAAGATGCTTCACCCAATTGCGCCGTTTGTCACCGAGGAAATCTGGCAGAAAATTCCGCACACAGGCGATACCATCATGATGGCATCCTGGCCAAAGGCCCAAGATTTTATGCACGATCAGACTTCCATGGATGAGATGGCTGCAGTGCAAAGCTCAATCAAGGCCATCAGAAACCTCAAGGCACAGCTTCGTGTCCATGCAGCCGTTGTTCCTTGCTCATACTGGGCTCCAGATGCCGAACGAAAAACCCTAGAACGCGAGAAAGATTCTATAATCAAGCTTGCCAGAGTCGAAGGTTTCGGATTCGCCCAGACAAAACCCGAAGGTTGTGTGGTTGCAGTTTCTGGACAGATGAAGTTCTATCTTGATCTTGCAGGTAGAATCGACATTGCCGAAGAGAAAAAGAGAATTCAAAACACTGTAGAAAAGAACAACGCAGAGCTGGCAAAGATTGATGCTCTACTTGGCAATCCGGATTTTGTCAAACGCGCGCCAGAAGACATAATTGAAAAGAATGAGGACAAGAGAACCGAATTGAAAGCTGAACTTGCAAACCTTGCCGAACTGATGGAGTCGCTCTCATAATGAACTACTGTGACGCACTCGATTTCCTGGGTAGCCTTCAGTTTCTTGGCAGCAAGCTTGGACTAGAAAGGGTCAGGCAACTCCTTGCTGCTGTGGGCAACCCTCAGGAAAAGATAAAAACCGTACACATTGCCGGATCAAAAGGCAAAGGCTCAACATCAATGTTTATCGACAACATCCTCCAGGCTGCAGGATATAAGGTTGGCTTGTTTACCAGCCCACACCTGCAGTCAATTCGGGAGAGAATAAGGCTCAACGGTGAGATGATAAGCACAGGCGAGTTTTCCGACATGATTGCCGAGGTGGCAGCCGCCGACGCAAAGCTCAAACATGGCGAACTTGGCCCGGCAACGTTCTTCGAGGTGATGACCGTTTCAGCCTTCCTGTATTTCCTGAGAGCCAAAGTTGACATCGCTGTTTTTGAGGTTGGCCTGGGCGGCAGGCTGGATGCGACAAACGTAATCGTTAAACCTGAAGTGTGCGTTATCACACCTATCTCTTACGAACATACACAAATACTTGGCAAAACCCTTGATCTGATAGCCAGGGAAAAAGCTGGGATTATCAAGGACGGTGTGCCTGTTGTTTCGGCAAGGCAGAGAAAGAATGCCGAAGATGCCATTCGTGATGTGGCAAGCTCAAAAAATGCACCAATTGTTTTCCAAAACAAGGATTTTGATTATGTCGATCAGGGTTGTATTTACTCAGGTCAGATGATGGATTACGAAGATAAAGATCAACAAATTAAGCACATGATCGTTCCTTTGCTTGGCGAACATCAGCTTCAGAATGCATCTTTGGCTTGTAAAACGACAATTGCGCTTCGCTCAAGAGGATTCAATGTCACAGATGATGCCATTCGAACCGGTATCGCCAACACCTTCTGGCCGGGTCGCATGGAATTGATTATGGAAAGTCCGTTGATTATTATTGATGGTGCTCATAATGGCGCATCGGCTGAGGCTCTTGCTCATGCCCTGAAAAAACATTGCGCATGTCCGAAGTTTACTTTTGTTATCGGCATGCTTAGAGATAAGGATACGAGAAGATTTATCAGGTCGATTGGGCCGATTTCCAACATGATATATGCAACAACTCCAGATTCACCAAGGAGTCTTGACCCCAATGTTTTGGCTCAACGTTTTCGAAAGGCCTATTTTGATGCAAAAGTTGTAGAAAATCCAACTGACGCACTCCTGGAGGCAATAGATCGTACTCCTCCTGATGGATGTGTGGTTATTACAGGATCGCTTTATCTTGTTGCGCAAATGAGAACAGCTCTGGGCAGATTTCATCTTGCAAAACCAAGATGAAAACGTTAGAATCCCACACGGAGGTATTGTGAAAAAGATAGTTTTATTGTTTGCGGTTGTCATGCTGGTCGTTATACCTTGTTTTTCTGCTTTTGCCGAAACTGGAACAGATCCATCCAAACCTGAAGAAATAAAAACAGAAACTACTCCTCCGCCGGCTGATGACAGCTCGGATATCTTCTCTACGCTTTCCAAATCTGTTGCAATGATCGGCAATTTTTTACCATATCTGCTTTTCTGTACCGTGGGCATCATTGCACTGTGGGTCTTTTTTGATGCATCAAGAAGAACTAAATACGGTTGGATATGGGGCATCGCTTCGCTACTGGTTATTCCGTGGATTGTTTATGTAATCTGGAGACCACAGTATACCATTGAAGAGAAGAAGATGCTTGAGGCTGATGAAGATCTCAGAAGAATCGAACACGATTACTACCAGTATGTTCTTACAAAGGAAAAACATATCTGCTCGGTTTGTGGAACACCACTTGAAAGCGATTACAAGATTTGCCCCAACTGCTACACTGAAGTGAAAAAAACATGCCCCAAATGCGGCAAGCCTCTCGAACTCGACTGGAAAGTCTGCCCATATTGCGGTAATCGTTAATTCGAGATTTGATTTTAAGGAGGATGATGAGAAAACTTGTTCTGTTGTCTCTGTGTGTCATAGTGGCTCTACCGCTTTCAATTTTTGGTGCGGAGACATCCTATACCTTTAGACAAACTGTTGAAGTTGTCGAGACTGCTGGCGTCCAAAGATTATCATATCCAGTAAGCTTGAATCTTCCTGCCAAGAACATCTCATCAAACCTCAACGATATAAGAATATGTGACGACAAGGGAACAATGCAGCTCTATGAAATCGCCGGCCGAACGGATTCGGTTGTATCAATAAGACTGCCGGTTGATCTTGCACCAAACCAGAAAAAAACTTTTCATGCGTATTTTGGCAATAAATCAGCGGAAGAACCCAAAACTTTCTTTGGTGGCGTCCAACAGTATGTAGGTATGAAATTTGTCACCTATGCCTGGGGAACGGTCAAGATTTCGTCGTACTCAAAGAACAACACCATCACCATCACCGACAACTCAAACAGAATGATAAGGGATGTAGACAACAATAAAGTTGCCCAGGAGATCTACAACGCAGGTACGGTCAGAACCTTTACGCTTGCTGCTCCGACCATGCTCAAGATTTCATGTACAGGCCTTGCCTCTGTTGCTGTCGGTAATTTCAATGCCGAGGAAACTGACAGCGATGCCCTTATTTCTGGAAACATACTTCTGTATGTGCCAAAATTTTTGGCAATAACAAGTTTTCATGGTGACAACAAAGTCCAAGTCTGGAATCGTGGTGAGATTGCCGAGGAGAAGATTCTCAATGCTGGCGAATCACTTGTGTTCGATGGCATTCCGTCGGGGTTTCGGAGAATCGTAGCTACAAACGAGTGTTTGATTCAGTATGGAACGGCATCAGCATACTCACTTTTTGCCGTCCCTGGCAGAGGAAGCGTTTACAGATTCCTCCCGCTTGGCCCAGTCTCAATAACTGGTAGTGAAGGTACCGAAGTCGATATTGTTTATCCTGATGGCAAACCAGCTGACAAATATACGCTCTCGCAAAATCAGGTTGTTTTGCTCGATACAACATCTTATCTTGAAAATATTGGTACCGATAAAATCATTAAAGCCATTCAAATAATGTCTTCCAGGCCGATAACCGTCATTGGAACGGGTGGTGCAGGAGGACATGGCGCCACATACCTTTATGGCGATGATGGGTATGGCATCACGAAATCATGGAATGCCACGACAGGTGACATTGACAAGGAAAACCCAGCTCCGAGAAACATCAGGTTGATTGCGCCATTCTCAAATTCTGTAATCGACGATGGATACGGGAATGGGGCCTTGTTCCCTGCCTTGCTTTCTGGCGGACTTGCCATCTCGCTCAAGGAATTCAGTGTTGGATATTCATTGATAAACCTGAGAATGAAAAACGAGAAATGCATGTTGTTCGATGGCAACCCTGAAGATTCCGCAACGTTCTTTCAGGTTCCCGTGCTGTCAGATCAAAGCGTTAAGGTCTCAGTACCAAAAACCGAACAAACAGAGGGTGGCTGGATTCCTGGCGCTCCTGCCAAAACCGAAGGCAAACCTGTCGATAGCAAAGGTGACGACGATACCTCTGAATCTTGGATATCAAAGATTTTTTCTGCAATTGACCCAAGAAATAATCCGCTTGCTTTTGCATTGACACTTATTGGTCTGGCATTGGTTTTCATTCTCCTGGCCTCGATTTTTGTGGCCAGAAAAAAAGCAAGACAGACGATTGATTCTGAAATTGTTCATGATGAGCAGATGGACAATCTTGAACTACCCAGAGAATCTGATGCTTCCGAATGTGACACCGAGCAACAGTACATTGAATCTGAAAAAATTCCGATGGAACCTGAACTAAGGCGCCAGCAACAACCTAAAAAAGCCGATTGGTTTGATATCATCCTTGATGGCAAGTCAAACCCAAATAACAACGGTCTGACCTTTAAGGCTCCAAAACTGAGAGCACCAAAGATTTCCCAACTCATGTCCGACAGCAAGCCTGGTGGGTATGCGTCTCCTGATAAGCATCAGCAGAAACAAATTGTTGAGCAGCCACCTGAGCACAAAGATGTGGAAAATGAACAAAAATCAGAGGCTCATGCTCAAGAATCTGAGCCACCCAATAACGTTCATCAAATTGAGCAGTTAGAACCAATCTCTGAGCCCAAACAAGAGCATGTTGAACAACAAGAGTCAAACGCAAAATCTGAAATTGACAAGATCAATGTTGCCGAGTCAAAATCAAATCCTGTTGCAAAAAATCTCGCATATAAACTTTGCAATGAAGGTGTCGTCGCGGATCCTGGAGCCATCATGAGGCTTTACAAGGAAGACATGCTTGACATGTTCTCCAGAATCACGATTTCTCAGTCTGCTGCAGCCATTCTCCCACCGCACATTGCCAATATGCCAATATTTGAAAAAATACAGTTGGCTCCAAGAGAAAGCGATAAAGCAATAAAACTGGTGCAAGACCTGGGAATCTTCGAAGAGGTTGCCAAAGCGATTATTGTTGCAGAAAAGACCAACATGCCGAATTACTTGACAAGCGCAAAACTGCCTGAAAGGCTGAGAAAGCTAAAAATAACCAGCGTTGATTCCTTCTGCTAGGAGGTTTTGATGGGTGACGAACTGACACAGTTGGCAAGAGAGGCTTTGACGGCCTGGATAACCCAACACAAAAAGATTTCTCCCCCATCCCCCTTGCCTGAGTCTATGAATGCCAAAGCCGGGGTTTTTGTCTCCTTGCACATCGATGAAGACCTTCGAGGTTGCATCGGCATCTTCAGACCAACAACAGACAACATTGCCTTTGAGATAATAGAGATGGCTATTGAGGCATCAACCCAGGATCCAAGGTTTCCGCCTGTGAGGGCAGCCGAGATTCCAAAACTGGATATCAGCGTCGATGTTTTGGGCGAGCCAGAATCAGTAGAATCGGCAAACCAGCTTGATCCAAAAATCTATGGGGTTATCGTTTCAAGCGGTTACAAACGTGGGCTGCTTTTGCCTGACCTTGAGGGTGTGGACACGGTTGAGCAGCAGGTTTCAATTGCCAAAAGAAAAGCAGGAATCTACGGCAACGAGCAGGTGAAGCTACAGAGGTTTAGGGTTACAAGACATCATTAAACACTGAATATAAAACAAATCTTCTTTTATTTAATATTATAACTAATCTTTCGGAGAATTAATGTGTCCAATCATTTGAATGGTTCACCCTGCCTCTATTTACTAACTGTGCGTTTGAGGGTAAAATCATCCATTTGAAAGGAGTCAAATGAAAAAAATAGTATCCATCAGCCTCGGTCAGAGCGCGCGTGACCATGAGTTTACAGCAGAGTTTCTTGGCGAAACATTTCTTATAAAACGCATAGGAACCGACGGCGATGTGAAAAAAATGATGGATTTATACAAAGAAATGGACTCCGAAGTCGATGCATTCGGCATGGGTGGTGGCGACATCTAT
Source organism: Caldisericia bacterium (assembly GCA_017999835.1). Lineage (GTDB taxonomy): Bacteria > Caldisericota > Caldisericia > JAAYUI01 > JAAYUI01 > JAGNLA01. Next base: position 93,282 of record JAGNLA010000003.1, read on the forward strand.
CTGCGTCCAGGTAAACGAACGTATATTCTTCGAGAACCTTACATGTGGTCAAAGGCTGCGCCAACCAAGCCGGTTTGTGATGGCGCATACCTAAAAGCTGTCCTTGAACCCAGAATTATAAACCAGAGCTTTGACAAGGGTTATCTTAAAAAAGACATGAAAGTCTGCGTCATGACGGCTGTCGACAGGTATTTCCTGGCAAAGGCGTTTGCCGATAGAGGTTGTAAATATATTTTGGGCGACATGCCATTCTCGCTTGGCATCCCGTGGGCTATCACGTCACTGAAGGTTATCAATGTTATAGCGTTTCTGCTTCTTCCAATCATTACAAAACTGCCATACAACTGGCTTTATCCGCTTGGCGAGAAACAGGACAAAATTGGAGAAAAGAAGAACAGATTCTTCAGGTGGGCCGATGTTGTGGCAGGAGACCTTCATTACATCAGGAAAAACCTGGATGTTGACATGAAAGGCAAGATCATCTGCACGAACACCACAACCACGAGAAACATCGAAGAATTCAAATCCCGTGGCGTCAAACGTGTTATCACTTTCACACCGAACATGAATGGAAGAACATTTGGCGCAAATGTCATGGAGGCGATGGTTGCTTCAATCATCGGCAAACATCCCAGGCAAACAACAGATAAAGAATACAACGATATTTTGGACAAATTGAATTTCAAACCAAATGTCATAGACCTACAGGAGGCTTGATGAGCAGAGAAGAATCAGAAGTACAGGAAGTCCGTCAGGGCGACAAGACCCACATTCTAACTAAAGACGGTTATGAGAAGCTACAGCTCGAGCTTGAAGATCTGAAGAATGTCAAAAGACCGGAAATTGCTGAACGCATCAAATCGGCAATGGCTCTTGGTGACATCTCGGAAAACGCCGAGTATGAAGAAGCCAAGAAGGATCAGTCCTTCATTGAAGGTAGAATCCTTTATCTTGAGAGCATCCTTACCGATGCCCAGGTAATTGACGAGTCCGATGTCGACCATTCAGAAGTTAATATCGGTTGCAAGGTTCAGCTGGTCAATTTGGACAACAACACTGACCTTACAGTCACAATTGTTGGTTCATACGAAGCAAAACCTGAAGAGAACAGAATCTCGAACGTTTCGCCACTTGGACAGGAACTGCTCGGTCACGCCCCAGGCGACATTGTCAGGGTCAAGACGCCATCAGGACCAGTAAAGTACAGAATCATCAAAATCAGGAGAGCGTAAATGTTTGAAGAATCTATGCTTGCCAAGCTTGGCAAGCTCCAGGAGAAGAATATCCCTGGCTACCCACCCAGAACGCCGAAGGCAACGCATCTTTCAACTCAAATAAAAGCAGATTTCGAAGGTTTTGAAGGCAAGGATGTCACCATAGCCGGTAGAACAACAGCCGTACGCGGTCATGGCAAGGCTTTCTTCATGGTTGTCACTGACGCAGCCGGGCCAATCCAGGCTTACTGCAGAATAGATATCCTAGGCGAAGAAAAGTACAAATCAGTCGTCGACTCACTTGATGTTGGCGACCAGGTTGTTATTTCAGGTCCAATTTTTAAAACAAAAACTGGCGAAGTGACCGTTGAAGCTAAGGATTTCGTTTTTGGCGCCAAAGCGCTAAATTTCCTCCCGGAAAAGTTCCATGGCTTAAGCGACTCTGAAATCAGATATCGCAAGCGCCATCTTGACATGATAGCCAACCCCGAAGTTCTTGTCCGTTTTGCCAAGAGAACCGAGATTGTCAGAGCCATGAGAGAGTTCCTTTGGGGTGAAGGGTTTGTTGAAGTCGAAACTCCAACCCTGCAGCCACTCTACGGTGGAGCTCTGGCAAAACCGTTTATGACCCACCACAACGCACTGGACATGGATTTGTACCTTAGAATCGCACCTGAGCTTTACCTAAAGAGGCTCATGGTCGGCGGCATGCCAAAGATTTTTGAAATAGGCAAAGCTTTCAGGAATGAAGGCATCTCGCTTGTCCACAATCCCGAATTCACCATTATGGAACTCTATCAGGCCTGGGCAGACTATCACGACATGATGGACATCACCGAGAAGATGTTCTCCTCGATTGCCGAAAAGGTGACCGGCTCGATGGTCATCAACTATCAGGGTCAGGAAGTCAACCTAAAGCCACCATGGAAGAGAATAACCATGGCTCAGGCTTTCAAGGAAATGGCTGAAGTGGACATCGAAAAGCTTCGTGACCTCAAGTACGCGCGTGATTATCTTCAGGCAAACGATATCAAAATTGAAAAGAAGTTTGGTTTTGGTGCGGTTATCGATGAAATCCTCAAGAAGAAAATCGAAGCCAACATTGTCCAGCCAACCTTCATCCATGACTACCCAATCGAAATTTCACCGCTTGCCAAGATGATTCCAGGCTCAACAACCTGGACGGAACGCTTCCAGCCGATCATCTGTGGTTATGAATGTGGAAATGCATTCTCAGAACTCAACGACCCACAGGATCAGCTCAACCGCTTCCAGTCACAGGCCAAGGCAAAAGCCGAGGGCGATGACGAAGCTCATCAGATTGATACAGATTTTGTTGAGGCTATTTCTATCGGAATGCCGCCAACAGGCGGTCTTGGTGTTGGTGTCGACAGACTCGTGATGCTCTTGACTGATCAGATAAGCATCCGCGAAGTTCTGGCTTTCCCACAGCTAAGGAGGCAGGATGGGGATATTTCTTGAGATAATCGAATGGCTTGACCAATATGGCGGAGCAGAGCTCCTTCATCGTGAACCACCTCAGGGTTCGGCTGACATAAAAATGGGCGCGCAGCTCATCGTTCGTGAAGGCCAGGTTGCAATCTTTATGAGCGATGGCAAGATCGCCGACATGTTCGGTCCAGGCAAATACACGCTTTCAACTGAAAACATTCCTATCGTGACCCAGTTGCTGTCGCTGCCTTTTGGTTTCAAGTCACCGTTTAGATCAGAGGTTCTTTTCATCTCAACAAACATTGTTCCAGACTTCAAATTTGGCACACCTGAACCAATTTTGTTCCGCGATAAGGAACTTGGTATGGTAAGGGTCAAAGCTTTTGGAACCTACACAGTCAAGGTCGACGACCCAAGAAAGTTTGTCACCGAGATTGTCGGAACCAAAGGTTTCTTTACCAAAAACCGCGTCGAGGAATTCCTCAGGCCAATCGTGGTTTCCAGGTTTACAGATGCCTTGGCTGATGTCATGTCAACGGTTTTTGACCTCCCAAAAGTTTATAATGAACTTGGCGATTCAGTTGTCAAAACCATCAATGCCGAACTCATAAACTTTGGTCTCATCTCAACCGATGCTTATATTCAATCAATCGGTTTGCCAGAGGAAGTTGAAAAAGCCATTGACGAACGCTCTGGCATGGGCGCAATCTCTGACATGAACAAGTATTTCATGTACAAGGCAGCCCAGGGTATTGGCAAGGGCGAGGCTGGAATGGCTGGGACAGCAGCGCAGATGGGCGCAGGTGTCATGATGGGAGCCCAAATGATGGACTCACTCAAGGACGCAGGCAAACCAAAAAAAGACAATGACGATGCAGATGAAACAATCAAGTGCCCGGCATGTGGCCACAGAAATCCCAAAAATGCAAAATTCTGCTCCGACTGTGGCGCAAGCATGAAGAAGTCCGAGTGTCCATCCTGTCACAAGGATGTGGAGCCAGGCGCAAAATTCTGTCCTAACTGCGGTGCAAAGATCTAACAGTAAGGCCAAGACCTGGCAGTCACCTTTGCTTCTGGCATCGGTGATTGCGGGTTCTATTGCATCATTATCAGGGTTAATTTATTACTTTGAAGCCGGAGCAAAGGATTCAATAATAAAAACGTTTTGGGATGCTGTTTGGTGGGCTGTCGTCACCATGTCTACTGTAGGCTATGGAGATATGGTTCCAAAAACGCCACAAGGCAAAGCGGTTGCAGTTTTGGCTTTCTTTTCTGGCATTGTGCTTATCGCTGTTCTTACAGCTTCAATAGCGTCCAAACTCGTTGAAAGGCTGGTGATAAAGGTGAAGCCCAAAGACACTTCTAACCTTAAAAATCACATCCTCGTTCTTGGTTGGAACGAAAATGGAGAAAAAATCATCGGCAACATTGAACGTGACTGTGACAAGGACACTGAAATAGTTGTAATGTGCAGCATCGACCAAATGCCAAACCTTCCTGAAGGTGTCATCGGTGTTAATGGGAACTTCACAAGGCTTGAGGAGCTAAAAAGAGTATCAGCGCAGAACGCGAAGGTCGTGATGATTCTTGCTGACACAAAAGCTGGAATGGATACAGACTCCCGCACAATACTCACTGTTATGGCGGTCAAACGCATTTCCAACGGCAAAGCCCGTTGCATTTGCGAGGTCTTTTCCAGTGAAGACAGAGAGTATCTTGAAAACGTAGGGGCGGACGAAATCATTGTCCGAAGCGAGCTTGCTGGAACCATTTTAAGTAGAACTGTTTACAATCCTGGACTTGGAGGATTCATGCAGGATCTTCTAAAATTCGAGGGCACAAGTACTATTTTAATGAAAATCGCTATTCCAGATCAAATTGGTCTGACTTTTGGCTACATGTTTTCACACCTGTATCAAAAACACAACGAAATCCTACTCGGAATCCTTCGCAATGGGATAGTTTTAACAAATCCAGATTCCGAAGAAATAATTAAAGAAAATGACAAATTGTTCATGCTCTCACCCGAACTTGCGTGCACGATGAAAGGACGTTGAAAAAGAAAACCATGGCTATTACAAGAGCGAAGATGATTAGGTATACAGTTTTTGGCCTGCTTGGCGTAATCGTGGTAGTGACGTTGCTTACAACAGTTTTCTCAGGTTTCTCGAATGTGCAAAGCCAGTGGGACGGCATTAAGCTTGTCATTGGCAGAGTCAACTGGTGGTGGATTCTTGCTGCTGCCATGACAAATCTGGGCACATTCTTTTTTGAAGCCTTTCAGCTATGGTTTCTGGCAAAAACACTTGGCAAGAAAACATCATTTTGGAGAATGTGGGAGATTTATTTTGTAGGCAACTTCTTTTCGAACGCTTTGCCTTCAACATCTGGTGGCGAAGCCTTTCAGGTCTACTTTCTTCAGGACGATGGGCTCAAAGTAGCTGAATCATCAGTTATCATAACCGTTCGAGGAATAATCTCGGTTGGAGTCAGACTCCTGTTTGTGTTTGCAATCTTGCTTGCCATCCCATTTGGTTTCCAGCTTCCCACCGGCGTTGCATTGACCTGGATAACCTATGTCTCACTTGCGGTGTTTGCGTTGATGGTTGCCTTCGGAGTGTTGGTGATTGTCAATCCGTTCATCTTTGTGTGGCTGGTAAACCTTCTGTCGAAATGGAAATGGCTGCTTCGTGTCTCAAAAATCAATAACGTTGAAGAATTCAAGAAAAAAGGACTTTCTTTTCTTGCCGAGGTTAGGCATGCAGGCAGGATAATGTTTTCAGGCAACAAATTTGCCCTGTTCATGGCGATTCTCAACTCTGTTGCAACATGGTTTTTGCTTAAAACCATGCCATACTTTGTTTTGCTGGCTCTTGGCGAAACACCAAACCTGCTTGCGGTTATGGCAATCGGAGTTATCGCACAGCTTGCAACGGCCTGGTTCCCAACACCCGGGGCAGTTGGCGCTCTAGAGTTGGGCATATCAACATTTTTCATGAGCTTTATTACTGTATATCACACAAAGCCTGAAATTGCCGCCGCTGTTGGTATATTTACTCTTATATACCGTTTCATGGACTATCACATGGATGTGCTGTTTGGCGCACCGGTTGCATTGACCCTGCTGACTAAGAAACTTGGCAAGGATGCCGCAACAGCCGACCTTGCTGCACTCAGTACGCAAGTTTCCAAACAAATCGAAAACGAACAAATGCTGGATGCAAAGGCAGACCGCAAGATTGCCAGTCTTGAAGCTGACCAGTCTTTGGGAAAAAAATGAAGTTTTTTGACAAGCCATGCATTGAGTGCAATAATTGTTTGCATTGGATCAAATATTACTCACGCGCTATGAAAGGATATTTACTTCAACCATGACTTTGAATCGTGGCAAAATGATCAGGTATGTAACTTTTGGTTTACTCGGGGTTTTTGTGGCTGTAGTGTTGCTGACAACTATTTTTTCCGGTGTTACGGACGTCAAAGACCAGTGGGGAAATATCAAATTAATTGTTGGCAAAATGAACTGGTGGTGGGTGCTTGCTGCTGGTTTGACAAATTTTGCAACGTTTTTCTTCGAGTCTTTTCAATTATGGTTTCTTGCTCGAACATTAGGGAAAAAACCATCATATTGGAGAATGTGGGAAATTTATTTTATCGGCAATTTTTTTTCCAACGCCACGCCATCGACCTCGGGAGGAGAACCTTTCCAGGTTTATTTTCTGCAGGATGACGGTTTCAAAATAGCAGAATCAACTGTCATGGTCACGATTCGAGGTATAATCTCTGTAGCTGTAAGGTTAATATTTGTTTTTGCCATACTGCTTGCCGTGCCGTTCGGTTTCAGATTGCCGACAAATGCCGTTATGTCGTGGGTTACTTATATCTCTCTGGCTGGTTTTGTGGTCATGGCAGGCATTGGTGTTTTTATTATCGTAAATCCATTCATCTTTGTTTGGTTAGTCCATCTTTTGTCAAAATGGAAGTGGCTTTACAGAATATTGCGCATCAAAGATGTTGAAGAATTCAAGCACAAAGGTTTGATATTCTTATCGGAGATTAGGCATGCAGGCAAGCTGATGCTTAGCGGTAATAAGCTAGCTTTGCTGATGGCCGTTTTTAATTCTGCGGCAACATGGTTTTTGTTAAAAATGATGCCATTTTTTGTACTGCTGGCATTTGGTGTAACACCGAATCTTCTGGCAGTTATAGCAATAGGTATCATGGCTCAGTTTGCCACAGCGTGGTTCCCTACACCTGGAGCAGTTGGCGCAACAGAAGCTGGCATTGCAGCTTTCTTTATAGGCTTCATAACCATTTTTCCAACTCAGGCTGAAACAGGTGCTGCTGTTGGAATCTTTACCCTTGTCTACAGACTTATGGATTACCATATGGATGTTTTGTTTGGCGCACCGATCGCCCTGACCCAGCTTGCCAGAAAGCTTGGCAAAAGTGCAAGGACAGCCGACCTTGGCGCGCTCAGCGAACAAATGGTAGAAGAAATGGAAGTCGAACAGGAAAAAATGGTTGAACAGGACGTCCAGAAACTGGAGATGGAATAAGAGTGGCAATCGGTTTTTTTGACTCAGGAGCAGGAGGGTTGTCGATCCTCAAGCATGCTCTTGATGTCAATCCAGATTACGATTACATCTATTTTGGCGATTCAGCCAACTGCCCTTGGGGCAACAAGTCTTTCGATTTCATTCTCAACCGTAGCAGAAAGATAACCGAGTTCCTCATTTCCAAAGGCTCGCAGCTTGTTGTTGTGGCCTGCAACAGCGCAACCGTCAACGCAATATCGTACCTTCGTAAGGAATATTCAATACCTTTTGTTGGAGTTGAGCCAGGCGTAAAGCCGGCTGCAAGTAACTCTGCAAAGAAAAAGATAGCAGTACTATTGACAAAAGCTGCATCCAAAGGAAATCGTTTCTTTGACCTTGTAGACAAGTTTGCCGATGGCGTCGAGGTTCTGACATTTCCGGCGCCAGGACTTGTTGAGTTTGTAGAAGAAGGAAAACTTGACGGAAGTGATGTTGAAGAAACCTTAAGAAACGTCCTTCAGCCAGTCATCGACTCAGGTGTTGATCAGCTGGTGCTTGGCTGTACTCATTACCCTTTCCTGTTGTCTGCAATTGAAAGAATTCTTCCAGAGAGCATCAATGTCATCGACACCGGTCTGGCTGTTGCAAAAAGACTAAAGACAGATCTTGACTTGAAGCACATTTCTAAAGGGACAGGGCAGATAACGCTTTTTACGTCTGGGAATCCGGATGACTTTTCTAAACTTGCAGGCAAGCTTCTTGGTATTCAATCATTGAAGGCGTATAATCAACTATAAGGAGGTCGGATGAAGAAACTACTTCTGGCGCTTGTAATATTTACAGCGGTTGCACCATTGTCGGCAGTTATTGCCCAGGATCCAGCAAAGATAGAACTCAATCCAACCAAGATTGAGATGGTCGCAAAGCAGGGCGACAAAACTGCAGCAACCCTTGCCATTTACAACAAAGGTTCATCGACTCTGCTTTTTACCATATCAAAGTCCTATGCAAAAAAGGCTCAGGCTACCACATTGAATGCAAACAGTACTAATCTGATGGTCTACCCGAACTTTGTAGATTTTGGAACCGTGCCAAATTCTGGCGAGGTTTCGCAGTCGATAACCTGCACGGCACCAGGCGAAAAATATCTCAACATAACGGCCACTCCTGACGTGCCATGGATGAAATGTCTGGTAAAAAACATCGACACAACCGTTTCAACAGTTACCATAACCGTATCGCTCAACGATCTTGTAGCCGGACAGCTCTACCGTGGCAATGTCATTGTTTCGTCAAACGTTGGCATGATTCAGGTTCCTGTGATTATGCAGGTGGCTGTTTCTTCAACAACCGACTGGCTATCGTTTACGCCCCCGTCAGGGTTGGTTGACGTAAACCAGTCAACAGTGGTCACACTTACAGCCAACACGGCCAACATGTCGGCAGGCGAGTATACTGCAACACTTTTGATAACATCAACAGATCCTACCCAGGCGCTCATTGAAGTTCCGGTCAAGTTGACAATTGTCTCAACCGGCCCCAAACCGCTTGCACCAGAAAAATTCATGGGTTATATGGGTGACAAACGATCCCATCTTTTCTGGTCGCCATCTACATCTGCTGACGTTCGTGGATATTTCATCTATAGGGCAACCTATCCGGGAGGATACACAAACACACCGATAACCGATTTTTATGTTTCAGGTTCATCATACACCGACAACAACGTGGACAACGGCATCACCTATTACTACACCATCAAAGCCGTAGACAGCAACAACAACATGTCCGATGCTTCAGTGGAAATCTCTGTCACTCCGAACCCAGTAACCCCAACGACAAATCTGAAGGATGGTGCAATCTACAGAACCCAGGCACTCGAGATCACTGGCCAGTGCGAATCAAATTCGCAGGTAATCATCAATGGTGAATTAATAGCCATTAATCCCGATGGCACATTTGCAAAAACAATCATTTTAAAACCTGGCGTTAACAAAATCGAAGTGCTTTTCTTCGATCCTGTTGGCAACAAAACCAGTCTGAACTATCAGGTCAGCTTTAGCACAGTAACAACGCTGATTTTCTTTGTTGGTTCAAAAAACATCAGCGTCAACGGTGTCGAAATCAAGAACGCCCTTCCAACGCCACCGGTAATAAAATACAACCGACTTTTTGTCCCGTTCAGGGTTTTGGGAGAGAAGCTCGGTGCCGAAGTCAATTGGGACGCTGCCACCAAAAAAGTGACTTATAAGCTTGAGGGCAGGGTCATCGAGATGTGGATAAACAACAAGGCGGCAATGGTCAACGGCAAGAGGGTCACAGTCGATCCACCACCAACCATCATAAGTAATTCTACCATGGTGCCCACCCGTTTTATAAGTGATAACCTTGGCGCTTCAACCGAATGGAATGCAAACGTCAGGTATGTAGTGATCAGATATCCGGGTAAATAAATGACAAGACCAGACAAACCGACATATTTTATGATGATAACCGAGATTGTGGCCACACGTTCAACCTGCCTTCGCAGGCAGGTTGGCTGCATTCTTGTTGATGGTGATAGCAATATCAGGGCAACCGGCTACAACGGTGTTGTTTCCGGCTCGAACCACTGCGATGCCTGTTCAAGGGAAAACAAGCCATCAGGTTCCGACCTTTGGGAATGTCCTGTCATTCATGCCGAAATCAACGCAATCTCCCGCTATGAAGGTTCCAGGAAAGACATAACGCAGTTCTACTGCACATGCCTGCCCTGCTACCATTGCGCCAAAGTCATCTCGAACACTTTCCCAAACCTCGATGAACTCCACTACCGCGACGATTATCCCCACTCCGAACAGGTCAAGCAACTTTTCGAGATGCTTGGTGTCAAGATGGTTCGGCACGAGAAGAAGTAGAATTATAAAGGTTTACCAAGGATATTTTTATGTTCCAACCAAAACTTGTGTAGTTTTGGATAGAATTTAACTGATGTTTCTGATGGGCATTTCTTTCTTAAAAAAATCCACTCACTGATGTGAAAAATTAAACCTTTAAGGACAAGATCGAAGAGGTTCTCGTCAATGCTTTTCGAATAATACAAACTACAGATTACATTTGCTGTGTGGCACATTGGTCCTTCATTCTTCCACGAAGCGTTTGGATTTGATGAAACATATTCCAAAAAATATCTTACTTCAGAAAAGAAATTTACATCATTACCGAAATTTCTTTTATCTAGGATGTTGTAAAGCTCGAAAAAATTCTCTATTCTCGATTTATTTTGTAAAATTGAGTTTTGTTTGTAGTAGAATATTATTGCAATGGCTAATCCAGATAGAGTCAAGAAATTTAGAATCCAAGTAGCTATCTCCATAATTCCTCCGTACAAAACCTACATCAGCCCAATATTTGGAATCCCATCTGGCGAATCGAGTTCGTTTATCCCGCTATCTACCTTTGGCTTATAACCAAGAATTAGCCTTTCGCAGAGCTTTTCGTTGTATTGTCGTACCTGAGAAACACCGGTGAACAAGTCGTAAAATTATTCCGAGACCAACTATTCCACTTGTGAAGATGTAAAGTATTCCCATGCCAAATTGATCCAGATAAAACCGATTGACGCCAAGCTGACCCAAGAATATCAGGCAAAGGTAGTAGACCCAGGGTTTCTTTTTTTGGAGCTCGTACTTTGTAGTAAAACTGTTTTTGTCCCCCTCGGAGAGCTTGTCAAACAGAAGCTTTGTCTTTGTGTCTATATCTATCATATCCCATACGGGAATATACTATTGAACATAAAAAAAAATTCAAGTTCTAATTATCTATCTTACTTGTATACAAGATTCATTCTTTAGATTTGTGAGGTTAATGTTTTCTCCTGTAAATCAATCCAGACAGTAAACATTTTTGTCACTGTGGAAAACAGCACCCCCTTGAAAACAATCAGGTCAAGTGTGTATTTTAGCGCAAACTTTGATTGCCAAACCAAGCTTCCACCATCAGTGTTGAGGCATTCGATGTAAACAACGTTTCTGTCTCGGCTGTCTGTGCTCATGTATACCCAGTCACCTGCAACAACAACATCACTTATCCATTGGTCTTTGTCATTCAGTTTGTGCTCCCAGGCGGTTTCAAGTTGACCAAGCCATGGCGCACACTGGGTAGGTACAATTCTGTTTCCGTCTGGCGTTCGGTGACGCATTGGTCAGTCACAGTCAGAATAATCATTTGTTCTGGCGATCGCGCTTTCTGTTTGCAATGAGGCGACCTGAGAAGATGACATTAGAATTAACAGTGCTAGCAGTATTTTTGTTTTCCTCATCAATGTCTCCATGAGGGAAGGATAATCGCTGATTGTTAAATCGAAAACATAAAAATACTGGAGGTTGGATTAAGGTTTAGGCCAAACGATGGTTATCTCCTTTGTCTGAGCATTCCATTCCACTTTTGCACCAAACGGTTCAGCAATAAACCGCAAAGGAACCATGGTTCTACCAGCGACAATGATTGGAGGAGAGTCGATTTTCAGCTTCTGGCCGTTGACCTCGACGTAGTCTTTGCCAATCCAAAGATTTACCGAAATGTCGTACCGAACGATGCCTATCCTTTGCTCTTTGGCGTCCCATTCGATGTTGCAGCCGAAAGCTTCGGAGATGAAGCGCAGAGGAACCATTGTCCTGCCACCCATAATTTTTGGTGGAGCATCCAAATCGCGTTTCTGGTTGTTTATCGTTGCTGACTTGGAGTCAATTTTCAGTTTGATTGTGATGCTTTCTTCGGTTTCAACGGTGACCGGGATTGTCAGAGTGTCGCAAAAGGCAACATCGGATTTGATTATCACGTTTCCTGACAACCTTGAAGCTGAAGGCAGCGAGGACGCGTGGATCTTGAAACTGATTATTGCAGGAACGCCTGCTTTCAGCGTCATTTCTTTTACAGGAACGGATATCCAGGCTTCGCTTGTGGAAACTGAGATTTTTGTTTCAACCTCAGACAAAATTGAAAGACTCATGGTTTTTGCATAACCTCGTTCGACCATGCCAAATGCCAGAGAATCCGGCGAAGCTGCGAGGCAGGCAAAAGGTAGCGATGATGAGAGCAGTCCTTTGAGCTGTTTTGTGCAAGTGTCGTAACTTGCAGTGATGACAAACTCGGTGTCGGGAACTGGCTCAAAACTTGCCAATTGCGCAGAAACAGAAACCTCCTGGCTCTTTCCAGGTTCGATGACAAAAGATGACGGACTCACCGTCACCAAACCAAGGTTGCTTACCACATCGACAGTCAACTTTCTGTCGCTGTTGTTGGTGTAAGCAATAGTTTTACTGGCTACCTGCTTAGGTTTGACAACATCAATCCTTACGCCTTCACTGTTGACGGTCAGAAACTCGATGACATTGATGGTTATCGACTCAGTGAGATTACCGGACTTGCAAGTGATTTTCACCTTGCCTGTCTTTTTGGGTGTAAACAACCCTGAACTGTCAATTGTTCCAGATTCTGGTGGGTCAACTGACCATTGGATCGGGGCATTTTCAATTTCTTGATCGTTCTGGTCAAGTACGGTAACATCAAGTTTTGTTGATGAGCAAGTATCGAGCTTCTTTTCACAAATAATATTGAGTTTTGAAGGATTTTTTAATTCTAAACCAAAACAGTAGATTTTTTGATCATCATATGAACCAATAATAAGTTTGTTATTTGCAATAATTGGAGAAGAACAGACCATCTTTTTTGTTTGATACTTCCATTTTTGTAATCCATTTATTGCATCAATACAATATATATTACCATCTCTTGAACCAAAAAATATATTATTATTTGATATTGCACAACTTGAATCAATAATGTCTCTAACTTTAAATTCCCATATTAGTTTTCCATTTGAAGCGTTAACGCAGATGAATTTGTTGGTCCATCCACCTAAATATAAGTTGTTAAAAGCAAATACAGGTGTTGTTTCAAATGGTTTATCTGTTTTTATTTTCCAAACAAGTGAACCATTATCTTTGTTAAGACAATACAAATAATCCTCACCTTTTGTTGTAAAATAAACATAATCATTATTTATTACTGCTGATGATGCAATAACTGAACCTGTAGAAAAAGTCCATATTTTATCTCCATTGTCTGCATTTAGACATTGAAAACTATTATTAAAAGTACCAAAATAAACTTTATTATCCTGTATTACAGGATACTCTTCTACGTCTTCAATCGTATTAATTGACCAAATTTCATTTCCTGAGTTCAGATCAAAACAATAGAACATGCTACTTGATGATCCTATATAAACTTTATTGTTATTGATATTTGCTGATACAAAACATTCACCAATACTTTTCTCCCACAATTTTTTTCCATTATTAGCATCAAGACAATATAGTTTTCCATCAGTTGAACCAATACAAATTCTATCGTTTGAATATGCGGGTGTTGAATAAAATGAATCGTCTGATTGATATTCCCATACTATTTTGCCTGTTCCTTCTTCTAGGCAATAAATTGAGTTGTTTCGACAACCTACATAAACTCTTTTATTTGCATATATTGGAGAAGAGAAAATTGTTCCAATTTCTTCATTTGACCAAATCAGTTTTGGTTTATCAAAATCTAATATACATCCATTAGGCACAACCCTATTCCCATCCGGTGTCCTGCCAAACATTGGCCAGTCACAGGTGGAATCGTTTTCAGCGTAAATGTTTGTTTGAGCTGAATCGACGTTTGCCATATACCCCGACTGGGTTGACAACATTACGAAAATGATAGCTGCTAAAACAAAAATTTTCCTCATATTAAAAAAACCTCCTGGTCTTCCAAAACTGATGATACCAGAAAACCGGGAGGCTTACAATTCTCAATTGAAGGTCAATCTATGAGAGCAACTGCTTCCATCTCAACGTCGAAACCAAGCGGAAGACCGGCAACTTCAAACGCAGCGCGCGCTGGCTGGTTGGCAGTGAAGTACCTGGCGTAAACTTCGTTGACTGTTTTGAAATGATCCATTGACGAGAGGAAAATCGTCACTTTGCAGACATTTTCCAGTGAACTACCGGCAGCCTCGACTATAGCCTTAAGGTTGTCAAGAACTCTTGTCGCCTGGGCTTCGATGCTGTCTTTAACATGGTTTCCGGTTGCAGGGTCAATGGGGATTTGCCCAGAGACAAAAAGCAGGTTTCCGGCAACAATGCCCTGGGAATAAGGCCCGATGGCTTTGGGCGCCTTGTCTGTTTGAATTACCTTTTTCATAACTCCTCCTTGCGTTGACTGGATATACAATCTACCATAAAATGTAGTTTTGTCTATTGCATTCTGGAGGTTATTGAATATGGCAAACGATATGAACAGGAACACAAAACCGGTTCCAAAGGGATCGCCGGTTCCTCAAAGGCAGAGCCGTGCCTCAAGGTTCGCCAATATAGACTGGTCGTGGCTTTTCTGGTTCCTCGGCTTTTTTATTCTCCCGTCAATTGTCAGAATTGTCGTGCATTTTCCGGTAACATTGGTTGTTTCAAGTTATTGGCAACTGGGTGACCTTTCTGGACAAACACAAGTATATGCCAACAGAATGCTTGCGTTTGCCGATTTTTATGGCAGGTCAACGATCTCAATCATCATGCTCATCGCCCTCTTGTTCGTTTTGCTCTACCTGATCATTGGCAAAAAGATTGATGTCAGAAAATGGGGACTTTCGTTTGGCAACATTCTTCCAGGCATAGTGTTGTTTGCTGTTATGTGGGTCATGGTTTATTTCCTTTATGTCCCCCTTGCCTCCGCGTTCTCAGGTGCAAACTTCTATGTCGGCGTTCCGATGCCGCCTAGCTTTGAGATGACTTTGCCATTCACTACCTACGGTTCAATACCAGACACCCTACAGGTCATGTTCATGCCAAAACTTTCGCCGATGTATGCCGTCAGCGCAAAACTCGCTGATGTTTATGAAGTCAACCTCGGACTTGGTTTGATGGATTTTATCAGGGTGTGGTTCATGAATGCCCCGATTCTGCTTTCCATGACTTTTGGATACTTCTTCAACACATTCAGAGAAAAAGTTGGAGTTATCAAAGAGAACTTCAACTGGAGACATTATGGCAAGACGATTACAGCATTTTTCATCGCTGTCATCTCCATCCCTGTCATGCAGGCATTGTACAGAGTCATTGATGAAGCACTTTCGCACTCCGTTGACACCTCGGTTGCTGGTGCAGTCGCAGAAACTCCAAAAATTGCCTTAATCAATGAGCCGTACATTTTTGTGGTTTTTGCTGTCATTGCAATTATCGTCAATATGCTTGCCGGGTCGTCACAGATGAAGGAAAGGGTTGCTGGCAAGGTCTCATCGTCACTCAAATGGGTTGTGGTTGTGCTTCTGGGCATCATCACAGCTGGAGTACTTTTTGCCGGTGAGCAGATGATGTCTTCAATTCCATACACAATCGTTTCATTCATCGCATCATCGCTTTTCATTGTCTCAATCTCCTGGTTGTTTTTCAGCCCGGTTGAAAACAGCACAGCCTTCGGTTTTTCAGAAATTTCAAAATGGCTCCCTGGAGTTGTCATTCTCCTGATTCCATTTGCAACACTTATCATCATGAAGGCAACAGTCGGCTCATCATTGCTCACGGTTCCGGTTGTCCTCACAGTTGCGTTCTGGCTGACATGCTCGATTATGGCCAACTATATTTGGAAATGGTTGTTCTTTGACCCGAAACCGGAAAAATTTGGTGACTGGGGCAGGTCGCTCATAAAGTGGCTTCCAGGAACCATTGTTTTCATAATCGGAACTCTGCTTTCAATGGCAAGTGGTTGGATGGTTACACCCGGACTCTATGGGCCATTCACAAACAACCTTGGCCTTCTGACAGCGCTGTTGCTTTGTGGTTGGGTATATATCAGAACAGACAACCTTGTGTTAATGTTCCTGCTCTATGCTTCTCTCCCATGGTTCCTCAACTTCATCCAGGTTCAGGCGTTCCAGACACCGACACTTGTTGGTTCGGTTGCAACAGGCGTATTTGTGCTACTTGCAGTCCTTGTCCTTGTTGAATCTTACAGGCTTTGGGCTCCATACATCACTTTCGAAATCACAAAAATAGTAAAACAACCGGAAGAAACCGATAAAATCCTCCCAGATCAGACAACTACAACACCGGCGGTTTGATGAAAATATTGCTCATTGATGGCATGAGTTTGCTTTTTCGGGCATTTCATGCCATCAAGGGCAGCTTTACTGCGCCAGACGGTACACCTACCAACGCCCTCTATGGCTTCTCAAGACTGGCGTTTGGGCTAATCGATAAAGAAAAACCTGATCTTGTGGCCGTCTGCATCGATAGGCCCGAAAAAACCTTTAGGCACTACGCCGACGAAAAATACAAGGCCAACAGGCCAACTCCACCAGACGACATGCTCAAACAAATTGTCATGTTTGAGGAGTTTCTGACGGCTTTGGGTTTCAAAGTCCTGTCCAGTCCTGGTTACGAAGCCGATGACGTGCTGGCAACAGTTGCAACAAAAGAAGCATTTCTTGGCAGCAATGTCCTGATAACGACCTCTGACCGTGACACGCTCCAGCTTGTCAGTGACAAAATAACCGTCCTGCTCAACAAAAAAGGCATCTCCGAGATCGACAGAATCGACCGAGAAAAGCTTGTCACAGAATTTGGGCTGACACCTGAACAGTTTATTTGGTTCAAAGCCCTTAAGGGTGATTCGTCAGACAATTTCTCCGGAGTCCCTGGAATTGGTGAAAAAGGTGCGCTTGAGATTGCCTCAAAGGCAGCAAGTGTTGCTGACATAGAAGCAAATCCAAAGGTGGCTCCAAAACTTGATCATTTCAGACATTCCCTGATGCTGGCAACCTTGGAGCTGAATGTTCCGCTGGAATACAAAACCAGCGATTTGAAATGGAACCCTGACCCAGACACGGCTCTGGCCATGATTCGAAGGCTCGGGTTTACAACGCTTGCTTCAAGGTTTCGTCAGGCAAAGGTCGAGACAAGTTCAATAAAGCCAACTCAACAGACCGTTACGACTGAGTTTGTTTGTCAATCGGTCAAATCGAGATTCGCCCTGCACATGATTCCGGGTGAACTTGAGGTGGCAACCGACGAATCAACCTACAAAATCGACGTTGGCTCTGGACTTTTCCAAACCATCGACTCAACGGTTGCCAGCTTGTCGCCGATTTTAAAATCAGACTTACCAAAAGTTGTTTGTGACTTGAAATCGATACTCGAAAAAACCGACATCTCCGAGCCAGCCGACGACATTTCCCTGATGGCCTACATCGACGATTCCATGAGGTCATCATACGGTCTTGAATCACTGAAAAACATTTATCTTGATGAAGGTGGTTCAAACGCAGGCTCGATGCTCAAAATTCGCGATATCCTTGAAAACAGACTGAAAGCTAACAACCAAACTGATCTCTACCAAAAACTGGAGCTTCCACTTGCCAGAGTATTAAGAAGTATTGAACAGCGCGGCGTCATGATCGACAAATCTGTGTTGACCACGCTTAGTTCAAAACTTGGCAAGGATATTGAGGAAAAATCTGAGGAAGTTTACGAGCAAACCGGTGTCAGGTTCAACATAGCCTCACCAAAGCAACTTTCGGAAATTCTATTCAAGAAACTCCAGATTGAACCACAGAAAAAAACAAAAACTGGTTTTTCGACGTCTGCTGCGGTGCTTGATAACCTCAGAGGCCAGTACCCGGTCGTCGATTTGATTTTGGACATTCGTGAGCTTTCAAAACTTAAAAACACCTATGTGGATGTGTTGCCGTCATACGCTGACAAAAACAGCAGGGTTCACACAAAATTCCTCCAGATGTCAACCTCAACCGGACGACTGGCTTCAACAAACCCTAATCTGCAAAGCATCCCTGTCAGGTCAGACCTGGGCGCAGAGATTAGGAGAGCGTTTGTTGCTCCTGCTGGCAAGGTGATCATTTCTTCTGACTATTCGCAGATAGAACTGAGGATTCTGGCTCATCTTTCTGATGACCCAGAGCTTGTGAAGGCGTTTGTGAGTGGTGAAGACATTCACACTGTAACGGCTCGAAAAATTTTTGACACCCAGGATGTTTCAGGAGAGCAGCGTAGACGTGCAAAAGTCATCAATTTCGGTTTGCTCTACGGTATGTCTGCCCACAGGCTTTCAAATGAGTTCATGATAACCTTTGCCCAAGCCAACGCTTTCATAAAAAATTATTTCGACCGGTTCTCAGGTGTTGCAGCTTACATGAAAAATGTAGTAGAAAACGCAAAAAAGATTGGTTACACTGAAACAATGCTGGGCAGAAGAAGATATTTCCCGGAGCTCAAATCTGACAACTTCCAGGTCAGGGCAGCAGGCGAACGCGCGGCCATTAACTCCCCGATACAGGGATCGGCTGCGGATCTAATAAAACTGTCTATGCTTGAGCTTGAAAAGAGATTGGAAAATACCGGTGCTTTTGTCATTCTTCAGGTGCATGACGAATTGCTTGTTGAATGTGATAGTGACAAAGCTGAAAATATATGTAAAATAATCAAAGAAACCATGGAAAACGTTTACCAGGCCAAAGTGCCATTGACTGTTGAGGCCAATATCGGCCAAAACTGGTTGGAAGCCAAATAATGGCCTATATTCTCGGTATTACAGGCGGAATTGCCTCCGGTAAGTCCTGGGCAGCAAAATGCCTTGAAAGAAACAATGTATATATTATTGAGGTGGACGACCTTTCTCGCCCGATGCTGCAGCCAGGAACCGAAATTTACCAGAAAGTCATAAACACTTTTGGTACAAAGATTACCAACATCGATGGTTCAATCAACAGAAAACGCCTAGGTAGACTGGTTTTCTCAACCCCCCAAAAAACAAGAGAGCTCAATGATATCTTCAGAGACCCTCTGACCCAGTCCATAAAGTTTGAGATCATGGCAGCAAGAGCTAACCGTGCAAGGTTGATTGTGGTTGTTGCTGCGATACTCTTTGAACAAGGCTGGAACAAGCTGTGTCATGGAGTGCTTAACATTTCTGCTCCAGAATCGATCAGAATGCAGAGAGCCATCGCGCTTGGCATGACTGAGGCAGAGGTTTTTGAGCGGATGGTTTCTCAGCTTTCCGAGCGCGAAAGACTGAAACTTGCAAATTGGACAATCTACACACAGCCTACCAGAGAGTCGATGTGTGACACCATCAGAAAGTTTGTTGCCGACAACAAGTGGATATGACGCTGTCTTTCTCCAGGATTTCGCAATACCTGGAGTGTCCCTACAAGTTCTTCCTTGCTTATATCGTTGGGTTGCCCGGCATTCCAAGATCCTACTTCTCATTTGGAAAATCGGTTCACACTGCTCTGGAAGAATTTCACAGGCCAAAGCTGCTCTCCGATGACACAAGCATGGATTGGTTGCTGTCACTGTATGAAAAAAATTGGGTTTCAGAAGGTTTCCCGGACATCGAGACAGAACTCCGCTGCAAGGATGAAGGCAGATCCATCTTGATTGGTTATCACAACCATCTTGATGACAGAATGCCAAAAGTGGCTGAGGTTGAATTGAATTTCAAGTTTGCAATTGATGGCATAAACCTCACCGGTTTTGTCGATAGAATTGACCTTAATGAAGACGGGTCAGTAAATCTTGTCGACTACAAGACCAGCAAGTCCATACCTGCGGTCCTGGAGAATCTTGACAGGCTGCAGCTTTCAATCTATTCGCTGGCAATCTCTTCGCTGTGGAACGTAAAAGTGAGACAGGCTTCAAACCTATATCTGAGGCAGATTGCATGGCGAACCTTTGAGCCGTCACTTGCCGATTTTGAGACAGCCAGAGAGATGATAAACAAGGTTGCCCAGGGAATTTCTGAAAAAAAATTCGACCGTTGCCCCAACAGATTCTGCGCTTATTGCGATTTCTATGAAGGATGCAGGGGTTCAAACGTGATACATCTGGAGGAGAGTTTCTGATGAAAAACAAGATAATGGTGGCTTTCCTTGCCGTTATGCTGACAGTTTCGTGTGGTGTAAAACCTCAGGTTGGCGGATTTCTAAAAATAAAAATTGCAGATAATCCTGAAGCAATGGTTTCAATTGACGATGCCCAGGCTGTGCCGTACTCAAAGCTTGAACAACCGCTCGATTTGATGGCCATTCCTCACAAGATTGCCATCACATGGCCACAGACAGGCCAGACTACTGTCGAGTTTGTTTCGGTTGTTTATGGCCAAACTGTAGAGTTTGAGCCCAAGCTGCCATCCAGGGAAACGGTTGGAATATCGTCATCCATGCCTGGCACAATACTTGTCGGGAATACTGAACTTGGTCATAGTTCAAAAATTGACAAGGCTGATGTGTATGCTGGAGAGAACACCTTTGAAGTAAGGTTGGATGGCTTCTCGTACGTTTGGACAAAAAAGGCAAATGTCGAGCTTGGCACAAAAATAATGCTGGAACCCGGAACAGACGACAAACATGGAGCTTTATACATAAAATCTGAATCGCCTGGCGTTGAGTTTATAATTGTAGGGACAGAAGAAAAACAAAGACTTTATCAGGGGTCTTCCTTTGTCCCAAACATTGTGCCTGGCAGGCTTGAGATAACCGAAAAATCGTCTCCAGGAGTAAAACAATACGTCCAAATTGAGGTAGGCAAAGTAACAAAAATTAATTTTTCAACGTCGTTCCAAAAAAAAGAAGAAAAATTAACAACGATTGAGAGTTTTGGGAAAACCACCCTTTACGTTTGCTGGAGCACCCAGACAACAGAAATTGACCTAACCGGAAAAACAAAAATTTCTGAGTACGATTTGGACAAACTGACCCTTTTTAGGCCAGGAACAATGAACTCAAGAGATGTTTTCAAGTTCTTCGTTTCACAGGATGACTCGTCTTTTGGCGTGGCCTCGGTTATTGGCGCTATGCCTGACAAAGTTGTTTTCCAGAAGGGTTCGGGTACAATGCTTGCAAAACCTGAAAAGATAGCACCAGATATTCAAAACTGGCTTCCGCAATCGCCTGATGGCAAGTGGACTGTAAACTCGAACATGATTTATGGTCCTGGAGGATACAAGTTCGATCTGAAAGATTTTATGCCCGGCTGTTGGGATTTGAAAAATTATTCCGTGCTGGTGACCAAGGTCGATGTTGAAGCAAAGACCTTTGAAATCAGGGAAACACCGCTTTCAAAAATGAATCCTATGGTTCTTGGAACACAAACATATGAACCAATTGGACAAAAAGGTCTTGATTGGGTGAACGCCTTTGCGTTCTATGATAAATCACGATTGCCTTTGGGTGTTGTCTCTTCGTCAAAATGGACATCGATTTTTACAAGAAGTACATCGGCAGATGTTAATTCGCCAATGTATGTGCTTGAAAAGAATGTTCCTATGCCTTCAACATCGTGCAGCTTGGCTGACAGACGTTTTCTAATATGCAGAAAAACCAGGGAATACTTTGGAAATTCGTTTATTTATGATCTTCAGACAGACAACATTTATGATGACCTTGCCAACCCAACGTTGACAGAGAATGGCTTGATTGCCTGTAACCTTGCAAGTGGAGCAAACGCTGGAATAATCTATAAAATATCAGGGAAAACACTTGTACCTGTTTGGGCAGGGCTTTACTGACCGACAATTTTTGTTGAGTAATTGGCCAAAAACAGAAAGAAATTTGCAATGGCATTGAATACTATGCTGGATATGAAAAATGTTACGATTGGCCATATGAAATCGCCCAATCTTGCTTTGGAGGTAATCCAAAAGGATAAGATCAGTACCACAAAACTGCCAAGAACCGATATAACTATCCAGGTTGCGTTCATCCACGTTTCTTGTATCAATGCCACCTCAGGCGCCACAAACCAAGGTGTTACCGGAGAATAGTTGGGTATAACCCTTAAACAGACAACAAATATTGAAAAAGCCAGAGTTGAAAGTAGCACCGGGAGTGGAAGTATACATTTTATTTCGTATTCAAGAGGACTTCTTGTTATTCCGAACAACAACAGCGCGTTTATTGAAAATGTAAATACAAGTTCGAGAGCATGAACCATCATCGTTTGTTTTAGAACGTGGATGCCTGAGAACAGAAGAATTCCGCCAGTTATTATTGCAATAACGGTTATGATTGGCATGAAAACATCATTAGCTTTGCCTCGAGCTCTTAGCCACCATGCATAGACAGGGTTCATCGTTCTGCTATCACTTTAAACCCCGCCCAGCAGCGGTGAGAGCATCATTGTGCCAATGATGCCGGTTGTTGTAATCATGTAGGCAATGTATGGAATCATCAGGGATATTCTGTCAAACTTATACATCAGCAACAGCACGCCGTACTGCATGGCGATGGGGACAATAAACCCGATTGCAATGATAAATGGGGGGAAGCCTTCCTGAAATCTGAATTTTGCCAGCAATGGGACAATTGCCCAAACCATGGCTCTGTCTGAAACAAAGATGAACCTGCATGCCATGACGCCAACGCCAAGAGCAAGAACCGAGAGTGTGCCAACAAGAATGTGTTTGAGAACCGATTCATCTTGCCTGATTGTTTTGAGGATACCGACCAAAATTATGCTGTGAATTGCGAATGTGAGAATGAACTCCGAGAATAGGCCGGATGTCCTGCGATAGAAAGGATCTCCAGTGATTATCGAGATGCCGAAGAAGATTATTATTGCGGTCATAATCAGACAAAAGATAATAAACCGCCTGTTTTCCTTGTTTTCATCGTACCCGGGCGTATCAGACAGCGCCGATTTAGTTTCTCTGCTCAGTTTTGAAAGCGAAACAAAAAACTTGGCCTGAATTCTTTCTTTTTCTGTCATCTCATCTTTCGAAATTGTTTCTGACATGCCTTCCCTCGTGGCTCAATTGTCAAACTAGATTATCATTTTGAACAATTTTTACAAGGGAAACGCTTTCTACCAGGATATGACCTTCATATCTATTACTGTAAAACGGTCAAACCATGCCGATTTTATGGCGGTAATCCTGACATATGAGCCTTCCCTGACTGCAAAATGATTTACAAAATCTGAATTAACCAGCAGTTGAACCATTCCAGCCGGACTTGTGACCCAATAGTTGTAGTTGTCGGGATCCCAGGTGATTATCTGTGCCATCCATGATCTCTTGTCCGTGTAGTCTCTTGAATCGTTTGGCAAGTCGGCAATGTAAAGCTCTCCGTAGGAATCGACCTCACAGCAGACATCAGCTCCGAGGTAGAGTGACGAAGTGGTCATGTTCGGAGGGATTTTTGCCATCAGTATGCCATGTTCATATGTCTGCACTTTTACCGGGCCAAACGGTCCCGGTGGGTTGAGCACAAAACCGTAGACTAGGCCTTTATTGAGTGCTTTTGCCGGGATGAGTCCAAATATTGCAACGATAACCAAAACCGTAATAATTGCTTTCTTCATTTTTTTCCTCCTATCGAAGCAGGGCAAGACCAACAAGTCCGCCACCAAGAATCAGCCAGCCTGGGTGCACACCGACAAAAAGAAGCGTCAGTGAGGCCACGCCGATGAGTATCACGAAAATATTGAAATCCTTGAACACAGGAAATCCGATTCTCCATGCCATCCAGCATATAAGTGCAACAATTACAGGTGCGATTCCTTTCAAGATACCCTTGAGATAAACGTTATCTCCGTACTTGATAAACAAAGTGTAGATTGAGAGCATCAACACCATCGGCGGGAGAATGATCCCCAGCACTGCAGCAATCATGCCCCCAAAGCCTGCAACATGCTTGCCAACGATTGTTGCAGATGATATTGCATTGGGGCCTGGTGTTGTTGCCGTCAGGTATATTACCTTTGCATATTCCTCTGGGTTCATCCAGTGATGCGCTGTCACCTCGCGTTCAAGAATGGCCAGCATTGTCCACCCTCCGCCAAACGACAGCAGGCTGATTTTGGCAAAGGTCAGGAATAGTTCAAACATTTGCATCATGAACCAATTTTACAACTAACTTCATTCTTGGCAATATAAAAATGCCACTTGTTGATTGAATGGCTATTTATCAATACAATCTACAAATAAGAGGATTCATGGATTTAGACACCGAGTCGATGCTCAAGTATCAAGACCTGTCAGACGCCGATAAACGTGCGTTTGTTGCCAGATATGAAGTTGAAAAAAAGAAACCGTGGGTTTTCTACCTGCTTTTGATTTTAATCGGTGGGTTGGGCATCCATAAGTTTTATGTCAGGCAGAATGGTCTTGGGATAATTTACATAGCCACTATAGTGCTTTCGTGGTTTGGTGAACCAGGGTTTGTCATATTTTCACTAGTCCGTTTCGGTTTGGAGATTTATGATTTGTTGACTGGTGTTTCCCAAGTCAGGAAATGCAACCAGGAATATTTCAAAGGGATACTCGATGAAATGACGCCAGAACAAAAAACAACTTTTGTTCAGTTGAACGACGTTGATGATGATAATGACAACGATAGCTCAGATGACGATATTCCGAATACCGGGTTGATGTGATTATTTTGGTTAAATCCACAAAAAACCTTTTCTAGACTATAAATTTCAGTCGCTACCACGAAGAAGGAAATGTCATAAAAAATGTCAGTAAAATATGAATAATGATTTTGGGCAATAAATTATATGTTATCGTTTTTTTATCAACAATATGTTTACTATATATACGATGATATCAATGAAATGATATTGATCATTTTAAATAATGAGTATATTTTAATTTCATTAATTCTTTGAGGAGGATCAATGACAGACGTTGAAAATGCCGTTGCTTTATACTGCAACGAGATGACTGAGGATCAAAAGAAAATGTTTGCAATCAAGTACGGTCAGGCAAGAAAGGAAACATCTATTTATTATCTACTCTGGTTTTTCCTTGGATTCCTTGGCATTCACAAATTTTATCTAGGCAAAGTTGGGCTTGGAGTGGCTTACATTTTCACCGCAGGTTTCTTCGGCATTGGTTGGCTTGTCGATCTGTTCAACGGAGCAAACGAAGTCAGAAAACATAATGAACAGGTTGCCATGACAACAAAGATGATGCTCAAATAATCAGGTTTCATTAAAAAAGCCTCGGATATCCGAGGCTTTTTTAATATTTAAAAGAATTGTTTATTGAATCGGCATGCCTGTGTGGGCATCCAGTGTCAGTATCTGGTTTCTGGATTCGATTTTGTACCCTGAGGCATCGATGAACCATGCCAGTTTATCGGTGAAAGTGAGTTTGCCATTTTCTTCTTTGTAAATTCTTTTTATCACTCGAACTGGAATAACGTTCAATTCAAAATCTGTCGGCAAAGCCAGAAATTGTTTTGCTTTATCTTTGATTCCTGTCTCACCTAGAGTTGGTTTTGTTCCGATGGTTGGGGTCGGTCCGACATTGATTTCAAAGCCTTCTATCATGCCCCAGTAATTTATCACGGCTTTGATGTAATTAGGTGATGCGACATCCGAGTCGGCAAGCTTCTCGGTAAACACAACCGATGTGCTCTGGCCAACGGTTATTGGATTGAGTTGGAAATTCTTTAGGTCAAAGTTGTATCTGTCAAACCAGAATCGAGCTATCTTTTCCGCCAGTTCTGCGGTCATCTCCCTGCGTTCTCCGGAGTATTCAATATCTGCAGGGGGTACTGCGTTTGAAGTCAATTCGAGAGCTGTAAATTTCAATGTCACTTTGTCAAGTTTGGCAATGGAACCGTTTGAAAAAACTATTTCGACTTTTCCTGGCGCTTTGTAATCAGGGTTGATTTGTGGTGTGCCTGCGTATTTCTGGGCATCAAAGATGTAGTCGGTCTGTTCCTGGGTGAGAGGGTTGAGCTGACCACTGATGCCTGATTTGAAATTGAATTCAAGCATGTACTCCTGGAGACTGTCACCCATCTCACGAAGATCTGACTGATTTGGTATGTCAACGATTTTTCCAATTTCGCCTGTAAAATCTTTTGAACCCTCAATGTACTGTGTAGCGGAACCGCCACATGAAGAAGTCATCACAGCTATAATCAGCAAAAGCCAAAATCTATTCATATTGGTAGTATACTTGAAAAAAGAAATAGGTTCAATTATCCTGTGAAAGTTAAGGAGGCAAAATGCATCCAGAAGCTTTTAAAATTGCAGGTTTGACCATTTACTGGTACGGTGTGCTTATTACCTTGGGGATACTTGGCGCAATCACTTTCTCATGGTTTAGGGCCAAAAAATATGGAATGACCCATGACGACCTGACTGACCTTGCGTTCCTCGTGATCATCGTAGGCATTTTAGGCGCAAGGATTCTCTACATCCTGACTAACCTTCAATACTTTATTGCCAATCCAGGACAGATTTTCCAGCTTCAGATGCAAGGCATGGCCTTCCTTGGCATTGTGCTTTTCAATGTACCGGCTGTCCTCATCTTTGCAAAAATTAGAAAAATAAACTTCTGGCGCATGCTTGACCTTGCCGCTCCAGCCATAGGTATCGGCTATTTCTTCGGTAGGCTTGGATGCTTTATGGGTGGTTGCTGTTATGGGCCAGATTGTAGTTGGGGAATTAAATTGCAGGCTGTCAACCCGGATGTAGCCATTTTCCCGACACAGCTTTTAAACGCCCTGGTCGCCATAATCATTTTTGTCGTGCTGTTTTTTATGAGCAAAAACAGAAACCTCAAAGCTGGCGAGTTGTTCATGTGGTTCGTATACATCTATGCCGGTTTGTCGTTTGGAACCGAATTCCTCAGGGCAGACGCTGGACACGCTGCCATCCTCGGCACACCGTTCAACAGTGCCCAGTGGGCAGACCTAGCAATGATAATTGCTGCATTATTGACTCATTTGCTCTTTATCAGAAAGCAAACAACCCTCTCCCAGGTTGACGACGAGACAGTGGCGGCAATTGAAATTCGTGACAAGAGTGCTGGCAAGAAGAACGTTGAGCCTCAGCCAACAACTCCGACCGAATCTGAAGCTGAAAAAGAAGAAACAAAATCTGACGACAACATGCCAGAGGGAACAGGTCTAAATTAATGTACATAATCGGCGACAGGGTAAAACAGGATATTTCAAAATCAAAACCAGTTGTAACTTGGGTCATTGTCGGGCTATGCGTTCTGATTTTTCTGCTCCAGCTTTTGCTTGACCAATTCCCCTCATCAAGGTTTGAAGGAGCCACCCAGGGCGACATCTTTCTCTATAACTTCTCAGCCATTCCTGCAAGAGTCATGAATATTTCTGCAGCAAACCTCTCGTGGATAACAGTGCCTGGTTGGTTGACGCTGGTAACGTCTCTGTTTTTACACGGTGACATCTGGCACATTTTCTTCAACATGTGGACTCTGCTTGTCTTTGGCGACAACATCGAACATGCGCTTGGCAGAGCTGGGTATGCAATATTCTACATCGCTGGGGGTATAATTGCCACGCTTGCACATGTCATATTCTCTCTCAATGGAACGTCTCTTGCGACGCCAACCCTTGGCGCGTCAGGTGCCATCGCTGCAGTAATGGGCATTTATATGATTCTTTATCCAAAGTCGCAGGTGTATGTCCTTGCGCTCTGGATTCCGATAGCCATGCCATCGGTGGTGTTCATGGGCATCTGGTTTGCCCTTCAAATACTCGGCGTGCTCAATTCCAGCTCAGGTATTGCCTGGTGGGCTCACATCGGAGGTTTCCTGTTCGGTGTGCTTGTAGGTCTGATTGTAAAAAGATTTTCAAGACGGCTGTTTACGCCTGAATCATGGTCATCCAGACGTTTCATGAAACATGAGCCGTTTGGCAGGGAAGATGGTAGAACCTCAGATGAAGAAGACATTTGGCGTCATTAGCGCCTTGCTTGTTTTATGTTCGTGCGGCGCTCCTTCTGCCCCCGCAAGCATCTCCGGCAAGCTGGAAAAAGCCTGGCAAACAGGTTTTGGCGCAGGTTACAAGGCAACTCTAATTGATGGCATGCTCATTGTCCCCTCGGGTCAGGATGTCTTTGCGTTGGATGCAAGCAACGGGAACGTCATCTGGAAATATGAATCACCAAGGAAAAAAGTCTGGAACAGCTCAAACATTCAGCAGTTCGGCGACTCGATACTGGCTTGTTTTGAAAGCGGAGCTGGCAGCCTGATTGTCAACCTGACCAAAGACGGAACTGAAATCAAGCAGTATGAAAATGAACGCCAGAGCTCTGTTCCAGCTGTTTCCGGCCCAAGGTTCTGGCAGGTTCAGAGCAATGTGATCTCTGGCAACGTCAGGGAATTTAAAATAGAACCATCATTGCCGATGATCGCCTCGAATACTACAAAAATCTTTTCTGTAACTCAGTCAAACATGATTCGTGCCTACGATTTTTATGGGAAAACCGTATGGTACAAGGACGCGGTTGAAGATGTCCAAAGAATCAGCTATTGTGAAAACATTCTTTTTGTCGTAACAGACAAAGGGCTTCTTGTTTTTGAGGCTGTCACGGGCAAATTCCTTTGGACGAATGACAGTATTGTGACAGTCGACCCCGTGTTGTTTGGAAATAATTTCCTGTATGCAACCGATAAAGCAATCATAGAAGTTGAGCCAACCAAAGGAATAATCCAGCATTCACTTGGAAAAAATGGAGTAATTTCATTCGATGTTACGCCGGATGGCATTGTGCTGCTTGCGGGTGCAAAGGTTGAAACGTATGACAAAAACTTCAAACTGCTTGAATCTGTCGACGCCTTTGATGGTACGCTCCAGGTGATTGTCGGTTCAGGCATGATCATAACAAACGGAACCGTTGGACAAACAGCTTATAGATTGAAAAAATAACCTTATCTGTAATTAAAAAAGGCTACCATTTTTGGTAGCCTTTTTTAATAAGGTTTTTCTTCTATTCCACCCTAGAGACTACACCAGTTTTGACCAGTGGCACCAATACAACAAAGCAAAGTATTGCCGATGGGATGATGTAAAGCAGTTGGTACGATGCAGAGTAGATGAAAACGCTGCCATAGCCAGGCCATGCGTACTTTACAAAGAAAACAAATCCGGAGACGAAGTGAACAACAAACCTGACCAGTATTGCAAGCGTTGCAAAAGCAATCTTCTGGCCTGCTTTTCTGCCAAACACAAACAAGGCTGCAAGAATGGCAAGTGAGAGTATGCCAAGCAGCAGATAGAGCCAGGTTGCTGGTGGCGGGGAGAGATTTGGGTCGGTTGCAACAGGCAGATTACTGAACTTGAAATAGTTCCAGACGGAATAGACAATCAAGGCGATGCTGGCGGCACCAATTGCATAGACTGGAGTCGTGTCCTCTTCGTCTTTGAGCCTTATGCCTGCGAACCCGAGAACCGTGTAGGAGAGACCGTAATCAAGAATAGCCTGGGGGAGGCTAACGATGTATGGATCGGCAATCATCTGGAAACATCCAGCAAGAAAACCGCAAATTAGCCCTGGAATGATCCCCCTTCTGAAAGCAACCACCAAAACCGGAAGCATCGAAAGGGTGATTGACCCGCCCTGAGGCATTTTCCAGAGAGGGAAAAGGCTGAGAATCAATGAAAGCGCTGCGGCGATTCCCACTTCTGCCATTATGCCAGCTTTCCATTTTTTTCTGGATGCCACGACGAGTAAAACCAAAAGAATGGCTAAACCAAAAACCGTGACGAGAATGCTGATCCAGGCGTCAACTTTGCCCAGAAGATCGTAAACATACTGAACAAACTCTTTCATAAACTAAAAAACCTCCTTTCACCGGAGGCTCACGCGTTCCCTTCGCAGGCATTATCCTGTGCAGGTTTTGCGGGTTACGGCTTTTTGTTCCGCTCTCAGCCCTTGTTGAGGCACCCCGATGCTGTGTCAAGCTGTAACACAGGTTGACAGCTCTGTCAAGATTGCACTTGAAGAAAATGCAAGTCAGGCTTAAAATCTCTTCAATGGCGCAAAAAGGTGGCGAGAACAGAACAGAATTGGTGCTGACCATTGTGGTCAGCAGCTATATTGAAAAGGGTGAGCCGATCTCTTCCGAAGAGGTGACGGCAAGAATGCCCTATCAGGTTTCGCCTGCCACAATACGAGCAGAGCTTGCCAAGCTTGAAGAAGAAGGCTTGGTTTTGCAGCCTCACATCTCATCTGGTAGAATCCCAAGCTACCGCGCATACAGGTACTATGTTGACAAACTCCTGCGAGAAGGCAACCTCAAACCTGCCAACGTCAGGCTTGAATTGCCAGAGCATGGCAAACTCGAAGCAATGCTGCGTGCCGTGACCTTCGCCCTTTCAGAGCAAACGGGTACCGTGTCAGTTGTGTTGCTGCCGCTTGCCAAGAGGCTCAAGATAAAAAGCATTCATCTGGTTGGCATCCCGCCGTTCAAGGTGCTTCTCATTGCTGTCATCAACGCTGACGACGTGAAGGAGTTCATACTCAAAACCAAGGATTTGCCGACTCAGGACCAGCTCAACAAAATGTCAAAAGTTATCGCCGATTGCATTGATGTCAGGCAGGCATGGACACCAATCCAGGTTTTGTCGACGATTGTGCGTGTTGCGCCTGATTTGATAATTTTCAAAGACCTAATTCTCAATGTGTTGCAGCTTTTGCGTGAGGTTTCCACCCGAGAAGCAGTCAGGATTCATCTCGAAGGCATTCACAAACTCCTTACAAATCCGCAACTTGCCGACCCCAAAAAAACCCAGCAGATAATAGAAGCTTTGCAGATGAGCGATTCTGTGCGTGACCTCATGCTTGACACTGCGACCAAAGGACAGCTGGATATCCAGATAGGTAGTGAAATTCGGCACCCTGAGCTTGAAGACATGGCATACATTGGCGCACCTTACAAAATCGATGACGCCATTGGCGTGCTCTCGCTTATTGGCCCCTTGAGGATGAATTACGCACTCATGTTCAGTGTTTTGCAGTCGATTGCCGGAAGGCTTGAAAAAAGGTTCTAGATGGCAAGGTTCTACGTTGAATCTGGCGACAGCCTGACTGGTGGCGATTTTCATCATGCGGTCAATGTTTTGAGGTTGGGACTCGGCGAAGAGATTGAAATTGTCCAGGGGCTAGGGCTCAGGTTTAAAGCCAAACTGACAAAAATCGACAACAACTTAAAAGAAGCAAAGTTTGAAGTAATCGAAAAAATCAACGTTTCTACAGAACCTCCAGCAACATTGACGCTTATCATGGGCATCCCAAGGCCAGACAAGCTGCCGGAAATTATTGAATACTGCACGCAGCTTGGGGTTTCAAAGTTTGTGTTGGCCAAGTGTGCAAGGTCACAAACTGATGCTGGCAGAATCGATAAAAAGATTGACCATTTCCAAAAAATTGCAAAATCTGCTGCCGAACTTGCCGGACGAGAGGTTATTCCAACAATCGAAGAACCGACCACGCTTGCCATGGCTTTGACAAAAGCCAAAGGACTAAGACTGATTCCTTGGGAACTGGAAGCTGAGACCACCATCGGAAAAGCTTTCCAACCGTGTACTGAAGTAACAACCTGCATCGGTCCTGAGGGTGGCTTGGAACGAGCAGAGATTGAGATGGCAAAAGCCCAAGGATTTGTGCCTGTCACTTTGGGCAAGCGAATCCTCCGGGCGCAACTTGCGCCTGTTGTAGCGGTGTCACAGGTGCTTGCATTCCTGGAGAATTTGTGAAATTTGCCATAATCAACTTTGGCTGCAAAGTCAACCAGTACCAAGGAGAATTGCTCAGGGAAACGCTCATCTCGGCAGGCTTGCAACCTTGCGAACCTGATGATGCAGAAATCGTTTTTATCAACGGTTGCCTTGTAACCGACACAGCCGAAAAGGAAGCAGCAAGGGTCGCCAGAAAATGGTCTGCCAAAGCAAAGGTTGTTGCAACAGGTTGTGCAGGTGTTTCAAAATCCTTTGATGGGTTTGAGCAGGTTGACCCAACTGACCTGTCGAAACTGAGCAAAATCCTTCAATCAGACATCAATCCAAAAGGTTCCATTCAGGTTTTTTCAGGGCACACAAGGGCAATGTTGCTTGTTCAGCTTGGATGCAACAACTTTTGCAGCTACTGCATAGTTCCTTCCCTTCGTGGAGAACCTGTTTCCAGAAAAATGGAAGAGATCGTAGAAGAAGCAAGAGACTTAGCAAACGCCGGTCACAGCGAGATTGTTTTGTGTGGCACCGAACTTGGGCATTTTAAAAATTTGCCAGACTTGCTTTCAAACATCTCAAACATCGATGCCGTCAAAAGGATCAGGCTTTCATCGATAAACCCGAGGCACCTGACTGCTGACCTTGTCAAAGAAATACTTTCTGTGCCAAAGGTTGCTCTTCACCTTCATCTGCCGTTACAGTCAGGCTCTGACAGGATTCTTGGTTTGATGAGAAGGGGATACGATTCAAAACACTTCCTCAGTCTCGTCCAGGCTGCAAGAAATGTTGACCCTTACTGTGGAATAACTACAGACATAATAATCGGGTTTCCTGGCGAAACCGATGATGATTTCGAACAAACCTGCAATGTCATGCGAGAGGCAAGGTTTGACCGATGTCACGTGTTTCCGTTCTCACCAAGGAAAGGAACGCCAGCATCACTGTTGGAGCTGCTCCCGGCCGACGTTGTGAAGGCAAGGGCGAAATCGGCAAGGCTTATCGCCTCCCACCTTGCAAACAGTGTCAGACATGCTATGATAGGATGTTGCACGGAAGTGCTTGTTGAGGATGGTTCCGAAGGTTTTTCCGGTAATTATCACAGGGTAAAAGTGAAACCGCAGCAACCAAGGGGCATCCTTGTCAAATGCAGAATCGTTGACACTATTGACGAGTGTATGATTGGAGAAGTGATTCGTGATTGAGTTTTTAAAGAAATATTCTTCACTGCTGATTTCTGTGGTTGGATTCATTGTGCTTTGCATCGCCGCCTACACAATCAACGCAAGCGACGGAAAACTCACATGGTTCTGGGGCACAATGGCTTTCTTTGCCATTTGGCCTGTTGAAGCTTCAATATTTACATTTGTTCCAAAGGGATTTCTCCAGCATTTATCAGGAGCATTGATAGGTGCAGGACTTTTGATCCTTATGAATTTTCTCCAGGTTCACGCAATCAGTCCGTGGTGTGTTGTCGTAGCCTCAAGCTTTGCTTTCTGGCCACTTGGATACATCGTCTGGTCACTGATGATGAAAGTTACTAAATCAAATATTCTCTCTGCGCTCGTTGGCTGGATAGTGATTTCAGCCATTGCGATCGGCATCGAGTACGTTCTTTCAGCAAAATTGAGCTGGTCGCTCCCGTTTGCCGTTTACCTGGCATTCTGGCCGGCAGCTTCGTTTGTTTTCAAGGAAAATCCTGAAACTTCACAGAAAAGGGATTCCGTTCAGCTTCAAGCTGAAGCAGTATCACCGGAAACAAAGGAAGAATAACTGTGAACAAAGACCCGGATTGTGTTTTCTGCAAGATAGTCGATGGTTCAATCCCATCGACAAAAGTCTACGAAGACGAAGAATTCCTCGCTTTCCGTGACATTCATCCTGCAGCTCCGACACACGTCCTGGTTGTACCAAAAAATCATGTACCAAGCTTGAATGAGCTTGACGATCCCGAGCTGGCTGGAAAGCTGCTGCTTGCTGTTGCCAAAGTTGCAAGGATGCTTGGAGTGGAGAAAGCCTACCGCACCATTTTCAACACCGGTGCCGGTGCTGGCCAAAGTGTTTTCCACATCCATGCCCATATCCTTGCCGGACGCGACATGAGCAGTTCGCTTTAAGGCTTGCCGAAAGGAAGGGGGTGATAAGAACATGCAAGAGATCAGACGCAAAGAGACCGAATCGTTCGAGTCGTTGTTCCACAGATTCCAGCAGTCATGCCTGAAGGATGGAATTTTCTCGGAAATCAGGAAACGCGAGTTCTTCGTTCCTCCTTCAATTGAGCGTAAGAAAAAACGCGCAAAGAAGCCAAAAAGGAGTTAGCAAAGATCGGGGGGTCATCCAAAGTTAAATGGCTCCCCGTTTTCTATGGGAAACACTAAGATTTTTAAAAGACCTCAAGCGGATTGGAAAACCTATCTAATCGCAATATTGGCATATATTCTCATCTTTATCGTTTTAGTCTCGTATTATTTTCCTGACTTCACTTTTGTTTTGACCTCTGGAAAAGTCGCTCCGTACAACATTATTTCTCCAATTGATGACCAAATTGAAGATGTTGAACGGACAACCGAGGAACGTGAACGCGCTGCCTCAAGGGTGTCAGACGTTTACAACAAAAATAATCTCGTACTCATCGATTCCCTCAACAAAATTGATATTGTTTTCAACTCAACCATTGCTGTCATAAGGGACAGAAGCCTTCTGGCGACCAAAGAGCGAGTTGAGAGCTTGAAAAATATTTTGGTCAATCAGCCAAATCAGCTTGGTTTTACAATAAAGGACCAGGTGCTCGAACAGATGGTGGAACTCAATTCTGCCGAGATCGAGGATCTCAGGAATAATGTCGAGCTGGTGGTTACCAAGCTATTGAACGAAGGAATAAACGAAATCTCTGTGCCAGAGATTCCAAGAAAGATCTCATCTGTCATCATACAACTTGGAAGCACAGTGGAGATACGCCAGCTTACGGCCGATCTTTCACCGTTCTTTATCAAGCAAAACATGGAACTTGACAAGGTTGCAACGGTAGAACTAAAACAACAAGCCAGGAACTCCATTGCACCAATCATCCGTGAAGTCAAAAAAGGAGAGATAATCGTAAAATCAGGCGATATTATCTCCGACACCGACATTGAAATTTTTAAAAGGGTTGGCATTTCCAGACCAGTTCGCGATTGGAAGATATGGCTTGGGATAATTCTTTTGCCATTTGCGCTTATCGTTGCTGTTGCGCTGATTATCCATACTTCAAAAAAACTTCATTTTAAGGAACACGGAAATCTCGTGTTTCTTGCGGTTCTGATTGTTTTCTATATCGCTACGTCAAGATATCTCGTAGGCACATCAGTTTTCTTTGCGCTTATTACGGTTTTTGCTTTTCTGATGGGTATGTTTTTTGATAACACTATAGCTGTCAGGGTCATCTTTGTTGTCTCGCCCTTTACGGCGCTTTTCAAAACCATTGGCAACACCCCTGCCTCTTCAATTGCCATCATTGCAATCGGCTTCGGCTTGATTGGTTATTTGACCATCTTCACCATGCCAAAGGTCAAAAGGTTTGCAGACTTTTTTGTTGTTGGTGCGTACTCAATAACCGGAACTGTTTTTGCTGGCATACTTTACGCGCTGTTTGCAGAGATGCCTTTTGTTATAATGCTCAACACAATTCTTATCGCAATCATTTCTTCGCTAGTTCAATTCTTCCTCGCTCTCGGTCTGACGCCGTTGCTTGAGTACATCACGTCAACAACAACAGTTTTTAGATTGCTCGAGCTGTCAGATCTCAATCATCCAGCGCTCAAGCAGTTGATCATGGATGCTCCTGGAACGTACCAACACTCAATCTTTGTCGGTAACATGGCTTCAGTTGCCTGTGAAAAGATAGGCGCAAACAGTTTGCTTGCAAGAGTCGGTGGTTATTATCATGACCTTGGCAAGCTCAAAAACCCACAAATATTTATAGAAAACCAACCTGCAGATTGCGAAAACCCGCATGACAAACTCACACCGTCCATGTCGGCAAATATGATAATCAATCACACAACAGACGGTATAGAGCTTGCTGACAAATACAGGTTGCCTTATGTGGTCAAGGAGTTCATGATAACCCATCATGGAACCTCGGCTGTAAGCTATTTCCTCAAGAAAGCAAGATCAGTAGATCCTCTCGTTGATGAGTCAACCTACAGATATAAGGGGATTGTGCCAAAAACCAAAGAAGAAGCGATCGTCATGATGGCTGACGTCGTCGAGTCTGCCGGCAGAGCAATTCAACCAGAACTTCCCAAAATTGAAGGTCTCATAGACAAGCTAATCAGCGAAAGAATCGCCGACGGACAGTTTGACAACTCGCCCATCTCGATTGCCGAGCTGACACAGGTGAAGAAAGTTTTCATCTCCCAGATGGCATCTTTCAGACACAAGAGAATTCAGTATGAAACCCCGAAGGACGGAAAAAATGGACAAAGTTGACGTCTCCGGGGGCAATTCGGACCCACTCAGTAGAAAACTGGTCAGGAAGTTTACCAAAGCCGTTATCGCTGAACTTTTCACAAGTCGCAGACCAGCACAACTCAACGTTATCTTGACCGATGATGATGAAATCATAAGACTCAACAGGGATTTCAGGCAAAAAAACGAACCAACAGATGTCTTGTCTTTTGAGGACGACACCGTTTTACCAAACGGAAAGCATTTTCTTGGTGAGATATATGTCAGCGTTCCGTTTGCTGACAGAACTCGTGGAGAAAACGAACTCAACAGGTATGTCCTGTTTTTGGTTGCCCATGGCTTGCTACATTTGTCAGGCATAGATCACAAAACTGAAAATGAGAGACTTGAGATGATAAAGCTTGGGGAGGAACTTCTTGGTAAGTTCGCTTAAAAGATCCCTTTGGAGAGCAATTCTGGGTTTCAAGGTAGGCTCGCACGAGTCTAACTTTTGGCGACATATTCTTTCTTCGGCAGGCGCTGTCACATGCGCGCTGTATTACAAACTTTCACCGATTGAACTGGCTTTTGTCGTCATGTGTTGTGGTTGTGTCATCGGCGCAGAACTTCTAAACACTGGCATTGAAAGAATTGCAAACGAACATTCCAATCCCAGACCTTCACTTGACGTGTCGGCTGCCGGAGTGCTGGCTGTTGCTATTTTTGCATTGATATCAGGGTCAATACTTATCCTGCCAAAAGCATGGAATGATCCTTTGTTGTTGATTTGCGTCATTGTTGCTATATTGACAGGCTGGATGGTGATTCCTTAATGGATTATTGGAGTTTAACGTTATTCATAGTTCTTTTGATTTTAGGAGTAATTTTTTCAGCAGCCGAAGTGTCGCTGCTGATGTCAGACAAAATTAAGCTGCTTGAGATGGCAAACTCAGGTGTTGCCATTGCAGAGAAGATTCTCAAACTCAGGGCAAAGAGAGAGAAAATCCTAACGGCGATTCTGATTGGCAACAATCTGGTGAATATCGCAGCAACAATTGTGTTTAACAACATCGCCGCTTCAATGGGTATTCACTCGGAATGGCTTACAGTTGTCATTATGACTGTAATAATCGTCCTTGTGGGCGAGATGCTTCCAAAGAACGGAACATCAAGAAATCCAATCGCATTTGCTAGGATATCGTACTACATTATTGTTGGTACAACGTTCATCCTATATCCGTTCGTCTGGTTGTTCACAAACATCACGAATGGCATCCTCTGGCTTTTCCGCATCAATCCCACCGGCGACACCACAAAGGTCACTGATTCAGAGCTTGAGGCCATGATCGAGGTTTCTCACCAGGAAGGTCTTATCCCTACCGAAGAACGCGTGATGATTGAAAAGGTGTTTGATTTTGCAGACACGACGGTTTATGAAGTCATGGTTCCAAGGGTGGACATGCTTTCAGCGCCGATAACGGCGAGCCTGACCGATCTGACAAAACTGATAATTAGTTCTGGCCACAGCAGAATTCCCATCTACAAAGATTCAACCGACAACATCGTCGGCATCCTGCATGTAAAGGATCTGATTCCACTTATCACCTCGAGGAAAAAAGAATTGACATTCCAGCAGTTTCTCCGCGAACCATATTTCATCCCCGAAAGCAAGCATATTTCAGAAGTTTTCAAAGACATGCGCGCAAGAAGAATCCATCTTGCTATCGTTGCAGACGAGTACGGCGGGGTTTCAGGGCTAATAACCCTTGAAGACCTGCTTGAGGAGCTTGTTGGCGAGATTCAGGACGAATACGACACCGAAGAAGACCAGGTCAAGGTAATTGACGAAAAGACCTTTATCCTTGCCGGTGACATGATGGTCGAGGAGGTCAACGACCTTCTTGGAACCAAGATAAATTCTGAAGATTTTGAGACAATTGCTGGATTCATGGTTGCCCAGTTGGGGCATCTTGGAAAAACTGGCGAGAAGGTCGAATACGAAGGTTTCACCTTTACCGTGGACAAAATCAAAAAACTCAGGATACTCAAGGTCAAAGTCATCAACAACAATTCTACAGAGGTTGACCAAGACGAGAAGGAGGAATAATGCTTGTCATTGCCAACTGGAAAATGAACAAGACAGTTGCTGAATCGGTGGATTTTTGCAAAAAACTAGCTGACTGTCAACTCCCTCATGACGTAGAAATTGCTATCACTCCTCCCTTCACTTCGCTCCATGCCGTGGCTGAAACGTTAAAAAATTCGAAGATTACCTTTGGAGCCCAGGATTGCTACCACGAAGATAATGGAGCTTTCACAGGCGAAGTCTCGCCGGTTATGATAAAAGAATTTGGCAGCAAGTGGTGTCTTGTCGGTCACTCTGAGAGGCGCAGGCTTTTCTTTGAAACCGACGAAATAATCCGAAGAAAACTGGTCGCCCTTTTACGTCACGGCATCAATCCGGTGCTTTGCATCGGCGAGAGGCTGGAAGAGAGACAGTCAGATAGAACTACGGCTGTTTTATCATCACAAATAATGAGAGCCCTAGAAGGTCTCGATCTTGGAGAAACTTTTACCATAGCCTACGAACCTGTCTGGGCCATCGGCACAGGCATTGTTGCCAAGCCTGCCCAGGTTGAAGATGCCCATTCATTCATCTGTGATCTTGTCTCAAGGCTCTCGCCAAAAACAAAGTTCAACATTCTCTACGGTGGCTCAGTGACAGCAGACAACTGCAGCTCGTTGCTGGTTAAAAATGTCGACGGATTCCTCGTTGGTGGGGCATCGCTAACGGTTGACACCTTTTTCAAAATAACCAGCGCTTGTTCTGGCAGATAAATCGTAAACAACCGATTACTGCTCTTGAGAAAAAAGTAAAACCAGCTATGTTTTAAGGTCATGAAGAGACTAGGTTTTCTTGTTGTTTGCGTTTTGCTTTTTTCCTCATGTGGCCCGGCTGTGCAAGAAGAAGTTTCTGTCCAGTGGTATCTCAAGCAGGGACAGACGTCTGCGCCGTCAAAAATCACTCTACTCAAAGGTGGCTCTTTTACTGGTGAAGGTGAGTTGACAAAAGTCTGGGAATACGACCTTGGCGAGAAAATGGCCACAGCAAAGGCTCTTCAAAGTGGCTTTGTTATTTCGGGACAAAACAAATCAGCGTTCATCGACTCAAAGACGGGCAAAGCAGATGTCTTGGATTCAAAATTCATGTCTGGACTTACGGATGGGACCACTGTCTGGGGCGATAATGGTTTGGCGTGGGCAATCAACGACAGGAAGCAAATTTGGAAAGAACAGCTCAAATTTGCCAAAGGGGATAGCTTTGCCATTGCAGATGGCTGCCTTATGCTTATTACGTCAAAATCAGTTTCAAGAATCGATCAGACGACAGGTAACACTATCTGGACGCTAGAGCTTTCAAACGGAACAACCGGTGTTTGGGTCACAACGTTGTCATACCTTTTTATTGAAGCTTCGGGCTGGATTTTCCGAATTACCCCCAAAGACGGTGCGTATGCTTTCCTGGCAAAGTACAGCCAGGTGAAGCAACTTTTCTCAACTCAAACGAGGTTGGCAACGCTTGCAGATAACAAGATGATTATATATGACGAGTACTATACGAGCCCGTTGTTGACAATGGGACAGAGCAATAAGACTATAGAAAATATCTGGGTCTCTGGCGATAACATGTTGATTCTCACCGAATCAGGCTATCACTTTGGGTCGATTCCAAAGGACGTGACTCAGCAAACAACGCAAAATTTCAAGGTTTTCACCTACAATGCATCAAAAGACAAAAAGATGATGGCTTTCTCGCAAGTCATTGGCGTGGATGGTGGAAACTTCGCAATTGTCCAGGGCAACCTTGTTGCGTGCATCGGTCCAGAGCTTAAGAAAGATGTCTGGTACGTCGAGCTGCCACCACAGGAAAAGGACGAATATCTACCACACATTCTGTCAATAGACAGCAAAGGTGTGCTCGTGTTTTATAAGAACAAGGCAAGTCTCTGGCGCTGATGAAAAAGTTTTTAGTATTGCCGTTGGTTCTGCTTTTGTGCTGCTGTGGGACTGACACGTCCAAGCAACCTACACAAACACCAGTATCGACAAAACTTCCGGAGTGGACGTCAACAAAGATTTTTGCCAATAACGCAGATGAAGATCCGATTTCCTACAGGTATCCACAAGGGCGTTGGCTTGAAAAATTCTGGGTAGTAGAAAAACCGGAACAGGCAAAAGTTGCAAACATGTACCCTGTCCCAAATGGTTTTGTGACAGAGGGTATCGGGTTGCTGGACGTCAGGGGCAAAACAATCTCACCGTTTGACAGACTCCAGACCGAAGCCATATCTGATGGCGACACCATCTACACAACAAACCCGCAAACAAGTGACTATGTGCTTGCATTAAGAGATGATGGAACCGTTGCCTGGCAGGCTAGAATTGGCGAGAACTCCAGAGGCGAAGGCGCATTTTTTATTGAAGAAAATAATCTTGTCTTTCTGCTTGAAACCCCACAGGGCTACAGGGTCACAAGGTTTGACAGAAAATCCGGCTCGATAGTCTGGCAGAATGTCTTTCAGATAGATTCAGGTTTTTCATCGACTTGGGCAAGTGGATCCGGTTCAATCTGGATTCTTACGACTATCCAGAGCGAGAGCGTTGAGCGGATTCTCAGCAGGATATCTGCACGAACCGGCAAGGTTGATACGTTCAAGGTTGACTTTAGAAAACCTTTTGCTGTCTGCAAAGATTTTGTTTGGTACCTTGACCGTGACAAACTTTTCAAGTTCCATCCTGACTCTGGCAAAACCGTTTCAGTTCCAGCCAAGGATGCGCTTTCGGTTCAAAATGTCGACCAGTTCCTGCTGGTAAATTCTGTCAAACAACCAAAACTCCTTGATCCAACTGATTCTAGCATACATATGCTTTTTCCAGATCAAGTACAGGTTTTTGACGGTGTGGTTTTTCAGGTGCTTCAAAAAATGATTGTTGCAATCGATCCTCAAACAAGGGATGAGCTCTGGAAGATGGATTTTGACGAAGCTGTGCAAAGCGTTGCTTATTGCCGTTCCTGTGTGGCAGTGCAAACAACTGAAAAGATATATTTCTTTAAAAAGAGATGATTGGGAGTTGTGAAATGAAAAAAACACTGATTATTTCAGTTTTAATGCTCGGTTTCACGTTTGTCTCGTGTGGCTCAAATGAGTCTCTGCCTGGTTTTGCCCAGTTGACGGCCACCGGAAAGATGCCCCTTGAATATGTTGCCATGGTAAAGTCCAGTTACATGGATAATGTAGCTTACGAAGTGTCCCTGAAGAATGCCACTTCGGATTCGATTGCCAGTTTTGATTATACGATGGTTCTATTTGATGATGGCGGTAAATTTGTTAGCTATGAGGACAAAAATTTTGGTGGGAACAATGTTGCTGCTCCAGGCGAACAGTTTAGTATCCTTGCAAAAATGGAAAACGATGCCCCTCAGATAAGGTTTTTACTCAAATCTATCTCCTGGAAAGAGACCTCGTCTGGAGGACTTTTCAAATGGGAGAATCCAGCCTACGATGAGACTCTGAGGCAGTTTCGGTTGAAAGGGATTCAATAAAAGCAAAAAGCCTTTCCAAAAGGAAAGGCTTTTTTACATGTTTGGACTTTATCTGGCTAGTTTTCTGTAAATGACCCAGTAGGTAACTCCAATGAAAATGCCTCCACCGATAATGTTGCCGATTGTGACAGGCACGAGGTTTCCTACAAGAATATTGCTCCAGTTGATGGCTCCAAAATCTGCGGCAGTTTTACCGATGTCTGTCCAGAATTGTGCGCTGGCACCGACTTTGATCATGTAACCAAGCGGTAGGAAGTACATGTTGGCAACCGAGTGCTCAAAACCTGCAGCAACAAAAGCTGCAATCGGAAGAAT
This sequence comes from Caldisericia bacterium, assembly GCA_017999835.1. Taxonomy (GTDB): domain Bacteria; phylum Caldisericota; class Caldisericia; order JAAYUI01; family JAAYUI01; genus JAGNLA01. The sequence continues at coordinate 135,366 of JAGNLA010000003.1, forward strand.
TATCACAACCACCTTGTCGGCTACCGATTTGCAGGCATATGTCAACCACACGGCCAGACAGACAAACACGTTGCACATTATACCCAGCAGGATTGCCTGGAAGAAATCGAGGCTGCATTTTGAGTTTGCGATTTTTAAAGCCATGGCGCCAACCTGGCCGTGGTTTTGAGTAAACTGACCAGAACCAAAAATTAACGCTGCAATAATGACGGCACCCAGAAAGTTTCCGAAATAGACAATTGTCCAGTTTCTAAGCAGCTTTCCAAGGCTGATTCTTTTAGACAAGAAAGCCATTGAAAGCAAGGTGTTGCCTGTGAAAAGCTCAGCGCCACCGATTACTACAAGTGCCAATCCGACAGAAAAAACAGCACCTGCCAGCATTTTTACAATACCATAAGGTGCCGTTTCGCCACCAACCTGAACGATCGTGGAAAAAAGACTGCCCATGGCGATAAACGCACCGGCAAGCATGGCCAACAGTGCGGTTTTCGAAAAACTTGAGTTTGCTTTTTTTTCGCCGATATCCTCAGCTTTTTTTGCCATCTCCGCTGGAGGAAGCGCTTCAAATTCTGCCATAAGTAATCTCCTGTGTCTGTATTAAAAATTTTAAACATTATCTTGACAGGCAATGTTAGAATCAAGGTGTGAAAAAGACATTGACAATCATGTTGATCGCGCTAATGGCGACCTCTTGCTCGTCCTCAAAATCCAATGTGGAAAACGTTACGGGCAGAGGCATGTTTATTTATGAACTTTACAATGTTGGCATCCTTTCAAATGAAGAAAAAACCATGGATTTTACTATTGGTTATGATGAGAAAGGGAGTCCTCTGCCAGGCAGATCGGTCTCACTCGAAACAATTTTGGCCAGACTTGAGAAAGCCAAGATCAACTGGGTTGCAATAAAACTTGGTGATTCTGACGCCTACTGGCTTCGCGAGAAATCGTCAATCGAAGGCTGGTTAAAAGCACAAAATATAACTTTCACCGGCATGATTTCAAAATTCCATGAAAAAGGGATCAAAGTTCATGGATTCCACTACATTCGTGGTGTCGACAACTGGAACCTGTCAACTGAATCCGAGTGTGCAAAAATGATAATTGAGTCCGGTGTTGACGGTTACATTATTGATGCAGAGTTTGAGCTTGAAGCGTTGCTCAACTCCGAAATCTACATGAAGGATTTCTTTGATTCAATTTCAAAATCACCATCTTTTGACAGGATTTCAATAGGTTATACAACGTACGCCCAGCTTTCAAAGCACTTCAAGATACCATACAACATTTTCGAAAAGTACTGTGATTTCATCATCACCCAGAACTATTGGGTGGACAGGGACACAAACTGCAAATTCTTTTCCCCAGAGTATGAATTGCAAACTTTTAAAGAGGATTTGCGCATAAACCGCGATGGCAAGAAACTGAAACTGACAAAGTCAGGTTCAAACGAGAGCATTATCCCCGCAGGTTCGCTAGAATCACAGGTTTGCATGGGTACACGTGCTACAACGACTGATGTTGTTCGATTCAAGGATTTGATAAAGACAGATTTTCCAACCGGTGAATGTTGGTGGTGTCTGGATCTTGCCAATGATTCCGACCTGGAGGCCATTGGTAACTGGTAACCTGCCATATCTTGACTTTTCCTCAATTATAGTATAAGTACAATATAGGAAGCGGGGGCTTCCTATATTTGTTTGGGAGGGAAAGATGGACGATAAAACCGTCTTGAAGTTGTTTGAACGGCTTGACAGCCTGGGTGGGGAGATTCACGATATTCACCTGCTGGTTAACAGCGCCATGGGCAAACTCGACTGGCACACGGAGAAACTGCTGGCATTGGAGCAGAATTCTCATGCGCCTGCGATGTGCCAGTTATCCACAAAAATTGAGGGAATTGGTCGTGACGGCAAGTCTGCGCTGAGAACAATTTCCTGGGTTGTTGGGCTGATAACGGCTGCAATAACCGGCACGATGGCTTTGATGATCTCAAAGGTGTTGGCGCGATGAGGGAAATAAAAGGCATTGTGTTTCATCACAGCGCGACATCGCCGCCCGACAGTTCTGATGGGCAGAGCTTGTTCCTGATGACGATTGATCCTGTCCACCTTCAAAGCCGTGGGATCCTGTCAAAAGCCGAGTACCACTACATTGTTGCCAGAAATGGCCGACCGATAAAATGTGCCAACGACTTTGACCTGCTTGGTCACTGCGGGTCGGCAAGAAATATCGATACAATCGGCATAAGCTGTGAAGGAAATCTTCTGTTTCAAAAATTGACCGACTGCCAGTACAAAACACTATTGATGATCACATCAACGCTTGTCCGTCAGTATGGTATCAAAACCAACCAGTTGCTTAGGCACAAAGATGTGATGGCAACAGCCTGCCCAGGGCTCAATTTCCCATATGAGAACCTTAAGGCGGATGTTTCTGAAGCTTTGGCTGTGAAACCTGACTATTGCAGATTCAAGATTGGTTTGCGGGATGTGGTGCTGGAGTATCCTGACGCCAAAGGCTATCAGGTGAAAAAGGCCATGAGCAAACCGTGCATGCTCATTTCTGGAAAAGCAAAGGTCAACAGGGATTGTTTGGCGGCTTTGGGTTTGAGTCCGGTTGAAAACCTGAGGGACTTTGAAAAAGAGGGGTTCAAAGTCGGCTATGACAAGAAAATAAGAGAAATCCTAATCTCGAGGAGGGAAAATGGAAGATAACGTTTGGGTGGCGATATTTACGAATCCTGTGGTTGTGGCAGGTCTGATAAGCTTGGTGACGTCAGCTTTGGGCTGGTTGGCGTTCAGGCTCAAAAGCTGGTTTGAAGCCAGGATGGGTAAGGAGAAACTCCAGACGGCCATCACAATGGCAGAGGTCATTGCATCTGGCGTTGAGCAGGTGGCCGGGAAGTTTGGCTGGGACAGCAACGCCAAGCTGGATCAGGCGGTTTCAAGGCTTCGCGAATGGGCAAAAACCCATGGCATAACCTATACCGATGACCAGTGGAAGATGATCGTTGAGCGAACGGTTCTTGCTCTGACAAAAACCTGGAGTGTGTTGAAGGATTCGGCCAGCAAACCTGTCGAAGCAAATGCTGTCCACGATAGTTATTGAGTTCAAACCAAACAAAAAGCCCCTCAAAAAGAGGGGCTTTTAAAATTTCAAGTTATTGTCAGATTCGTGGCGGGAACATTATTGGGCCATAAATGGCAATGTAGAAAACCCAGACTAAAACGAAATAGGTGACTTCAAATCCAAGCCACAGCTTTATGGCTGGAATCCATTTACCGGCAACCTCGGTTTTTATCCACCATAGCAGTGCGCCTGAGGCAGCAGCCATCAGTCCTATGGCAAGCCAGGCCATGCCGTTGAACGGTACGTTGGCATCAAGCACCCTCATCACGTAGTAAGGAAGGTTGAAAAACCATATGTTTGCAGCGTCCCTTATCGCATTCTCCACGCTAAGCGGCACAAGGACGTTGTCAAATTGTATGATAGCAATTGAGAGTACACCAAAAAGCGCCACACAGCCGAATATTTTTGGAGCCCTGTTTTTAATTTCTTTGATAAAAATAAACGAAAGTGAATACATTACCCAGAAAGCAAGCCCAAGCATGAACATCCTGTCCATCCACGGCGAAAAGTCGCTCTTGCCAACCAGGGAAACCGAGCCAAAGACACCCTTTGATGCCAGCCAGAATCCGAATGGCAGCAGTGCCAGAAGCCCCATTATGCACATTACGACGATGTCTATTGTTTTTTCGTTTCTTGTGTCTTCCATTTCATCGTATTCTATACTTATTGCCTATTTGGGTCAACAATACTTGCTATCAAGCAGACTTGGTAATATCATTTTCCAAGATGGACATAAAAATAAGTGAACGTTTTGACCTAGAGTTTGATCCTACGTTCCTTGAGGAACGCTGTTCCATTAGGACAATGAATATCCCCCAAATTCCGTCAATGAGCGGTCTGATTTCCCATCCGGCATCAAGAAAATGTGACGTATTGTGGCAGATAACAGCAGTTGACAAATTGGCCGGTTTTGCTGGAATTTGTGATATCGATTCCAAGAATAGTCATTGCCAGATCCTGTTTGCCTTTCTCGATGATTTGCAAGCCTGCAAAGAAACAATATTAAAACTAACCGATCTTGTTTTTGGCAATCTTGGTTTGCGCAAGACTCATTGTCTTGTTCCTGATGGAAATCAGGCGTTGAAAATATTGGAAAACCTTGGCTTCATCGCTGAAGCGACGATGAGAAGGCATTGTATAATTCACGGGGAATACACCGATGTCAAATGGCTTGGACTTTTAAGGAGTGAAAGTGGCAGATACACAGACTAACAAATTTGTCATAATCGGATTAATGTTGTTGATAATCGCGATTAATGCAGTAGCACTCATATATTTTGCCCCTCTGGGCTATTATGGCGTCGAGGTCAAGCTTGAAGGCAACACTGACCCAAAGAAAAACGCTGTGATCTATGTTGATGGTCTAAGAGCTTCTGAAGGTGAAGTCTACATGAGCTTTATTACCCCAAGGGAATACAAGATTGAACTCAAGCACGAAGGTTATGAATCAAAAACCATCGTGGTCAAGGTGAAAAGGTTCAGTATCATCGAAAAACCGGTTGAAAAATACACTCTTGCCAGACTCTATTCGTTTGACATCAGATCAGATCCGCCTGGAGCGACGATTTATTTGGAAGGTTCTCCTCTTGAGCTGAAGACTCCGGCAACACTCAAGGATCTTAAATCTGGCAAACATACAATAAAGCTTGATCTTGAAGGATATCCGCCTATCGGTTACGCCATTGATACTGCCAAGGATCCAGTAACAATGAATTTTTCATTCAAGCAGGGCATGTCGGCCACGTTTGAGTCTGAACCTCAGGGCGCAACTGTGCTTATTGATGGCAACGAAATGGGCATTACTCCATGCAGGATAGACGGACTTGCAGCCAAGGATTACCACCTAGAGTTGGGACTCGAAGGATACAAAACTTACAAGGGTTTTGTCGACATCGGTCTTGCGGGAGGTCAACTTAAAATCAAACTTGACAAACTGGCCACAATTCCGGTAATTACCGATCCATCTGGTTTGGAAGTGAAGGTTGACGATAAGGTTGTTGGCAAAACACCTTTGATAACCTACTGCGACATTGGTCAACACATCTATACAATCTCTGGCAAGGACATCAAACTGGATGTTAAAGGTGACCAAACGATCTATGAAGTGTTCGGCAAGTTTGAAAAGGAATATATCTTCATTGGTGAGGATGGCTCGGTTCACAAAGTAAAAGGAGCAATTGGAGCTTTTGACCCTGGGTTGCCAAAAGGCAAGTACACGATTTCGTCAGAAATCGCCGGTGGCAGACTGAGACTGGGCACGGTTGATTGGCAAGGCACTCCTCTGAAGATGCCAAGCATTGCGCAGGCAAAGAAAACAACAATCACAGCTTTTGAATCAAACGACATGATATCCCTGGTCATCAAGCCTGCAAACGAAACACAGGACGGTGAGCGGGAAGAGCTTGGAGCGGGCAAGGTTGAAATTGACATGGCAACGCTCATAGAGAAAGCTGGAATCAGGGATTCTTATATTTTTGAAATTGGTGCAGGCCAGCTCAAGGTCACGCTGACGCTGTCTAAAGCAGAGATTCTTTCAGGGCTGATGTTTGTTGTCGAGGAGAAGAAATAAGAAATGAAGAAGTTGATAGTCTTCTTGTCCATTCTGGCACTTGCATCGTGCGGCAGGGTTCCTGTTGAATTTGTTTCACAAACCAATACCCCTTGGGGTACGATTGGCATGGCTGAAGGTTGGGTAGTCAAGGAACAATCGGATTATAACATCATCCTTGAAAGTCAGCTTGAAGCCAATACCGAAATTATCATCAGATACGTCAGAATGCCAGATGATCTCGACGGATACGCCAAAAGTTTCATCGAGGTGTCAGGCAGGACACTTGACGGCACAGGTGCAATTGAAATCGATGGCAAGGATTACAATTTATATAAAATGACAGCCATTGTCGGTGGGACCAATGTTTCAGAACTATTAGCGCTGGTGCCTTACCAGGGCAAGTTGTTGGCAATCGATGCAACGTGGAGAGCCAACTCAGTTTTGGCAGACATACCGGAAGGAATGGTAAAAAGCATAAAATTCGGAGGGAACTAATGGATCAGACGGTCTCGATGTCACCGGAAGACACCCAAAGGGTGGAATCGGCTCTTTCAACGGCTGTTTCGCTGTACAAAGCAGGTAACCTCGAATCTGCAAGGAATGCTCTGGTTTCTTGTCTGCCGGCCATTGGAAAGGTCAGCGCAAAACTTGGAACCGAAGTTATGCAAAAGATTGTTGCAATCGATTTTGACATGGCACAAAAAGGTTTTCTTGTTTCTGACCTAAAAAGCCTGGCTTCCTTTCTTGTTTCCATCAATGCCCATGAAAAGGCCGTCTCGGCCTTGCAAACCGCACTAGGGGTCAACCCTGATGAACCGGAGATCGGTTTTCTGCTTGCTAAAACCGTTATCGATGGTGGCGATTTGCCGATGGGCATGCCCATGCTGCGCAAGGTTGTGGAGGCTGAATCGGAAAATAACCAAGCGCTTGAGCTATTCATAAAATCTTCATTAAAGCATAGACCAGAACAGGCCCTGCCTTATGTTCAGAAGTATTTGAACATCAACAGTGAGAACCCTGACGCATATTCGGATGCCGCGGGCATTTTTGAACAACTTGGCCTGACAACCGAAGCAGTCAACACCAGACAGAAGGCAGTTGAGAAATATAAAGATCCAGTTGAGCTGAAAAATTTCCTGTTGTTATCCTCAAACAAATACCCCAATGAACCGTTTTTCCAGGGCAAACTCCTGGAGCTTGCTATTGTCGAAAACAATGTCGACGGAATAGACGGCCATTTGACACAGCTTGTCAGAATAATGAAAAGCAAAGAAGACTGGCGCTCAGCTTTGGGTTTTATTGAATTGAGACTTATTGTCGATCCAAGGTCGAGATCGCTTCGGGATGAGGCAGACCAGATAAGAAAAAACCTTGGTTATGGCAAGTCGCCGGTAGTTTTTGACGACATTGAGGAAAACCTTGGCGCTTGCAAAAGAAAACTGCTTTTTATGGATTGGACAGGCTTCTTTGCAGATCTCACCCAGAGAATTCAAACCGCTATTGATGACCAGGATAAGCCACAATTGCTTTGGTTGAGGAAGGAATGGCTCAAGGTTGAAACACTGAAGCAGCTGCTTGCCAATAGAATGGATGGCACCCACAAGATGCCTGACGAACTGTGGGCACAGCTTTTGAGCCACAAAAACGGTGTCGATGACATGAAGGCAATCTACAAAAAATATCCAAATCAGATAAATGTTGTTAAAAGATTGCTTGAAAAGCTTGGCGACGACCGGTTTTCCGTTAACTCTGTCTGGCTCGACGTAACCATAAACGCCTCGCAAAAGGGCGACTGGGAGATGGTGAATGCGTGTATCTCTCTGCTTGCCTCAACAAATGAAACACTTGCTCCATATATTGGCAGGCTCAAGCCAGTCATATCTGAAACCTTGAGGTGATATAAGCCATGGATTTCTGGATAGCATTGTCGATGATTCTCGCTGTTGGTTTTTCGGTCTTCGGACTCGTGTATTCAATAAAAAATTGGAATAACAAAAATGAATGAACCATTGAATCTCTGGATTTTCATCCCCATGGCTGCGGCCTTCCTTGGTCTTTTGATGTATCTGGTCTGGCTTGGTTACAAAAAAACCAAATCCGAAGAGGATTATCTGGTTGCGGGCAGGCAGGTTTCGCCATGGCTTATGGCCATATCCTACAGCTCGGTTTTTATTTCGTCTGCATCGATAATGGGTTTTGGCGGTAACGGTTCAAAGTTTGGTCTTGGCATGTTCTGGATCGTCACAATCAATCTTGGTCTTGGCCTGCTGTTGGCGTATCTTGTTTTTGGTCCAAGGATAAGAAAACTTGGACTCAAGCTGAATGCCCAGACCATGCCCGAACTTTTGGGCAGACGGTTCAACTCAAAATTCATCCAGGTTTTTGCCGGTTCAGTTACATTTATGTTCATGCCGATCTATGCTGGCGCGGTGCTGGTTGGTGTTGCCAGACTGATGGAGATGACCCTTGGTGTCAACTTCATGTGGGCGATCCTGTTTTATTCAGTTTTTATCGCATTATATGTTGTTGTGGGCGGTCTCAAGGGCATGGTTTATGCTGACGCAGCGCTTGGGATTTTAAAATTTACAGGCATGGCAATCCTTGGCGTCATGATGTTTGTCCAGGCAGGATCGTTTGCCTCGATATCGAATCTGGCGTCTGTCCCTGTCTCCCAGAATTTGATGTCCAACGGTGTTGTTGGTTTTACCAAGATGCCTGAAACATTCTCAAATTTCTGGTGGTTGCTTGTGACGTCAATCCTTGGCGGCGTGGCTTTCGGTGTACTTGCTCAACCCCAGTTGTCAGTTAGATTCATGACGCTCAAGTCGAACCTGGACATCAAAAGAGCCATCGGTTTCAGCGCTGTTTTCATCCTTGTTGCCAATGGTGCCGGAATTCTTGCCGGAGCGTTTTCTAACGTCATGACAATGAATGTTGCAGGTAAGGTGACTTTTGAGGCCGTAAACAACAACGCCGACAAGGTCATACCGTTTGTTTTGACTATGCTCAAAGTGCCGTGGTTTGAGTATCTGATGCTTTTTACTTTAATGACCGCCTCAATATCTGCTGTCAACGCCCTGACCCACACCATGTCAACGTCTCTTGGACACGACATAATTGAATCATTTAGGAAAAGAAACGGTGGATCGGTAACTTTGATCAGAATTTGTGCCGTCATCTCCCTAATTTTCATTGTGGTTGTCGCCATAAACCTTCCGACCGACATTATCCCTATAGCAACGTCCATCTTTTTTGGCATTGCTGGCGCAACATTCCTGCCAGCCATCATTGGAGCAATATTTTGGAAGAGAACAACCAGAGCAGCTGTTATTTCATCAATGGTTACAGGCTTTTCTGCCATCATCTTCCTGTTTTTGTTTGTTCACCAGAGAGAATCGGAAGGGTTGGGCATTTGTAAGATGATAACCGGTCAACCATGTCTGGCCGAAGGTTCATGGCTAAGATCGCTTGACCCGTCATTTATCGCTGTACCGCTATCAATAATTGTGCTTGTGGTCGTAACGTTGCTAACAAGGAAAACCAATGAAGAGAATATTTAGCATTCTGGTCTGTGCATTGATTTTATGTTCGTGTTCAGGCGGTCTGCCTGAACAGGCTATGGATTTTGTTGGTCAATACAACGCCAAACTCACAACCGACACGCCTGTGGCTCTTACCTTCTGGTCGACTGATGTTTTCAAAACGGATGAAATAAGCGCCAACATTGATTTACAACTGAGAGACTTTGGTCCAGATCCTACGAAGGCCAGATTTGAAATCCTTGGTGCAAAGACTTATAAAACATGGGTTTTTTCTGGGACAATCTTCAAGGATGTCGTTGAGGTCGAAACCAAGGTAGTTGTTCCGTCGATACCTCAAAAAGGAGATTTAATCCAAAACCAGACCAGGGTTTTTAGACAGTTGACCTATGTAATTAGCGTTGAAGGTTCGCTTAAAATTCTGGAGAGCCAGATGAGGGAGATGAAGTGAAGAGATTTGGTTTTATATGCATTGCAATGATTTTGCTCTGCTCATGTGGTTCAGGGATAGATACCGAGATTCCATGGAATGACGTTAAGGGCGAAGTCTGCCGCGTTTATTCGCAATATCTGGATGCCATGGCTGCTGGCAACATCAATGAAATGTTCAAATATGAAGACCAACTGTTGTGGCCATCCCTCAAGCTTGACCAGTATGGACAGCTTCGCTCACTCCACAAGGAATTCAGAACCTTGCTAGAAAAGTCGAAGGTTGTTTTCACCGAGTGCACCAACCAAAAAGAGTGGGGCATTTACGGCAGAAAGTATGACACGGCCTACATGTTCACCTTCAAGGTTGAACCACCTGCCGACGTAACAGAACAAGAACAGATTTATGCTGATCTTTTTAAAAACAACACATATACAACAGCTGGAGTTGTCATCAATGACCACTGGAAGTTTGTACCAGTCTTTGGCCCCGAGATCTTTGAGATTGATCAGGCAACCAAGGCTTACAAAGAATATATTGACGCTGTCAGCAAAAAGGACTTCAACAGAATTTATAATTTCACGCCCGAAGAGATGAGGATAGGCATTGAGCCAACAGATATCGAAAAAGAGTGGCAAGCTCAGGGTTCACAGCTACAAGATGTGATAAAATTCGGCAACCCTAGCCCCATGATTGGAAAGATAACCTTCAATCCATCTTTTGGAAAATACACATATGACTGGGGCGTGCTTCTCGACGTTGCCACGGACATTGACAATGTTTCAGCGAACATAAAAAACCCAGACAAACAAACCAGTTTAATCATCGAGGATTACAAACAGGGGAACACGTCGGTGCTTATGGTCTTCGAGGACAGCTGGAAACCGATAACCATCAATCCTTTGTTTGGCGCGCCTGGTCAGGAACAGCAATAAGATTACTTTCTGGCAATTATTGTCATTACGAATGGGTTTGAACTGATTTTAAAACCAGTAAAAGTTGATTTGTCCATGATTTCTTTGCTCTCGTTAACCGTCAGTGCTGCTTGAAATGAGCCGAAGGGTTCGTTTGCAAAGCGCAGTGGTTTTGGTACGATGTGTCGGGTTAGAAATTTGATTACACCCCAGACAAAACCATTGCAATCACGTCTTGCATCGGCTACAATCATCAGCCCGTTGGGTTTGAGAACTCTCTGAAATTCTGAAATGGCTCTGTCTGGTTGTGGAAAGTGATGAAAAGCCAGCGTCGAAGTGACGATATCAAACGAGTTGTCAGCAAACGGAAGGTTCTGTGCGTCACCGACAACAACATTTACTTTCGGAGAGAGATTGTTTTTGGCATGATAGACCATTCTCTCTGACAGATCGCAACCCACGAAATCTATGTTTTTGAAGGTTTTGACCAGATCCTTCAGAAACCATCCAGGTCCGCAACCGACATCGAGTAGCTTGCCTTCAGTCGCGCCTTCTTTTTTAAGTGCTTTTATAACACTGCTGCGAAGCAGCTTGAATTGCGGCATTCTGCTGAACTGTGAAAACTTGTCGGCAAGCAGATTGTCGTCTATTGCCTCGATTTCAAGAATTCGCTTTGGGGTGTTTCTTATTTTGACAACCCCAGCTCTTTCATTTTTGCCAGAACTTCGGCCGTCGATGCCTTGAGTCTGAGCGCTATCTCCTCTGGCTTTACGCCCTCTTTTGCAAGTTTCTTCAGTTTTTCCTTGTCGCCCGGTGTCCAGTTTTTTGACATTTCGCCTCCTTATTCCATTATGAATAATACCCCTTCTGTCAAGCAATAAAAAAGCCCCGGCAACACCCGGGGCCTGTTTTGTTTCTTTAAGAAAACTTATTTGCCAAGGTCTTCCAGTTTGACAGCCTTGAACTTTAGGGTGTTGAGTGTTTTGATGACTGTCGGGTCAGTTTCGTCTGTTCCCTGGATGGTCACTGTTTCAAGGATTTCACCCTTCTGTGTGATCAGTTGAATGTTTGTGTAGCCAGCGTTGACGTATACTGTTTTCCAATATTCGTTTTCGCCGTAGGTGACCTTTTCTGCTGGTGTTGGCTTCATGTCTGGATAGTCTTTAATGAATTTTTCTGTCTGTTTCTGTGGGTCCGTGGTGTTCTGCCATTCGAACTTCATCATGATAAACTTTGTGTATGTCTGGTTTGAAATGGATACAAAAATATCGTTCTTTGCATCTGGAACAAAATTCCACCCATCAAATGTTTCTCCACTTACATACTTGTGATCAAACATGGTTCCTCCTGTTTGTTCCTGTTGTTGCTCTGCCCCATTTTCCTGGGTTGGCTGAGCGGAGTTGTCAGAGTTGCCGCATGCAACAAAAGATAACGATACGCAAATGCACATAACCAAAACTAATATTCTTTTCATTGAACCTCCTATTTAACAATTGTCACTTTGACAGGAGAAGATTGTAATTGGAAGATAGTTAAATGCAAATGAACAACCCGCTGGTTTCCGACCGGGTTGTTCATTTGCCAGTCTTGTTAGTCTTCGAAGTAGCTGATGGTTACTTTTTGTGTGTCCTTATCCCAGCTGATGTCAGCACCGAAAATCTCGGAAATAAAACGTATTGGAACAAAAGTCCTGCCGTTTTTTATCTCCGGTGGATAATCCAGCTGTATCTGCTTTGAGCCATTGGCATCGTTTACAAGGGCGTATTTCTTGCCGATGTAGAGGGTGATCTGCATACCACCCTTGCTGATGAAAACCTCCTCAACGGCCTTGTGTTTGGGTAGGAAGTCAACAATGCAGTTGAGGGCGGTTGAGACAAATCTTGCCGGTACCATGGTGGCGCCACCTTTGATATACGGTGGCCAGTCTAGTTTTTCCTCTTTATCGTTAACCCTTGCGTTGGTAGAACCAATCCACATTTCTACTTTGTACTTTTTTCTGTCCTTTATTGTCACCACAACGCCAATCTCGTCATAACCGCCGTTGCTCTCAATAATAATTTTGGCTGTGTAGCTTGCGCCTCTTTGCATGCCTGTTGCATCAAATACCACAGGAACAGTCAGGTCTGTTTTCGATATGTCAAATGTGGTTATCTTTACTTCAAGCCACGGAGCGCCAGGGGCAAGCTTTATGGTTCCGGAGAGAATGCCAGAGCCTATGTTGCTGATAGTGAAGGTTTGCTGATTGATGTCGTTGGGGACAATGTCCTTAAAGAAAAGGGTTGGTGGATCAACTTTGAGCATTGGCGGACGGGGCTTAATGGTTATTTTGATGTTTACCTGTCTTGCACCGGCGTTGGACTTGACCATGATATAGGTTTTTATCTCCTGACCGTCAGACAGCTCTTTGCAATCAATCTTGAACTTGAACTCCTTGGGTTCTGTTGTCAGGGAGAAGTCTGTCGAGTTGAGAACAATCCATTTTTTTGCTGGTTCAATCGTTCCTTCAAGGGTCATGATTCCACCGTTGGTTACTCCGAAAGTTCCTTCGATGACATCATCCCAATCCATGTCGGGGAAGTTGAATTCTGTTGGTGTTACGATGAGCCTTGGTCCTTTTTGCTTGATTCTGACTGAAACCTCTACTGTTTCATACCCTCCATTGCTTTCAAAGAAGATGTTTGCTTTGAAAGTTTTGTTATAATCGAGCATTGTTGTGTCGCCAGTGATAGTCAGCTTCTTATGGTTACCTTCCCATGTGGTGTATTCAAGGTTGAGCCAGGAAGCGTCAGACCTTATGGTTCCTCGGAGAGTTCCTTCACCGATATTGTCAATGTAAACTTCACTTTCGGAATAAGTGCCAAATTCGACTTCACCAAAGTCTATTACTTTTGGCATCACCTTCAGTTTTGGCAGACCTGTCACCATGAATGTTATCCTGACAACTTCTTTTTGACCATCGGTTGATTTTACAGGAACCAGTATATTGTAGACCTTGCCAACATCCAAATCCTTGGTGTCTATTGTGCAGATGAATGTTTTTGGCTCTTTCTCAACCATGAATTGATTGGATGATATTGTCATGTATGGGGCGCTGTCATTTGTGATTGTTCCGGAAAGTGTTCCGGCGCCACCGTTCCAGACCTTGAACGAAGTTTTTTCTACTTTCCCCTGGGGGATTTCTCCAAGGTCGATTTCTTTTGGATCAACCATCAATAAAGGTGGTTCCCCTCGCGTGAAGCAGTAGAGGCTCCCCCTGTCGAAGGTGTAAACATATTTGTCAAACACAGACACAGCCCCCAAGCCGGTCTTGTCTAGTGTGTAACTCCAAAGGGTTCTGCCAGAATCAATGTCGATAATCTTGAACTTTGCTTTTCTGTCCGGGCAACAGTTTGGAGGAGTGTCGCCTTCGTTGAGGTAGATGTAGTTTTCCGAGGCTGCCATGCACAGTCTGACGCCGATTGCCTGCTGATATCTCCAGTTTTTTGTGGCGTCTTTTTTGTTGTAGGCGTAGATCATTCCACCATCGGCGCCGGTTATGACCCAGTCACCAGAAACAATTGGTGTATGAGCATAAATTTCGCCGTTTTCATATGTTGTGGGATAGGTTTTCCATTTTGTACTCAGGTCGTCGGGGTTGATTCTGCAAACAAGGCTTTTTGGGACTTCTTCGTGAATGTAGTAGACCTTGTCAGGAAATCTTGGGTCAACCCATTTCCTTATGTATATGGCAACTGTCTGTCCAGAGATGATGATGTCTGTTCCATCATAAACGGTCAGAATGTCCATCCTCATGTTACCAAGATCAAAAATGGCTTTGGTGGTTCCTGTAGAGTCGTCTACGGCAGCAAGAATGGCACCGGTAAGATAGGCTCCAAGCCATCTGCCGTCATAGCTTCCAATTGAAAGGTTTGAACAGAAGATAAAAACCTTGTTGCCGACTTTTGTTGGTGAAGCGGTAGCAGGAGCATTTGGAAGCTTTGCTGTCCAAACTTTTGATCCATCTTCGGCCCTGATTTTGTATAGATTGCCACCGCTTGAGCTACCAGCATTCATTATGCCTGTAGCGACATAGATGTAACCATCCTGGAACGTTAGAGAAGACTCACAAAACGAACCTGCAAGCGTTGTCATCCAGACTTGCTTGCCTTCCATGTCAACGCAGTGCACCTCTATGTTGCTGCTTCCGTTGCGTAAAGCTTCGGAGCTTGCTGTAACAATTCTTTTTGCGCCAGAAGACGAAGTGATGATTACCGGAGAGTTCAGGATACCTCCAGAACCGGCTTTATATCGCCAAATCAACTCGCCGCTGTCGGGTTTCATGCACATCAGGTATCCGTTGGTGTCGCCAGTAAAAATCAATGGTACGTCGTTGTACCAGCATGCCACAACATTAACATGCGATGATGGTTCAAAAGCTTTCTTCCAAAGAAGCTTCAATGGCGGTGCAAGCTCTACAGCAGAGTATGCTGTATGGTTTGCATCTCCGTGCATGTGTGTCCAGTCAGGAGTGTGTTTTTCACTCGCCAAAACACTTGCTGATTGCAGCAATAGCATGGCTGCCACGAGGCCAAACAGTTGTTTTCGCATTCTTTTCACCTCTTTGGTTATAATATACTACTATATGTAATTTGGTTCATACCTTGACATATCGGGAAGATTAAGGATAATACTTCAAGCTGGTAACGGGTGGTTAGTTCAGCGGTAGAACGCTTCCCTGACACGGAAGAGGTCAGTGGTTCAAGTCCACTATCACCCACCATTCCCTATCTAGATATATGCCATCAATTGGTCTTACCATTAAAAGATTGATACTCAGACCGATACGTATTTTTGCTGAATCGGTCGTTTCTTTCCTTGCGCATGCGGATTTCTTTCTTGCAGCGTCGGTTTCATCCTACATGCTACTGATGATTGTGCCATTCATGTTGTTTGGTCTTTCTATTTTTGGAGCATTGTTAAAGGATACCGATGTACTCAATTCTATGTATGAATTGCTTGGCAGATTGTTTGTAAACCAGCAGACGCTCAATTGGTTCAAAGTAGTCCTTAACAGGGTTGTTGCCGATCAAAACATTACAACCTTCTGGGGTGTTGCAACGCTGCTGTTTACTGCTGCCGGCATGCTTCGAAGCCTTGAGTACTCCATAAATAAAATTTTTGAGACGAAGCTTCGTCCTGTCTGGTCATCATATCTTTATTCAATTGGTCTTTCATTGGTTCTGACCATGTTGCTGTTGCTTGGTATTCTGACCTCTCCGGTGATTGGCTATGCGGCTGTAACGTCGAATCCAGTCGTGAACACGATAATTAGCGATGTCCCGGCTATTGCGATAATCATTGAAAATGTTTTTTCGTGGTTCATTTTTGGTGTTATCTGCCTGTTAATTTATTTGATCATGCCCAACACAAAAAAACGTTTCAGGGATGCCTTTTGGGGTGCAATCTCGGCTGCACTTTTGTGGAATTTCCTCAAATGGGGGTTCACAATCTACCTTGAAACATTCTCTACAATAAAAATCATTTATGGTGCTCTGGCAACGGTTCTTGGCGCCGTGATGTGGATATATTTGTCGGTTGTCATCATTTTGTTTGGAGCCGAAATCAGCTTCACCCTTTCAAAACGCAGCAGAGGCGAACTTGCTCCATCTTTTTTCAGGATTGGCTGGCTGGCAGTCAAGAAACTTGGCGCGAAGGTTTTGGAAGTGATTCCAGGAGTTCGTCGCGAAGGTAGTGAGACGGGGCAAAACCCAGACGTTCCTTCGCCTTCATGATGTCGTATTCATGAGATTCAAGCAGAAGACTTGCAGCAAATTCGCTAAAAAATGGCTTCTTTGGACAAAAGAACTGGACAATGGCAGCAGCAACCTTAGTTAAACCTCCTGGAATCCTTATTCCTTTTGGAGAGACGTTCATCACTTCACATGCCATTTTCACTAGGTCTTTTGCAGTCATTGGGTCTGGCCCTGAGATATTGCAGACTGTGCCGCCAGCA
The DNA here is from genome assembly GCA_017999835.1 of Caldisericia bacterium. GTDB lineage: Bacteria > Caldisericota > Caldisericia > JAAYUI01 > JAAYUI01 > JAGNLA01. The sequence goes on from JAGNLA010000003.1 coordinate 151,921, forward strand.
TTCTGAGCGTTTATTGCGCATATGATCGCGTCAGCAACGTCATCAACGTGTACAATGTGCCATTTCTGCTTGCCAGAACCAATCATCCTGATTGGGGATTTGAGGAGCATTCTGATTTTTGCGCCGTTGTCGGATTTTGACTTTGGACCGTAAATAGCGCTTGGTCGCAGGATAACAAGTTCCATTCCAAGCTCCTTGCACTTTTGTGTGACCAGTTCTTCGCCCTCACGCTTGGACTGGCCGTAGCCCATGTCCTGGCCAAGTCTGTCACTTTCTAATATCGGAGAATCTTTACCACCCATGCCGCACACTGCAACGGTGCTGATGTGAATGTATCTTTTTGCGCCAAGTTTTTTTGCTGCTTCCACGAGTTTTGGCTGCATGTCGACATTGACCGGTTTGAGTGCTTCATAGCTGAGATGGTCGCTGATGTGGCCGATGTTGTTTACGAACACATCGATTGATGGTTTGATGTCTTTGAAGTACTGCCCATCGTACTTTTCGATGACTGTTGTGCAGCCCTTTATATCACAAGGTTTTCTGACAGGACAGATAACCTCATGCCCAAGCTCTGCCAGCTTTTCAGCCGTCACGCCACCAAGAAAACCCGATGCACCAGTAACAAGAATCCTCATAAATGCCTCACTTAAAGTGACTTTACTGGAGGATTTTATCAATGAAAAGCTCAAATGGAAAGAGTCATTGCTGTCCGGACTTGTTAACCTGTAGAAATTGTATTTCTGCAAAGAGTGAACTTTTTATTGGCTTCAACGATTTTACTTCCTAAACACTGCCACCAGCTGGTCAGAACTCTCCCCCTTGAACGGTGAACCGTCGAGTTTGCCGTAAAGATAAATCGATGCATACTTTGACCTTGATGCAAATCTGACCAGGTCTTCCTTGTTTAGCACCATTATTTGTTGTGTGACCGATTTCATCTGCCATGTGCCGTCTTTATCGAGCATGAGCACCGAGAGCTTTGCTTTTTTTGGGTCAAGGTCATAAACCTTGACAAACATTATGTCTGAATCTTTAGTTGTGACTAGCTCGAAACGGTTGCCTTCAAGCAGCATCCGGCGGTAGTTGGCTGTCTGGACTATTAGGTGGCCGCCAGTTTTTAGCACGTTCATGGCGCTTTTGAAGAAATGGACAGCCTGGTCCTCATCCTCCAGAAAAGAGATGATGTTACCCAGCATTATGACGGCATCAAATGGCTTTGCCGGGTGTTTTTCAATGTCAATCATTGAGAGAACCTGCAACGGGACGTAGGTCTTTGCAGCAAGGCAGTTTTGTTTTGCTTTTTCGATGAGGCGTTCCGACTCGTCAATGCCAAAAACCTCATAGCCTTGTTTGGCAAGTTCGATTGAGTGCATGCCTGTTGCGCAGCCGACATCAAGGACTTTTTTGGCGTTGCCGCTTGTGCGGAGGAGTTTTGTCAGAAACGGTATCTCGGCTGAAAGGCGCCTGTTCCAGTCAACGTACAGGTCGTAATTGGGTCCCAGTTCGTCAAGGATGGACCTTGCCACTGTTGTCACCTCCGGAGGATTTCAATCATCTTCTGGTGAATATGACCGTTTGATGCAACAACCTTTCTTGAAAACATGTCAAATGGCTCGTTATTGTAGCCGGTGACTTCTCCGCCAGCTTCCTGGATCATAAGCACGCCTGCAGCCATGTCCCATAGACGCAGCTTCATTTCCCACAGACCGTCAAGCCTTCCGCATGCGATGTAAGCAAGTGCTATGGCGGCTGAACCGAATCTCCTGACAGCTTGAGCTTCCATGAGGAAATTTTTAAACTGTGGTACGTTGTCCTCTGCAAGTGGATTGACGTCATACGGGAAACCAGTTGCGACCATTGCTTTGTCAATTTCTTCTATCGAGCTGCAATTGATTGGCTTGCCGTTGAGTGTTGCGCCCTCGCCCCTGTGGGCTTCGAAAAGCTCTTTGAGGCACGGCAGGTAGATGACTCCGTAATAACCCCTATTTTCCTTATATAAACCGATTGAGACGCAGTAAAGTGGAAATCCGTGGGAATAGTTGGTGGTACCGTCTAGTGGATCAATTATCCAGGTCCATTCATCCTTGGTCTCCTTGGCGTATTTCTCCTCGGCAAGGATTCCATCATCAGGGAACCGGGACACAATGCGGTTTATGATCGTGCTTTGAACAGCAAAGTCGATTTCGGTTACAATGTCGACAGTGCTTGATTTGATTGAAGTATTAAGTTCTTTGCCGCAAAAATTATTTTGCAGATCTCCGGCTTCGATAGCTATTATTTTTGCAAGGTCATATCTTGCTCTCATTGGTTATCTTGCCTTCCTTTAGTATTCTTCTGTAACACTCCCAGGCCGATTTGAGCACTTTTTTGTCCTGCGGGAAAGTCAGTTTCCGTATAGCCTGTTCGGGGGGCAGAACAAGATAGTAACAAAAGAAAACTTCTGTCTTTACTTTTTTTGATTGGGCAAGCATGAGAAAATATTTTACTGATTTATCAATGACATTTCCTTCATCTGTTTTGAACTGGTAGTGGGTGTCGCCACAATCAGCAATTGGAACAGCCGTCAGATGGGTTTCTTCGTAAACCTCCCTGATGGCTGCCTGCTCGTGTGTTTCACCGTTTTCCAGGTGACCTTTCGGCAATATCCAGTTTTTGTTGCTTTTCCGCTGGAGGATGACAACCTTGCCATCAAGGAACACAACTCCACCGGCAGATTCCTCGTGAGTCATGACTACATTCTAGCAAATGGGATTTTTTAATCAAGCTGTGGCATGAGTTTTTGACAATCGGTGTGTGGATGCGAAAGAAAACTTATTGATGTTGGAATACGTCTGGAAGCACAACGACAACTCGGTTTCCAGAGGGTAGTGCGTCGAATCTGATGCTCCCACCAAGCAAATCAGTGAACTCTTTTACGATAGAAAGCGGAAGCCCTACAGAGCCTCGGTTGATTGTCGAGGGTTTTGTTTGAAGCGTTGAGAATATTTCATAAATCTTCTCAAGGTCCTCATTGCCTATTGGTTTTGAATTATCAGAGATTTCTATCGAAATGTCATGACCCAGTCTGCTCAATGTCAGGTCAATCCTTGAGTCAAGATTGCTGAACCTTTCAAAAGCAATCAGGAGATTTGTACAAATCCCAAGAAATGCGGTTACGTCTGTATTGATGATCATTTTTTCGTTAACGTTGCATGTGATTGTTGTTTCATTTTTATTTTCTGGTCTTGTGAATCTCCCCTGCATACGTTGAATAACTTTGTCTAGTGCAATATTTTCCTTCTCAAGGTGGTACCTGTTGGTTTTGAGCAAGGCGAGTAGGTTTATGCCCGAAACCAACCAAGAGAGAATGTCAGACTGATGGTGAAGTATTGTTATGAATTCCCTCTGCTTTTGTGTCAGATTGTCCTTGTCAATGTCGAAAAGTTCTATGTAACCGACAATTGAGGTCAAAGGCGTTTTCAGCTCGTGGCCTATCATTGTAATTAGTTCGTCTTTTGTACGGTTTGCATTTTCAACAAGTTTGTATCTTTGCTTAAGCGTTTCGAGGAGCATATGCCTGTCAAGCGCCATTCCAAGTTGTGTCGAGATGGTTTTTGAGAGTTGCATCATGCTGGGCTTGACAAGCGAATTGCTTCTTGAACCAATCATGCAACAACCGGATTTCTCGTGATTGATCTGGAATGGCATGATTATCATGCCACCAAGCCCTAGCGATTTGGCTACCATGTGGCAAGGATTGTCAGAATCGTTAGTGTCGGAATCCAAAAAATATTCAGTCTTTGTGCACAGCATGTTCAGAGTGGTTCTGTCTTCAAGGTTTGCATAAAGTTGTTTGTGCTGTCCTGTCGCAAAGGTAGTGATGTCGTCGCTATAGACGTCTATTGAATCTGTTATGTTGTCAACGATGAAGATTGCGCCGTATTCAAAATCCAGCATGTTTGTTATCGATGATATGGTGTACTTACAGAGTTGTTCAATGGTTTCGCGCTTGCTGGCAGAGTTTGCTATGTCAACGAGCATCTCAAGCATCTTTGAATGTTGTCTTTCTTCGGCCAGTCCCTGTTCCTGCTTTGTGATGTCAGCAATATGGAAGAGAACTGTTGAATCTGATTCTGACTGATTTTTTACGGAATTGAGGTCGTACGATCTGTCACCAATGTGGAGTTTTGTCGATTCGATAACCCCGGATGAAATGGTTTTTTCTATTATCGATATCAGCCCATAGGGGTCTTTTTTGCGCAAAAAACATAGATCGGAATCTGTTTTCAACCCCAAAAATCTGCCTGCGTTTTCTGAGAATTCCATGACTGACATTTTTGAGACACTAACAGAGAAATATCCATCAACATCGGTCTGGTCGCCAGTTAATTCTGCGTTTCTTTTTCCAATCGTTTTTAGGAGGTTTGTGCGCTCTTGCGCAGCAGCAATGATGCTTCGGACGTAAAAGTAAAACCCTGATGACACAAAAGTTGTAAATACAAGATATAAGTTCCTGTAAGAAGAATAATCGACTCTCTTGCTCGCTGTTAGTGTGTTGTTTGCAAGGATTTCGACATTTATGAAATTAATAAAAAACGCAGCCATGATGAACATGAGGCTTATGACCAGATTGTTCTGCTTAGGTCTTCTGTCGATGAGTTCGAATATGTTGGTCATGATAAAACCAAATATGGAGTAATCAATAATTTTTACCCATGAGACATTTGTTGAAAGACCGTAATCGATGCCGAACATGCCGCACAGAATTGTGGAGGCCAGGAAAGCGTTTCTCAGATAACTTTTTACATTCCATGGCCTTTCAAGCAATACCTTGCGGTTGAGTATGGCGGTGAAAATAACAGGAAAAATAAGGGACATGATGTCAAACATTGTCGCCAGACTGGCAAATTTCTGTTCAAAAAGCAATGACGTTTCAGATGCAATGTTGATGACAAAGAAAGCTGAAGCAATATACAAATTGATACCGATGCTTACAAATTGGTAAAAATACGGAAGCATTGTCAAAGCCAACCCAATCGAGTTGAGCCCGATGAGGATAAGAGAAAGAGTCATCTGCGGCAGTTGAATGTTGAAAATTGCAGGAATGAACGACAACATGCAGACTGCCAGACAGACTGTCAACGTAATCATATCTTTCGTTGTCAGGTGACGCATAAGAATATTTTAACATAGTTCCGAAAAATTGGAAGCACAAGGCTTGGTTGATTTTTGAAATGCCTCAAAATGGTTTAAAATGAGAATTATTTTAGCACGATCACCAGGAATTGTTAAATCAGTCTGGATTTGTTTAAATGATTACCTTGACTGTTAACTTCCGGTTGTTAAACTATTCTTTCGTGCTTGAACTTTGAATTTATTTGTTCCTTGTTGGGCGACAATCAGTCTGCGGAGAACTGCCCTATTTCGCAGGCATCATGAAGATCTTATCAACAAGCAAGCACAAATACAATATCGGTATGCAAAATGAGGTGATGGATGCCTACCATAAATCAATTGGTACGCAAAAGTAGGAAACAGCCGAAGTTCAAATCGAAAACTCCGGCCCTCCAGGAATGCCCGCAGAAGCGCGGCGTATGCACGATTGTGCGAACGATGACACCGAAGAAGCCAAACTCGGCTTTGAGGAAGATTGCAAAAGTCAGACTCTCGCATGGTATTGAAGTCCTGGCCTACATCGGCGGCGTCGGACACAGCCTCCAAGAGCACTCTGTTGTTCTTGTAAGAGGTGGACGTGTAAAAGACCTTCCAGGTGTGGGATATCACATCGTCAGAGGTTCTCTCGACACAACAGGTGTCGAGAACAGGAAGCAGTCTCGTTCCAAGTATGGCGCCAAGCGTCCGAAAGCTTGAGGTTAAAAGATGCCAAGGAAAAAAATTGTACTTCACAAGAGAGAGCGTCTTGACCCAGTCTACAGCAACAAGCTTATCGGCAAGGTCATTGGAAAGCTCATCAAGGACGGAAAGAGACTTCGTGCAGAGCAGATCATTTATAATGCACTGGACATCGTCGCAGAAAAGACAGGCAAGAAGCCAGTCCAGGTCATGGAAGAAGTTGTTGATCTCTGCCGCCCAAGAGTCGAAGTTAAACCGCGCCGCGTAGGTGGAGCCACCTACCAAATCCCGATCGAAGTGTCACCAGATCGCGGAGAAGCTCTCGCAATCAAATGGATTGTCACTTTCTCAATCAAGAGAAAGGGCATACCAATGAAGAAGAGACTTGCACAGGAAATGCTTGACGCATATGCAAGCCAGGGCGGAGCATTCAGGAAAAAAGAAGACACACACAAAATGGCAGAAGCCAACAGGGCTTTTGCACATTACCGCTGGTAAAAAATCAGCCGGAAACAATGAAGCACCTTGAAAACGTAAGGAACATCGGAATCATCGCTCATATTGATGCGGGCAAGACGACCACAACGGAAAGAATCCTCTTTCTTACAGGTCGAATCCACCGCATGGGTGATGTCGATGACGGTAACACGACCACTGATTACATGGACCAGGAACGTGAACGTGGCATTACAATTGTAAGTGCCGCAATCACATTCGACTGGAAAGGTTTCAGGGTCAACCTCATCGATACTCCGGGACACGTTGACTTCACAGCCGAAGTCGAGCGCTCGCTGAGAGTGCTTGATGGCGTGGTCATTGTGTTGTGCGGAGTGGCCGGTGTCCAACCCCAAACGGAAACAGTCTGGAGACAGGCAAACCGTTACGGGGTACCCCGTCTGATCTACATAAACAAACTAGACAGACTCGGGGCGAATTTTGACAATGTAGTGGAAAAGGTCAAACAAAGACTGGGAGCAATCCCTGCAGTCATCCATGTGCCAATAGGCATCGAAGACAAGTTCATTGGCGTCTGTGATGTTATTGACAATCAGGCCTACACATGGCCTGTTGGCGAAGATGGCTCAGACTTCACAGTCGGCCCGGTTCCGGAAGACCTCAAGGACAAAGTCGCTTTGACAAGGGAAGAACTCATAGAAGTTGTTGCCGAGTCAGACGATGAAGCCATGGAGATCTTTATTGAAACCGGAACGCTTGATAATGACCAGCTCAAGAAGTACCTGAGGAAGGGAACAATTGCCAGGAAAATCATACCTGTTCTGGGTGGTTCATCTCACAAGCATAGAGGCATCCAGCCTCTTCTTGATGCGGTAACAACCTATCTCCCTTCACCGCTGGACAGACCTCCTGTTATGGGACGTAGCCTAAAAGATGGTACCCAAATCATGTGTAACCCGACTGACGATGAACCTCTTGCTGCTCTGGTTTTCAAGCTTGTAACCGACAATTATCTTGGTTCAATGGCTTTCGTAAGGGTTTATTCCGGAAAATTGAACGCGAACTCTTATTGCCTCAATGCCAACACTGGCAAAAAGGAAAGAGTTATGCGCTGCCTGCATCTTTTCGCCGACAAGCGTGAAGATGTTACAGAAATTTCAGCTGGAGACATTGGTGGAGTGCTTGGACTCAAGGATTCCCAAACCGGTCACACCCTTTATGACGAAGGAAGGCCAGTTGCTCTCGAGCAGATGGAATTCCCTGATACGGTCATCTCAATGGCGATCGAGCCAATGACCAAAGCCGATGAAGGTAAGATACACCAGGCACTGAAGAAGTACGCCATGGAAGACCCGACTTTCAAAGTCAGATATGACGAAGAAGTTGGGCAGATAATCATTTCAGGCATGGGCGAACTTCATCTGGAAGTCATGATCGAAAGAGTCAGAAGAGACGAAGGCCTCCAGATTCGCATCGGAAGGCCTCAGGTTCAATACAAGGAAACTATCGGCTCAACGGTCACCTGCAGAGGAACCCAGCTAAAACAAACAGGTGGAAAAGGACAGTACGGCGACGTGCTGCTCAAGGTCTCACCTGGAGAACGCAATTCCGGTCTCACCTGGGAAAACCATACAAATGCACAGGAACTCCCGGAGAGATTCATCAAGGCCATCGAACAGGGACTCAAGGATGCAATGGACACTGGCCCACTTCTAAGCTTCCCGGTCGTCGACGTTCACGTCGACATTATGGGTGGAAGTTTTCACGAAGTGGACAGCAACGATATCGCATTCAGAATCGCTGCAAGCAAAGGTTTGAAGGATGCCATAAGGCAAGGCAATCCTCAGCTGCTTGAACCGATCATGAAACTTGAAGTCACCACCCCTGAGGAGTATCTGGGCGATGTACTTGGCCAACTCAACAAAAGACGCTGCAAAATTGCATCGATGGACAAACAGGGGAACCTGCAAATCATCGAAGCCAGGGCGCCTCTTGCAGAGATGTTTGGATACGCAACTGACCTGCGCTCCGTGACACAAGGACGCGGAGACCACTCAATGGAGTTTTCACACTACGAAATAACACCCCCTGCTATAAGGGATGAAATAATAGAAAAAGTAAAAGGCATAGCATTTTAGGAAGGAGCTACTTAAATATGGCAAAAGAAAAATTTGAACGAACGAAACCGCACGTCAACGTCGGAACCATTGGCCACATTGACCATGGCAAGACCACGTTGACCTCGGCAATTACAAAAGTTCTTTCAACCCTTGGCAAAACAA
>JAGNLA010000013.1 GCA_017999835.1 Caldisericia bacterium
TATTGATAATTGAAGCAGCAGTTTTTGGGATAACATCCTGGCTCACCTCTGATTCAGGTGGCGGAATATTCAATCAACTCCCGGCAGTCATTTTCACCATTGCAAATTCTGTGGCTGCCTACTTTTTGTCTCTTAAGGCAATGAATACCTACGAAACCCATGATGAATCCAGAAGAGTCTGGCGATTCATCATGATAGCCATGTTCATGCTTTCTGTTGGTAACATAATCTCTTTTCTGCTTAGATATGTCTTCAGGGACATTAACCTAAAGCCACCAACGATTGCCGATTGGCTTGGTTATATCTGGGTTTTCCCATGCCTGCTTATCGCGCTTGTCAGGAAATACAACCTGGTCAAAACCGTTGGAAAACCAAACTCGATAATGGTGGCTCTGCCAGGTGTGCTGGCTATTTTTGTAATGATGTGCATTCTACTGTCGCCATTTGTGTCCCAGATTTTGTTCAACATCCAACTGAGGCTGATGGCTCTTGGCATTATCGCATTCACGTGCGCAATGCTCATTTACGCATTGTCAATTCTTTCTGAGATCTATACAGGTATTCTCTCTCGATCGTGGAAAACCATCATTGCCGGCATATTTGTTTTCGCCATTTATTACGTCGGGTATTATTTCATTCTGTCAAACAACTTTTTTGCTGGCACCAAGATCATAAACGACCTGATCATGCCGACACTTGCTCAAACATTACCAATCATGGTCGGTTTGGCTGCCTATTTTGAAATGGATATTATCGGCTAACTACTTAAAGATATTCAACACTCCGGAGGCTTGCCATGAAAAAGCTGTTGTCGGTTGTTGTGGTGATAATTGTTTCGATATCATTTACGAGTGTTCAATCGGAAGAGCCGGTCAACAGGTTCGAAGAAAGTCTGTCTGCCACAGGATTGAGCATTGCTGATTTGTATTGGCCTCCTCAAAAACTTGCCAGAATTGCTGACAACGACCCGTTTCGTCTCTCCTGGTTCAACGAACTTTGGTATGAACCGCTCATGGTTCCAAGGATTGTCAACCAGATGTCACAAAGAATCAGCATTTATGGGTCAAACAAAACCAATGAGATAACACTGTTCTTTTTCTATGGCTGCGTAAGAACCAACGGTTACATTGCAGCATTCCTCAACGACATGCTGCCTCCGTTGCCAGTTGCCGAGAAAAACCCCTTAACCACTGCACTTCGAGACATCAACCTCAACCACAAAATCCCATGGACTTCAAAAATTGAAAAACAATATCAAGACGTTGAAAAACAGCTTGACTCCAAAACTGCATTCTTGCTGGCCAAATACCTGCTTTGCGTCGAACATCTCTACAACGAACGAAAGGTGATCTTTGAAAGCAACTGTGTCGATGCCGATCTGTTCAACAAACTCTGCAAAGCTTCAATCATGGACACCACTGATTTCTACAGAATTGGCAAGGATTTTGACCAAAAGCAGATGATGTGGGCTGTTTGTCGCGCAGTGTTTACCATTCAGGAAATAAAAAACTCGATTGTCGATGGAACCTTCAGGCTGCCAGACAAAAAACTCAATCTGGACACTCCGTTTGGCTCAATAATATTGAACGGAACAACACAAAGCGACAATTATGGAGGCTCAAATTCATGCCTTATAATCGATGCCAGTGGCAACGACAACTACACCGGAAGCCTGGGCGCCACGTCATCGGTTGATAACTGTGCTTCAGTAATCATTGACGTTACAGGTAACGACACATACCTGTCCAAAGACACCAACCTGCCAAGTTTTGGCGCTGGCGTTCTCGGTCTTGGCATGCTTGTCGACCTTGAGGGCAACGACAACTACGAAGGCGTGGACTACTCGATGGGTACAGGCATGCTTGGCGCTGGCTTGCTTTACGATTTCAAAGGCGACGACAAATACAAGGCCATGTACATGTGCCAGGGTGCTGCTTCGTTTGGTACAGGCACAATAGCCGATTTCGAAGGAAACGACGTCTACGAATGCTACGGCTACGGTCAGGGATACGGCTACACCAGAGGTTTCGGCATCATGTACGACAAAACAGGTGACGACAACTACATCGCCAATGACACTGACATCATCAGCCCTTCAGCACAAAACCCAAAGCACAACACCTCAATGGCTCAAGGCGTTGGCAACGGCAGGAGAGCCGACTATCTCGACGGCAAATCAATGTCCGGAGGATGCGGCATTCTTGTCGACGACCAGGGCAATGACACCTACAGCTGCGGTGTTTTTGGTCAAGGCACAGCCTATTGGTATGGCGTTGGCGTGCTAAACGACAAAGCCGGAAACGACACATACAAAGGTCTCTGGTACGTCCAGGGTGCGACCGCTCACTACGCCATCTCCGAGTTCAAGGATGATGCTGGCGACGACCATTATTATACCTACCAGGCAACTTCTTTAGGCACTGGACACGATTTCTCGTGTTCATGGCACATAGACACCGGCGGTAACGACATTTACGACTGCTGGCGAGAAGAAGATGGTCAGAAACTCTGGGGCGGATTGATGATTGGCTGCGGCAACGAGACCGGTTTTGGTTTCTTTGTAAATATCGGTGGCAACGACATCTACAACGCTCAAGCTGACAACATGTTTGGTGGCGCCTATATCGCATCAGGACTGTTCCCTGATGGCATAAGAAACGAGATGCTGTGCATGGGTTATTTCATCGACATTGGCGGCAACGACACATACCAAAAGGATTTCTGCAAACAAAACGACAAATGGATCAGGGTTAACCCGGACAGACCAAAAATGCAGGTAGGAATTGGTGTCGATGTTGAAGACGGATCGTTGTTTATTCCAGGAATTGACAGGTAAAAAAATGGAAATTGTCGATAGGCTGCTCTCAAGCGATGAGCCTTCTGTAGTCTGGAAAACAAAAAAATACCTACTTGGAATTGACGACCCGAGTGTTAGGTCAGAAATTCCAAAATGCAAGCGAGTGAGAAAACTGCTCTCTGAACAAAACAAAGACGGTTTGATCCCGCATCATGTCTATTCAAAATGGTACGGCTCACACTGGGTTCTCATGCACCTTGCAGAGCTTGGCTACCCCGAGAATGACCCTGACATTTGGCCTATGGTGGACTATACCCTTGAGAAATGGTTTCGAGCTACTGAAAACAAGGGTCATTTAACAATGATTGACGGCAGACCCAGAAGATGCGCCTCGCAGGAGGCAAACATCTGTTGGTCAGCAATGAAGCTTGGATTTATGGATGATAGGATACATGAGCTTATTAAACGATTGATTTCCTGGCAGTGGGATGATGGTGGTTGGAACTGTGACAAGAATCCGACTGCCATAAATTCTTCGTTTCACGAATCCGCAATCCCTCTTCGGGCAATATCGTTGTACGCTGATAAAGCTGGCGACACGAAAGCCAAGGAATCAGCAAAGAGAGTAAGTGAGATATTCCTCAAAAGAAAACTCTACAAAAAACAAAACAGCGATGAGGTGATGTTCAACCGCATTGACAAGATAGGCATACCGGCAACTTGGCACTATGATTTCTTTTTTGGGTTGAAAGTGATGGCTGAATCTGGGTTTATAACCGATCCAAGATGCAATGACGCGTTAGGCCTGCTTGAGTCAAAAAGATTACCAGATGGCGGCTTTCCAGCCGAGTATCGGTACTATTCGCTTTGGGATGGCAAAAAAGAGAAGCGTGCAAGTGGAACGTCACTGGTAGATTGGTCGCCAGTTTCAAAAAAGGTGTTCAACCCGTTCGTAACCGTTGACGCGCTCCATGTCTTGAAAGTTGCTGGCAGGATATAGGTCACCAGACTCCAGGGATAACACGGTACTTAGTTTCTCTTGTGTACTGCTCATATCCTGGCAGTTCTTCTTTCAGTGTTTTTTCTTCGAGAACAATCCTTGTTACCAACAGCCCTGTCACAATAGCAACCGGCACATACATCCACAAAGTTGAGAGAATCAGTGGCATCAACCAGTAGGAAAACATCGCTCCGGCATAGCCAGGATGTCTGACTATCCTGTAAGGGCCTTCCTCGCAAACTGTCTGACCTCTGTCGGACTGAATCCTGACTACTGAAGAGAAAAATCGGTTTGTCTGCATTGCCCAGTTGCTAAAAAACAAAAAACCAGTGTAGAGAACGCTGGCAACTATTTGTACGACCAACGGCAGCTGTAGACTCCAGGCAAATCTCCTGTCCAAACCAGCCACAACAAGGAAAGTAAAGCTACCATAAACAATTATTTTTGAAAGGATTTTGTCAAAAGGTTTAGGTTGTTCCGCTGGTTTGACCCTTTCTCGGATAAGCTCCGGATTTTTCGCATTCAAAACAAACATCTCAGCGCCAGTTACGCCAAAGGTTAGCACGATAAACACCCAGCCCATCACCCAGTTCCATTCCCAGGGGATGCCAAGCAGCAAGAGCGTATAAATGGCCAGTCCAGTAGCTAATTTTAAAAGAAGAAGAGCTACAGGCATTTTAAACCTCCTTGTCGTTTTTCTAATTTCTTTGACACCTGAGGAGTGAAAAGATCTTTGCAAACAAAGTGACAAATACTGGTTTTTTGTTATCATCAATTGTTGAGGTGAAAGATGAAGAAGATGATTCTCCTGGTTGTCGCTTTTCTAATGGTTTTTCCAACTTCAGTAAGCTTTGCTGAAAAAACACCTGACCGATTCATCGAGCTGCTTGCAAAAGCCGGGCTTGAACCATCTGATCTGTCGTGGAACATGTGGAATATTGGCGACTTTCAGAGAGACCCATTCAGATTTCCCTGGTTTGATGAACTCCACCAAAGACCTCTCGAAGTACCTTACGATGCCAAAATGACACTTGGCAGGTTTGAAATGATAAAAACCGTCAGGGGTGCAGTAGTGATGTGCGCAAGACGGTCAGGCAACGAGGTCTCCAGGTGGGATTTTGGTCCAAAGCCGGTCATTGCCAAGGAAAACCCATTCTATGAGAGTTTGTTGACACTTTACACTCAAAGCAACTGGAAGCTGACCGACAAAGGCAAAGATGATCTTAAAACCAAATGTTCCGCCTTGAGTCCAAAATGGCAATCCATGATGGCTGAATTTGTCGGTTATGCCATGCAAGTTTGTAAATACCGAGACCTTGCCATGAGAAAGATCCCTTGCGAAAAATGGGATGACATTTTCAAGCGTTGTTCGATGTTGCTCGATTCTGGTTCAGATTTCCCGATTGACACCTACGACGCTGGTCTAGCTATGGATTTTCGCTGGCTCTATTATGCTGCAGCCCAAGGATCGCTTGCTGTTGACAAGATGGTTGCGTTGCTTGGGACCGAACTCCCGACTAGTGTAGACATCCCAACTCCACTTGGACAGATAACAATTTCAGGTTCCGAGTCAACCAGTTACAACTGTATAAATCAACTCCTGCTCATCGACACTACCGGCGACGACAACTATTCTGGTTATGTCGGCTCAAACGCAAGCATTGACAATCCTTTCTCGGTTTGTATCGACGTCTCAGGCAATGACAAGTACACCGATGACACCGGCATTCATCCTCAGTGCGGTTCAGGTAGGTTCGGCTTTGGAGTGCTGGTGGACATGGCTGGTGACGACAAGTACAAGTCGGAAACCATCAGTCAGGGTTCTGGATGTTTCGGAGTTGGAATCCTCAAGGACATGACCGGCAACGACACCTATGACGGCAAGTTTGACTGTCAAGGCGCTGGTGAGTTTGGAATCGGCGTGCTTCAGGATTTGGGTGGAAATGACTATTACCACAGCTTCTTTGGCTCACAAGGATTTGGGTTCACACAAGGGATTGGCCTTCTTCAGGACAAAGCTGGCGACGATGTTTTCGAAGCCGATGACAAGGAAATCATCAACCCCTCGGCGCAATCAGCACAGCACAACGCTTCATTTTGCCAGGGAGCAGGTTTTGGTTCCAGGGCAGAGCTTGATAACGGCCATTCCATGAGCGGTGGTGTTGGTGTTTTGCAGGACATGAAAGGCAATGACAAGTACTTATGCGGGGTGTTCGGCCAAGGAGTTGCTTACTGGCATGCTTTCGGCATCTTGAGCGACTACGAAGGCGACGACTCCTACCTTGGCGCCTGGTACGTCCAGGGGGCTGCGGCACATTTTGGCATTGCATACTTCCAGGACAGAGCCGGAAACGACACCTATCAGGCGACCATGGCAACATCGATTGGAACAGGACACGATGTGTCCCTGGCCTTCCACATAGACCTTGGCGGCAACGACACCTACAACGCCTGGCGCACCGAAGACGGCAAAAAGGTTGATGCCGGCTTGTGTGTCGGCGCTGGCAACGCCAACGGCATGGGATTTTTCGTAAACATTGGTGGGGACGACAACTATGACGTAGGCTCAGGCAGAACGCTCGGAACCTACGGCGATCCTGCGCCATGCGGCAATGGTTTCATGCGCGAAAAAATGATAAACATCGGTGTGTTTATCGACATCGGCGGGCAGGACAACTATCGGGTTGAAGGGGTTGGCAACGACAAAACCTGGCAGGCAAAACCGTTTGACTGCTCTACCAGAAACATCGATTTCGGGCTTGGTGGAGACTTTGCTGACGGAGTGATCGAGTCGCTGTTTTAAAAAAACCATTTCTCCGAATCATTCTGCCTCCTCATATATAAAAATGTCAGTACCCATCTTATCCTTGATTGGCCCTATTACCTTCATAAAATCACCTACAAGTTCAGCAAGATTAGCGCCTTTTATTGTTGTTCTCATTGGACTTGTGATGTCATCTGGGCTTACTTGTTTGGGGAATGCAACAATTTCAGCCAAAGGTGGGATATTTGGATTCATAATTGAGCTAGATGTTATCATATATTGCCAGGAAAAATCTGGATCAAGTTCTTCTTTTGTTGGCGTGGAGCCGGTTTTGAGTTTTGTTATCAATCCTGTTTTAATATCCAAAAGCATGGTTTCCAATTTGACATTATTGTAACCAAGCCTGCGTAAGCACGCAAACACAACAGTTTTTTTGCCTTTCCAGAATGAACCACCAATAATGTCGGTAATCGCATCATTATATCCCTGACCATACTGTTTTACTAATTCATCTTTTATGTTCCAAACGTTTTTACATTGGTAGTCAGAAACAAAAACACATCTGCTATCTTTGTTGATTGGGGTTGGAAATTTTGCGTCTGAACAAATGAAAGGGTCTTGTGGGGACATCCATCCAACAACTCCAAGAGACTGGTCAGCCCAACAAACCCATGGTTTCAGAGGTGCATATTCATCAATCTGCTTTGAGGTCAAGTCTGATAAATTAATACTAACATATTTGGCAGTAGCAATAGGTGTTTGTTTTAACTGCATCGGATGAGCGTCTTTTATCCTCGGGTAATTGCTAAAATCAGTGCTCTTCACTAGTTTGTTGTCTTTGGTAGCTTCGACAAGAATTAGCTCATTATCACGCCAATATACAGGGTAGAGGCATGTACCGATTTCTTTAATAAGTGTATCACCTTCGGAAGGTTTGGGGTCATAATAAAACGTTGTAAATAAACCAATTAGTTTATAGCTTAGCTTCTTACGTTCACATATGAAGAAATAATGGCTTTTCACTAGTTTTAATCTTCTGCCATCTTCAATAGTACTCTCTTTAGGTTTTAAACCTTTTTGAGTATAGTACACGCTATATTTCAAATCAGGTGATAAGCCAATAAGTTTTGTCCAAGTATAATCGCGAGTATGACCATCGACCGATTCTGGCATGTATGGATCACGATATGGATCTTTGACAATTGGAAAATTGATTGTCTCATACTCTTTCAATTCGCCTGTATGAGGATTCAATCTGCAGAAACTCTCATAAGAATCTACAATTGTTGAATTCTCTGAAACTCTTTTGCTGCTTCTTATATTATGCTTGGTCTGGTAAACGCATATTGATGGATAACCAATAGTTTGTTCAGATACCAAGCCGTTATTATCGGTTATAACTAATTTGTCATTATCTTGTACTATTTTATTGATTTCAAACCCTTTTTGAGACTTTATCAACGTGTGCTCTTCCAGTTTACCGTCAACAAGGACTACTTTGACGATATTTGTTCCAGTAACTACAATATTTTGTTTTTGTTTCGATTTTGGGTCATAGGTTACTTTTATGTCAGGTCTCCCAACAACTTCGATAGACGCATTGAATGTTTTGGAAGGAGGATTTTTAGGTGTTGCTACAAAAATGAGGTTGTATTTCCCAGGTTTTAGTTCAGGGATGCTTATCGTGTCTTTCCACAGCGACCCTTCAGGTTTAATGGCGCTGACTTTGACTTGGTCTTTGAAGCCATACGATACAGACTGCAAGGGCTCGTTGAATTCAACAGTTGCTTCTATATCTGAGCCTGGGTAAGTTTTTGTGCTAGATAGAAAAATTGAACCTGATTGATCGGAAGCAACCTTGTTGCCTGTGATCTCTTTTTTAGTTTGTGTGGTGCCACAACCTGATGCCATAACCATAAATACAGAAATAACGGCTAGAATCTTTTTCATGCGCCCTCCATATTCGATATCGATAATATGATTTTAATTCAACAAGATAAATAGTAAATACCCAACATGCCAGTCAAATTATCTATTCCAGAAAATTTTGAGTTCAAAATCGCAAAAAGGTGTGTAACCGGTTGCCTTGCAGGTCAGTTCGTTGCATGTGGTTTCAAGACCCTTAAAAACGAACGAGGCATACGAAGCAAAGATGCCGGCCAAATAATCGCAACAGGGCTGGTCGTAACCGGTCAGCTTGTGGCAACATGGAGAATCCGTGACTCTGACAACCACCTTTTCTTCGCTATTGCTCTGAACTTTGACTGTGGTTTTAAAAAACAGTCTCCCAAGCATCTCAAGGCTCTCAAGAAATTCATTCCAGTTCATTTCCTGACTGATTGAATATTCGGATTTCAAGTTAACACACAAATCCGTACCCGCAATCCTGCCAAGAGAATACATCATAACCCTGGCCTGGTCGGCACCGTAGAGTTTCCAGCTTGCGTCAATCATGTGCGAGAGCAAACGGCTCGAATTCTGTTCACCTTTTAAAATGCCAGCAAAAACGTTTGATAAATAAAAGCCGTCAGTTCTTCCGTTTCTTGTCATCAGTTCCTCGCCAGCAGCCTTTGGTTGTAGAGAAACTCAGCCACTTTCAAAACCTCGGGTTCAGAAATCCTTAACATAGAGGCAATCTCAGAGATCATCAGTCTGCCGTCAAACACACAACCGATATCAAGACCAACTTCGCCGATCGTCATTAGTGTCAGCAAACGCTCCTTGGAATCAGGCAAGATGAGACTTGGAAATTTATCAGTGTGAACGAGTACCGACGTGGGTTTCAGTTCCAAAAACATTGGTGGTTCATACCTGAGAAAACTGAATGAACCTGCGGTTTTAACCGCTTCCTCCAAAACAGAATCAACATGAAGCGAAACAGGTGCGTCAGTATTTTTGACCAGCCATCCACCGCTTAGTTCTCCAGCTTCAAAAATTGCCCAAAGGGTTTTCTCGCTGTTTGCGATAAAACCTATTCCATACCACCCCTGTTGCTTGGCCAAAGCTGCGAATCTCCAAAACGAGAAAAACTCTGTGCTTACGTTTGTTAAGTCAAGCCCTGATTCCAGAAACATAGCATAAAACGATGCGAGAGGTTTAGAAACCTTGCCCAGTGTGAGCACAGACTTCTCTCTTTCAAGCTCGAATGTCACCAGTTCAAGGGTCTTGCTGCCAAGGAATTCGAGTCTGCCAGAAATTTTGCAAACCCTGACGATTTTCTTTTTTTCAACAACAAAGAAGTAGGATCCACTTGTTGACAACTCGATCAGTAGAATATACATTGAATCATCAAGATCTTTTAAGACAACATCAAGCTTGATCGTGTTGGTTGTGAAAGTCTTAAACACGCAATTATCAATTGGGATTCTGATCACGCCTAGATTTTATCACAACGATAACCGTTGTCAATCGGTTTTAAAATCCAGAATTCTACTTAAAATTCGTTGACTAGCTGTTACAAGATATTAGAATACTGGTGCATAATAATGGAGGATCTATGATTACAGCAAACGACCTGCGTTCAGGAAAGACGTTCGAGATGGATGGCGGACTGTGGATGTGCATTGAGTTCCATCACATCAAGCCAGGAAAAGGCACAGCCCATGTCAGGGTCAAGATCAGAAATCTTGAGACACTGTCTACAATTGAACGCACGTTCAGACCAGAAGAAAAATTTGTTGCCGCATACCTCGACCACAGGAAGATGCAATATCTATACAACCAGGGCAATGAATTCTCGTTCATGGATAACGACACTTACGACCAGGTTACGCTTGACCGCGAATCACTCGGTGACACAGCCCATTTCCTCAAGGAAGGCATGGAGATTGAAGTCAGCTTCTATAAAGGCAAACAAGTCGGCATCGAGCTTCCAAACATGGTCATCCTTGAAATCGTTGAAACCGAACCAGGATTCAAGGGCGACACAGCCCAGAACACAACAAAACCGGCAAGAGTTGAAACCGGTTACGTCGTGGATGTTCCACTGTTTGTAGAACAGGGCGAGTTCATAAAAATCGACACAAGAACAGGCGAATATTTGGAGCGCGCCAACAAATAAATGGGCAGGAGACAGAGCAGGGAACTTGCCCTGCAAATGCTTTTTGCCGCAGAATTTGATCAAAATGACATCAGAAATGCTGGTCTGATGGTTATTCAGACCAGCGATGCAGATTCTGAATCAAAAGATTTTGCA
The DNA here is from genome assembly GCA_017999835.1 of Caldisericia bacterium. Taxonomy (GTDB): domain Bacteria; phylum Caldisericota; class Caldisericia; order JAAYUI01; family JAAYUI01; genus JAGNLA01. The sequence continues at coordinate 10,757 of JAGNLA010000013.1, forward strand.
AAAGAGCTGTTTCTCGGCGTCCTCTCGAGCTTGGACGAACTGGACAGCATTATATCTAAATTCCTGGAAAACTGGAAACTGGACAGGCTATTTATAATCGACAGAAGCATTCTCAGGCTATCTCTCTATGAGCTTAAAAAAATCCCTGACACACCAGCATCGGTGGTCATTGATCAGGCTGTCAGGATGGCAAAAAAGTTTGGAAATGACGATTCAAGCAAGTTCATCAACGGAATTCTAGGCGCAATTTTCCGCGCTGGCAATGAAAAGAATAAGGATTAGAGTTGCTGGCATAGTCCAGGGTGTTGGGTTTAGGTATTTTGCCAAAAGAAACGCTCAACTATTAGGTTTATCAGGATTTACCGAAAACATGGACGACGGATCGGTAATCATCGAAGCCCAGTCAGATAATCAAGAAATACTTTCCCAATACATTTCTCTAATAGAGCAGGGGCCAGCACATTCAGAGGTCAGGCATACAAAAGTTGCCGAAATTCCAGTTATCGAAGGTGAGTCCTTCTTCTATGTGATTTGTTAGACTAAAGCATCGAGGCTGCAACAATCCACGCATGCACCGCATCTTACACAATTTGAACTAATTGAGATAGTTTTATCTTTTTTTGTCAAAACACCATTTGGGCAGACATCAAGACAATCCAGACAAAAAGAGCACAAATCCTTTTTCCAAATTGGCCTAACATTTACTCTTGCCTTATTGGTGGGTTTTAAGCCAATAAATCTACCTTCAACGAAACTGTATTGGAGGAGAATATCTCCAAAATCAAGTCTAACAGACTCCAGGATCAACCTGTCATTTCGCAGGTTTATGTTGGCATTTCTAAGCGCCACTGATTCAACGGCCACCATATCCTTGCCAATCACTACGCCGTTTTCGTTCCAGAGAATCGAAAGGGTTGTTTTTGGGAAAACTTTGGCAGCAATGACCTCAGCAAGGGCACGCGTCATCATTCCCTTTGGATTTTGCATGTACGCCTGTGACAGGGAATATGTCGGAAGAATGTTTTCTACAAGCGACATTACCCCACTGACGCCAAACCTTGACGACCGGTGAAGATGACCTATCAAAACAGCATTGCTGCATTCGACAAACTCACTTGAAAGGCCGACCTTTTCAATGATAGGTAAAACTTCATCCTGAATTGAAAAACGACCCATCAAATTTCTGCGTTTGACCTTAAAAACAGGCATGCCCTCAAAAACAAACCGCCCATTACTCCTTGTGATGGCAGGGCATGGCCAGTTTCCAGCACCGATAACAATGACTTCCTGTCCAATCTGCTGGAGCTTGTTGATAACACTGTTTGTGTAATCGACAAACGCCTCGTTTTTGAGGAGTTTCTCTTGCTGTGGCACCAATACGAGTGTTTTTGTGCCAGATGCAAAAAAATCCCCGGAAATGCATTCCAGGGATTTTTCTTTTTGTTCGAAACACCAAATTGTGTCTGGCATTAACGTTTTCTGTACTGTCTGGCCTTTCTGGCGCCTCTCATACCGGCTTTCATTCTTTCTTTCTTTCTTGCATCTCTAGAAAGGAAACCCGCTTTTTTGAGTGGCGGTCTGAGTTCTGGATCGTACTCAAGGAGAGCCTTCGCAATACCGTTACGCATTGCTTCGGCCTGTGAGTTGTATCCTGAACCTGCAACCTTGACAGTGACGTCAAACTTTGACTTCATGTTCACAAGCTCAAGTGGCTGGTAGATTGGACGAACGAACATTTCTGATGTGAAGAACTCAAGAAGTGGTTTTTCGTTGACCGTAATCTTTCCTTCGCCAGGGATGAGTGTGATCTGAGCTACTGCTGTTTTTCTGTAACCTGTTGCCCTGTACATCATTCCTCCTAAGCTTCCAGCTTGGTTGGCTTCTGGGCTGCGTGCGGATGAGCTGTTCCCTTGTAGACATGAAGCTTGCGGAATAATTCTCTGCCAAGCTTTGTGTGTGGGAGCATGCCTTTAATGGCCTTCTCGATCACGCGCTCCGGAACCCTTGCAAGGAGCTTTTCGTAGGTTTCGGCACGAAGTCCACCGTTATAACCTGTATAGTGACGGTAAATCTTGTCCGTATCCTTGTGTCCTGTTACGACAATTTTTTCGGCGTTGACAACAATGACGTTATCTCCACAGTCATAGTGCGGGCTCCATGTCGGCTTGTCCTTGCCAGACAGAAGTCTAGTAACCGTGACTGCAAGTCGGCCGAGCGTCTTGCCTTCTGCGTCGACCAGATACCAGTTTCGCTTGCTGGGGTCAACCTTCGGAAATACTGTATCCATTAGTCCTCCTGACAAAACTACAAGTTTAGGGAACATGCCGGAACTGTCAACAAAGTTTCATTTTCCTTTTTCATAATTGAAGGAGCGCAAACTGCTGGTATATTTGTCAACCGTTAACAAGGAGGTTTTAATATGTCAAAGGTATGTGAAGTTTGCGGAAAAGGCCCAGTGGTTGGCCACACAATCAGCCATTCCCACATCAGGTCCAAGAGACGCTGGCTGCCAAACCTCCATGTCGTGAGAGCACAAGTCGGCGCATCAGTCGTAAGGATGAAAGTTTGCGCAAAGTGTCTCAAAGCCGGCAAGGTAAAAATAGCAGTCAAATCAGCGTAAGCAAATACATAAACGCATCAAAACCCTCGGATAAAACCGAGGGTTTTGTGTTTTACGGTCAAGTTTCAACTTCAACAAATATCAGAGTCATGCGTATTGGTTCTCAATCGGGACAGTAGAATTTATTTGCAAACAATGCTTTCATTGATAACCACACCATGATTATGTTTTTTAAAAATCAGTCTGGATAAGGTTTTTTTAGTCAAAATAACTCAAATTGAATTTGTTTTGTTGACAAAGAACTCACAGTAACTATCATGTACAAACCAGGTGCCGAGGTAGCTCAGTTGGTAGAGCAGTGGATTGAAAATCCGCGTGTCGGGGGTTCAAGTCCCTTCTTCGGCACCATTTTAAGTTCTGGCTTCTTTCGTTTACCCATCTTTTTTTAATAGCAAAACATATATTGTCGATTTTTTATTTTTTTGAATCCTGAATGTCCCTCAACAGCTACCGAACCGAAACACAAGAAAAGGAAGGGTTATCTAGGATATTCTAACCACACATAAAAATCTTATCTTGTGCCGCATAACAATCCCACTTTTTATTACTCATTGTTAAAATCGCACGAGAAGAAAAGAATTGTTTCAGTGATTCGGTTTAACCTATCTCAATTGACCCGCTGATGGTAGTCATTTTTACCATCGCATTGCCGGTACTGGCGACAAACATTCCAGACTCCTCGCCGTCAGGAGTAGTAACCTCGCCGGTGTTGGATTTGAGGACGAATTGTGCTGAAGTGTCAGAATGGATACCTGCGGTTATATCATCGCTGACTGACCTGATATCGATTTGGCCTTCGACGATCCTGAGCATATCAATATTTATTGAGCCTGAGACATCATTAATGACGGTGTTTGACGTATCCAGGTCACCGATTTCAATTTCAGAACTGACCGATTTGATCGACAAATTACCTTGCATAATCCCGATTTCGATGTCACCGGAAGTGCTTTCTATTGAAGCGTTGTGACATTCTTCGATTGTAATGTTGCCGGCCAGGGTTTGTATTGAAGCATCCTCAATCAAACCAAGACTTACATCGCCTGAGATGGTGTTGATCGAACACTGGTTGGCTTCTTCAACTTCGATGTCAGAGGTTCCAGAGTCAATTGAGAGGTTTTCTGTGACTGTACCGATATTTATATCAGCATCCTGTGTCTGAATCACGATGTCTCTTGCCGTGCCGATGTCTATCGAACCAGTATCACAAACCACAGAAACTGTTTGACACTGAGAAGATTCGAATTCGATTTCGTTTGCGCATTCTATCAAAACGTCACCTGACCATGCAGAATCAATATTGACCGAGCCTTCCAGGCAAAAAATCTTGATGTTGGTTTGCTCAGGCAAGCGAAGTCCAATCCTCAACGCGTCCTGGTCAAAGGTTGGTTCTATGGTCGTCTTCTCGTCTGATTCGGTTATTTCCAGCTCACCGTCTTCGAGATTGTCCCATTCGACGGACAGCGTACTCTGGCTTGTTATTTCAACATCAACGATTGAACCTGAACAATCCAGCTCAATCAGCTTTGGTGTTGTTGTCAGTTGTTTCTGGTTCATTTTTTGCACCTTTCGTTTCAGCCATATAAGGTTTTATTAACTTTTCGTTTACAAGTAACGCAAGACCGGCAAGTATGGCAAACACAATTGCTTGCCATGCACCAGCTACAAGCCCGAAAATTGTTGCCAACATCGTCAAGAATGCTGCAATCGAGATGCAGAGCGTGTAAGTGTTGTACCAGAACAACTCGACAAGGCCACAAACAATTGTAATTATCAGCCATGTTTGCCATGAGAATAGCGCCATCGGATCTTCAACCTCCAACAAGACGTTTATTAATTGATTATAAGCCCTTTTGCTGCCAAATGGAAGGAATTTTGATAAAAACAAAATGACTATGCGTAAGACATAGTTTATCCCCCTTGGAGAAATGGGAGCAAAAATTGGTTCTGCCGTAATTGTCAAAATCCTCAAATTCGCATAGAATTATAAGGATATGAAAGTGGTAACTTCAGTTCAGATGAAAGAGATAGACCTGCAGACAACTGCAAGGTTTGGCGTACCATCAATGGTTCTGATGGAAAATGCCGGCGCAACTGTTGCCGATGTGGCAATTTCCGAATTCAAAGCCACCAGGCCTGTCATTGTCTGTGGAAAAGGCGGCAATGGAGGTGATGGATTTGTTGCAGCAAGACACCTTGCCATGCGCGGCATCCCATGCAGAGTTTTCCTGCTTGGATCAATAGAAGACCTTGCTGGTGACGCAAAGACCAACTTCGGGATTCTGGCAAAGGGTTTTTCAGGATTCATAGAGTTATTTGTCGGAGCCAACGACAGAAATCTCAACGACCTTTCACATGCTCTTCAAAATTGCGATTTGATCATAGACTGTCTGCTTGGTACAGGATTGACCAACTCGCCAGACGGTTATCTTGCCCAGGCGATTGAGTTGATAAACTCTGTCTGTGCGCAAGTTTTATCATGCGATATTCCATCAGGAGTCGACGGTTCGACTGGCAAAATTCCAGGATTGGCCGTAAAGGCTGACGTAACCTGCACTTTTGGGCTACCTAAAATCGGTCATCTCCTTTTCCCAGGGGCCTTGACTGTTGGAAGGCTGATGCTTACAAATGTAGGTTTTCCTCATGTTCTACTGACCGACCCGGAGATTCAGACAAATATTCTCACAGGCATAGAAGCCAAAGCATTGCTGCCAAAAAGACCGATAAATGCCCACAAGGGGACATTTGGAAAAGTAGTGGTTGTCGGAGGATCATCAAACTACCCCGGTGCTGCCTTACTCTCAGGACTGGGCGCTATCAAAACCGGTGCAGGTCTTACCGAAATAATCGTTCCAGAAACGATCTTCTCGTCTGTTGCATGTCGTTATCCGGAAATCATTGTTAGCCCTGCAAAGGCCACAGAAAACGGTATTTTCCATCCGGATTCGATTGAAAAGATTATCAGCTCTTGCTCAAGAGCCTCATGTGTCGTTTTTGGTCCTGGCATCACCAGAGACGAGAGTCTTAAATTGATTCTTTCGGAAATCCTCAGCAAAGTTGAAGTTCCGGTGCTCATAGACGCTGACGCGTTAACCATACTTGCCCAATCTCCTGAGAACATTCTCATGCGAACAGAATATGGCCTGCAAACCATCATCACCCCTCACTGGGGCGAGGCAAGCCGTTTCGGGACGGTTGCCGGAGAGTTGGCAAACGATCCAATAACCACTGTCAGACGCTTCTCTTCAAGGTTTGGCACAATTACCGTACTCAAGTCTGCAAGGACAGTCATCGCCTCTCCAAAAGGACAGGTTTCTATTAATATTACCGGTAACACGGCACTTTCCAAAGGTGGCTCCGGTGACGTGCTATCAGGCTGCATAGCTGCTTTGGTTGCCCAGGGGCTTGATCCTTATGACGCCTGCTGTCTGGGTTGCCACATGCTTGGCAGGGCAGGCGAGTTGGTTTCAAAAGACAACGGAGAACAGGGAGTTATCTCGACTGAAGTTGCGATGATGCTTCCAAAAACAATGATGGAGGCTCAACCAAATGAAAACATTGATTAAAGGCAGAATTGTCCCGGTAAACGACGCATTGCCGGCAGAGTTTGACGGTTATGTATCAGTCATTGACAACCTCATCGATTACGTTGGCACAGAGCGACCTTCAGGCAGCTTTGATACGGAACTCGATTTCTCTGATATGGTCGTCATGCCAGGTCTTGTTAACACACACACCCATGCTTCAATGACGCTGCTTCGCGGAGTAGCTGACGATCTGAACCTTCAGGACTGGCTCAACAAGGAAATCTTCCCAAGGGAAGCCAAGATGACCCCTGATGACATATATTGGGGCGCAAAGCTTGCCATCGCCGAGTTCCTGTTGGGTGGTACGACCTGCTTTGCCGACATGTACTTTACCGACAGGGTAGCTCACGCCGTAACAGAAAGTGGTATCAGAGCAAACATCTCGCTTGGCATGACCATCTTTGGCGGACAAGACGGACTCAAAAACGGTGTCGAATTTGCCAACAAATGGCAAAATGCCGAAAACGGCAGGATTCATACCTGCCTTGGTCCACACGCAATCTACACCTGTCCGGTTGATTTCATGAAAGACATTGTGAAAGCAGCAAAAGACAACAGCCTCGGCATCCACATGCACATTTCTGAAACCAAGAAGGAAAATGACGACTGCGCAACATGTAACGGAGCCTCTCCGGTCAAGGTGCTAGGAGACCTTGGGGCTTTCGACGTTCCAACCATCGCTGCCCACTGTGTCTGCCTAAGCGATGAAGATATGGACATCCTGAAAGCAAAGAATGTCAGCCCTGCACTAAACATTGGTTCAAACTTCAAGCTGGGTTCCGGCATTGCAAGAATTGCCGACATGATTGACAAAGGATTAAACGTTACCATCGGAACTGACGGCCCAGCCAGCAACAACGACCTGGACATGTGGGAAGAGATGCGCTGGGTGTCGATGTCAGCAAAGGTCTGGGGCGAACCTCTTAAAGTTCCGGCAGCCCAGGCCCTAAAACTCGCAACATCAAACGGTGCCAAAGCTCTCGGCTGGAACAACCTCGGCTCGCTTGCCAAGGGAAATCTTGCCGACCTGATAGTTGTAGACTTCTCAAACCCAAGGCTTGTGCCCGTGTTTTCCCACGTTTCCCATCTAGTTTACGCAGTCAAGCCAAGTGACATAAAGCACGTCATGGTTGACGGCAATTTTGCTGTTTGGGACAGAGAAATTCAAACTTTTGATGTGGCAGAGACAATCTCAAAAGTGAAGGAGATCGCTCGGAGGCTTGCATGATAGGAATCATCGGCGGTTCTGGTGTTTATGACATCGCTTGGCTTGCCGACCCACAAGAGCAGACCTTAAAGAATCGTTTTGGTGAAGCCGTCATAAAATCAGGTTGGGTTGACAACCAGGAGGTCGCCTTCCTGACCCGTCATGGCAAAGGACACAAGGTTTCGCCATCGATGATAAACTACCGAGCAAACATCATGGCTCTGGCTGATTTTGGTGTTACTGACATTGTGGCAACCTATGCAGTTGGCGGGATCAATCCCAAGATGGTTCCGGGTGATTTTGCAATCTGTGACCAGTTCATAGATTTTACAAAAAACAGGATCGGTACTTTTTATGACCAGGGTGGAAAAGTCGTCCACACCGACATGTCAAAACCTTACAGCCCAAAGCTTCAGGAGTACATCGAAGAGGCACTGATTAAAGAGCACGCGGTGTTCCATCCCGATGCCGTCTACGTCTGCACCGAAGGCCCAAGATACGAAACCCCTGCTGAAATCAAGGCTTTCTCAATAATGGGTGCGACAATCGTTGGCATGACCGGATGCCCGGAAGCTGCATTGGCAAACGAGCTGGGCATGGCTTTTGGCGGAATCGCAGTCATCACAAACCTTGCTGCTGGCGTTGCCAAACACCCACTTGGTCACAAGGAAGTTATGGACACCTTCAACATGAGAATATCCCAGCTGAGTGGAATATTAAAAACAGTGACAAAACTGGTTTCTGACAATCCATCGCAGGTCAATCGACCGGAGTCGATGAGTGCATGATTTTTCGCAAGAGCAGATAAAAGAGCTGCTCTGGCTGTCAAAAGTCCCAAGACCACTCGTCTGGCACGGAGATGGCCTGGACATACTTGACCAACGGTTTTTGCCTCATGAAGTTACGTATATAAAAGCAAAGACGTGGCAGGATTGCCATGATGCGATAAAGTCGATGGCAACCAGGGGCGCGCCAGTCATTGGCGTCTGCGGCGCGTACGGCATGGCGCTTGCCTGGCAAAAAGGTGAAAACCTTATTGAAATTTCTCAAAAAATGAAGTCGGCAAGGCCAACGGCTGTAAACCTCATGTGGGCTGTCGACAGAATGCTTGAACATAAAACCCATCTGGACAAAGCTGCTCTCGAACTTGAATTTGACGACCACAGACGTTCGTTTTCGATAGCCAAAAACGGAGCGGATTTAATAAAAGACGGTATGACCATTCTGACTCATTGCAACACCGGAAGCCTGGCCGCCGGAGGTTACGGCACAGCTCTTGGAATTATCACATGGGCAAAGCTGGTTGACCGGAAAAACATAAAAGTCATCAACACGGAGACCCGACCCTACCTTCAGGGGGCGAGGCTGACAAGCTTCGAGCTTGGTCTTAACGGCATCGATGACACACTGATTCCGGACATGGCGGTTGCCAGCGTGATGAAAAACGTTGACCTGGTGATTATTGGAGCTGATAGAATTGCTTCAAATGGCGACACAGCCAACAAAATCGGCACTCTGACAATTGCCATCACTGCAAAACACTTCAATGTTCCTTTTTACGTTGCTGCGCCAAAATCTACATTTGACCCGGAAACCCCAACAGGCGACAAAATCAGAATTGAGGAGCGACCGGCATCAGAGCTGACTGAGTTTGCAGGAAAACCGATTGCTGCAAAGAACCAAAAGGTTTTCAACCCTGGGTTTGATGTGACACCAAATGAATTGATCACCGGTTATATTTCTGAGGAGTAAACAATTTTTTTTGGTTTTATGGTTTAATACTCACCATGCTTAGAGTTAATTTCGATGATTTGTGAATACAATGTGATACTTTGAGCAAAATAAACGGGCTTGTTGCAGGAGAGAGCACAATCTAACAATTTCAACTGATCATTCTATTAAAATAATAATTTTCTTCATCTTAACATAACCTTGCCATTTGACATTTCTATGGATTATTGTATGTTAAAATCAAACGGAGGTCATATGGAATTTATCGACAAAGCAAGGGAACATGCAAAGAGGGTAACAGAGCAAAAAGGGATTGTGTTTACTGAGGAAGCCGCCAAAACATCACTGATACTGCCTTTTTTACAAATGCTTGGTTATGATGTGTTCAACGCAGCACAGGTTATCCCAGAACATATCGCCGACTGGGCAGAGAAAAAAGGCGAAAAAGTGGATTACACAGTCAAAGTTGGTGACAACACAGTCATGCTCATCGAATGCAAACAGGCAGGAGACCCTTTGGATGCTTCAAAGGAAAACCAGCTTGCCAACTATTTTCATCATCTACAAGACTGCAGCGTTGGTGTGCTGACTAATGGAGTTGTATATAAATTTTACACCGATTTGAACGCTGAAAACATCATGGATGCTGATCCATTCTTTGTTTTTGATTTTTCTAGCTTCAAAGAATGGCACGTAAAACGACTCGAGATGTTTACCAAAGAAAACATCACCAAAAAGGATGAAATAGACTCTGACATCATCAAGACCAGAAACTACGTCGCCTTGTCGAGGTTTCTCAAAAAAGAATTGTCTGAACCCAGCGAAGATTTCGTGCGATTTGCCATAAAGCAGATGCCTTTCATCAAAAAAGCCAGCGAATCGATAATCGAAGAATTCAGGGATCACATCAAGAAAGCAGCAAGTCAAAACCAGCAAGACTACTTTGATACCCAAATCTTCAAGCTGAAGGAAGCTCAACTGACAGAACAGGATCAAAAACCTGTCGAGGCACCTCCGGCAAAACCAACTATTGTTACAACCATCGAGGAGCTCCAGGCGTTGGCAATCGTCAAGAGCATGCTCTACAACACTATCCCTTCAGAAAAGATCGTTATGCGTGACTCTGAAAATTATTGCGACATACTAACATCCAACACGCGCATCATAAGACTTTTCTTCAACGATCCAGGAGTGCTTCAAATCAGTTTCCCAACGAGCCCGGTTTATTCCAGTCTGGGCAAAATCGACATAAAATCAGTCGAAAAACTCAACGACCATTCAGAGAAAGTCATATCCACTGTTCAAAACATTCTCCAAATTAAAGAACAAGCCAAGAAAGAAACAAAAAATCTTGATTCAGAAAAGGATATAGACACGATAATTACATAAATAACATAAATTAATAATGCCCTGGAGATAACCCAGGGCATTATTTTATTCTTCTAAATATCAGGCGCTCTTTACTTCGATCTTGAGGCTTGCTTCCACTTCGTGATGGAGTCTAACCTTGATGGTGTGAGATCCACACGTCTTTATTGGGTTTTCGATGATGATGTCATGCCTGTCGATGACGTACTTGAGTTCGCGCTTGATTGCCTTTGAGAGGGTTTCTGCGGTAATTGATCCAAAAAGTGTGCCTGTTGGTCCGGCTTTTGCCTGGACTTCAAGTGTTTTTGTTTCAATTGTTGCCTTGGCCTCTTCAGCTTTTGCCTTTGCCTTGGCAGATTTTTTGTCAGAAATCTCAAGGTGGTAGTTCAGGTTTGCAACTGCTGAGTCGGTGGCCACATGTGCAAGTCCCCTTGGAATAAGGTAGTTCTTGCCAAAACCATCGGCTACTTCGCACACTGCACCCTTTGCTCCAACCTTTGGGACGTCTTTGAGAAGGATGACTTTCATTTTCATCATTTCACCACGAACGGAAGCAGGGCGATTTCTCTTGCGAGCTTGATTGCGTCCGTTACTCTTCTCTGGTGCATTGCGCATGTGCCGGTTGCTCTTCTTGGGAGAATCTTGCCTGTATCAGTGACAAATCTCTGAAGCTGTCCGACATCCTTGTAATCTACATAATCCTGATGTTCTGCGCAGAATTTGCAGATTTTTTTTCTTGGCTTGGAAAATCTCTTTCCTCTCGGTCTTTTCCTGTCCATGTCCATTGCCATTTTTTACTACTCCTTTTTCATGAAAACGGAATGTCTTCGTCGTTGAAGTCTGGGATTGAAAAATCATCATCGTCGGCATGCGCCGCAGGTTTTCCGGAATCCGGCCTTGAACCTTGTGGCTGAGTGCCATCCGATGGTTTCCTGTCAAGCAGGATCAGCTTGCTGGCTATTACCTCGGTAATCCAGCGCTTAATGCCGTCCTTCTCGTAATCTCTAATCGAAAGTTTTCCTTCAAGATAACAACGGCTACCTTTTTTTAAATACTGGTGTGCGACTGTCGCCTGATTGCGCCAGAGTACACAGTTAATAAAAAGCGTGTCTTCCTTGAGTTCGCCCCCACCGGCAGACTTGTATTTTTCTGTGCATGCAAGCCTTACTGTTGCAACCGGTGTTCCCTGCGGAGTATAGCGTAACTCGGGATCTTGAGTGAGATTTCCTATCAGAAGGACTTTGTTAAGCATTAGGCTTGTGCTTCCCCTGTTGTCTCTTCAGTGGCTGGTTGATTCGAAACCATTTCTTCAACCGATGCCGGTTCTTCCTTCGGAGCTGCCATGCGTCTGTTAGCTCTTCTGGTTTCCGATGCCTTTAGCCATTCTTCACGTCTCTTGGCCGCCTTTTGGGCGTAGCTGAGATCGATAAGCACATCTCTGACAAAACCTTCAGATATTCTTACCAGTCTTCTCAGCTCAGCAATGGTTGTTGGCGGAGCCTTAAAGGTGTTAACCCAGTAAATGCCTTCCTGGTTACCTTTGATCTCATAGGCGAGTCTTCTCTTGCCCCAGCGTTTGCTGTCAACAATCTCTCCGCCTTCGGCGGTGATTGTGTCAGTCAGCTTGGCAATAAGAGTCTTTTCGCCCTCCTCGTCCACGTTTGGAGCGAGGATAAACATCTGCTCGTACAATTTCATCTAGAGTTTTCCTCCTGTGGTCTCATCGGGTCAAAGATTATCTCTGACCAGAAGGTTTGACAAACATTAGATTTTAGATTGAGTACATTTGTTGTCAACTATAAACTTGACTTTCTTGGTATAATTACCCTGTGAGCAGGCTGGTTTTTGGAAGATACAGGTTTGACCGACGTATTGGCGGTGGTGGCATGGGCGACGTTTTCCTTGCTACCGATATGCAACACGATGAAAAAGTTGTTGTCAAAATATCAAAAACGAGATTTGGCGGAAACAGCCGCGATCAGTACAGGCTTTTAGCAGAAGCATCCATGCTTTCAAGACTCGATCATCCAGGTATTACGAAAGTTTATGACTGCGGCGTGGATAATGACGAATATTACTATGTCATGGAATATATCGAAGGTATCGCGCTTTCTAGTTGTGTCGACTTGTCAGTCCACGACAGGCTTGAGATATTCCTTGATTGTGCAAAAATCCTCAATCACATCCATAACAACGGCATCGTCCATAGAGACATCAAACCCGAAAACATTATCGTTTTGCCAGAAAGAAGCAACACGTCTGGGACAAGGGCAAGGATCATCGATTTTGGTCTGTCGTTTTTTTCTGGAAAATCCAGAATCACCGAGACAGGACATGTTGTTGGAACTCTAAACTATATGGCTCCTGAATTGCTTATGGGTATTGACTTCGATTACAGAGCAGACCTATTTTCTCTTGGTGTGACAATGTTCCAGTCTCTGACGGGAAAACTGCCGATGGAGACAAAGAAAGTAGCCAACATTGCGTACAACATTCTCAATTCGTTGCCAGAACCACCATCAAAATATAATACTGATGTCTCAAAAAAAGTTGATCAGATAGTGATTTCACTCATGCGACGTGACCCCAAGGAGAGAACACAGACCGCAAAAGAACTCATTGACCAGCTCGAAGCAGTTGTCAGCAACGATCAGCATGCATCAACTTCAAGCAATGGCATCACGGTTTCCATCCCGGATCTTTTTGGCCGTGAAAAGGAGATGGATTGTCTATTTGACCAATTTGAGCAATCAAGACATTCGTCATGCAGTGTAATTCTTTCAGGGCCATTTGGCATTGGTAAATCCAGATTGGCAGAAGAATTTGCCATAAAAGCTCAACTTCAGGGAACAATTGTTCTCAGGGCACATGGAATAAGCTCCTCAATCCCAGAACCGCTATTTGGACTTAGACAGCTTTTCTGGCACCTTCAATATTTCTCGGCATTTGATATCGTAGACAAGAACTCCAGCGAATTCATATCACTTGCGTCCATGAGCCAGGCAATAATGAGCAAGTACAAAGTCAAAACTATCAATGTTAAATCCGGAAACACAGACAGACTCGAGGCTTTCAAGGTTATATTGGGCATACTCTCGTCCAAGCACAGAATAGTTGTCTTGATAGACGATTTTGACAATATCGACACGGAAACACTTGAAGTATGTTGGTGGATGGCGTCAAATATCGAAGAAAACTTTATGCTGATGCTTACTTCTGATGATCTGGAATCGACAGAAATCGACAAGAAAACGGACAAGAAAAATCAGACGATTGAGCTTTCCCCCATTAAAGATGTTGAAGGTTTTATCAAGTCAGCGCTCGATATTGACAACATTCCCAAATCTCTTGCTGAATCCATAACCAACAACACCGGTGGTGTGCCAATGCTCATTTTGGATCAACTGAGAACCGATGTCGTTTCCGGAAGCCTTCACCGTATTGACCATAGCGTTAACTTTGAGCCGGAAAAGGCAAAATCTATCGAGACAAACGATTATGTCTCGGGAATCATAGATACGCTATCGGTTAAAGAGCGTTTTGTGCTAGATTTTGCAGCTGTTTTCAACAACAGATTCACCTCGGGCATGCTCTGCGAAATTCTTGGCATTGAGCAAATGGAGGTTAATTCGATTGTCGATGTGCTGGTCAAAAATGGCCTGCTCTCGAGCCAGAATGAGTCTTCGATAGTTTACTACTGGCTTTCAAAACGGTTCATCAACCAGATTCCCAGGATGGTCAAGCGCGAAGACTACAAGGCATTCAATGTTCTTTTGGCCAGGCATTTCGAGAGTACTTCTCCAACAAAACCGCACTGGATTTTCAAACACTACAACATGGCTGACCAGGAGGACAAAGCACTGCAATGGGCAGAGATCACATGTTGGCAGATACTCAACGACAGAAGCTTTGACATCACAACATATCTCGACTACATCAAAAAAAACGGAGTTGCACTCAAGGATAAGATTCTATTTTTAAAATCCTCAATCATTGAGGCGCTGCTTGAAGCCAGAGCAGGAAATTTTTTACACAGCCTTGAGATGATTGACGAATGCATCCACAATTCAATCCTTTCCCACAAAGACGAATTGCTGGTCAAAAGCATGAAGGTGAAATCGAGAATCCTGAAATTGGCAAAAAAGAACGCAGAAGCGATAGACGTTGAGACCAATCTGGTGTTTCACACACCCAGAATCTGCAACAACCTTGACGAATATGAATTATTCAACTCGCTTTCCGTTCTTCTTCTTCAACAGTACAACTTTCATGGTGCGCTGAAATACGCTAGGTTGGCACAAGAAACATCGAAGAAACTTGATAAAGCCAGCTTTGAAGATTCAACTTACAAACTCACCACCAGACTCATCGAAAATCAAAGAATCTCCGAGGCTTATTCGCTTGTCAAGGAATACATTGATTCTCCGGAATCAAAAGGACAATTCAGGTTGAACATGCTATCGCTTTATCCATCCACGTTGTGGTACAGGGGAGAAATTGATAAGGCTAGCACAGCAATTGGGCAGATCCTCTCGGAACTGCAGTTCAACCAACTCAACCCAAGAACTATCACTAACTTTGCACAGATAGCACATTCAGCAGGTCACATTCAGCTTTGTCTGGACATTCTTGAAAGATTAGTTGTGCCAGACAATCAAAAACTCAATCGCATCCTCATTGATTTGTTCAAGCTTGAGATTGATTTTGAAATGAATGGTTGGCAAAATGTCATGACGAAGGTTGAAATGCTTATCAACCTGGCAAAAGATTCTGACACCCACGAGGATGTCGTTCATGGTCTGTTGTTGCTCGGGACAATTGCTTCTCACATTCCAAACCTTGAGCTGGCAGCAAAATCTTTCAGGCAAGCCTGGAATATTGTAAAAGACAACAAATACAGCATCACAGTGCTTTATTCCGGATTTATTATCATGACAGCAGTCAACCAGCCATTGTTAAAGAATGAACTCAAATCAATCGCTGTAAAAATCTCTGAGATCCCTGAAAAACCTGAAGACAGGATATCGGAAATCTACAGAGCAGTGTGCATGGGGATGTCAACAATCATCGATGCAAAAACACCGATTCAGATCAAAGCAGGCTATAAAATTCTGTCTCAGGCAAAGAATGCTGCCATCTCGTGCGGTCACA
Source organism: Caldisericia bacterium (assembly GCA_017999835.1). Taxonomy (GTDB): domain Bacteria; phylum Caldisericota; class Caldisericia; order JAAYUI01; family JAAYUI01; genus JAGNLA01. The sequence continues at coordinate 26,421 of JAGNLA010000013.1, forward strand.
AGCAGATTGTGGGATTGCTTGGAAAACTTCTTGGCAAGATGCATTCACAGGAATATAGATTCAGCGGGCTCCCTCAAGATAAGGAATTGGCACTCCAAAATTTCTACGAATCAGAATTCATTTATCGTACGACCGGGGCAACCTGGCTTGCAGACTACATTTCAGACATAATGAATAAAACAAATCGCTGACCAGGTCACAAAATCAGCATGGCGTCGCCAAAGCTGAAAAACCTGATCCTGTGATCTATCGCCTGCTGATAAGCCTGGAACACAAATTCTTTGCCAGCAAATGCTGACACAAGCAAAAGCAATGTTGAACCAGGAAGATGGAAGTTGGTTATGAGCTTGTCGACAGATTTGTACTTGTAGCCTGGCTTGATGAAAAGATCGGTTTCCCCTTCACCAGCTCTGATGAGTCCATCTGGTGTGCTTGACGATTCCAGTGTTCTGACAACCGTAGTGCCACAGGCAAACAGCCTGCCACCTGATGATTTTGCACTGTTTATCTTTGCTGCGGCATCGTCACTTATCTGGAACCACTCAAAATCCATTTTGTGCTCATCTACATCGTCAACCTTTATCGGTCTAAATGTGCCGATGCCAACATGAAGAGTGATTTTTACAACCTGCACACCAAGCGATTCAATCTGGGTCAGCAGTTCGGGGGTAAAGTGCAAACCAGCCGTTGGGGCGGCAACAGCGCCTTTTTTGTTCGAGTAAACGGTTTGATATCTTTCAGGATCGGAAACCTGCTTATGAATATATGGTGGTAGAGGTACATTGCCCACACCAAGCAGTTCGTTTTCGGTGCAGTCGAACCTGACAACCCTTCCGCCGTCATCGGTTCTGTCAAGCACCATCGCACAGATGTCATTGACGTGGAATTGAGTCCCTATCTGAAGTTTTTTGCCTGGCCTGACAAGCGCTTTCCAGGTGTTGTCTTCCAGTTTTTTTAGGAGGAAAACCTCGACATGCCCACCGGTTTTCAGAGTACCAAACAACCTTGCCGGGATGACTCTTGTGTCGTTTAGTGCCAGGACATCGCCTTTGCAAAAAAACTTCGGGATGTCAGAAAACACCATTTCCCTTATGGAATGGTCAAACCTGTCCAAAACCATCAACCTGGATTTGTCTCTTTCAGGCGATGGTTCCTGGGCTATAAGCTCCGGTGGCAGTTCATATTGAAATTCAGACAGTTTCATGCGTTGCTCTTTTAACCTTTTCAGATAAAATCTTATCGTGCAGTTCATAAGGTTCAAGGAGATAGATAGCACCCAGAGGGTGGCAAGGGAAGCAGCGCTGCAGGATGCAGCAGATCTGACAACGGTATGGGCAGATATCCAAACCAGCGGAATTGGTAGAAACAACAAACAGTGGTTCTCCAACGAAGGCGGATTGTGGATAACTGTTATCGTGCGAAGACCTTTGCCGATAAAAAACACTTCATACATGTCTCTTGCTGTTGGTTACCGCGTTCACAAGCTACTTCTGTCTCTTGGAGTAGAAAACCAGATTAAGTATCCAAACGACATCATGGCAGTTTTTGGCGGAAACGTCAGGAAACTTGTAGGTATACTGTGTCATTCGGTTCTCAAAGGCAACACGGTTGAGTTTGCCTTGGTCGGTATCGGCATAAACGTAAACAACATCGTTCCAAACATGGGCGTGTCGTTGTGCGAGCTGACAAACTCAAAATGGAACATCGAAGATTTAGCTCCAAAAATCGTTCAGGCAATATCCGACGGGGTTGACGACCTCATAAGGATTGGTCCAAAGGCAATCGTAGCCAACCTGGTTTCATCTGGTTGTCGCGAAATGCCCCTTGACCTGTAAAAAACAAACAGTATTAATTATTGTCATGCCAATTTACGAGTATAAATGCAACAATTGCGGACACGAATTTGAGATTTTTTCACAAACAGTTGGTGGAACAGATAAGCCATGCTGCCCTGCTTGTGGTAAAAATGATACAAAGAAGCTCATTTCAAAGCTGGGTTATATGAAGCATCCGGATCAGTCGTCAAAACCATCTATGCCAAGCATCCCTGAAACAAAGTCAGAAAAATAAGGCTAAAACTACAGATTATTAAGTTCCTGCCTCATGGCGTCAACAGCTGCCTGGAAGAATTCCTCCATTATAGCGTCATTTGCCTGATAATATCCACCCGTGCATCCATCCCCGAGTAGTTCACGAATTCGGGAAGGCGAGGCTGTTTTTGGCAAAACCACAAATTCTTTCGGTTTATCCGGAACTTTTGAAACTCTTGTAAAGCTGTGGTTTTCTGACCAGTTTGCATGAGATTGCTTCAAACCATGCTTTATTGCAATCGAATCAACCCTGGGGTCAAGCCACCACTGGAAAAGGCTGATTTTTACTTTATCATTTTTGGCAAGGATCTCGTCAATAACAAGTGTCAGCACTCCTGAGTTTCCACCATGCCCATTGCTGACAAGAATTCTCCTGAACCCTTGCACAATCAGACTCTCAAGGACTTCTCTTATCAAACTGGCATAGGTCTGGATTGAAAGACTGACGTTTCCTGGATAAGCATTGAAAAAAGGGTTAAGACCGTAGGTAACAGGAGGGGCAATTGGTATTTTCAAAATCTCACAAGCTTTCTTGGCAATCTCCCACGGTTCAAGGGTGTCGGTTGCCAAACTGAGATAGCCATGTTGCTCGCACGAACCGGTTACAAGCACGATCCGGTCATCATTTTTAAGGTATTTTTCTACGTCCATCCAGTTCATTTTCTCAAACATATTTGCCACTTCCCATGCCCAAAATCTGCTTATGTGGAAATGATAACCATATTTGCATAAAACAACAGGCTTTGCTATAATTTCATCATGGAGGTCATATGACCGTATGTCCAAAATGTGGCAGACAGAACATCGATGGTACGATTAATTGCGAATTGTGTGGTACAAGCATGCCATTCAAGCAAGACAATCTGTTTGACAAGATAATCAAAGAATCAGGTTTGATAAGATTCCCTCACCCACCTAGCACAGTCACTTCCCCCCACCCTGTCATAAGACAACAAACAATTTTAGTTGGCAAGCTAACCCTCAATGACTCAAAAGATTTCATTTTGTCGGGCAAAGAGGAGTTCCTAATCGGCAGAGCCGACATGATGGCTGGCATAACGCCTGACATTGACCTTACCGAGGCTGACACAGAAATGGTGACCTCCCGCAAACACGCAAGAGTGTTAAAAAAAGGCGACACTTATTCCATTGAAGATCTGGAATCCACCAACTTCACTTTTTTAAACGGAAGGATGCTGTCCCCAAGGGTACCGACAAAACTGGATGAAGGTGACGTAATAAGAATTGGCAAAATATATCTCGTATTCTCAAGAGTAAAAACTGAATAGCAATAAGCTGTGTAATGGCTGTGAACACTATTTGAGAGGAAAGCAATGGAAAACAGAGTCCTGGTGAAAAAGTACAAACTGCTGGAGCCGCTGGCTTCAGGTGGAATGGCAACGGTGTATCTGGCAAAAAATCTTGCCACCGATGAAATTGTTGTGGCAAAGATCCCAAATTTTGCCGGACTACCGAACCGGGACAAACTGGAAAAGCGATTCCTGAGGGAAGCCCAAATCCTTTCGCGAATCCACAGCAAATATGTTGTTAAAATCCACGACTTCGGTCAAGACGAAAACACTCAGGAATACTTCCTCATCCTGGAATACCTCCACGGCAAAACGCTTGAGGAGATATGCGCCAGGGAAAAGCTACCAATCCCAACAATCGTAGACATTGCCTCCCAGATATCCGAAGTTCTTGAAGACCTTTACCAACAGGGCATTGTCCATCGCGACATAAAGTCCAGCAACATCAAAATCACATCTGAAGGCAACATCAAGCTGTTCGATTTTGGCATCAGCAAGGGCGGCGATCTGCCTGCAATGACGCGTTCAACAGATTTTCTTGGCACCATCCAATACATGTCGCCTGAGCAAACCGAGGGCAGCGAAGTAGATATCCGCTCTGACATATATTCTCTTGGCATAGTCATTTACGAGATGCTCTTCCAGAAGCTTCCGTTCGACGCTCCCTCGCCTGTTGAAGTGCTGGAGATGCAAAGAAAAAAGGAACCAAAAATCCCACCGGAAGCAAGAGATCGCAATATTCCTGCATCACTGCTTGCTGTAATGTTTAGATGCCTCGAAAAGCAACCAGACAAACGTTTCCAGTCCCCTCTGGAGCTTCTGCAGGCGCTCACCCTGGTATCTGAAGAGTTTGGTATCAGCACCAGCGAAAGAGAAGAGCTCAGAAAAACAAGGCTAACCTCTGTTGCAGCTCTTGGCTCCAGTATCCCTCCTTTTGAAAGGAAACGCAGGAGAAAACTGATAACAACAATAGCTATTACGGGTGTTCTTCTGGTAACATCGGTGGCATCGTTTTTTACTCTTCGGAGCTGCCTAAACAAGCCACCAGACCAGATTGATTTCAAGATCGCCCAGGGAGAGAGGGCGAAGTTTGAAGTTCCCATCACAAAACCTCCGGAAACTGAATCCACAAACGTCACCATCAAAGACGTTCCAACCGAAAAAGGAATTACAGTTTTCATCGAAAAGAGTCCAAAGCCCGAAGATGACAACGCCTCGTATTGGATTTTCACCATTTACGCCGGGCTTACAACTGATCCAGGATACTACAGTTTCAAAGCAAACATTCAAACCATCAAAAAAGGTGGTGTGTCAGATGATTCGCTCAAGGATCTCATCATCGAGGTCGTCAAGGGAAATCTTGGCAGCAAGGCAATAAAAATCGTCGCCTTTGAGGAGCTCGATCCAAACGCCAAGCTAGAAACTGCTGTGGACGTTGATGGCAAAATCATGATGCCTCTTGACCCAATAGCTGACGCCACCCACGCTTTTGGCAACTATGACCCCAAGGAAAAGAAGTATACCTACAGCACAGCCGACAAAACTGTAGAGTTGGTGGTTGGCAAAGACACCATGAAAAACAATGGCCAGGAGCAAAAAATTTCTGATGCGCCCGAGGAAGTCAACGGCACCATGGTTGTCACACCTGATGTTGCCGAAACAGCAACCGACACCGACATAACAGTCAGCGACAACAAGGAATTAACTTTTGTCTATAAGGAACCTGGCCAAAAGGTAAAAAATATTGAATTCATCGCATACCAACTAGATGACCAGAACAAGAAAATTGATGGCGTCAACATTTTCATCAATGGCATCTTGAAGGGCAAAACTCCTTTCAAGATCGAGCTTCCATACGGCAGATACTTCTGCGGTTTTTCCAAGGACGGCTACAAGGAAGTTGGCAATTATCTGCTCCAGGTGACAGTCAACAGGCGTGAAAAAGAAGAGTTCTATCTGGAAAAAATTACTATTCCAGTGGAAAAGAAGCCTGAAGAAACAAACAATAACAACACTAATATTAAACCAGAGAAAACAACTGGAACATTGACTTTATCCGTGAATGTCCCGTGGGGTAATTTCACAGTCAACGGCAAAATCTATGAAAACACTCAGTCAAAGACGCTCGAGCTGCCAGAAGGCGAATACAAGATTGATTATTACTTACCGGTTATAAACCTGTCAAAATCAAAAACCGTAAAGGTTTCAAGAAACTCGACAAGCAACTGTACCTTTGAGATTGAGTCTGGTGTTCTGGTTGTTAAATCGACAATCGATCTTGTAATCTACATCAATAATGCTCCACCATCCCTAAATGCTGTTTCTTCTCCAACAAAACCCTTAAAAATAAATATCGCAGCTGGAACATACTCAATAAAATCGCTTAAATCGGGGAATTTCTTCTTTGATAATGGTCAGCATGAACAGATCAAAACAGCAGTGGTAAAACCTGGGGAGGTCACAACAGTTGAATTTGTAGTAACGAAGAAACCATGAAGAAATACGTTCTATTGATTGCATGTTGCATGCTCGCCTGCAGCTCGGTTGCAGCACTGGGCTTTCCTTTGTCCTGGTGGCCATCGTTTGGGTATGACCAGCAAAAGAATGCCGTCTGCCCCTGGCTTTACGCACCACCGATAATCGAGGATAAAAACTGGGATGTTCAACTCAAATCTGGTGTCTGGAGTCAGCCTATCGCCACCGATGACAAGCTGTACGTCTTGTCGGTCATCGACGCTTCAAAAAACCAGAAGAGTTCGATCCACACCCTGGGCATCAAGAACAATTATGGCAAGGAACTGCGATCTCTTGATGTAAGTATTGTCGAATCGGCAAATATTCAGAAATACGATGACGCGCCGGTGGCTACCCCGGCAATAACGCCGGCAAGCGATGGCAAAACAATCCTTGTTTTCGGTGACAACGAAGGCAGAATGCTCGTTTACCAGAACGAAACCCTCAAGTCAAACTACACCCTTGGCATTGGAACCCCCATCTGCACTTCGCCAACAATCTCAGATAACAAAATCTACATCTCAAGTGGAAACAAGCGTACATATATCCTTGATCTTGACGACACGAGGCTCGTCTATGGCAGCATTCAGACACAAAAGATCGTCTCAACATCTGTAACCATCTGGCAGGATTATGCCATGATGGGCGATAACTCTGGAACATTCTATATTTTCGACAAAAATGACGGCAGGGAGATCAAACAAATACCCATCAACAACATCGACACAATCCGGTCCAGTGCCTGTATAGCTACAATCAAAGGCAAGACCTACGCTGTGTTTGGGTCCAACAAAGGACGGATCCACAGAATTAGACTGGACAGCGGGAACTTTGAAACAGATTCAAAGTTTATCACTCAAGGCTCAGGCAGCGATGAATTCTGGGCAACACCAACGTTTTATAATGGCTATATCTATATAGGGAATGAAAACAATTTTCTCTATAAAATTGATCTGGAATCACTGACCGTCGCTAGCAAAATCAACCTTAACAACTCAATTTTTTCTCAATGTGTCATAAATAACGGTTTTCTCTACATTACAACTGCGAATAGAATAAACAGCACCGAAGACTTCAGGGGGTCATTGTTTATTCTCGGCCTCGACAATTTCAAGGTTTTTGGTAGAGAATACACCATTGAAGGTGGAGCCTATGCTCCGCCAATTTTTGCAGCAAACAGGCTTTTTGTTGCATCAAGAACCGGCAAGGTCTACTGCTTTAAAGGAATGCAGCCAAATGTCACGGTAACGCCTGAGAAGCTCACATTTCCGATGATCGCTTACGACGCAAACTCGGTTGACCCAATCAACATCAAGATAACCAATAATACAGATTATACCTACATTACAGGCTCAATAAGGACTGAGCCGAAAGATACATGGCTTAAGGTTTCAAAACAAACTTTTGATGGGAATTCCACAACATTAAAGGCATGGGTAGACCCTTCTGAAGTCTCAAACCGATTGGGAACACTTGAGAGCACCATTTACGTTGACTATATTTTTGGCCTAGAGCAAAAAACCATGAATGTCCCGGTCAAGGTTACCTTCGAGCCAAAACCTCCAGTCTTTACCCTCAGCAGATCAGAGATCAGCATCAAAGGCAAAAATGAAGACGTTATTGAGTCCGTAGGTGTCAACCTCAAGGAATACGATTCAGACCAAGAGGTCACGTTTATCGCAAAACCAGGCGCTTCATCGGACTGGTTCCGAGTCGAGAATCCAACTTTCGTCCTCAACAAAACAAAATCCACGGCAAGCGTGACAATTTCAGTTAAACCCTCCGAATTGATCAAAAAGAACCCCAATGTTTACCAGTACAAGGGTTCGATGGAGATATCCTGTATTTACCGAAACAAACCCACAGGCACCAAGACTATCATTGTTTCGATGCAGATTGAAAAGGATTTCATAATCGCAGTACCATACATAGAAGAAAAAACCATTACAAAAACTCTGTCTTTTGATGAACTTTCGAGGGGGCTGACCGATAAACACACTTTCCATATCATAAACAGAGCCAAGTCAAAAAGCATGTCTATACCAAAACCGCCTGCAATCGACTACTGCTCAAGTCCCATAAAAGACTGGATCGTTTTTGAAAAACCGTTTCCACTTGAACAGGATGGAAACTTCAGCATTGACCTAGGAATTGCCGTTGACACAAAACTGTTCATGCCATGCCAGAATTATTCTGCAACAATAAAGGTTCAGTTCGATACAGGCGAGCCCATTGAGCTGACAGTAAAATATTCAACATCAACAATAGACAGGGTAACCATCAAATTTATCATCAATTCAATAACATACTGGGTCGACAATTTGGCTCAATCCAAAAAAATGACTGCTCCACCATATATCTCTGCAAAAGGCAATACCATGGTTCCAATTCGACCGATTGCTGACACCCTTGGGTACTACTACAACGCTAAAATTACATGGATGGCTGAAATCAAGACAATTACTCTTGAAATGGGCGACAAAACCCTAAGACTGGTTGTCGGACATAACAAAGCATACATCGACAATCCTGATGGCTCCATCACGGAAACAGTTTTGTCCTCTCCTCCTGAAATCAAGAATGGTTCAACATTTATTCCCCCAAAAATCATCACCGACACCTTCGGAGGAAAAGCCGGCTGGGAACAAACAACAAAAACCGTAACATTTGAGTTTGTCAATCCGAGGTTGAAACAATGAAAAAGATGGCGTTTTTATGTGCGTTCATGCTAATGGCCGTCAGCGCACCAGTGACGGTTCCAGAAAAAGTTGTTGTAGCCTTGGGCACTTGGACACAGGCAAATGGATCACCGATACCCAACTATGACGAATTCAACAGAACCGACGACACAAACGGAACAGTCTGCGCCACAACAAATTCAGGGAAACCGTACATTTGCTGGAGCGAAAACAAATTTGGAGATTATAAAATTTGCGTTTCAACATCTGATGGAGAAAACTGGCTTCCCCCTTCAGGTGACACAACTTTCTCAAACTTTGAAGTAATCAATGTTGCCGGAAAATGCACCAACCCATCAATGATCGTCATCGATTATGACGATGGCACCACAGCCCAAGACATCCCCATCATTTTTTTTGACCGCAATGACGGAACCCACTATAAATCATGCTGTGCATATTTGAAAGATGGTACCTGGTTTACAAAAGACTTCACCCGTACAAGCAACCAGGAAGCCAGGCCTTTTGTGACAATTGGGGATGATGACAGGATATACGCCACATGGTGCCAAGGATACTATGGGTACGACAGTTTGCCTGTCATTATTGCGGCCGAAATGGATTTTCCCCTGGTATGGAAACATATTGACGGTTCACCGGCAATAAATTCAGCCAATCCAATCTTTAGCAGCCCTGAATACTTCTATCACAGCCGTGTTGCAATTTTCGATGGCAAACCGATTTTATGTGCTGAATATAAAGAGACAATGTACTCTGATTTTGACATAGCCATCGCAAAATGGGACGGCGCAAACTGGACAGGATTGACAACACCAGATTTTACAATTATCGGTGACTCTACCTATAGTGACAATTCACCCAGAATTGCGGTATCGGCCTCTGGTTCACCCATACTTTGCTGGGTGACCGATTACAACGGCGCAAAGAAAACATTCTTTACATATTGGACTGGATTAGGTTGGGCATATCCCGGAGGTACAAGCGGTTATCAGAATATTTCCGACTCTTTGTTGTCAGGAGAATCTACTTTCAACGCCGACATGATAATGGGTCAATACAACATTTGCCACCTTGCCTTCAACATCAGAAACAATAACGTGATATACCTCCAAACCGACCTTGAAGAATGGTTTACGGTTGACAAACAACCAGGAATCACCCTGCTACCTTATGGCATTTCAAACCCAAGTCTTGCTTCGTGGATGAGCAATTACCCAATGATTGCCGGAGACCGACTCCTCCCTGCTGACAATCCTGCATTCACAATGTATTGGGTCAACCAGAGTTTCTTCGTGGAATGGGGCATCGAAATAAGTCAACCTCCGCACACCATTCTCAGATTTGATGATGACGGCAAAACAATACCGGCCATTGATAGTCTCACCTACAAACTAAGGGCAATGATCAACATCCCTCAAAGCTACCAGGCAAGCAACATTATTGCAACATACAATGTTCCCACGGACGGAAAATTCATACCCAATCCATCACTTAACAGTCTACTTTTCTTGGACAAATGGGTATGGCTGCGTAACGGTAAAAACTGGATACAGTTGTCGGTTTTTCCTCCTCTAAATTCACCTTTATGGGATGAAGTCACCAAAGTGAGGCTACTGATCAATCCAATCGTATTCAAACCAATCATCAGGTTTGACATTGGCTTCAAGGGTTCGGCACAAAAAGGGAAATGGATGAAAAATCTGTTGGATGTTTCCTTAACTGCGTCAACAAACACCATTTCAAGTTCATTCAACTCCTCCACCCATTTGCAAGACACAACACAATATTTCTCCAGTACCAATATTGTGTCCAATCCAGTAGGTCAATACATGCCTCCAACCTTCTACCTAAATGTTGACCCTAATTCCGGAACGATATCTACTGACGGGGGAAAGACGGCATATTTTACCGTATACATCATCCCTGTTGGATTATTCCTTGATGATGTACTGTTAAGCATGCCACAGCAGGGCGTTTATGGTCTTGCACCCAATTTTGGCAACACACAGGTGCCAGGCAGGCCAGGCATCAGATCAACAACCCTCGCAATAAAAGGTACAAAAAAAACACCAAGAGGGCCACTGGATGTAAAAATTCAAGGCGACAAGGTAGACTCTTCGTCCTATGGCGGAATAAATTTGCATTCAACAGCTTCAATATCCGAATCCGATGCATCTGCATACACAAATGTAAGGCTAGATGTCGAAAGAGCACAGTTGCTCCTTTCAAAGAAAGCCGACAGGGTGAACGTCCAGCCAAACTCTGTGATCACATACACAATCACCATCAGAAACGTGGGTGGGGCAACAGCCTACAGCGTGTTCCTCAAAGACATCCTTCCAGAAGATGTCGACTACCTGAGCTCATTCCCGACATCAGCAGTCTCAGGCAAAACTGCCTCATGGGACGTTGGCGACATCCCCCAAAACAAATCAGTAATTTATACCATAAAAGTCAGGGTTAAGGACATATTTTTCTCATCCGGTTCGACAATTTCCAATGTTGCTACGGCTGAATACGACGGTTGGCTCACCTCTTCGACAACAGTATTCGTAACTGTCAGACCGGCAGAAACGCCATGCCCTGCACCTCAAGCAGAGATAAGGTTCGAAACCGACGGAAAAGACCCCCAGGCTGGCATAGAAATAAAAGGCAAACTTCGAATCTGGGATGGCTGCAGCCCATACAAATTCCAGCTATTTTGGGGCGATGACACGGATGAAGATTTTGGGCATCTCGACCAAGAAGGTTACTATTCGCTTCCTCCTCACACCTACGCAACAAGCGGCACCTATTTCCTTGTATGCTACATTACAGACAAATATGGAAAACAAAACGTTATCAGAAAGCAGATGGTCGTTCACTGATCATCGGAATTAACTGTTTTTTCTGAGAATTTGAGTTTCTTTCGAGTCAATCTCTCTGCTCGTTTTGCGAGATTATCTGTTTCATCGGATTTGCCAGTCAGAATGTACATGTTCCTATTGACGGATATCGCTTTATTCGTAACATCGAGCGCTTTCTGATAGTCCTTTTCGGTGTGCTCGTAGTGTTTGGCCAACTCACACAGGGCTTTCACTGAATGTTGTGAGTTGAGTGAGACGTTGGAGAAGCATTGTGCCGCTTCAACAAACTCGCCTTTCTTTTTGTGAAGCATCCCCAGTTGCGTCCAGGCTTCGTCTTTCATGGCACATTCTCGTGAATCTGCTGCCTTTTGAAGCAGCGGCGAAGCCAGATCCTGATGCCCTTTTCTGTCAAAATACCTGGCCAGTCCAAGCATTTCAACAGGACTATCGAAGTGACAGCTTTCCGGGTTTTCATACATTGAACCAAGAACTTCCAAAAGCCTGTACATGCTGGAGACATCAAGCTGATTGTGCCTGATAACATCTGGCAGGTGATCGGGGTTGCCGGTTCTCATCCAATCGAAATAAACCTCTGGAATCAATGCACCATCAATATCATTCTCTCGTTCAATTCCAAGAATGTTGGTTTCGAGGCTCTTGAGCGAACAGGACTCCAGTTTCCTTTTCCATACCGGCCTTGAGAGGTGAAGAAGGTCGAGGTGAGGCTTGCCCACCATGGTGTTTTCAATTCTCGAAAGCGCAAAACGCGTGGTCAAAAGAGGGAGGTCGAACATTTTTCCATTGAAAGAAGCAATATGGGTGAAGGGTTTTGCAAAATCAGAAAGCATTTCCAGCAAAGCCGGCTCGTCACCAAACCCAGGCATAAACAACTGGATAACAAGAAACCTTGATCCTGAAACAAATCCTAATCCGACCAAGAATGCAAATACACCTGTGCCACCAGCAAGACCAGTCGTCTCTGTGTCAAAAAACAATATTTTGTCAGGCTCCGGAACATCGGCTACACTGCAAAGTTTCTTAATCTGAAGCTTCGACGCATCGATCCTGTGACTGGATTCTACCTGAAAAACTCTCATCGATCCAATGGTTTCCCAGTCACCTTTGACAAGCTCTTCGATACCCCTGGTGGTCTGTTGGGATTTAGCAATCGGTTCTGGATGGCCAATGATTCTGGAAAGCTTGTCCGAAAGACTCATGCCTTGTTTGCCTCAAACCAAATATTCCTGCCGGCATCTACCGACAGGGAAAACATCAGCGCAATCAGGGGCAGCCTGCAATAGAGATCTTAACGGTTTTTGTTTGGGCAGCATAGTCGACGCTCGCACCAAAAGAAACGCTTATGAATCTGACCGGGACGAGCGTTCTCCCACTTACCACCAACGGTGGGGGAGATATCTTCACCTCTTTGCCATTGATGTATGCCTTTTCGTTGTTCAACTGAAGAACCACCACATCGCCTTTACCGGTTTTGTAGGTGATTTTCTTTGTTTTTGCATCATACTCCATCTTTACGCCAAAGGCATCGCCAACAAACCTAAGCGGGACAAATGTTGAACCCTTGATTATCGCAGGCGGAGGATCGACTGTAAGCTCCTGATCGTTTATATATGCTTTCTTGTTGTTAATCTGCATTGAGATGTTGAGCGCCTGGGTTACACCGGTCACAGTCACTTCGAAAACCTTTATGTAGAGATTCGAGGTAATCGTGACTTTGCCAGTGTAAACACTGGTGTTGTGAAGCGCTTGCGCATTAATTGTGATTCGAACACCAGGGTCTGTGTCATGAAATGCTGCCGGTGAAACCATTATCCATGGAACACTCACCGAAACAATCCCGTGATTGAAACCTTTCAAGGTTATATCCTTTGCCCATGTTGCAGCATCGGAACAGGATATCGAAGCGCTTTCCTTGGAATTTGTCGGCTGTGCGGCTCCACCAAACGAAGCTTTGACCGTAACAGTCGCCTTGCCACCAGAAGAGGTTATTGTGATTACGCCCTGATTTTCACCAATCTTCATGTCTTCTGGCTTAACAATGACTATGACTGAATTGTTATTTCCCTGAAACCGTGATGAACCAAAAGAAATCCAGGGGACGTCCGAGGACAAAGAACCTTGAAGTTCGCCAGCGCCTGAGTTTTTGATTTTAAGTATCTTTGTTATGTTTTCTTTGGAATTGACGTATCCAATGTCAAACTCATCATTGTCAACTTCTACTTTGGGTTTGGGCACACCCTTGTTTGTGTAACAAACATAACCATAAATACCTTTTCCATGAGTGTCCACGGTTTCAAACCCCATTACAAGATACTCTGAGTTTACAGCAAGCTCTGATGGATTCGACAATCCCGAGACGACATCAGACCAGAGCAATGCTCCGGTGGATGGGTCAAAAGCCCTAAGTTTTGTTGATCTGCCTGATGCATCTTCAGTCATTGTAAACATTGCATTGGCCGTTACTGTGCAAGTGTAGCCTATATCGCTGTGTTCAAACTTTGATGTATCTTGAATTTGTGTCTCCCAGATAGTTCTTCCTGTTGCAAGATCAAGGCAGAGAGCTTTCTTCAACTCGGCGAGCGCAAACGAACCTCTTGAGATCACATACACTTTGCCCGACATTACCGCAGGAGTACTGCCGGAACTCTGACAATTTTCATCCTCGGACACATAGCCGGAAATTTTCTTTGTCCAGATGACCGAACCGTCTTCTTGATTTACCAGTCTGAGGTTGTCATTGATTGAGTTGCACAAGACTCCCTTGTCGGTACCGACTATATACGTTCCTCCTGCAATCTTGTCAGACAGATCAGTGTGCCATTTTTCTGAACCAGTCTTTTTGTCAATTGCATAAAGAGTTTTGTAAATTGCACTGTAAATATTGCCATCCCTTACACAAAACCAAGGAGGATAGTAGGCTTTTGGATACGAATAGCTTTTGCGCCATAAAAGTCTGCCGTTTTCAGCAGAGTTTGCCTGATAGAAGAATATTCTCTCGTCAATTTCAGTCTTCTTCTCATCTTCCTTCCAATCAGTGTAGGAGAGAGAATACACAATATCATCCTCTATTACAGCATGTGAAGTATATCTTGGCCACTCGATATCCCAAACAACAGTTTTGTCCATGGAATTGATTCTTCGTATCCATGACCTTCCCTGCTTTGTGTCGTATCCCTGAACAATCAGATCCGAGCTGTACATGCCCCAGATCCACCAGCCACCTTCCATTTTCCACGCTATATCACCAGTATCGAGATTCCTCTTTTGAATCTCCAGTTCCCATGAGTTGCCTGCCGGCATTTTGGCCATTCCAAGATAACAAGCACTTCCCGAAAGAAGTGGCGGAACAGCATAGACAGATCCTTCCATGTTTGTATCCCAGAGGTATTTGAGTGGTGGCGTCAATCCGGCGCTGCTGTAATGCCTGCGATCTGCAGTGCCACCAGCAACTGGCCAGGAACCTGTTGCTGCCTGAGTATACCCAAACTGACTCAGCAACACGACCATCGAAACGACTAACATGGCAAATTTCTTCATATGACTCCTTTTATATGATTATACCTACCCACTACCCAAAATATCAACTCTCCATATAATTGAATGCCTGGAGGTCGATAATGAAGATATTTTTAGATACAGCAAACATTGATGAGATAAAGCAGGCAATGCAGCTTGGTGTGATTGCTGGCGTAACCACGAACCCATCACTGATGGCCAAAACATCTGGTGCCACATTCAAAGATATAATCCTTAGCATTGCAAAAATGGTTCCAGGACCAGTATCAGCCGAAGTAACTGCTCCAGATGCCGAAGGCATGATCAAGCAAGCCCTGGAAATTGTTGATTGGTCTAATGACCCAGATTTTCGTGAAAGAATAACCATAAAAGTACCGATGAACATGCCTGGAACAAAAGTTGTCAACGAGCTTTCAAAAAAAGGCATCGCCACCAACTGCACTCTCATTTTCTCGGTCAACCAGGCATTGCTTGCCTGCGAAGCCGGAGCAACCTTCATTTCGCCGTTTGTTGGCAGACTCGATGACGCTGGCCACGAAGGCATCGACTCGCTTACCGACATCATCGACATGGTGAGGGTCAACAACTACAATTCAAAGATCATTGCTGCCTCAGTGAGACATCCTGTGCATGTAATGAAAGCTGCCCTTGCAGGCTGCGACATTGCAACCATTCCGTTTGGCGTGCTCAAACAGCTCTACAACCATCCAATGACAGAAGCTGGAATCAAGAAGTTCGAAGAAGATTGGAAGAAATTCCAGGATTCTCTAAAGTAAGAAGCATTTTTTTGATGTCTGGCCTGCCACCATATCCGCCAAGGCTGGACGCACCTGTTACACGATGGCACGGGATAAGTATTAATATCGGATTTTTCTTCATTGCCTGGCCACAAGCCCTGTTAGCTCCAGGATAACCGGCCAGCGCAGCAGTCTGTCCGTAAGAAAGGGTTTTACCGTACGGAATTTCTGATGCGACCCTCCAGATATCTTTCTGGAACTGGGTTCCCTGGGGGTCGAGATTGAAACCCTCAAATGTTTTTCTCTTCATACAAAAAAACTCCTCAAGCTGAATCTTGAGGAGTTTTCCTATCTTTGTGGTTATTCTCTCTGACTGGTCGTCAATGATTGAAAGCTGAGAAATCCTGTCACCGACCGCTATCAGCTGGAGAGTAAAAAATTTTGTAGAAATCAGTTCTTGGGTTCTGTCCAAGTGTCAAGCACCTCAACATATTTTGTTTCTGGGGGCTCGTAGTCTTCGGGGATGTCTTTTGGATTTCCGGAATAACCCATAAAGCCCTCTGTTTGCATGTATTCAATTAGTCTTCCATTATCTGAATCAAACCAGAGGTTTTGATTGTACTCATTAAGTCTTGCCGAGGCAGCAAACGCCATATACTGCTTGTTTGAAGCTTCAAGATTTTTCTTGCTTCCTGTCCAGATCAACCCCTGAACCGGCTGACCCGAACGATTTGCGAAAGCCGTGAAATAGATACGATTGTCTTCCTTGTAGCCAAGCAATGGAACAATCCAGGCCATTTCGTCTTCATCATAGAAGGTCTCTGTGAACTTGATATCCTTTGAGGCTGATCCCGCTGGAGTCTTGTTGTTCCACTTGGCCATCATGTCACCATACTCGGTTTCGGTTTCATGCCAACCTTCGGTTTTGCCTTTCCATTCCATCCTGGTGTTGTTGTAGAGGGGTTTGTAGGTTTTGGCATCAATATAGACAACTGAAGTCGCCACAACATTGTCATTGACGATCTCAGTGATCTTGTTGACTGTTTCTGAATAACGAGCAATCTTGAGAGCATCAACGTTTTTGTACTTTTCATAGGTAAAGGTATAGGTTGCCCATCCAATATACGAATCATTCTGGAAAACGTTGTATTTTGCAACGGTTCCATGTTTGTAAACATTCTCATATTTCTGCAGGTCTGAGCCACATCCGCAAAGAATAATAGCAACAGCTGCAAGGGTAATGATTTTCTTCATCATGCCTCCGCTAAAAGGTTAAGCGACAGTTTGGTTTTTTCAAGGATGATTGAAACTTTTGAGTGCAAGTGGTAGTATTTATTGTAATGAAACTACTTCTTTCAATAGTAATGATTTTTGGTTTGGTGTTTCAACCGTCTGCACCGGCAGATTCTTCAAACATCTGGCCTTTCTCCAAAAAATGTCTTGTTGAGCTTGAAACCGCAACCTGGTGTGGTTACTGTCCGGTTGCCGAAAAAGCGCTCTCGGAGCTTGAGAATGTTTACGATCCGGCCGAACTGACCATCTATGCTCTTCATTACAAAGATGGGTTCAGCAACTCTTACGCCAACAAAAGAATGAATGAATATGGCTCAATCGCTACTCCTACAGCCATCTTCAATGGTCAAACCTATCACATCGGTGGGGATCCAAAATGCAAGCAAACATACATTTCAAAAATCGACCAGCAACTGACTCAGGCTTCACCATTCTCAATCAGGCTTTCAGGCAAGGTTGAAAAAGGTTTTCTCCAGCTTACTGCCACCGTCACTGTCTGGAACAACCTTCCGGATGTTGATTTCAAATACACTTTTTTAATCGGAGAAAAGGAAGCCAAAGGCTCTGGAGACCGTGGATACTGGGTTCTTAGGGAAGCAAAACCAGATGCAATTGGCACGCCTCTGAAGGTTGGTCAGATGTCGGTTTCAGAGTACACAACAACCTATCAGGTCGGCAGCTCCAGCGCTGACAACTTTTTTGCCTCATTTCTTATTGAATCGTTTTACAAACACAACATCTACCAGTATGGAACCTGGAGGAGCAAAGGGATTGAAACAACTTCAATCAATCCAAAACCAGGGTCATTGCTGGACAACCCGCCGGAGAGTATCTCGTTTACCTTTGACAGCAAAATTACAGATGCCTCCAACTGGACATTTATTGACGGACAGATGAATGAAATTGAAGCTAGCACAAAAATTGACAACAACACCGTGACCGTAACACCAAAAAAGAAGCTTGAAAATGGCAAGAGCTACTATTTTGCTTTCAAAGATGGAAATTCGGGCATCAAAGCTGGTTCATCAAGGTCATATTCGCCAATCTCAACATTCTTCGACGTCAAAGCTTCAGCAACGACCCCACCTGATCCTCCAACTCCAGACCCTCCTGATCCTGAAACTCCAAAACCAGCAAAACTCTCTGTTGAGCCACTCGGATTCAATCTAGGCAAAATAGACAGAGATAACCCTCCCCAATTTCAGTTCACCATAGCCAATGAAGGCGACGAAGCACTTTCTGGGACAATCAAATCGTCTGACGAGTTCATAAAAATCGACCCTGCCCAGTTTGACAAGGTTCCTGCAACAATAAAATGTACCATAGACACAAAGGCGCTTGAGCCAGGCAAGGATTATAGATGCACAATTCTCGTTGATTCAAATGCTGGCAAGGCTAACATTGGCGTGAACTTTATCATTCCAATGAAACCCCCAGTTCTGGCTTTTTCACCGGAATCGCTGGATTTTGGCAAGGAACCTTCAAAATTCCTGAGCATATCAATTGCCAATCAGGGTGAGGTTGCCATGGTCACCAAAGCCATCCCATCAGAAAGTTGGATAATAGTTGCGCCAGACACCATCGAAAACAACGGCGAGATAATCGTTGCCATCGACTCCACACAACTGGAGCCAGGCATTCACAAAGGTTTTGTCAAGCTTAATTCTTCAGGTGTCAGAGCAAGTGTCGAAATCCCAGTTACAGTTGAGATAGAAAAACCAAAGGAACCAACAATTATTGAGATGGTTGTGGGTAACAGACTGGCCATTGTCAACGGAAACGTGGTAGAGCTCAAGGTTCCACCGCAAATAATTGGTGGAGCTGCCCTTGTGCCATTCAGGTTTGTTGCTGAATCCTTCAACGCAACAGTTGACTGGGATGCAAAAACAAAAACCGTGACTATGACCTTCCCGTCAAAAGGGATGAGCATCAGCATCCAGGAAAACAAGCCAGAGGTTATCGTGCTGGACAATGGCGTGTCAAAAACTGAGGTTTTGACTGTTCCAGCAAAGAACCTTCAAGGAACCCTATGCGTGCCTATAAGATTTTTTGCCCAAGTGCTAGGCGCAAAAACAGACTGGAACAAAACAACCAGGAAAATAACAATTACCTGGACGCCCTAGCTCCACAGCGACAGCATGGATCCGGATTTTACGAGCACACCCTGCTCATCTTCCATGATGACGCCTGTTATTGAGTAGTCGTCAAT
>JAGNLA010000004.1 GCA_017999835.1 Caldisericia bacterium
CTTGCAGGAGCTGCACTTGAGCTTCTGTCTTCTTACTTTATACAGTTTTGTGTTGCCACACCTTGGGCATGTTTTCATAGTCACCACCATTGTAATGCATTTGGTGGCTCATTTGGAGAATTACCCATTAAATTTAGTAAAACGCTATATGAAACGAAATAGTGATTGAGTGTAAGAATCTACGAATATACGACGTTTTTAAATCATCAGCCAACAATATGATTGAATGTCAGAAGTGCCATTAATACTTTAGAGACATCGCTCAAATTATTAATCCAATGAATGCGTTCTAACTAAATCGACAATTCCTATCGAGATTAACAAATAAGATAAATTATGAAAAACAATTCTAAAAAATCTGATAGGGACAAAAAAGGCTGGAGCCGGCGAACCGATTCGGACGGTCGACCTGCTGATTACAAATCAGCTGCTCTACCAGCTGAGCTACACCGGCACGGTTTGAGATTCTATACCCGTTGAGCTTGCGGTCAAGTAAAAAAAATCAAAACTCCACGCTGGGCATTTGCGAACTTATTGACAGAGATGTATAATTGATTTGATGAAGAAAATCGTCAGCCCGGACACCCAAAGGGAAAACCGAGTTCCCGACGGTCAGTTTCTGACCGACAAATTCCCAGTGTTCCACTACGGTTCGACGCCAACAATCGACAAAACCAAATGGATATTTAAAATCTGGGGTCTGGTTGAGCAGGAGGTTGAGCTGGATTTTGCCCAATTCGATGCCCTGCCCAAGGTTGAGCTACATTGCGACATTCATTGCGTGACAACCTGGTCAAAGCTGGACACCCACTGGGTTGGTGTCCAGTCAAAAGAACTGCTTAACCTTTGCAAACCTGACCCCAAAGCCACGCATGTGCTTGTCCACGCCTGGAACAATTGGTCGACGAACCTCACCCTTGAAGATTTCTTTAAAGATGACGTGGTGTTTGCAACAGAGTACGAGGGTCAACCAGTAACAGCCGACCACGGTGGGCCGGTGAGGCTGGTGGTGCCAAGGCTGTATTTTTGGAAGTCCGCAAAGTGGGTGACAGGAGTACAATTTCTTTCAAAGGAGGTACTAGGTTTCTGGGAAAAATATGGATACCACAATCATGGTGACCCTTGGAAAGAGGAAAGGTATGGATATTAATCCTCTTGACAAAATTAACTCTGTTTATACCTTAGGGGGGTATACAAAATTCGTAAATACTCGTATCAATAGTATTAGAAAAATTTTCCGGAGGAAGAATAGATGAAAATAAAGCAAAGATTCTGGCGATACCTCTCACAGTGGGGCTTCGTGGCTTTCATTGTCTGGTATTCAGTCACGCATTTCACATCCACCCCACCAAGACCAGGACCAATAGACAGCATTTGCCCAATGGGCGCCTTCGAAACGTTGCCAAAACTGTTTATTGACGGCGGATTTGCCCAAAGATCTGCAGATACAAACTTTGTGGTGCTCATAGCAATGCTTCTGGCTGTACTGGCTTTTGGTGGCGCTTTCTGTGGCTGGGTTTGCCCGGCAGGAACAATAGGCGAATGGCTCTACAAACTCAGAAGGCTGATTTTCAAAAAGCCGATTGTCATTCCAGAAAAGCTGCACAGAGTTCTCCGCTTTGGCAGATATGTAGTATTTGCGTTAATAGTCCTGATGTCTGCACTGACTCTCTCGCTCTGGTTCCGCATCTGGGATCCATATGTAAACATATTCAAGCTTCACGACATCGAACTTGTGGGCTGGATTGCAATAGGGTTGTTTGCTCTTGGCTCACTGCTAATTGAAAGATTCTTCTGTCTTTACATGTGTCCGCTGGGTGGCGTGATCCATCCGGTTGCAAAGCTGTCAGCAACAGGCATAGTTCGTGACCCAACGGTCTGCATCGACTGCGGGACATGCGACACGGTCTGCGTTATGAAGATTCCGGTCAGCAAACAGGTCAAGATAAACCGTGGCGAGTGCATAGATTGCCTAAAGTGTCTGGATGAATGCCCGGCACCAGGCTCACTTGACATGAAGATTGGATGGTGAAGAAAATGAAGCTTAAGCCATATATGGTAATAGGTATTTTGTTTGTTGTGGTCTTCCTCGGTGTAACTCTCATCGGTCACGCCATCGGTTTCTGGAATCTCCCAGGACAAAACCCCGAAAGCGAACATACGGAAGAAGCCGGAGGTGAAAAGATTGAAGGTGAAAACCACGAAGAACCTGCAACCTCAGGCACAGAGACAGAACTCCATGGTTATATGAACCTCAAGGAATATCTCGAAAATTATGGAACCAATCTCGAGTGTGTTGCTGCAAAAATCGGTGTTACAGTCGAAGAACTAAACATCGAGGCAAGAGAACTTTCACACAGCAAGAACTTTGAGATGGAAGAGATTCAGGAATTTGCCAAGGAGTGTAAGGAACAAGCTCAAACAACAAACAACAATATTGCCTCAATCCCAAACCAAGGCGAGGCAAAAGATGAAAAAGGATCAGAGAATGCTGACGGCAACAGCAACAATTCACTCAGCAACAAAGACATTTCAGAAATCATCAATGAATTGGGTAAAGTTGACGGAAACACATCTGACAAAATAAAAAAGGCACTGGAAGAAGCTCGCAACAAAGGCGAGGTCCCAATCCCAGGCGATTTGGAAGCATTGCCATATTTAAAAGGCTCGGACAACCTTAAACAATACTGCTCGGACAACAACATCAACATGGATTGTCTGGCCCAAAAGCTTGGAATTCCTGTATCCGAGTTTGACGACAATGCCAAAGATGTTGCCGCAAAAACAACATCCGGACATGTTGAAGAAATAAGGGAACTCTTAACTTCCTGTATCGATTACACAAGATAAAAATCCAGATCTTTTTAGGATTCGCAAACCCCGACTCCCAGTCGGGGTTTTTTAGTTTCATTTTAATCAACCATAATTACTATCGTATTTAGTACTATATGGTTTCGTATGAAACGAGGAGAATTGATAAAATGAAAAAGCGGAAATGGCGGAACTTGCGATACATTGTTCAAGCCGGATTTATTTTATACCTTGCTTGGTTTGCATTTGGTGGGATGTTCTCCGGCGGTAGGGGCGGTGAGATGCACGGCATCTGCCCTGTCGGTGCCCTTGAAACACTCCCAACTTTTGTTGGATCACTGGGAACCAATTTCGTCAGGGAGACATCGTCCAACAATCTCATCATGCTGGGTGCATTGCTTTTGGCGGTTTTGGCATTCGGAGGTGCTTTCTGTGGATGGGCGTGCCCCATTGGAACGCTTGGCGAGTGGCTTTATAAACTCCGCAAACTTGTGTTTAAAAAGGATATCCAGCTTTCAAGCAAAACCCACAGCATTCTTGGTTGGCTGAGATATGTTGTTTTGGCTCTTGTGTTTGTAATGTCCTTTGCAACAGCATCCGTGTGGTTTGAAAGAATCGATCCGTTCATCAGTATCTTTAGCGCAAAAATGTTTTTTGGCGCAACGATTGCCGTTGTCGCAATCTTTGTAATTGGCTCATTTGTTTACGAAAGATTCTTTTGTAACTTCCTGTGCCCGCTTGGCGCAACAATAAAACCATTTGCAAAGATCAGCGCAACCGGCATCGTCAGGGATCCTGAACAATGCAACGACTGCGGCAACTGTACCTCGATTTGCCCAAAAAAGATACCGATAAACACTCAAACAAAAATTGATCGAGGCGAATGCATCTCATGCCTGAGATGCATCGAAGAATGCAGCGCTGACAACGCTCTTTCAATGAAGATCGGATGGTGAAGGAAATGAAAAAGTCAGTACCAATTTTTTTGGCAGGTGTTCTGTTTGTTGTAACCTTCCTTGGCTTGATTGGAATAACACATATTACCGGTTTGTGGGTGCAAAGAGAAGGGCGACCAGGCGGATTTGAAGCAATGGAAGGCGGAAAGCCTGCCGGTGGATCCAATGGTACAGAGGGATCCCAGGATGAAATCCAAAACATGACTGAGCACTTTGCAAACATGACTGTAATAGAATTTTGTCAGGTCACCGAAACTGACACCGAATGCGCAATGTCAAAACTGGGCATCGACAGCTCAAAACTTGAATCAACACTTGACGCGGTGGCAAAGGAAAAAGGCACAACCCTTGCCCAGATGATAAAGCTCGTCGAGGAATGCAACAATGGTAGCTCGAGCCAAGAAAACAGCCCAGGGGAAGGCGGTGGCGATTTATAAGCTGAAAACGACAACAAGCAATTCTTATCAAACCAGCATCAACTCCTTTAGCTGTACCGGTCTGACGCCCGTCGGGCCGGTCTTTTTATTTGTATGGACATGGTTCATTCACTTTTAAGAATTATTTTGGTATAAAAATGCTTGATTTTCGTTTCTCTTCGTTTATACCTATTTTTAACTGCAATAGCAGTCATTTTCGACGCATATTAACAACAGGAGTATCTTCTCCGGGTTTTGAAAGGAGTGTCGATGGTTGATAGAAACGAAGTGATGAAGGCGCTCGGAACCGTAATGGATCCAGAGCTTGGCGCCGATCTTGTCACCCTTGGCATGATCAGGGATCTCAACATCAGTGATGACGGAAAGGTCAAAGTCGTTGTGTCGCTGACTGTTCCAGGATGTCCAATGAAAAACAGAATCGGTGACGATGTCAAGAAGGCCGTGGGTTCAGTTCCAGGTGTATCTGCCACTGAAGTCAGTTTCGACTCAATGAGCGAAATGGAACGGGCAAGCACAGCCTCAAAAGCCAAGGAAGCCCAAAAGAAAACCCAGAATCCACTCGAAAAGCTTTCTGGCAAACCAATAAAACACATCATCGCCATAGGCTCTGGCAAAGGCGGCGTTGGCAAGTCTCTTGTCAGCGCGCTGACAACCGTTGCCTTGAAGCGCATGGGATATAAAGTTGGCATTCTCGACGCCGATATAACTGGTCCATCAATACCAATGATGTTTGGTCAAAAAGGTCTCCTCAATGGCAGCAAGCAGGGAGTTTCTCCAAGAGAGACAAAAACGGGCATCAAGATGGTTTCGATGAACCTCCTGGTTCCAGATCCAACACTCCCAGTCATCTGGAGAGGCCCAGTGCTTGCTGGAGTTCTCAGACAGTTCTACACAGACATTGACTGGGGCGAACTTGATTATCTGGTCGTAGACCTCCCGCCAGGAACAGCTGACATCCCGTTGACAGTATTCCAGATTTATCCTCTCGACGGCATGGTTGTGGTTACTAGCCCACAGGAGTTGGCAAACATGGTCGTCACCAAAGCGTTAAAGATGGCTGAGGAAATGAAGATTCCACTTGTGGGAATCGTTGAAAACATGACGCATTTCACCTGCCCGGACGGCAAGATGATCGAGATCTTCGGGCCATCAAGAGTAAAGGATCGCTGCAAGCAGAGTGGTGTAAATTATGTCGGCGGAATCGCTATTGATCCAACATACGCCGGTCATGCCGACACAGGCACGATCGAAGACGCTCAGCTTCCAGATACAATAAACACGCTTGCAAAAGCAATTACGGGGAAATAGGAGTATAACAATGGAAAATAAACAAAAAATCACTGAAGACATGACTTTTGGCGAAGTCATTGAAAAATACCCGCAGGTAACAGCAATTTTCTTCAAATTCGGTCTTCATTGCATTGGCTGTATGGTCAGCGCCGTTGAATCAATCGCTGACGGCGCCGCTGCCCATGGAATCGACGCAAAAGAACTCGTGAAGGCTCTCAACGAAGAGCTGGAAAATCCCAGCTAGACATCCATTAAAAAAAATAATAGAATTACAATGAGATGTTTTATAGGTTCTGCAGGTTCATCCTGCTCATTACTATTATTTTTGTTTCATCATCAGTCAACGCTGTAAGCGATGAATGGTTCACTTACAGGCATGACAACACTCGCAGCGCCAAATCATCAATTGACATGCCACCGCCATTTCTCAAAATCAGAGCATATCCTGTTGGTGAGGCAGTTAATCATGAACCAGTGATAAAGAATGGCTATGCCTACATTGGAACAGGTTCAATAAGTTGTTTGAATCTGTCCAACGGAGTCACGGAATGGTCAGTCCCTGTCGAATCTAAAGTCTCGACCACACCACTTGCGCTGGACGACAGGGTCATAGTTGGCACCGAAATTGGAAACGTTATCTGTCTGGATAGCACAACCTCCAGACAAAACTGGCAGCTGACTGGTCTTGGAAAAATTGTCGATGGATTCTGCCACGAAAAGGGTACGCTATTTTTCACCACCACTCATGGTTTTGTCTGTGCAGTCACAGAATCAGGGCAAATAAACTTCAAGTACCAAAACAAATATCCTTTCTCGTGCGCTCCAAGCCTTTCTGAAGGCAAACTGATAGTTGGTGACGACAAAGGGATTATTCAATGTATGGATACAAAATCCAGCAAGATTCTGTGGAAAAATGACACATCGGCAAC
Organism: Caldisericia bacterium; assembly: GCA_017999835.1. Taxonomy (GTDB): domain Bacteria; phylum Caldisericota; class Caldisericia; order JAAYUI01; family JAAYUI01; genus JAGNLA01. The sequence goes on from JAGNLA010000004.1 coordinate 6,424, forward strand.
AGATATAGTCGGCGGCTTCAGTATAAGCAACAATAAAATCTTTTTTGGGAGCTTTGACAACCACGTCTATTGCCTTGAGCTTGCAACCGGAAAACTCATCTGGCAAAAGAGAGTCGACGGCTGGGTGCAATCTCCACCGCTAATTATTGACAATATCGCATATTTCCAAATTAGGCACACAAGACTCATTGGTTACACCATTGACAACGGCGAATATTTCAACGAATACGAGTATCAACCTAGCAAATCAGAAACAATAGCCTCTGGCAATACGATACTGCTTGGCAGCAATCGAAGAATTGAGGCCATCAACTCTCAGAATCTCGAGCAATCTTGGTACTATGAGTTTGTCGACGAACAAGTGGCATCCATATCGATGGGTTCAGGTTACTTGCTGATCGGAACTTCTCTGGGCAGAATTTACCAGTTCAAGACTGGACCGGTTTTGGGTTTATCAACAAAAAACATCGATATTGACATTATCAAGGGCTCACCTGATAAATCCTTCAGTTTCGCAATCACCAATCTCAGGCAGGACAAATGGATGACTTCCCTGGAAGGTGATGTTTCAGCATCTTCCAACTGGCTCTACGTCGAAGAACCACTTTTTAAACTCACCAACAATAAAGCCGTGGAGATCAAGGTTCTCGTATTCGCACAAAACCTTGGAAACCCAGGCACATACAACGATGAGCTGACCATTTCTTCAAACGGTGGATACGCAAAGATCCCAATCATAGTACGATTTATTGACCCAAACCCACCAAAAGCCTGTTTTGACAAGAATGCTATCGACATGGGTGCAATGCAGGTCGGAACATACAAAAAGACAACACTACAAGTGACAAACTGTGGAAAAAGCAAACTCAAGATAGACATAGAAATTCACTCGCTAGGCGACTGGTTGGTATCCAGCAGGAAGTCTGCTGAAATTGCAGAAAACAAATCAGAAGACATTATTCTGACTGCAAAAGGCGACAATCTCACAGCCACAAAAGGTGAAGACTGTACATACAATGCTGTCGTCCTCATCTCAACCAATGCTGACCAGGAGCCTATTTCAATCCCTGTCAGCGTCAGGTGCTACGGCATCCCGATTCCAACAACAATCAACATCCAGATTGGCAGCCCAACAGTAAGGATAAACAGCGACATCCTTGAGTTTAACCCGCCAAGCTACATCTCCAAATCCCGAACAATGGTTCCTCTGAGGCTTATTGGCGAAGCATTCTTTGCCAATGTCGAGTGGATTGCCGACGCAAGAACCATCATGATCAGCTCCTGCACTCAACAGGCCAGGTTTGTCATAGGTTCAGACATCGTTGAATTGATCACAAACGAGGGTATTGTTGAAAAACAGATCGATGTTCCGCCAGAGCTTGTCAACGGCAGGACATTCATTCCAATTCGGGCAGTCTCTGACATCCTTGGCGGCAAGACCGCATGGGAGCCCACAACAAAAACAGTCACAATAACATACGAGCCATAGATAAGTGCAGACAAGAATCGTTTTTTTCGGAATAGTCCAGGGCGTCGGCTTCAGACCTTTTGTCTACAGGGTTGCAGTCAAGCATGGTTTGTTTGGTTTTGTCCGCAACATCGGCAATGGCGTCGAGGCAATTCTGGATGGAGAAAAGGCTGACATTGACAAAGCCATTTCTGAAATGCTTGGCAGTCCGCCCGAGATGTCTTCTATCGAAAAGCACACGCTAGAGACGGTTGGCAAACCCGAAGCATACACTAAGTTTTCCATTCTCAAAACCCCAAATGACTGCCCGACAGACGTCATTATCCCGCCAGACATTGGCATCTGTCCTAACTGCAGGCGAGAGATTCTCGACCCAAAGGACAGAAGATACCAGCATTTGATGATCTCCTGCACTGACTGCGGCCCAAGACTGAGCATCTTGCGAACCCTCCCCTACGACAGGCACACGACATCAGCAGGCGACTTTGAGATGTGCCCAGCCTGCCAGAAAGAGTACAAGGAACCAGCAGACAGGCGTTACCACGCCCAAACAATCGCCTGCCCCGATTGCGGGCCTGTGGTTTCAATGGGCGACCTCGAAGGTATGTCAGCTCTCAATCAGGCAAAAGAACTCCTGAAAAAGGGTCAGATTGTCGCTATAAAAGGCATTGGCGGATTTCATCTGGCATGCCTTGCCACAAACTCGCAGGCTGTTGACCAGATCAGGAAACTCAAGCACCGGGGCAATGAACCTCTGGCTGTCATGGTTTCAGATGAATCACAGGCAGAAAAGCTTGGCATTTTCAATCAATGCTCAATGAACCTTTTAAACTCGTGGCGCAAGCCAATAGTGCTCGTTCCAAAATCAAACAATTACAATCTCAGTTCAAATGTTGCTCCTGGCACTGACAAAATCGGTCTCTTCCTGCCTTACACCCCTTTCCAGGTCATGCTCATGGAGGGCATGGAGCCAATAGTGCTCACCTCGTCAAACATCCATGACGAACCAATCTCTGTTAACGAGCAAAACCAACTTGTGCCAAACATTCTGACCAATAATCGTGAGATTGTCATCCCACTTGATGATTCAGTCACACGATGCTTTGACGACAAAGAGCAGCTGGTCAGACGAGCAAGGGGCTACGTTCCGGAGACAATTCCGGTCAAAACCATAAAACCTGTTCTTGCCCTTGGGCCGCAGATGAAATCAACGTTTGCCTTCTTGTGGAACGGCAAATGTCTGGTCAGCCCGCACATTGGCGAGCTTGGCAACCCGGCAACGTTTGAGAGATACAGGCAAACACTTACCCAGTTTCGTACACTCTTTGGTTTTGCCGAAGAAGCCGTTGCCTACGACATGCACCCTGACTACACAGCCACAAAGCACAGGGCTGAACTCTCCAGCGCCAAACAATCCTTTTCCATCCAGCATCATCACGCCCACATCGCAGCAGTCATTGCCGAACACGACGTCAAAGGCGACGTCATCGGCATTGCTGCAGACGGCACAGGCTACGGCACAGACGGAACCATCTGGGGTTGCGAAGTTTTCACAGGCAACCTTCACGATTTCAGGCACGCAGCCCAGCTGCTCCAGTTTCGGTTGCCTGGAGGCGAAGTGGCCGTTACCGAGTGTGACAGGATCGCTTTCTCACTTGCCTACCAAGCAGGCATAAGCCTTCCTGAAATCGACCAGGAAAAGGCTGCCATCTGGAAAGTTCAGCTTGAAAGAAACATCAACTCTCCAACCACTTCGAGCATGGGCAGACTTTTTGACGGTTTTTCAGTGTTGGCAGGAGTTGGCACAAACGCTACGTTTGAAGCAGAGCTGGCCGTGAGGTTGGAATCACTTTTCAAGCCAGATTTGCATCCATACCAGTTCCCAATATCTGAAATTGATGGCAAGCTGGTGATCGACTGGAGACCGGCATTCGCTCAGGCTGCCAAAGACAGAGGCAACATCTCTGGCAAGTTTCACATAGGCCTTGCAAATGCCCTGGTCGAAGTCTGCGTCAAACTTCGTAACCAAACATCAACAAACACTGTTGCCATGTCGGGCGGATGTTTCTTAAACCTTGTTTTATCAACTCTTGTTGCAGACGGCCTTAAAAAACAAGGGTTTTTGGTGCATACAAATAACCGCCTGCCACCAGGCGACGGGTGCGTCAGCTTTGGCCAGGCTGCCATTGTTGCGGCAAGATTAGGAGGTTGCTAGGATGTGTCTAGGCATACCTGCAAAAATTTTGGAAAAAAATGGTATGGACGCTGTTGCCGAGATGGTCGGTGTCAAGCGCGACATCAGGCTTGACATGCTTCCGGAAGCAAAAATTGGCGATTTTGTCATCATTCACACCGGATTTGCTATCGAGACGGTTACAGAAGCCGAAGCAAAACAGATACTTGAAACAATTGAGCAGGCTTATGGCGGAATCCCTGCCTGACAACACTTCTCGGCTTATCGGCAAGATTGCATCCTACACTTTGCGCAAACCCATGACGCTTATGGAAGTTTGCGGCACCCACACCCATGCCATCTTTGCCACAGGCGCAAGATCGCTGATGCCAGAAAACCTGAAAATCATCTCAGGCCCGGGCTGTCCGGTGTGTGTGACAGACCAGGAAGACATAGACAAAATGGTCGCTCTGTCCGAGATTCCCAATCTTGCTTTGTGCACTTTTGGCGACATGCTCAAGGTTCAAGGCACAAAATCGTCACTGGCTTTATCAAAGTCCAAAGGCTTCGACGTCCGGATAATGTACTCTCCGTTTGACGTCATAGGCTGGTCACAAAAGGAGCAACGTAAAACATTTGTGCTTGTGGGTATCGGTTTTGAGACAACCACACCAGGCTTTGCTGCCACCATCATCGAGGCCAAAAAACGTGGCATAAAAAACATCTTGCACCTGTGCCTGCACAAGACAGTTCCAAACGCGCTTGAGGCGCTTGCCCAGTCAACCGAGGTCAAGGTAGACGGACTAATCCTTCCAGGACACGTTTCAGCCATAATCGGCGTAAAACCTTACCAGTTCCTTGCCGACAGATACAGCATCCCAGGTGTTGTCATAGGCTTTGAAGGCGAGGACATCCTTGTAGGCGTAGAGATGCTTACCGAAATGATAGCATCCGGAAAGCCAGGGATAAAAAACCAATACACACGTGTTGTCAAAGATGATGGCAACATCAAGGCAAGAGAGATTGTCTCAGCCGTATTTGAGGACTGCGATGCCTCGTGGCGCGGGCTTGGCGTTATCCCAATGTCAGGACTCAAGCACAAAAAAGAATATGAAACTTTCGACGTTCTAAACCATTTCAAAATCAACGTCGGCTATTCAAAAGAAGCCGATGGCTGCATCTGTGGCAAGGTCATCATCGGTGCCAAAACCCCCAACCAGTGCCCTTTGTTTGAACGTGTGTGCACACCGTCAAATCCGGTTGGTCCATGCATGGTTTCCGGCGAAGGCACCTGCAGCGCATATTTCAAATACAACAGGATGAATCAATGAACGAAGTTTTCAAACTATCCGAGGGTGGTGGCGGAGGAGATTCCAGGCTTTTGATAAGGAAGCTCCTGGAGACACTTGGCAACGACTCACTTTCAAAACTGGACGATTCCGGCGTGTTCACTTTTAATGGAATGAATTTTGCCATGACCACCGATGGATTCGTGGTTAAGCCAATATTTTTTCCAGGTGGAGACATCGGCAAACTATCAGTCTGTGGCACACTAAATGACCTGGCCGTCATGGCAGCAAAACCTCTTGCAGTCTCGCTTGCCCTGATCATTGCCGAAGGTTTTCCAAAGGATGATTTTGAAAAAATCCTGCATTCCATCAAGGAAACCCTTGGCTCTGTGCCAGTGGTCACAGGCGACACAAAAGTCGTTGAATCGGCAAGCGCCGACGGAATTTTCATCACGACAACCGGTATTGGAGTTCAAATCGCCCATCCAAGCGGAACAAAGGTCAAACCAGGCGACACCTTGATTGTTACCGGGTCAATTGGCAGACACGGAGCCTGCATCATGGCTTCCAGAAACGAGCTTGGGTTTGCCGGTCAGCTAGAGTCGGACGTAAAACTGCTTTCTCCAATTCTGATGCCTCTTTTTGAGGAATTCGGCGACAAAATCCACGCCTGTCGCGACATAACAAGAGGCGGCCTTTCTGCCATGATCCACGAGTTTGCCGAAAGCTCGGGTGTGGGTATGGAAATAATGGAATCAAGCGTTCCGGTTGACCCTGACGTCAAAGGACTGTGCATGGCTCTTGGTCTTGACCCGATGCACCTTGCCTGCGAAGGCAGGGCTTTGCTGGCAGTTGACTCTTCGATAAAAGATGTTGTAGTTTCAAGACTTTCAGCTTTGGGCGAGAAACTGCCGTCAATAATTGGTTGCGCAACCAGTGACCACAAGGGTATGGCATATCTGACCACAAAAATCGGCGGGAAAAGGATCTTGGAATCTCCAGCTGGTGAGATGCTGCCTAGAATCTGCTAAAATTATCTAGGCCAGGTCAAGCGGATCATCAAATCCGCGAGGAGTGGTGCGCTCAAGATAACGGGTCAGAATCAGTTGCGCTTCGAAAGCATCTTTTTTGTCGCGCATTTTTTTGTCAGACTTTCCAAGCTCATGGCCTATTCGTCTGACTTCAACCGATGTCATCCGCTCATCCTCAAGTTCAACCGGCAATGTTGTTGAACTTTTCAGGGCTTCCAGAAACGTATCAACTCTTTTTATTGAATCTGTCTGGGTTTGGTTAAACGGATACCCCAAAACGATAAGTTCAGCCTTTTTTTCTGAGACTATCTGTAAAACCGATTCAACATCTTTTTGAAGTGTAGATTTTTGGATAATGCCGACCGGAAATGAAAAGATGCCATCAGGAGACCAGGCAATGCCAATATTTTTTGAACCATAATCTATTGCTACAATAACCTTGCTCATATCACCCGCAAACAGTGGAGTGGACAATGGCCGGTGCAATAGGTGCAGACGATGCATTTTTCGTGGTCGATGTGCGCCTTGCCGTCAGCAACCTCGATGGCATGCTGTGGGCAAACCTGCGCGCAAACCCCGCAACCTTCGCACCAGAAAGAAACAAGCATCTTTCGCGGGACAGCGTTGATGGGTTTCTCAGGTTCCCTGCCTTCAAACAGGGCAACGTTCCACTCAAGTTCGTCAATGTGCTTGATGCCTACCGCAACCGAGTGAGCAAAGGGGTATTTTATGGCGTATTCAAGGGCTTCTCTTGCGCGGTGCAGGAGCTTGCCACCACCAAGAACCTTCATCAGATATACACCCTTGCCGGCATTGTAGGCTTTTTCAAGCTCATACTCCATCTGAGCCTGAGTTCCATCTTTGATGCCGTAGCCTTCAATGTTAAACATTGAGAAAACGCACTCAATTTCAGGATAAATTCTGATGAGTCTGGTTATTTCTATAGTGTGGGTGGAAACGCCGACGGTTTTGATGAGGCCTTTTTGCTTGTATTCAAGCAGAACTTCGAGCGCTTTCCAGTGGCCTTTGAGTGTGAGTGCTGATTCCTGCTCATGAAGCAGAAATATTGGAATGACGTCAAGTTTCATCTCTCTGAGGGCTTTTTCAACCGATGCCTTCATCTTCTCAGGGGTTTCAGAGTAGGATTTGGTGGTGATAACCGCGTTGTGCCGAATATGTGGTGGCAGCGCGCCAATGTAGACCTGGGAGTCGTAGAGTTCGGCCGTGTCAAAGAAGTTCACGCCCATTTCCCATGCTCTTTCCATGACAGCCACACCCTGGGCAAGTGGAAGATGCGCCTGCAGAGGACCCATAATCAGGGTTCCAAGGCACAAATGGCTTACGCTATGTCCGGTTTTTCCAAACGGAACGTGTTTCATCCAAGGAGATTCTTGAGCTCAAGCTCAATGGTTGAGAGTACCTGGTCAGCGTTTTCTGGCGCAATGCCACCCGCCTGACCAAGGTCAGGTTTTCCGCCACCCTTGAAACCACAGATTGAGCCGACTTTTGTTATGAGTTTTCCGCTGTGGAAGTTGGCAAACGGGATGCCTTTGCTGATGACGCAGAGGTAGCACTTGTCGCCAAGTTTTGAAAGAATAGCTGACACGCCGTGGTCAAAGCAGTCTAGTGAAAAGTCTGCAACCAGGCGCACGCCTTCCATGTCAAAACCATCGGTTCTGGCAATGATGACATTTGTTGAGCCAAAACGTTTGGCAAGAGACTGCGATTGTTCAGCGTTTATCTTTGCAAGGCTTGAAACCAGGGCTCTGTTTCTTTTTGTCATGTCGTCAAGCTGAGTGAGGACAAACTCAACCTTTTCCAGTGCCTGTTTTGAACCTGCGCCAAGGATGGTGCCGATTTTATCAAGACGATCCTCGTCTTCCTGAATCTGCCTTATGGCTTTTCCGCCGACTTTGGCTTCTATCCTGCGAAGGTTGGCACCTATCGAGGCTTCAGATATGATCTTGAAGGTTCCAATGTCACCGGTTTTTTCTACGTGGCAACCGCCACAAAGTTCCATTGAAACCTGAGGAATCTGAACCACCCTGACTCTTGAGCCATATTTTTCACCAAACAGCGCAATGGCGCCAAGCTTCTTGGCTTCTTCAAGGTCGTGCTCGGAGACGTCTACTGCGATATTTTCTGTTACCTGCTCGTTTACAAAACGTTCAATCTGGGCAAGGTCGTCGTTTGTTATGTCGCCTGTGTGGGAAAAGTCGAACCTGAGTTCTTCCTCACCAACCCATGAACCCGCCTGTGAAGCATTTCCACCTAAAACATTGTGTAGCCCTGTATGAAGGATGTGTGTTGCCGTGTGGGCTCTGGTTATGGATTTTCTTCTGTTTATGTCAACCTTGAGGTTTATTGTATCGCCAACCTTAAGGACGCCTTTTGTTATTTTAGCTTTATGCAGGATAAGCCCGTCAACAGGTGTGGTTGTGTCGATTATTTCAACCTGACAATTATCGTTTGATGCAAAGCCTGCGTCACCAATCTGTCCACCTTTTTCAGGGTAGAATGGGGTGCTTTCAACAGTGAAACTGAAAACCTGGTTTTCTTCAGTTACTTGGGGGAGGGAGCCATGGTTTGTCATTATCCCAAGAACTTTTGAAGATGACTCAAGAGCCTGATAGCCAACAAATCTTGAGGCGCCAGTTTCATCCCTGAAAGCAATGAGCGCTGTTGAGCGCTCAAACTCCTTCTGACCTGTATAAGATCTTCTGCCGCGTTCCTTCTGGCTTTCAAGCTCTGCCTTGAAACCTTCTTCGTCTATCTTGACGCCTTCCTCTTCAGCCACCTCTTTAGTAAGGTCGATTGGAAAGCCATAGGTGTCGTAGAGTTTGAATGCCGTTGCACCGGAAAGAAGACCTTTTTTCTCCTTGAGCTTTGTCAGCTCGTCAGAAAGGATCTGGAGTCCCATGGCAAGGGTTGAATGGAATTGTGCTTCTTCGCTGGTGAGAATCTTGATGACAGCTTCTTTTCTTTCCGTTAGGAAAGGGTAGGCCTGGTTGTAGTTGTTTATAACCGATGGCACCAGGTCAGAGAGGAATGCTCGTTCAATGCCAATTTTTCTGCCTGCAAGGGCAGCCCTTCTTGTCAATCTCTTGAGGATGTACCCCCTGCCTTCGTTGCTTGGGAACACGCCATCAGAGATCATGAACGTGCATGCGCGGATATGGTCACAGATTAGATTTTTTCTTGATTGGTTTTCATCTGTTTTTGCTATCTCGTTTAGGGCATTCATCGTTGGAATGAAAAGATCGGTTTCCATGCTTGAGCGGACATTTTGAGACACTGAACAGATTCTTTCCAGTCCTGCGCCAGTATCAATATTTTTTCTTGGCAGCGGGGCTTTTGTGCCGTCAGCCTTGGCATCAAACTGGGTGAAAACTACGTTCCAAAGCTCAAGGAATCTCCTGCCTTCAGAATCAAATATGCCGTCTTTCATCGGCAAAGGTTTGCCTGGTTCAAAGTCAAAATAGATTTCCGAGTCTGGACCGCATGGTCCAACATCGCCCATCATCCAGAAATTGGATGGGTCAAACTGGATTTGTTCAGGCTTCAGACCTACTTTTTTCCATATTTCTATCGATTCTTCATCCTCAGGGTTGACTGTGACAAGCAGTCTTTCAGCCGGAAGCTGCACAACTTTGGTTAGGTATTCCCAAGCCCATGGGATGGCGTCGTTTTTAAAGTAATCACCAATTGAAAAGTTACCAAGCATTTCAAAAAAAGTGTGATGGAACGGAGATTTCCCGACGTTGTCTATATCGTTGGTTCTGACGCACCTTTGAACGCTGACTAGCCTTGTGCTTATCGGTTTTCTTTCGCCTGTGAAGTACGGTTTCAAGGGAACCATGCCGGCAAGGGTGAACATGACGGTCGGATCTTGTGGCAGAAGCGATGCGCTTTCAAGCTTGTAATGGCCTCTATCGGCAAAAAAAGATAAAAAGGTGTCTCGAATGTCTTGCGATTTCATAGAATTGACTCTTTCCGATGGTACTACTTAGTCTAGACCGTCCAACGATTTATTATGGGAGCTTTCCTCCCAGACTCTGAGTCTCTCAGAGGATACAGCTACGTTGCGTGTTGCAAATAAAAATACATTCTTGCCAACTTTTTCGACCATGCCATCGAGGGCATAAACCGCACCTGATGCAAAATCGATGAACCTTCTGGCTACTTCCTTGTCAGTGTCTTCAAAGTTTGCCATGATAGGTCTGCCCTGTTTTAGTGAGTCAACAGCTTTTCTGGCTTCATCAAAGCTGTTTGGTGAGATGACCACAACGGTGAGCTTGCCATAGTGGGTGGTTGTTATCTGGCCTTCTGCCTTTTTCATCTCTTTTACAAGCGATTCTTCAGGCTGCTGGGTTTCCAAGACTTCTTCTTCCTCTTCGTCCTCTGAAATACCAAGAATATTTTTAAACCAGTTTCCTATGCCCATTGATCACCTCCAAAGAGTATCCGCCCAAGGCGTAACAGTGTTGAACCACAGGCTATGGCTGTTTTGTAATCATTGCTCATGCCATAGCAGCGTTCCATTTTACATCCTAACTTCTGTTCAAGGTCGCCAGCAAGCTGGTTTGCCTTCAAAAAAACATTTTGAATCGTTTTCTCGTCCGAGTCAACAGGAGCCATCGTAAACACACCTGAAAGCTTTAGGTGCTGGCTGGACGCGATACGATTCGTCAAGCTTTGCAGGTCATCTGGCAACACACCTGATTTTTGTGTTTCACCGCTTATGTTGACCTCAACCATGCAAGAGATTTGCCTGTCAGCCTTTGAATCGAGTTCATCGGCAAGATGAATGCTGTCTATGGTGTCAACCCAGTCAAAGACTGAAAGGGCTTCCTTGACCTTGTTTGTTTGCAGGTGACCAATCATGTGAAGCTGGAAATCTCGTTTTGTATCCATCCATCTTCGGGCGTTCTGAACATGATTTTCACCCACAATGCCAACACCAGAACTGACAATATCCAGAATCTGGTCTGTCTGCCCATATTTGGCAGCAACCATTATTTTTACAGCTTTTGGGTCTCTGTTGGCCCTTACTGCTTCTTGCTCTACCTGATTGATAACTTGGCCAACACGTTCATTCACTACTGTTTTTTCCTCAGGAAGGATGGAATGTCCAGATCTCTGTTCTGTTTGACTATTGAACCGATGTCGCCTTCTTTGATTGTTGGCGTACGAAGTTTCATGTTTGCTGGTTTGGAGTCAAAACCCGTGGCAATGACGATGACCTTGAGCTGGTCTTCCATCGTTGGGTCGATAACAGCGCCCCAAACGATGTTTGCCTTCGGATCGACACTCTTGTTGACCATTCTGGCAACTTCATTGGCTTCCGAAATCTTGAAATCTTTTCCACCGATTACGTTGCAAAGCAAACCCTTTGCGCCTTCAAGCGACTGGTCAAGCAACGGCGAGGTTACGGCTGCAATAGCTGCCTCTTCGGCTCTGTTTTCACCCTTGCCAACACCAATGCCCATCCAGGCTGTACCCATGTCTTTCATGATGGTTCTGACATCGGCAAAGTCTACGTTGACCAAGCCTGGCACGGTTATGATTGTGGTTATGCCTTCAACGGCTTGTCTGAGTACTTCGTCGACCATGGTGAACGCTTCTGTAAGACTTGTGTTTTTATTGGTTGCGTCGAAAAGGCGGTCGTTGTTGATGGTGATCATGGCGTCTACCTTGTCACGGAGCTTGTTTATTCCATTCTCTGCGACGTCAGCCCTTCTGTCGCCTTCAAAACTGAATGGACGAGTAACGATGGAAATGACAAGAGCGCCAAGTTCACGGGCGATTTGAGCGATTACAGGTGTTGCGCCTGTACCGGTGCCACCACCCATGCCTGCGGTCAGGAATATGAGGTTTGCGCCAGAAAGCATTTCTGCAATTATGTCCTTGCTCTCTTCGGCTGCTTTTTCGCCAATATCTGGTAGCGATCCTGAACCAAGGCCTCGGGTCACTCTTGGGCCAATCTGGACTTTTGTTGGTGCAAGCGACATTCGAAGCGCCTGGGTGTCAGTATTTATAGATATGAACTCGCATCCTTCCAGACCAGATTCAATCATTCTGTTTATTGCGTTGTTGCCGCCACCACCGATGCCAACAACCTTGATTATTGCATTAGTGCCTTCCCAGACATCGAATGCGTTGCCCATCTGTACCATCCTTTCAGACTAACCATTTTAACAGTAATCAATTCCAGCTTCAACAATAAAAGTTCACTGAACAACTGTCAGCTGATACGGAATATCAGCCTTAATAACACCCGGATACTGCTTTGCTTCAAGCCTGAGACCCTCAAGCAGAGCAGAAACCGAACCCATCTTTACATCCATGTTCGAATCATCTCCAAATACTATCAGTGACCCTTGGGCGGTTCTAGCATAAACTCCATAGATATTTTCCAGGAAAACCCTCTTGTATCCTGAGGGTATGCCAGATGTTGCCCCCGAGAGGTTAAAGGACTTTGGAGCCACAAGATAGAACTTTTTTCCGTTACTATTTGTCACATAATCATATTTGTTGTAGATCAATTCAACGATTGTCACCGGGTACGTCGCTTTGGAGCGTAGTACAGCGCCGACAAATTTTTGAAGGTTTTGCTCGTACTCAGAAGGAGTAGGCATGCCCTCTTTGCCGTCAGGCTGAATGTATCTGACGTTCAAAGCGATTTTTGCGTTTTCAGGTAGAGCTCCTTCAACAAGATTGCCTAGAACGTCAACCTTAACCTTGTCTGATCCGTAACCAATAACAAAAAAGTCCTTTTTTTCCTCAACTTCCAACGTTGCCTGGAAGAAAAAGCCTTTTCTGATTGTCATTTTTTCCAGTATTGGTCCAAGTTCTTTACTTGCATCCTGGAACTGTGAGTTGACCGTGGGAATCATTCCCATAACCAACTTTTCATCGAGGTATTTTTCAACTTTTTTTACTTCAATCCTGTTGCAACCGACAATTGTCACTCTTGACGCCGGTACAAGCGGAGGCATGAAAGCTAATAGAAAAAATAACAAAACGAAAATGCCTGCAACCAATGGCAAAGCTCTGATTATTGACGCACTAGCTTTCATATTTTCTCAATATAATATTGGCAAACTCGCTGTCAATAAGCTTCCAACGGGTACCGATTTATATTTTAATAACAAAAGTTGAATGACACAGAGGTTTCCTGTATTATTCAGGAAATGGCAACAAACAACGTATTTTACAATAATACTGCCTCCATTTTCTACTTTTTGCCCTATTGATAAAGGTTTTCCAAAATGATCAATTCATTATATATTAATCAATATGAAATATGTTATCAACAACGTATACCGTTAGTATTTTCGGTAACACCAAAAGTTGATAAATCTTACTATTACTAACTAACACCAATTAGAAGTCATATGGAAGAAAGTTTGTCTTTTATTTTTTGGAATATTTCCTGCGCATGCGCAACAGCAATTTTTTCAATCTCGTCTGCCTGATGCGAAACTTCGGCTGCCTTAGTCTTGTCAGTAAGGCCAGGGATGTTGATCATTACGTTCAAATGTGCTCCACAAACAGCTGTTTTGACGCAAAGCGATGCAACTCCAGCGTCAGAGAGTGAGTTCTGATTCCCTTTTGCTGCCACTGCCTCAATAAGATCAAGCGCCTGTGCTGATTTTTGCATGGTCTTGAGAGGAACCATGATGGCCTTAAGTGTTGCTTCCTGAATTCTCTTCTCTTTGTACTCATCCGTTTCAGGGGTGCCGGACGGAAGTTTTCTGCAGGCAAGGAATTCGTTGAATGCGTCGGAGTCTTCCTGGATGAGCACCATCAGGTCTTCAACCAGCTTGTCGCCGTCGGCTGCAACCTTTTCCATCTCCTCCTTAACATCTGCAAAACGCTTGCTTTGCGAGAGTTTTGCCACCATGGAAGCCAAACCGGCTGCAAGCGCACCGCATGATGCCGAAACTGAGCCACCACCAGGAGCAGGGGATTTTGAAGCAACTTCTTTTATGAACGCCTTCGGGTGCCAGCTGACCTGACTTTCGTCGGATGTGCCAAGCCTTGTTTCAAGAATCTGTGTTTTTTTGAACTCCCAGAGGTTGAGGTAGGAGTCCGTAACGTCGATGACAGAATCCAGTGGCACCATGCCAACGATTTCAGCGCCTATCGGCAACACACCCAGCCTTGCAGCTTCAGTCTTGATTGCTTCAAAAACGAGTCTGATTGGGGTCTTTTTATAGTTGGTTAGGTTCATTGAAACCTGGACATATCCACGTTCCTTGATGTCAAAACCAAGCGCCTTGCAATATTTGAATCCGCCTGACCTGAAACGTATGAGTTTGGCAATGTCTTTTGCTATCTGGACGTTTTTTGTGCCAAGGTTGACGTTGAACGCTACAAGTGGAAACCTCGCACCAACAACAACCGTGCCTGCTGTCGGGTGCATCTTTGGTTGGCCGATGTCAGGGTTGCGTTCAGGTTTTACGCCCATTTCGTCTTTTATTGCTTCGTATTCACCCTGTCTGATATAGGATAAATCTTGTCTTTCTGGAATCCTTGCTGCATCCTCGTAGAGGTATACCGGGATACTCAGTTCGTTCCATATGCGTTCTCCGAGCTTTACGGCAAGCTCAACAGCCTCTTCGGTGGTCACATCTGAGATTGGAACAAACGGAATGACGTCTGTCGCACCAAGCCTTGGGTGTTCACCCTTGTGGGTGTTCATGTCGATAAGCTGGGATGCGGTTTTACACATCTTGAAAGCTGCGTCGGAGGCAGCCTGCGGGTCACCGGCAAAAGTGATGACACATCTGTTGTGATCGGCGTCCATCTGAACATCAAGCAGCTTTACACCCTGAGTTTCAGTCACGCAGTTTGCAATTGCGTCCACAACATCTTTGCGTTTACCTTCTGAAAAATTTGGTATGCATTCAACAATCTTTGCCATTTTTTACCTGACCTCCTTGCCGGATATGAAAACGTTTCTTATTGGATTGTTTGAAAACTCGTATGGCAACACGTTGAAAGAGTCACCGCCAAGTACAAGAAAATCTGCTTTTTTGCCAATCTCTATCGAACCAACGGAATCGTGGACTCTCAGAGAATAGGCAGCGTTGATGGTTGTTGCTGTCAGAGCCTCTGCTGGGGTCATGCCATACATCATGCAGGCAAGACCAATAACATGCGGAATTGACTGGATGGTGCACGAACCTGGATTTCTATCGGTTGAAAGTGCAACGATGCAGCCCAGTTCAATAGCTCTTCTAACACGAGCGTAGGGTTTGTTCAAAAAGAAGGATGTTCCAGGCAGGAATGTTGCCACGGTACCTGACTGTGCCATCGCTTTGAAACCTTCGTCTGATGTGTTAATCAGGTGGTCAGCCGACTTTGCCCCAAGGGATGCTGCCAGCGCTGCACCTCCGGTGTCAGCCAATTCATCGCAATGGAGCCTGCACGGCATACCTGAGTGGTTGACTATCATTTCTGTTTCTTGATTTGTAAAAACACCCTTGTCGCAGAAAACATCTATGAAATCAGCCAAAGGCTTGCAAGCATCCAGCATCTCGCCTGTCAGGAGGTCGAAATACTCCTCGTGCGTATACTCTTTTGGAAATGAATGAGCGCCAAGAAACGTTGTTTTTACAGTAACGCCAAAATTTTTGCCAAGGAGTTTTGCCATCTCGAGTTGCCGAACTTCGGTGTCAACGTCCAGGCCGTAACCTGACTTTATCTCGAAGGTGGTTGTGCCATGAGTAATCATGTCCTGCATTCGTCGAGCTGACTGCTCGTACATCTGGGCATCGGTTGCTTCGCGGGTGGCTTTGACAGAGTTGGCTATTCCACCGCCGGCCTTCATTATTGTTTCATAGGTTTGACCCGTGAGTCTCATCTCGTACTCGTCAGCCCTGTTGCCGGCAAAAACAAGATGGGTGTGCGAGTCTACAAACGCCGGGATTACACATGCTCCACCAGCGTCGAACTCTTTGAATCCATCCCATTGGGTCAAGACATCAATACTGTTTCCAACGCCGCAGAAAACGCCATCTTTAATGGCAAGGGCAGCTTTTTGGTAACGCTTTTGCTGACCAAGCTCCCTGCCACGTCTGGGAACAGGTCCTTCAAGAGTGTAGAGATTGCCGATGTTTTTAACAACTAGATCAGCTGTCATTCTGTTTTTGCAGCCTCAGAAACTGGAGTAATTTTGTTCAAAGTGTCGATAATGATTTTTTGTATTCCATCGTTTGTCCAGCCGGCCATAACTAAAACCTTGCCTTTTTCGTTTTCAATGACCGAGAACAAATTGCCCATTGGCTTTTGTTGCATTATTTTTATCGGTTTCTCTGCAATAAAGTACTTCCCTGAACAACCTGCCAATGAAAGACCCTTGTTCTTTATATTGTCAAGAATCCAAGTATAAGGATTGGTAATGCCGTTCTCCCCAAAACCGATCATGCCAGAAAAACTTTGGTTCAAGACCGCTGGATCTACAGTCTTGTCAATTGAATAGACTGCCATGTAGTCAATCAGAGGCTGAGGAATTGTAAGGCCAGAGACAACTTCTCCTATGTCTTTGCCTTGCTGTTTTTTTACTGATTCATTTAACTGCGCAGGCGTCATTTCCTGCATTGTTTTTGTGCCGGCAGGATAAATCATTGCGCCGAGACCCTGAGGGATCTGGTGCATCTGCATGGTTTGGCTCGTGATGTCTATTTTCCAACCTTCAGGCTTGCCGATGGTGACTATTTTGTTATTGTCGATATACGATTGTATGCTTTCTGGGTCTGTACTTTTTATCGATTTAAGCGCATCCAGAACTGCTTTACTGTTTTCTTCGCTGTCAAACTTTGAAGAAATGTAGATTTTAATATCTTTGGATTCAACAAATGCAATATATGACCCTTGTGTGATTCCATCTTCTTTTTTTTGCCCGAGGATCCACCCGTATGCATCTTTGATTTTTTCTCCAACTTGTTTTGCATTGTCGTTCAGATAAGCAACGATATCCTTGTGATCAATGACATTTTGTGCTGTCAGGTACTTTTCAATGTCGTCCTTACTCACGGTATCGTGAGCAATTGCACAGATTATATTGTTTGGAGATGGTGAGGCGACCTTTGCACCACCGACATTGGTTCCATTAAACGGCTCATAGTCACCAGGTCTGAAGACATAGGTCTGGAGGGTGTTGTCTGCACCGTATGGAGCAATGTCCTCCAAGGTTGTTTCGACAATCCAGCCTTTTGGAGCATCCATTTCAAAATATCCGTCTTTCTGGGCAAAATGACCATTCACAAGTTCGCTTAGGGGTTCTTCGGTTTTATTCCCACCGCCCAGGATTGCTCCAATGGCAATGCCGGCTGCAAGCAGGACAATTGCTCCGAGAGAGAGAAACGTGTAAAGTCTCTGTCTATCTTTTTTTTGCTTCTCCATGACGGAAACTCTTGGCACTTTTTTGCCGGTGTCTGTTTTTACTACATTTCTCTTCGATTTCTTAGCCATCTGCTACCCCTTGACCACGCCTAGTGGTTTCATTTTTACAATTTTTTTTGCGATACCAGCATTATGCAAGACATTGACAACAAGTTCAACATCCTTGTAAGCGCCTGGCGCTTCCTCGATGAGTGTGTCATTGCTCTTTGCTTTGAAGAAAACTCCTGATTCTCCTAGCTGTTTTGTCAAACCTGATACGGTGAACTTTTCAAAAGCTTTTGTTCGAGACAGCATTCTGCCTGCACCATGACAAGCCGAGGCAAACACTTCTTTCCTGCCTTTGTCGGTTCCAACCATGACAAAGCTGTAACGACCCATGTCGCCAGGCACAAGAACAGGATGGCCTGTATTTATATATTGTTGTGGCAAGCCTGGCATGCCAGCCGTAAAAGCTCTCGTGGCGCCCTTTCGGTGAACCATGAGGTTTTTTCCGTTATGCGTTTCTTTTTTTGCGATGTTGTGTGCCACGTCATAAACCAGCTTTGCATCAAGCCTGGATTTTGATATGCCGATTGCGTCAAGCAGAGATTGCCTGACCCAGTGAGTGATGACCTGTCTGTTTGCCCAGGCGTAGTTTGCTGCTGCTGCCATGGCGGAAAAGTATTGCTTTCCTTCGATTGATCCAATTGGCGCGCAAGCCAGCTGCCTATCAACAAGATTAATGCCGTATTTCTTGGCGGCTTTTTGCATGACTTCTATATAATCTGTTGCAACCTGGTGACCCAGCCCTCTAGAACCGGTGTGAATCAAAACCGTGAGCTGTCCTTTAAAAAGGTTGAAAACTTTAGCAGCTTCTTCATCAAATATCTCTACCACTTCCTGAACTTCCAGGAAATGATTGCCTGCGCCAAGCGTGCCAAGCTGAGGAGCACCTCTGCTCATGGCGTCCTTTGAGATGGCTTCGTGGTCGGCGCCCACCATTGCGCCATTGTCTTCAATCAATTCGATATCTTCCGGCAAACCAAAACCTTCAGACACAGCCCATTTTGCACCTTGCTCCAAAACTTTCGGGAAATCCTGCTTGCTTATCTTGAGTTTACCTTCCGAACCAACGCCTGAAGGAATGTTTTCGAAAAGTTTGGCGACGATCTTTTGCATGAACCTTGAGGCATCTTTTGCTTCCAGGGCAGTTGAGAGCAGTCTTACACCACAGTTGATGTCATACCCGACACCACCGGGGGAGATGACTCCATCGTTGGCATCAAAAGCAGCCACGCCGCCTATAGGGAATCCATAGCCCCAGTGAATGTCTGGCATGGCAAACGAAGCATCAACTATCCCAGGAAGAGTGGCGACGTTTGCAACCTGTTCGAGAGCGTTGTCTGAAAACAGCGACTCTTCCATATCTTTGGATGCAAATACCAAACCCGGCACTTTCATGCCGGGTTTGTATGATTTTGGTATCTCTATTAAATTGTCGTCCAACCTGGTGGTCGAATCGATCCATTTAACTGACATTCTATTTGCTTGTTTTTGCGTTTAAATTGCTCTTGCCTGAGAAGGTTACGTTTTCTTCAAGCCTGAACCTTGAAGTTTCGAGTTCGATGTCACCGATGAGCTTTGAACCCTCAAGCAATTCAATGACTTCTTTGCAGTAAAGGTTGCCTTCTATGAATCCGAGGTTTGTCACGGAGCGCATTTTGATGTCGCCTTTGATGTGGCCGGATTTGCCAATAATCAGATGACCTTCACCCGAGACGTCGCCTTCAAGCGAACCATCGATGCGAAGTATGCCGTTGCAGATGACAGAACCGACGATGCGGACTGTTGAGGCGATGTAGGATTCTGACCTGTCACGAAGGTCTGTCGGTGTTTTTCCAAACATTTAGCTTATCTCCTAGAACGGGAATTTTTCTGGATCGACTGACTTGCCGTTTATCCTGATTTCATAGTGAACGTGTGGGCAGTCTGCGTTGCCAGTTGCGCCCATAAGCGCAATAACCTGTCCAACCTTAACCGTTTCACCGACTTTTACAAGGATCTGTTCGCAATGACCGTATCTGGTGACAATGCCGCCACCGTGGTCAACGTCGACGCAGTTGCCATATCCACCACTCCAGTCGGCAAGGGTGACTTTGCCAGATGCAGTTGCGTGGATTGGTGTACCTGTTGTGTTAATGATGTCCACACCTTCATGGAATGAATTTGTCCACTCTCTCCAGCCCCACGGGGATGTGAGACGACCTTTTGACGGCCAGCCTGAAGGGGTGTGTTCGATGATTTTTTTCGTTTCTTCCGAGTTCAGTTTGAGCCTGTTGAGATTCCTTGCCCATTCATTCTCGTTTTCAAATATTTTTTTGCCTTCTTTTTCAATTGTGGAGTATGCCTCTGGCATGTCGTTGGATGCTGGTTTTGGAACAGGTTCATAATCAAGATTGTTTTCCTTGAGGAGGGTCGCCCAGGATTGATCCTGAGACACAACACCGATGGACTGCTTGACTTCCTTGTCGATGCCACCAGCATAGTCGATGAACTGCTCAATTACGGCATACTGATTTTCAATTTTTGTGAGTTTGTTGTTTAGAATGTGAAGATTTTCCCTTTGAAGGTCGACAAGCCTTCTGTTTGTGCCTTGTCTGAGTGTTTCGATGTTTGACTCAGCCTGGGCATACTTATTGGCATAAAAACCGAGGACGGATATACTGAAAACTGCGACTATGACAAGACCGTACACCACCGCAAGCGGTATTCTCAGAATTCTGACAGGTGAATCATAATGAGGAACGACCATCATCGTCAGATCCCTTGATACACTCTTAGGCTTTAAAAGCATTGGCACCTCCGTAACAAATTACACTCAGTATACATTCATGGAACATCTTGCTTTTTTTCTCCAACGTTTTTTGAATCTTTCAAAGTATTAGTGGGATTTACTAGATCTTTTGAATTGCTAGAATCTTTGTTGTTTGAGTCTTGAGAATTTTTTTCATCACTGGAATCTTTATCTGATTCTTTCAAAACAGTCAGGTCATCACCCTTGATTCCATGGTTGATTGCGTTTCTGATGTACTGGCCGGCATCCCAGAATTCGCCGTCGATTAGCAATTCAAAATGGATGTGAGGATCGGTGGAATAACCGGTTGAACCCATGTAAGCAATGACTTGCCCACGTTTTACCCAGTCACCTTCTTTTACAAGGTTTTCGGCGTTGTGGGCATAGCGTGTTCTTATTCCTCCAGAATCATGTCTGTGAAGAATTTCGACTATGTTGCCATATCCACCATGCCATCTCGACATGGTTACAAGCCCATCGGCCACAGCATACACCGGTTCACCGAGATCGCCATCGACATCAATGCCTGTGTGGAACTCGGCCATGCCGTTTATTGGGTTGATTCTATTACCAAAGCCGGGGGTGAGGTCACGTTTGCCTGGTTTGCCTGGACGTTCGAATTTATATGGATCTGGGATAGGCCATCTGTTTGGTGTGTGGTTCTGGAACCAGAGGGTGTTGTCAGATTGTCTGGCATCCTCGGCTACCATGTTAAAGGTTTTGTCGGCCTGATCTATGATTTCTTTCATCTGAAGCCCGAGGCTCTTTACCTGGTTTTGTGGATCAATTGTAGCTGCAAAACCAGCAGACTGGATTGTTTCGTTAAGGTCGTCAAAAGTGAGTGCGTTTGGTGGTAGCTGGAGTTTTTGCTTTATCTCGCCAGTTCTTTTTTCGAGTACTTTTGAGACATCGATCATGGGTTGGATGTATTCCTCGCTACGTCTGATTTCAGCGCGGGTCATTGCGACCTGTTGCTCGAGAACCTGGGAGAAATGGGTGGTCCCACCGGCAACAAGGAGATTGTATTCACTCATTCTGGAGGGGTAGAGGACGAAGAAGAAATTGAACAGGAGACACAGACAAACAGTAAGCGCCACCGAAGCGACATAGAGAATTGACCAATTAATCGGGACAGAGAAGGAACTCTTCCTGCCCGGAAGGATGATCACACCCATAGATTTTGTTTGTGCCTTATTCTTCATTGGCAAACCTGTTAAATACTCCGTCTCTCCGCATACAAATGCGGAACCAAATAAATTGTCAACGGACACAGTATATTTTGACGTAGTTTACCAGTCAAGTTTTGAGATTAACTGCGTGCAGAAAGGTTACAGCTCAAAGTTAAGGTTTTGACTTGTTTGATATGAAAATGGGCTTTTTGGGAATATTCAACACACCTTCATTTTCGGTTTATTTTTGCTCAATATTCAAATGTTCATTATGAATAGATAAAATTATACGTATCATATTTTCGGTGATGTAAATCAGTTTTTTTGATCATTCGATCGGAAATCATCAATATTCCTCTCAACATCAAGATTTATGGCATCCCATACCTTCAAAAAAATAAAAATGACAGGCAAGATGCCCATTATTTTTGATAGATGCTCTCTTTCTCAAAAGAATTTAAGATCAGTCAGTCAGAAAGGCCTTTACTGATGAACCTTTCTTCTTTCTTGTACACCATGTCAATGAAATCCAGGATTTCCTGCTTGCCTGCCTGTGAAATCTGGCTGGTCAGCCTGACACTGAGCTTCAAGCTTTCGATGGTGAAAATTTCATCATCAAAAAGATTTGACAAGCTCACGCCAAAGAAATGCGCAAGTTTCTTAAGAGTGACCATTGACGGATTCAGTTTGCCAGTTTCAAATTCCGAGAGGTTTGATTGTGGAATTCCGGTACCCCTTGCGACATCGATTTGTGTGTACTTGAGCTTTTGTCTTAATTCCCTTATTCTGTCCCCAATGCTTTGCTCTTCCATACAAAAATATATAACATGCAAAAGTAAATTTTCAATAGCAGACCTGCATATTCATAGCAAATACGCCATATCAACGTCCAAGGACTGTACGCCAGAAAACCTCATTGAATGGATGAAAATAAAAGGTCTTGACGTCATTGGCACTGGAGATTTCTTCCACAAACAATGGCAAGAAGAAATCGTGCCTTTTGTCGATAACACAAAAGTCGTACCAACAACCGAAGTTTCCCTGCATTTTAACCATCTGGGCAAAAAGATTGCCATTCATCTCGGGTTGATTTTTTCCAGTATCGAATCAGGAATTGATATAGGCCACATGTTCTCTTCATTTGCTCCTGTTGAAAGAATCGCCCGACCTGACATTTTCTGTAACCCTCATGAATTTTGTCAGAGAATTTACGAAATAGATGAAAATTGTGCAATCATTCCCGCGCACATCTTTACGCCGTATTTTGGCGGTCTTGGCGCACGCGGCATGGTCGACATGTCCATCTTCGACAATTACATCAAGGCCGTCGAAACAGGCATCTCGGCTGATATTGAAATGTGCTCGTCGGTCAAGGCACTTGAAAAGTTCAGTTACGTCAGCTTCTCTGATGCCCACAGCCTCCCATCGCTTGGCAGGGAGGCAACAGTTATCAACGTTGGCGATGTCTCAAAAGAGATTCTCAACCCCAAACTGACCATAGAGTGTTACCCCGAGCTTGGCAAATACCACAACACCGGCCACCGGAAGTGCGGCTATTCAAGAGAAAACGATGACGGAACGTTGACTTGTCCTGTATGCAAAGGCAAGATGACCAGAGGCGTTTCTGAAAGACTTTCGTCACTTGAAAGAACCGCAAAAACCCTTCCAAAATCGATAAAAATAGTACCACTGCTTGACATCCTCAGGTGTACCCAGGAAACGAAAGGCAAGACAGCAAAACAGGGGAGAATCTATCTTGAGGCCACTGAGAAAATCGGCAACGAATACCACATTTTGCTTTCTGCCGACCAAAACAGTCTAGCTCAGGTTTTTGACGACAAAACTGTCGAGACGATCCTTGATTTGCGCTCGGGGAGAGCTCGAATCATCCCGGGATTTGACGGCCAGTACGGAAGATTTGCATTACCCAGTTGAAATAATGTTCGGGAATTGTGCAGAATTTCCCTAGAATCATCGTCGTTATTATCCATCTGATATGTTGACACGAGGGAGTAAATAAATATACACAGGTATCTATCTGATATTTTTTCTTTGGAGGTGTTTGATGAAACACGTATCAGTAATAGCAGCAATTATGGCAATCATGCTTGCCTTCTCCCCTGTTCAGGCCATCACAAGCGAAGGCACAACGATCGCCCAGAACCTAACATCAGTCAGCACAATTGTCTCTCCTGACGGACAAAACATTGTTTACATGACATCCAGAAACACTGATGAGGCAACAATCCCAATGATAAGCGTTTTCAACGTAAACAGCGGGAACACGAAAAGCCTTGATTACGCAAACCCCATCAACTTGGGGATGGACATGACATACGCAGCCTCAAAAAAGTTCTTCACCTTTGTTGGCTATGATTTTGAAAACTCAGCACCATGCACGCTCAACTTCGTCCCCTTTGACTCGATGGCAGTGAACAAGGTGCCAAATGTCAAAGGAAACATTATTAAGATTTGCGCAACAGGAAGCTTCATTGTCTGGCTTGAAAATGGCGTCTCCAACAAATGTTCAATAATGGCAAAAGACACGGACAACACCGCCGATCCTTTCCTCGTTGCCTCGCTTGACGTATCGTCAATTTCTTCAATATCGCTCTATGCTTTCGAAAACAGCAACAAAAACTATGTGCTGTTTGATGACAAAACCGACAACAAATCTGCAATCTGCCTGTTCAGCCTTAACGACAAATCGCTGACCAAGCTTGCCGATTCAGAGTTTGTCGAATCAAACCCACGCTACCAGGCTGGCAAGGTTTTCTACACAAAAAGCACAAGCGTAGATCCAAATTATTTTGAAACCAGCAGCGCAGGTGGAACTATCGAATGTGTTACACTTGATGGACAGGATTTAAAAACAGTCTTCACCTTTGACAAGGCAACCATGCCAAACCTCATATCAAACATCAAAAACCCAACCAATTTCTTTTTTACCCTGACAAACAAAAATGAAAACATTACGACTGTCAAAAAATACGACATCGCTGCTGACTCCGCCTTCGATGCATTCAAGACTGAGTCAGGTGATTATATTTGGATCACACCAGAGTCGTGCTTTAGCAACAACATTGTTTATTCGAACATGTCCATGCGCAACGAATCGAAGCTCTATGTCTACGATTTCATCAATGCAAAACTGAGCGCAATCTCCGAATCCAGCGACATAAAGATCTTCTCCGGTATCGTCGGCGGTAAAATCGCCTATGTATCAATCGAGCTTACTGGCACAAACCCAAGAGAACGTGCTGTAACCGCAATAAAGCTCATCCTTTCAACCATCTGAACTAACACCGATATTTAAAAAGCCAGGCTTTTGAGCCTGGCTTTTTTATTTGATTCGATTATTTTCAGTCAGTCAGCTTGGGTGGAGCATCCTGAATCTGGATGGATTCATCAATATCTGGTGGTGAGCCAGGGTCACCCATTCTTGTAATGGATATTACCTTGTCGCCTTCCTCAAGCTTGATGAGCCTTACACCTGTTGCATACCTGCCAAGCTGTGGGATCTGGGATGTGGTTATCCTGATGGTCTGACCCTTGACTGTTATGATAAACAGGTGCTCGTCAGCTCTCACAACCCTGCAGCCGACAACTGGACCGGACTTTTCATTGATGTTCATGGCGCGAACACCCTTGCCGCCACGTTTTATCAACCTGAAGGTGTCAAACTCGGTGCACTTGCCGTAACCGTTTTCAGAGATGCAAAGCAAGGCAGTTTCGGGTTCTTCGACTTCCATGCCGATAACCTGGTCGCCAATGTCAAGCCTTATGCCGATGACACCTTTTGAAGAACGTCCTGTTATCCTGATGTCGCCTTCGTTGTAGCGGATTGCCTGTCCCATCTTTGAGACTATTACAACTTCTTCGCCCGGGTTGACCGGTCTTGTCTTCTTGAGCCAATCATCATCCTCAAGGGTAATGGCAATGATGCCGGTTTTTCTGATGTTTTCAAACGACTTGAGCTCGAGTTTTTTAACCGTTCCCTTTGCAGTTACCATCATCAGGTTCCTGCCGTCCCAGGTTGTGACCGGGAGGAAGGTTGTTACAAACTCAGATGGCAATATTGGCAGCATACTTGTAATCGGTGTTCCTCTGGCTGCTCTGCCTGTTTCAGGTATCTCAAAAATCTTGAATTTGTAGACCTTGCCAAGGTTTGTGAATGCGAGCATGTCGGTTTTGTTGGTAACTGCATAGATGTCCTGGGCTGAATCATCACTATGCGATTGCATGCCTATTACACCCTTGCCACCTCTGCCCTGGGCTCTCCATGCTTCAGCCTTAACACGCTTCATGTAACCGTCTTTAGTTACCGAAACGATGACTGCGTCATCGGAGATCAGGTCTTCTTTTTTTATCTCGCTGACTTCGGCAGCATGGATTTTAGTTCTGCGCTTGTCTGCGTATTTTCTCTTGAGCTCTGCAAATTCGTCTTTAATGACCTTGTGGAGAACTTCCGGTTTTTCCAGTATTGCTGTCAGTTCACCGATACGCTTGACCAACTCTGCAATTTCTTTGTCGATTTTGTCGACCTCGAGTTTGGTGAGTCTTGCAAGACGCATGTCCAGAATGGCTTTGGTCTGCTCGTCACTGAGATTGAACCTGTCCTTTAGCCCCTTTGCCGCTGCTTCCGTGCTTTCAGCGCTGCGGATTATCTGGATTGTTTCATCGATGTTTGTGATGGCAATCCTGAGACCTTCCAGGATGTGCTTTCTTTCCTGGGCTTTTTTGAGTTCGAACTCTGTTCTTCGGACAACGGTTGCAATCCTGAAGTCGAGGAAGTTGCGAAGGATGGTTTTGAGTCCAGCCTCAATTGGTCTGCCATCGATGATGGTGAGCATGATGGCGCCAAATGTTGTTTGGTATGTTGTGTGCTTATAGAGCTGGGTTTCAACAAGTTGCGGATCGGCACCTTGTTTTAGTTCAATTACAACCCTGAGACCTTCCCTGTCGGATTCGTCACGAAGATCGCTGATGCCTTCAATCTTTTTCTCGCGCACAAGGCTGGCAATATCTGCAACCATCTGCGCCTTGTTGACCATATACGGAATTTCGCTGATTATCAGAGAGGTTCTCTTGCCTTCGTTTTCAATTGACGAGATGCCTCTGGTGATTATCGAGCCACGGCCTGTTTCATAGAATTTTCTTATACCTGCAGGTGAGATTATCTGGCCACCGGTTGGGAAGTCCGGGCCAGGCATAAGAGCCATCAAAGCCTCGGTTTCGACTTCCTCGTCGGTGCGGTCAATCATGTAGTTGAGGCAGTCAATCATCTCGCCAAGGTTGTGTGGCGGAATGTTTGAGGCCATGCCTACACCTATGCCTGATGAACCGTTGAGAAGGATGATTGGCAGCTTTGAAGGCAGAACCACTGGTTCATCAAGTGTGTTGTCAAAGTTTCTTGACCAAGCAATGGTGTTTTGGTCTATTTCGTCAAGCATTGACATGGCAATCGGAGTCAGTCTGACTTCTGTGTAACGTTGGGCAGCAGCCATGTCTCCGTCTATTGAGCCGAAGTTGCCCTGACCGTCAACAAGAGGGTATCGGGTCGAGAACGGTTGAGCCAGCCTTACGAGAGCGTCGTAGACTGCGGTTTCACCGTGCGGGTGGTACTTGCCCAGGACGTCTCCGACGATTCTGGCTGATTTCTTGTGTGGCTTGTCCGGTGTGTTGCCAAGCTCGTTCATAGCATAGAGAACACGCCTGTGAACAGGTTTTAGTCCGTCCTTTGCGTCAGGAATCGATCGCCCGATGTTGACCGACATGGCGTAGTCGAGGTAATAGGTTTTTATCTCTTCTTCGACTTTTATCTCTCTGATGTTTTGTCCTAAGTTTTCAGATTCCATCGGTCACCTTTATATGTCCAAATTCTTTACTTCGAGAGCATGCTCTTCGATGAATGCGCGTCTTGGTTCAACTTTGTCACCCATCAAAAGCTGGAATGTTCTTTCGGCTTCGGCTGCGTCTTCAATGGTAGCCTTGAGAAGTGTCCTCCTCCAGGGATCCATCGTGGTTTCCCACAGCTGTTCCGAACTCATTTCTCCCAATCCTTTGTAGCGCTGGACTTCAGAATTTTGCCCTAGTTGCTGGAGCGCTTTCTGAAGTTGGTTGTCGTTGTAGGCGTAGAGTTGTTTTTTGCCTTGCCTGATCCTGTAAAGCGGTGGCTGGGCAATGTATACATACCCATCCTCCAGCATTTGCCTGAAATGCGTGTAGAAAAGGGTTAAAAGCAACGTTGCAATATGGGCTCCGTCGACGTCAGCATCAGCCATGATGACAATTTTGTGATAACGAAGCTTGGCAATGTCAAAATCATCGCCAATGCCTGTGCCAAAGCATGTTATGAGCGAACGGATTTCTTCGTTGTTCAAAATCCTGTTCAGGTTTGCTTTTTCAACGTTGAGAATTTTGCCGCGTAGAGGAAGAATGGCTTGTATTTTTCTGTCTCTTCCCTGTTTTGCGTTGCCACCGGCCGAGTTACCCTCTACGATGAAAAGCTCTGACCGAGATGGATCTCTCTCTGAACAGTCAGCAAGCTTGCCTGGTAAAACCGAGGATTCAAGAACACTTTTTCTTCTTACAAGGTCTCTGGCCTGCTTTGCAGCTTCTCTTGCTCTCTTGGCAAGGAGACACTTTTCAAGGATCGCCTTAACGGTGATGGTGTCCCTGTCAAAATAGATGCCAAGTTTTTCGGTTATGAAGCGGTCAACAGCTGTCTTTGCAGCAAGGTTTCCAAGTCTGCCCTTGGTTTGCCCTTCAAACTGAGGGTCCTGAATTCGAATCGAAAGTACTACCACCAAACCATCGCGAGTGTCTTCGCCGGCAAGGGTGTTTTCTGGCTTGTCGTCCTTGATGACGCCAAGAAGCTTTGCTTTTTCATTGAGAACGCGAGTGATTGCCATATGATAGCCGGTCACATGCGTGCCGCCATCTGTCGTTGAAATTGAATTTACAAACGAGAGGAGTGTTTCACCAAAGCCGGTTGTGTATTGCATGGCGCATTCTATGTAGATGTCATCCTGAACGCCTTTGAGGTAGACAACTTCTCTCTGAATGGGGTCTTTCCCCTCAGACATGTATTTGACAAATTCTGCCAATCCACCGTCAAACTTATAGTTTTCGGATTTTCCCGATATTTCGTCTGTTACGGTTATATCAAGGCCTGAGTTCAGATATGCCAGCTCCCTGAGCCTGTGGCTGATGGTTGCGTAACTGAATTCTACTGACTCAAATATCTCGGGGTCAGGTTTGAAGGTTACGATTGTTCCTGTTTGTTCTGTTTCACCTGTTATTTCAAGATCGGTTTCGATATTGCCCTGTCTGAAACGTTGTCTGTGTATTTTATTGTTTCTTTTGATAGTGACAGTCAGCCAGGACGAGAGGGCGTTGACAACTGAAACACCGACTCCATGCAAACCGCCTGAAACCTTATAGGTGTCCTTATTGAACTTTCCGCCTGCATTGAGCTTGGTGAGAGCAACGGTTACGCCTGGGATACCAAGCTGTGGATGAATGTCAACCGGAATTCCACGTCCATCGTCCTCTACAGAAACTGATCCATCCGGATGCAAAGTCACGACAATTTTCTTGCAGAAACCTGCCATGGCCTCGTCTATCGAGTTATCTACAACTTCATAGACAAGATGGTGAAGACCTCGAAGGTCTGTTGTGCCGATGTACATGGCTGGACGTTTTCTTACGTGTTCCATGCCCTCCAGCACTACGATATTACTTGCTTTATAGTCGTTATCCGTCATTTGATTCTCCTTGAGCTGACAACCTGAATATGTTAACATTGAAGTCGAGGTGATTCAACAAAACATGGATAAGCCAGCAATCAACAGGATATTGAAGAAAGCGGTGACTGTTCTACTTCCAACCATAGTACTGCTTGCCCTCTCATCTTGTTCACCAGGGTCGGGGACATCGATCCAGCTTCCAAACACCAACGTCAAAGGCATGCCAGACCTGTCTGTCAGAGACGTGCCAATCTTCTCCCCTTCAACCGACAACCCAGACAACCCGCTGAAAAAGGTTTCGGACAAGAAAACTGTTGGCGGGGCAGACGTCCTGTTCGAGGGAACGATAGAAACAAGTTTTGAGCCAGGCTATGTTTACACGTGGTATGAGAAGGAACTAAAAAAATCGGATTGGCGAGTTATTTATACCAGAAAATACGACGATGTGTATAAAGAAGGCAAGTTCACCTCCACCCGTGGAGACGAGACACTTGATCTCTCAATAATCAAGAGTTCAAACAACACTAAAACCGTCATAATTTATCTGTGCACCAAGGAGCCCAAATGACAAGAAAACTGCTTTTTGCATGCTGTGCCTGCGTAATCATTTTGTCACTTGCCGGCTGTTCTGAAACCGCAAAGGTCAGCAGCACTGATTATCTCAAGCCTATTGACAAGGATTACAAAACCCCTGAAGTTGCCAAGCCAGAGGAAGTAATCATTCCATTTTTGACAAACCAGGCGTGGGCCGACGAACTTTCAAAATTCGTTCCAGTCTACGAGAATCCCGAATTTATGTCTGAGAAAGACATGGGAAGACCGGAAATTTTCCGAAACCCACTAAACGGCAAGGCGACTGACATCACAGCACAAACATACCACAAAGGTGATCCTAGAGCCATTTTCGAATGGTATGACAAAAATTATGCCAACTACGGCTTTAAACTCAAAAGCCAGAGTGATAACAAAGATTCAAGGGTTTACATCGTTGTTGATGAGCATGGCTACTTCATTCTCACTGACGGCAGCAATGCATTTGAGATTCACGTCTGGAAGCTTGACGGTTATCCAGAATGGACAAAGGTCACGTACTCTGGCACAGTCGCCAAAGATTGTCAGTGTGGCACAAGATAATAACGGTCTAAAGAATAATTTCCGAACATATCCAAAGCTCCCGTTTCTCGGGAGCTTTTTTTGTTTGAACCTTTTAATATGTTGTTAGGTAATTGTTTCAAACTACCTCAAAGGAGGATGAAAATGAAAAAGTTTGCAATATGCATCCTCGCAGCGATGATGGCGCTTGCCATCGTCCCATTCGGAACTGCCAAGGCTGCTGCAGCCGTTAATGGCAGAATTAGCGGTCTTGACTGTTACTCAGGCAGGATGGTCGTTGTTTATTCAAGCATTGGTGGAACAATGAATGTTCAGATAACAGATTCCACCAGCATCTCTGTCAATGGAGCGCAAGCTTCATGCTCTGACCTTCAAATTGGGATGAGCGTCACCGTTTCAGGCGAGATGCAGGACAACATCCTGGTTGCGTCAAGAGTTGCTGCCACAGGTGCTGCCCAGGAGCAGACATTCAGGCTGTCAGGCAAAGTTGTGTCGATATCATGTCCTTCAACTCTTATCGTCTCAACTTCGTATGGAACAATCACATTTGACATCTCGAATGCCAATTTCACAAAAAACGGCGTCGGAGCATCATGCGACCAGATTGCATCAGGTGACACCGTTATCATTTCTGGAGTCAAAAAAGGGCAGGACTACATAGCACAAACCGTCGCTGCGATGGCTTCGGCTGAAACGTTCTCTATCCATGGGACAATCATCACAATCAACTGTCCAGTAATTACCGTGGAAGTCTCAGGTCAGTCCATTGACATCAACGTCAGCTCAGCAAGCATTCTCATTAACGGCAAGCCTTCTGACTGTTCCTCGCTTGAGCCAAGCATGAACGTATCTGTAACCGGCACAAAGACAGGACAGAATTATGTCGCAAGGCAGGTCAATGCCATCCGACCGCCAGAACCATTTACAATCTCAGGAAAAGTCTCATCAATCAATTGCTCGTCCGGAATCCTGTACCTTTCAACAAGCCAGGGCGTGCTCAATATTGTGGTCTCAAGCTCCTCTTTCTCAAAAAACGGCAGCAACGTTACATGCTCAGATATAAAACCTGGCGATACAGTTGTGGTTACTGGACTTACAGATGGAACGACTTATCAAGCCCAAACGGTTGATGTCACCGCCTCTCTTCCCGTGGCTTTCAACATCACTGCTCCGATAACTACCGTCAACTGTCCAAAAATTACAGTCAAAAGCTCAATAACAATTTCTCTCGAAAGCGCAACAATTCTGATCAATGGCCAAAATGCATCTTGTTCAGACCTCAAGGTCGGCGACGTTGCAACCATCAATGGAACTTCCTCCGACGGCTCCTACACGGCAAACGCAGTATACGTTGCAAGAGCGTCAACTGACCCAACACCTGATCCAGACCCACCAACAACAAAAGTCCTCACGGGAATCGTAAAGCAAATCGACTGCTCGTCCAACGTTGTAATCGTTTCATCTAATACCGGTGATTTCTCGCTCCCCCTCAACATCTCATTCACACGAGACGGTATGGCTGCAACATGTGCCGACCTGGTCGTTGGCGACAAAGTTACGATCACCTATACAGTACAAGATAGCAATGTAACTTTGAAATCCATAGAGTTTGAGTCTACATCCGGTGGAGGTTCAGGCTACACAACAATTACAATGCAAGGCGAAATCGTATTCATCGACTGCAATGCAAAAATGCTCAATCTCAAGAAATCGGACAATACAGTGGTTGTTGTAACCATCGATCCTTCATGTCTCTTCTATTCCAACAATTCAAAAGTCTCTTGTTCAGATTTTGCAGTTGGAGACAATGTTACAGTTTACGCAAAGGTTTACACATCAAGCGGAATGACCTCTGCGTACAGAATTGCAAAAACATCAAGCACCGACCCTGAACCTCCTGCAGAAGACGTATTCAAAGGCTATATCAGCTCAGTGGATTGCCTTAGTCAGAGGATCACTATCAAGATTGACCCGGTCGAATATCCAGTAGACATTTCCGCTGCTGCAATCTATGTTGACGGGAAAGCTGTAAGCTGCACCAATCTCTCAGTAGGCATGGAAGTGACCATCACTGGCAGAGGAGACTCATCAACAGGCAACATTTTCATCATTGCAAAAAAAGTTGATGCAAAATCAACTAACTCAGGCTGTGACAATGGTGTCTATTCCATCACCGGAACAGTTGAATTCATCGACTATATAAACAAAGTTATCACAATAAAAATCGGCTCCTCATACATCACCGTGACATGGAACGACACCACGATATTCACTGTTGACGGCGTAACCTCGACTTATGACAAGATACTCAAAGGAGACACCGTCACCGTAAACATCGAATGTTCAACAAACCAAAGCATGATTGCAAAAACCGTGAACAAGAAAACATCATCATCTTCAACAACAAACACCATCAGCGGAACAATTCTCTCGATCATGTGCAGCAAAGGTTACATGACAATCTCAGGCGCTGACGGCATACCAATTACCATCAAGCTCTATTCAACAACCGAGTTCTATCTCAACGGAATCAAGGTAACCTGCAGTGCACTAATTCCAGGCTTTACCGTAACAGTCACATACACAACTGATCAGGTAGGCTACAAAGTTGCTTCAAAAGTCGAAGCCACAACACCAACCTCAGGCGGAGGTTCAGGTGGCGGATCAAGTGGTGGAGGCACCGGTGGAGGTTCAAGCGGCGGAACACCACCACAGCCACCACCAGGAACAGGTAGCGGTGGTGGATCTTCAGGCGGAGGTTCATCAGGTGGCGGAAGCGGTTCAAGCGGAAGTGGAAGCTCTGTTAAATCTGGCGATCCGTACCAGTCGGTTGTAACAGTTGAGTCATTCGACTGTGCCTCAGGAACAATCAAGGGTGCAGACGAATACAACTCAGGAACCAAGGTTGAAGTTAACCTTACAAGTGAAGGCGGATTCTGGTATAAGCAAGAAAAGATTGACTGCGACAGAGTCAAACCAGGCTATCTAGTTAAAATCGTAGGTAAGTATGGTTCCAGCTCATCAAAGATTAATGCCGAATCAATCGAAGTTCTTCCGGTATCACCCGTTTCCTTCAGCGTCATCGGCAGGGTTGTAGAAGTCAACACCAGCACAGGTATTGTCAAACTCGAAAAGATCACAACCACCCAATCCCAAGATCCAATCATCATGTCAACAGCCGGCACATCTGAAACATTCACAGTCAAAATTGACCCAACAACCACCTTTGACTACAGGGGTGAAAAGCTGACCATCAAGGATCTTCGCGCTGGAATCATCATGAACGTCGAAGGCTTACTCGACCCTGTCAACAGCTTTATGACAACAAACAACTTTGCCCTCTCGGCAAGGCAGGCAACAGCCGTAACACAAACCGGTACAGTTGCCGACGTGTTCTGCGACAAGAACCTCTTCTGGATATCACTTGCCGACAAACCCGATTCAAAGTATGTACTCATAAGACTTAGCGCCGAAACAGACATCCAGGTCAACGGTTCAAAGGCAACATGCTCTGACATCGTCAAGGGCGCAACCGTAACAATCAATGGCAAGCTCGATCCGTTCGATCTGTTTGTCACAGCCGAATCAATTGAGTCAGAAATAGAAAAGGCCAAGAGCTCAACTGTCGAAGGCGAAGTTGTCTCAGTTGACACCGACAGATCATTCCTGTGGATAAAGATTGACGATGCCAACGGTATCAGATACATCCAGGTCTTCTTCACGGCAGAAACAAAGATTCTCTTCTTTGGAAAAGCAGGAACAGCATCTGACCTTGCAACAGCAGGCATGGTGTCAATCACAGGTCTTGCCGACACAGCCAACGCCTTCATCTTCAATGCCACAACCATCGAAACAACCGGCAAGATTTCTGAAAACCTGACAGCTTCGGGTACGGTGGTGTTTACCGATTGCTCATCAAAAGTCTTGTTTGTAAAGACATCAGCTGGTGTTGAAAGATTCGAACTGACCACAACAACAAAGCTCCTTGCAGGTGACAAGATTGCTTCCTGTACAGACATCAAGGAAGGCGCAGCCGTCACACTCGTTTACGACAAGAAGGGTACAAAGACATTTGTAACAAAAATCACCCTTCCGGCAGCAAAGACCATCATCAAACTAACAGTTGGCCTGGGTGCCATGAGCATCAACGGCAAAAACCAGCTCATCGATGCACCACCGTACATCAAAAATGGCACAACAATGGTACCTCTGAGAGTGGTCACTGAAGCTCTCAACGCCTCTGTCAGCTGGAATCAGTCCGACAAGAGGATCACCATTCAAAAAGGTTCGAAAGTCATCATCTGCTGGATCGGCAGAACCGATGCCCTGGTTGGCGGTCTTTCAACAACGATTAGCCAGGCTCCGGAGCAGGACAAGTCAGGCAGGACAATGGTTCCAATCCGCTTCATGTCCGAGCTGTTCGGCGCCGAAGTCCTCTGGGATCAGGCCTCAAAGACAATCACAATCACCATGTAACAAACTGCTGCTCGACTTAAACCAGAAGCCCCGAATTTCTTCGGGGCTTCTTCATTTTCTGGCATTGTGATGAATCTAGGTGATGAATTCTCTTCTGTTTAGACTCAATAAAATGATTACGCTATACGCTACATCTTTGGGCATTAATATCAGAAATAAACAGCTAGGTTAAATCAATATGTTAAGTTCAAATCGAATTCATGCATGTAATACATGCATGTTTATTTACTTCACAACTACATTTGAGAGCTATCTCGAGATGTTAAAATGATTTTACCATACCTTAATGTATATTTTTTCTTTGTTAATGTTAAACACATCATAATCACAGGTAAGTTTAACTATTGTAATATTACTATAATAAACACAATCAAAAGCAGGAAAGGAGGCTATATCTCCAAAAAAGACCTAAACACATAGTGGCATGAAAAAGCTGGATTGGAACTTGAAAACGCTGATAGCCTTAAATTAAGGAGGATTTTTATGAAAAAACTGTCTATCGCATTAATGACACTTGTATTTGCACTTTGCCTAGTTGTTCCAGCTTTGACTACGGTGGTTGCCGCAGAAATCAAGGAATATCCGTTGTTTGCTGGAAAGTCGGCAAAAGTTGGAAAGATTCAGGTCACAAACGACTCGATCAATTTGAAAATTAAAGTTTTAGTCGAAGACCCCTGGGTTCTTGTAGGTTCACCACACATAGAGGTCGCTGCAACAGTCGATGGAATACCACAAAAGAATGGGAATCCGATACCAGGGCAGTTCACCTACACCGGCAAGGATGTTTCCATACCTCTTGGCAGTTGGTCAGCAGGCAAGGAGTTGATTGTTGCAGCTCATGCCGTCGTTAAAAAAAGAACCGGCTATAACCCGCCAAGCCTTGTTGACTTTGCCAATGCGTTGCCGGCACAGGCCAAAATGACAATCTCCTATCCCGGAACAAGCAGCTATTTCAAGGCTACTTTCTCATCCGGTTTGTCAGGCACATTCAACTCATGGTGCATAGATACCGACCACCCAATTGCTCCAAAAACACTGTACACAGTCAATGTTTACTCGTCATACGAATCCCTTCCGGCTGGGACAGTTTCTTATCCTGAGAACTTTGACCTTGTCAACTGGATTTTAAACCAGAAGTTCATTGGCAAGGCATCCACCTGCAAAGGCACATACACATGGGGCGACATCCAGATTGTAATCTGGACACTCCTCGAAAGCACGGCGCCAGGCGCATCCACCGGTACAGTAGGACCTTGGGAGCAGTGCAGGGTCGACGAGTTAGTCAGCGCTGCAAAATCCAAAGGTGAAAACTACACTCCTCCATGTGGCGGCGTCATCGCCACCATTCTGGTACCAACAAATAACGCTCAGGTTTTAATCGTAGAAACAACAGCCGCTGCTGTTAATGTAGAGTGCGTTCCAGTTTATGGATCAGATGAAACCGCATGGGCCGCAGAGTCCGAAGGCAATCACGCTTTCCCGGGTAAAAACTGGGCCACATACGTTCATTACACAGTTCAATAATAATCTAGAAAAGCTAGAAAAGCCCCGGTTTTGTCCGGGGCTTTTTTGTTGGTATTTGATATACAATCTCATCTTGATGAACCATTTTCTTTTGTATAATGAAATTCCTTGGCCAAAGCATTTCAAGTCAAGAAATCAAACTTATGCTTCTGTAAAATCTTTTCTTGTGAGGTGGAATTACGAGCAACTGGGAAAACGTGCAGGCAGTCAGGAGAATGCAGGACTTCATCGAGGAAAACATCTCGCAGTCAATAACCCTGCACATGCTCTCGCAAGCCTCAGGGTACTCCCCATGGCATGCAGCGCGGATTTTCAAGGAACTGACCGGCAAGAATCCCTTTGACTACATCCGGGAGCTTCGGCTGTCGCGCGCAGCAGAGAGACTCCAGCAAGAGGATGTGAAGGTCATTGACGTGGCATTTGACTTCGTGTTTGAAACCCACGAAGGTTTTACCAGGGCTTTTTCGAAGTACTTTGGAGTCAATCCCAAGCGTTTTGCCATGGAAAACCACAGGTGAAATTGTTTATGCCTGAAAGCATGCGTGATTACTACCTCAGACTTCAGAGAGGAGAATGTGAAATGAACGAAAAACAAAGCTGCAACACCGTTTTTGTCCAGGTTGTTGAGCGACCGGCTCGAAAGTTGATACTCAAAAGGGGCAAGCAAGCAAAGGATTACTTTGCTTACTGTGAAGAGCTTGGCTGTGACGTCTTCGAGGAGCTAAAAGGGGTCAAGGATGCGCTTTACGAACCGGTTGGCATGTGGCTACCAGAAAACATGCGCAAACCAGGTACATCCGAGTATGCCATGGGCGTTGAGATGCCAGCCGACTACAAAGGCCCGGTGCCACAAGGTTACGAGATCATCGACCTCCAATCGTGCAAGGTGATGATTTTCCAGGGGCAGCCGTACGATGACAGCGTTTTTGAGCAGGCCATCACCGACCTTTGGGCGGTCATGAAAACTTACAAGCCTGAGCTTTACGGTTTCCAGTGGGCAGATGAGGACGGGCCACGCTTCCAGCTTGAGCCGCAAGGCTACCGCGGCTACATCGAAGGCCGACCGGTCAGGCAGGTTAACCTGAAGAAGTGATTTTGATGTTTGAGCAAGCTATAGTCCCCGAGAAAACTTCGGGGGCTATTTTTATTTTGAATTGAACCTAAAATTGAAACAGAATATAATATAAATGAAGATTTATTCATAATAATTGGAGGGAACATGACGAAGAATATCAAAATTGGTACCATTATCCTAAGTTTTTTATATCTGAGTTGTGCACTCGGTTCAAACTTACCTATTGTTTCAAGTAATGATTCCAAAACCAAAGGTTACATTATCGAGAATAAATCCAAATACACCATGAAACTTGAGTATTTGGATTATAGAAATAAAAGGGACGTCGCACCAGGTTCAAAGTATGTCATAAACTCAAATGAAAATCCTTTACGTGTTAGCTGGAAATTGCAAATCCCTGGTGAGCCGTTTTTTGAAAATCACACATACGGCTATTTGTTGTCAAAGAC
The DNA here is from genome assembly GCA_017999835.1 of Caldisericia bacterium. Lineage (GTDB taxonomy): Bacteria > Caldisericota > Caldisericia > JAAYUI01 > JAAYUI01 > JAGNLA01. The sequence goes on from JAGNLA010000004.1 coordinate 44,187, forward strand.
AAACAACAAACTTACTGTCAGTGATCACAACTCAGGCCTGAATGGTTACCCTTGGACAATAACAAAAAAAGCCAACGCATCTGACTGTACAATAAACGTCAAAGCAAATGTTGAGTGCGAATGTCTGATTTACAGGCGTGCTATTTTTATAAAAAGAATATCCTTACCTGATTCGGTAACATTGGAAGTAAAGGATATACTGGACAAAACAATAATTTTTTCATACAAATACAAAGACAATTATTACACTGTCAATTTGTCATTTCCAAAACAATTCAAGGGAGGCATGTACGAGTTGTCATTCAACCTAAACACAGATCCTACAATCAAGGCGAACATGGCAAACGATGACAAGAAAACCATGACTTTAGATGGTTGTGTAGGATTTGCTGGTTTCTCTGTTGGGCATGCGCTAATGTTAAAGAAAAATGTGGCGTATTTCCCATCTAACTATTCCGGTGTTTTTGATGTAAAGAGTTGCCTGTTTGACAAAAGATTGCTGAAAGAACTGAAAGCAACAAAAGCAATATCGCCAGAGTTTAGTTATAAAATCAATTATTCAACTCAAAACCAAACACCATGGGTAATACCCTTATACTGTTATGAAGAAACGGACAGCCAGGATACAGCAGTGAACCTCGGCAACTTTTTCCCTGATAATTTCACACTTGATGTTATCAAAGTCAAGTCTGAAGGAAATGTATTTGTTGCAAGGAATGTCAAAAGTTGGTCGACAGAGGACAATACGGGTGAATACATGGTGAGGCCAACAAAAAGTATGAATTTTATTAAAATTGAAAACAAAAAAACCTACACACTGCACATAGTGAGTAATGACCATAAAAAAGATGAATACATATATGATACAAAAGGACTGCAGTATTTCACAGATGCTAACTATTATCTCTCTGGTTTGTTTGTCTACCAGTCTGAGCAAAAGCCATTCAAAATTATCAGCGGAAAGGGCTACATCGATATTGAATCGATTGCAAAAGACCTGGGTTCAACCAATTATGCAGATATAAATGGGGTAGCGTCATTTGATCTCAAAATGTCAGGAAAAGACAAATTGCTGCATATAACAATAGACAAGAACGTAACCAACAAAATTGTTGTGGATAATAACTACTTTGATCTTGACGCAAACATTGTTGTTTCTGATTCCAAACTGTATATCCCTCTAAAGACATTTGTAACAATCATTGACGCCAAAATGAAATGGTACCCCAAAACAAAAAGTGTCTGTTTGTCATACAAATACTAGGGCTAGACATACATCTTTTATGGTAAAACAGCGGATATAGATTTCCAAACGTCGCTTTTGCTTGAGTCTTTACCTCAATTCCATACAATTTGCCATTGAGGTAACTAAATGGACAAACCAAAAGCCGACCAGGCACGAAAATGGAAGTTCTCGACATCCGAGATGATGCGAACGATCACCCAGACAGCAATACTGCTGTGGCTGTCAAGCATTTCGCTGACGCACATGTATGGAAGACTTGGTTTCGGCTGGCCAGGCAACTCGGCAGCATCGCTTGACCAGTACTGCCCGTTTGGCGCGCTGGAGACACTCCCAACGCTCATCGGTGGGCTTGCCAAGGGTCAGTTCACCTTCATAGGCGGCACAGGCTTCAACGATCTGTTCCTGCTTGGTGTTTTGCTGATTGTCACAATTCTTTTCTCTGGCGCTTTCTGTGGCTATCTTTGCCCGTTTGGTGCTGTGTTTGACTGGCTTTACAGACTCAGAAAAGTTTTCTGGAAAAAGGATATCAGACTGAATCCAAAGTTTTCATCGGTTTTGTCGTACCTTAGGTACGTCACCTTCATATTGATTATTGTAATTACCACCATTCAAGGCATTCTGATGTTTGCAAATATTGACCCCTACAGGGCTTTCTTCCATTTTGGCTATGAGCTGACATGGATTTCGGCAACAATTATGATCGTTGCGCTTTTGAGCTCTCTTGTCATTGAGAGATTTGCCTGCAACTACGTTTGCCCGCTTGGCGGATTCGTTGGTGTGGTGGCAATGGCTGGCATGAGCAGGATTGTCAAGTCAAAAGAACCAGGCCACGAGTGCACCAGCTGTGGCAACTGCGATGCAGTCTGCCCGGCAAACCTGACCCCTTCAACAAACATCGAGGCCAGACGCTGCATAATGTGTGCAAAATGTATCGATGCCTGCGAGCTTTCTAACTCGCTGGTCATTTCCTTTGCCGGAATGGAGTGGAGGTAGCCTAGATGAAAAGACAAATCGTTTTCCCGATACTGGTTTTGTTTGTGTTCCTCGTGCTGATTGCGGTTTTTAGGATCGTGGGGTACATGGTTTCGTTGTAGCTTTATATCAGAAAGATAATGGGCTCAATATCACGCCTTTGAATAATTGCACAGGTACATCCAGCAAAAATGGCCTGCCGTCCAGAAACACTATATCAGAGCCAATCTGAAGCTTGACGTGTTTGGCACACTTTGAACAATACCTGTCAAACTCTATCACCCTTCCGAGGTGAAGCTGTCTCATCTTTTTTGGTCTGCCAAGCTTTTTTGGTTCAACCCGAAAAACTCCCTCAGATTGGCAATCCTCCATGTCTACCACTCCAAAAACCTTGCCCCACTCAAAATTGTTCACTCATCCTCCCAAAAATGTTTTGGGCATGAATCTATGAAAATCCATGCCCATTGCTGAACTTTCATCCTATTGCGAGATTGGCGCCGTGATAAGCTTGACCTTCAGCCTTGGCTGGGTCAGAGAATTCCAGTACCCCCAGACTGAAAGCCCTACTGGCGGGATCATGTGTTTTGCAATCGGAATGTTCACGCTCCAGTTTTCGGTTTCCAGCTGCACCGGTGCGCAATACGAGTCCTGGGCAAACTCCCAGGTGGTGGCCATCGGTGTCACAGGTTTGTCTTCCCAGCCAAGAAACATTGTGCTGGTGAAGTCAAACCTGGGGCTATGGAAATCTGATAGCTGGTAGAGTGTTGTTGGATTGTACGTTGCTGTATGGAGAACAACCGAGCCGACAACGGCTATGGCGTCCTGTGGAGGGATTGGCGGAGTGGCAGGATCGGGGAAGGCGCTTATCGAGATGCCATAAACATTGACCAAGCCAGTAACTGTTATCAGTTTCTGCCATTGGAAACTCTGTGACATCACCCCTGAAAGCCAGGGTCTTGGAACGTGTTCTCCATCGGTTGTTCCAGAGTTTGTTACGGACAAGAAAGCGTTGCCGATGTTTTCAGACATTGCCTCAAGCGTCGCTTTGGTGTTGTCCGACCAACTTACAGCCTCGGCAACAGCCAAATCAAAGGTTTCGCCGATTTTTCCATCAGCCCAGCCGACAAACTCCCGCAACATGCCAAACGTTTCCCTGCATTGCGCCCATGCTACCAAAGCCTGACCTCTCATGCGTCCCTCCAGGTTATCAGGTTGTGTGCCTGGTCAGACTCCCAAACACACGCTGCCGACCACCACTTGCCTTCTGGCAGGCATTGGACGTCAAACCTTGTGTAATGTGTATTTTCACAGTATCCAATCCTTTCAAAGTATGGATAAAGTCCAGACACGTGCGATGGTGGTTGCCCCGATGGGTTGGCATAGGCTATCCAGCAATAGGGGCTGTTGAAGTGCACACCGAACGATCCGGGAATTGGTGCCTGATCATCTGCACATATCGGCACTGACCAGCCCGAAACCTCTCTTTGAAGCTCTTCAGAGGCGTTGTACTGCTTCATCGTCATGGTTATCCCTGACGGGACATACGAACCAGCCAGGCCCAGACAATGGATTCTACCTTTTCCAGAGATGTAGCCTATGTCAATATTGCCATTCTCCTGATTTGGAATGGCAATCTGAGCCGTACCATCCGATCTTCTCGGAATGGCCGCATGGATATGAAGGTACATCGGACATGCAAAGGGATTGATCTGGGCAAGAGCTTCATTGACCGTATTTGTAGCAAACCCATCGAGGTTTTCCAAAATCTGGGCAATTTGTGAAGCAAAATCTGCAAATCTTTGCGTGCAGGAGTAGGCTAAGCCACTACCAGCCGGTTCGATCTGGTTGTTCATCTCCACCCAGATCCTCGTGCATTCAGACAGAATCTGAGCCATGATGCTGGAAACTGCCATCAGCTCCCCCCAAGAAGACTTGCCGTTTGAATGCTTGTTTGGTTGTCGTGCTGCTCTTTTGTGCTGTTTCTTTGACCGTTTTCATCCCAGCTTTCGAGGATAACAACCGTCCAGCTACCGTTTCCACAATACCATGCCTGTAATGTCATGGAACCATTCACTTTTTCAGTATCGACATTTTTACAATGGCACAAGCTTCTTACTGGCCAGCCAAATCCTGGAATTGAAAGCAAAAGGTCGCAAGCCTGGGCATAAATGTCAAGTTTTTCCTGTGTTGTCATGTTCCCCCCTAAACCTCTGTCAAAAAGATGCCGTCAAATCTTGTCACGCCACCATCATTTTCTGATGCTTGTCCATAAAGCCTGATCTGATAAGGTGAATCGCCCTGGCAAAGCACCCCAAGCCTGACCCATTTGCCGGAAAATGACGCCATGGGCTGCCCCTGGGTCACGTCCAGCGTGGTGTAAACCCCTGTTCCACTCGACGGAATGATCTCTATCTTTGCCCTTTGGGTAGTGTTTACCCAGCAGCTTAGGAAAACGTCCCTTGGCGTGTTACAAGATATGGTCTGCTTTAAGTACCTAAAGCCTGTCTGTTCTGTATTTTCCAGCTGGACTGTCGAGTCGCCAAACAGCAACTGCTCGGATTGAGTGACGTTGGCCACACCTGCACCTTCGAGCTCCCAGGAATCTGGCAGAACCCCACTCCAGTTGAGGAATGCAGGATTTTTCAATCTCAAAATCCCGTATGAGCCATTCATTTTTTCAGCGTTCTCGGAAAAGCTGTAGAAAGTGTTTGATGCGGAACCTCCAACAATTACCGGCGTAGTCTCCTGTTTTGACTGATGCTGCTCGATGTAGCGATAGGTTGCCTTGACCACAGGGTCAATTTCTATGACGGCCAAACCTGAGTCGTGAGCGAAGAGCAAATTCTCATTTATCTGGATGGTTGTTGAGTTTGTAACCGACGCAACCGAACAAACCTCGTCCTGGGCTGATTGGCTGCCTTTAACCGTTATGCAGTCTCCAGCCTCAAAACCAACGCTTGACGATACAAGCAAGGTCGTTGATCCGACTTGAGCCTGTGCCGTTAGAAGTGTATTGCCTTTTATCACCGATCCAAAAACGACTTTCCCGTTCTCGTAATCGACAGTAAAATCAACGTTTTCTGTTTTGACTGAGCCGTTGACTGTCACAACCGGTGACGGGCTTCTCAACCAATCGGACAGACTGCTGCCTGTTGTGCCATGAACCGACTGATAAGTTCTGAAATCATCAGTTGCCAGCATCTCATCAGTCACCAGATAGACAAACATCTGGTCACATGCCAGCATGTTGACATCTGGCAAGGAGCCACCAGAAAAAATATGTCCAGACGCAAACCACTCGTGTGGGCCAAACGATGACTCAATTTTCCCAAACACATCGAAGAAGTAGACCTGGATGCTGTTGTACGTCAAAGGTCCGACAGCCTGATGCGAAAACACGCCTGTTTCTTGCGGCAGGTGCAACTCTGACACCAGACCGTTGCCCCAGCCCGCAGAAATGCTGTCTCGAAGCGTACCGCCTTTTACAGGCTGTATTCTAGGTGTAGATGGCAGCATTGTTTCCTCCCTTTCATCCTGTGAATTCTATTTCCCAGACGACAGTTTTTGCCACCTGGGATGTTTTTGACTCGTTGACCTGAGCAACAGAGAACAGCTGACCGGTAGCCAGAAACAACCCGACCTTTTTCCAGTTGAAGTTGAACTCAGGCTGACCGATGAAGTTGCTCACGACCATCTTTTTACCAACGCTGTCCACTTGCTCGCACATCCTGTAGGACACCGAACCGCCAAGGCTCGTGTCGTTTTTGTTCGGTTCTACCGTGCTGGTGGACGCCCCAAACTGCTCTATCTGAAAAATTGGTGCTACCAGTCTGGAGTTGCTTCTATTAACATTGCACAGCGCCGACACGATCGCTGATATGCCAGCGTTTGTTATCATGTTTCCTATTCTTTTCCCATCAAAGCTGACCACGCCTTTGAGCCTTGCACCAAGCCAGCCTTCAAGTTGGCTTCTTTCAACAGACTCACAGGCTTGTGCCACATGTTTAAGCCATTCCATCATCCCTCCCATTCGCCTGCTCCAAAGCCGCTTGCGTCAAATCCATAACCCCTGGGGTCAACCATGCAAGCAACAATCGATGTTATGCCCAGCTCCTGAGTGTGTTCTATCTTTCGAACCGAGTTGATAACATCGCTTGTTGATGAGTTTTCCTGCTCCAATTCTGCAATTCGCCTGAGGATGTCAGAAAACATCGATTGGTAGAGATTCGGGTCAAGGCTTGAATGGAGCTCCATCCGCCATGAGTGTGGAAGGATTTCGTGCACGACCTTGGTCACTTTCACGCTTTCAGCCTGACCGAAACGCTCAAGATCGAATGACACAAGCCAGCCAGGTTTTGCTACTGGTGCAGAAATCCTCTCGCCATTTCGATATTTCCAGACAGCAAGCTTGCCTTTTGACGGTGGATCCTTGTGGCTTTGGAGCAGGAAATCTGCGTATTTGTAAAGCACCGACCAATCCTTGATGGCAGGTCTTGAAACCTTGGTCAGGTCTATCTGGACGCCATATTTTTCAACTGATTCTGCGTCTACATCTGAAATCAGCGAGATTTTCATCAGCCTTCGATAGGACACCATGAACCCAAGCATTTTTGCTGACTGGTTTTCAAGATTAGGATTCGTGTAGTAGGAACCAAGGTTTGCCTGGCCTGTTACAGCGCCTTTCTGGTTGACCCCGTCGACCACGATGACGGTTCCTTTTGAAAGGTAGATATGTCCGCCGTTTGCATTGTCGTCGCTGTCATCCAGATAAACACAGTCGTAGTCAGGGATTATCGCTGTTGACCCTTGGCCGGTGACCAACATTCCGTTGTCCTGGTCAAGAAAGTAGGTTTTGACATAGTCAACACCGTCAACCAAACCTTCAGGCATCAATGTCTGCTTGCCTGACACATTCTGGCTGGAGCTACACGTCATGTTGACAAGCTTGCCGTTTTCGAGCAAACCATCGCCAGCGTCAAACACAGCAAAGACCTCAATCTCCTGACATTTGTACCATATCGGGATACTTAAAGGGTATGCGTCGGTGCTGGTTGTTGCGTCAAGGTCAGCCAATGCTACATACTGCCTTGTTTTCCTCTGCGCTGCCGCCTCACCACCTTCCACCCAGACCCTGTTTGCCAGAGTGCTGTAGTCTTTCTCAAACCTGGTGGTTGCGCCTTTTGTTGTGTCGGCGTGGGTATCGGTGATGACAGTCTGCAGCACGTCCACAAACTCTGGTCCAAAGTAATGAACCTTGTTTGGGTCAACCTTCCAGCTCCACTGGGTCAGGTCACAGAGCGTCTTGAGGCATTGAGTCAGGGTTTGTCCGGAAAACTTCAAATCGACAATTGTTGAATTTTCCTCAACATTTGCAGTTGAGTGCCCAGGCAGGTATTTCTCCACCAGCGCTTTGTAGACATCAGAGGCAGCCCAGCCCGAGTAGTGGTCGTCAACAAACCGTAGTCCAGCCTCAGCCGACCAGTCGGTGGCAGTGATTGCAAACCTTGCCCCGCCAACCTCGTCGGTTCGTTGTGGCTGCTGGTTTGTTCTGCCACCAAAGATTACGTTGCCGTCTGTATCGGTTACCACCAGCTCAGAGAAAGCCTTTGGCTCAATGCTCTGCTCCCAAACTGGGTTTATTACTGTTTCAAGAGTGCAAACAGCTGGTTCACCAATGCTGTGGCTGATTGTCAGCCTTGTCACCAGGCCAACAACTTCAACACCGACAAGCTTGACTGAATCAATTCCGCACAACATCACACACCTCGAAATTGAACAATGTCAAGCAGAGCCTGCTGCGCTTCAATGGCTGCCGACTGGGCTATTGCCTTGACCAGCTCGGAAAGCGATCCATTGTAGTCGCCAAGGTTGATGTTGAACTCCTGGTTTATCTGGATGGCTCCTGAGCTTTGCAGACTTGATAGCGAACTGCCGGAGAGGCTGGAAAGACTTGACAATCCACTTGAGCTTTCACTCCCCTGAAGATATTCAAGCAGCAGCTTTGCTGTCTCCTCGGGGTAGGTCTCCCTAAAATTTGGATCAGCCAGGTTTGCATAAGGGCTGCCGTCAAGCTCTGCCATTCTCATGGTGACAGCCTGGTCTTTGTAGGTTTGAGCTGTTTTTGACAGTGCCGATTCAAAGTCCATCATGCTCATGTTAGAAAGCAGTTCGCTGGTGAACTGGACAGTTCCCCAGTCGCCACCAAGGCCAAGAAGCTCTGAAAACAACGGTTTTCTGCCGGTCTTTACCGCTTCTGAATTAGCTAGTGAATCCAGACTTAACTGAGACTGTTTTGAAACGTAGGTGTCCCATGCGCCTTCGCTCATCCCAAAAACATCTTCCAGCAACCCCATCATTTCTTGAATTCGTTCAGGAGTCCAGCCAAGCGTTGTCCCACCATAGAATTCCTCGAATGAGCCCTTTAAACCAATGAGAGTGTTGGCAAACCCACCAAAGAGCTCCCATGCCGATTTGATGGCTCTGCCACTCTCAGTTTCCGGTACAGCCTGCATGCCTTCCCTGACGTCTATCGGTATCAGGTCACGGAACATGTTCATGTCGTACTTGGCGCTCAGTCCATACTGACCAATCTTGTTCCAAGAGTCGGATTTGATCATGGACATGCCATACTTTGCTATGAAGTCATCTGCAGAGAGATTCTCCCAGTCAAGCCTGGTTTCCACATCAGCCTGGGCATTCCATGCAGGGAAGTTTTTCAGAGACTGGCCAATGACTCCACCATAAATTTGTTCAAGCTGACCAAGTGAATATTCCGGAGCAAAAGCCTGAAACCACTTTGTCTGGCTGATGGCTGTCGGCAAACCTGTGCCGGCATCTATCTGTGAACCTTCGAGTAGATCAGGGATGTTTGAGTATTGATACTTCTGGTCAAGGTTTTTCCTGAACTGCTCAAAATCCATTCCTGAGGTTGGCCATTTTACCACGGTGTCGTAGAATGCCTGATAATCCTGAGCTTTCTTATAATCTTCAAACTCCTTGCGAAGCGATTCCTCGTCAAAAGGCAAGACAGCCCCGGCCTCCATGTTCATCAAAAACTTTGATGAGATGTTTGGTCTGCCAAACAACCACTGGATATTTGAAACCAAACCACTAAGGCTTAGCTGCGACGAGATATCAAGCTTGGCAAATATCGAGCCAATCTCGTCAACTCCGTTTTCAATCAGCCCTTTGCCAGAAAGCAACCCCTGCGATAATAGTTTTGCCAGCCTTGTTGTCCAATTTTTGGGATCTTCAACAGACAACGGACCGTACTTTGTTGGCGAGTGTACCTGAAGGTAGCCTGCAAGGATGTCGGAGATGTCGTAGGCTGCGCTTGAAACCTCGCTTGAACCGGCACGGAGCCCCTGGGCAAAAGCTCTTGCGGCGTTTGCTCCCCAACTTTGCATCAATGTTGACAGCTGCGAGAGAGAGCCAGTTGTTGAAGTCAGAATCTCAGTCCCCAATGATGACCCGATTTGTCTGCCTGTCTGGGAAATCGTTTGTCCTGCCGAAACCAGATCGTTTGAAAACGTAGAAATTCTGGCACCAAGCGACTCGATGGAGGCTGCGACGGTTTTTATCTGCTTGTCAAAGTCCTGCGACCTTGCACCTGCCGAATCGGTTTGTCTTGAAAGCTCGTCAAGTTTTTTCTTCAGGCTCTCGATGACGGTACTTGCCTGATCGTTTGCCTCAACGGTTATTGTCAGCCTGTCAGCCATGAACCCTCCAAAAACGTCATTTTCTCTCCCGAAGCTTCATCTGCTTGAGTGCAAACTCGTGGATTGTGCAACGGATCAGCACCACCAGTGCATCCTGGTCGCCGAGTCCACCCGAGTTTGGCCACAAGCCAAGCGTTGCAGACTGGTTTGCCCAGAAGTAGGCTAAAGAAAGTTTTTCCGGCAAGTTGGAGGAGACGCCGTAAAGCGTCTCCTCGATTAGTTTTTTTCATTCTCCCCGTAGCCATTGAAGTCAAGTACCTCATAAAGAAGGATTCGGTAATAGACCGCATCCAGAGCAGCAATGTCGTCAGCTGTCGGCTCAATGGTCACCTCATCAAGAGTCAGGCTGTGACAACAGTTTTTCACAAACATCACGTTTGCGTCCGATGCCATCTCGAACTTGCCTGATTCTGATTGAGCAGATTTTGAATCCAGTATCTGCTTTTGAATCTGAACGAACTGGTTGTATCCAATGCCGTGAATCTCAGCCTTGTCGCCTTTTCTGGCTTTTGGATCTATCTTTGAAAACTCAACGGTCTTTGTTCTGACATAGCTCATTTAGAAACCGTACTTTCCATTGACCAGCTCAACCTTTGCAGCAAAGCCCTGGGTGTCATCAAACACGGCCATGGCTTTCCACGACTGGGCAACCCTCTTGCCAACTTCAACCGGCACAGAGCAGGCGCTCATGTAGGCATTTGGCATGACAAACTTCAGGCTTGAGTGCTGGGTTGACGTGCCAATGTGGTCGCCGGTGGTCTCAATGACGCAGGCAAACGGACGAGTGGTTTGTGAAACACTGTAGTCTGAGCCTGAACCGCCAAGGAATCTTTGCAAATCGACATCCGACTCAAACAAAGCCTCTGCCTCAAATGATGCCGAAACTCCGCCAGGCACGCCTTTTGTTGCAAACACACCAGACTGGAGCGTTCTCTCGTTACCCTCAAGACCATTTGAAAGGTCAAGTTTCATCGATGTTATTGCGCCTGATTTTTCAACGCCGTCAAACGAAACGGTCGTGTTGGATGTTGGCAGGGCGACAATCTCATCGTAGACCGGAGTCGAGATTGTGTTGTGGATGCTGGTTTTTGAGCCTGTAAAGCTTGCGCGGATGGAAACAGGTTCCATCGACTGCCAGGCAAACGCCAGCGATTCGGCTGTCATGCCGGAAAACCTCTGGGCGCCTGAACCGTCAGGCGTTCCAAGGTCGAGTTCCCATGTGTAGCTTGGTAGGTCTGAAACCTCGGTGAACACATGTTTGTAAACAGGTGTCAGGTTTTCGGTGACTGTTGAGCCTGAGGTATGGCCGTAGAGCAAACCACCACCAGTGCCTTCAGCAGTGATGGTGATTTCGTTGCCCGAGATTGCTGAAATCCTTGCAAACTCGCATGTTGCGCCTGTGCCAATTGCAATCCAGTCACCTACTGCAAAATCTGTCGAATCAACCAGACCAATGTTCTTGTCTCCGGCAACAGCTGCCTGTTCAAGCGTGTCTGTTGCAGGACTTAGCGGAGCTTCTGTAACAGCGGTCGTTGAAACCAGCCCAAAAACTGAGTAAAGAAGTTGTCCGGTTGCCACCGGATCGGCTGTAAGTTCTATCTCAGCCTTCTGGTTCCAGGCTTTCTGGACAACCTCGCTGCTCTGGCTTGAGCCTGCGATTCGAAACCTTCTTTGAATGTCGCGTCCTATTGACGGTGTTATCTTGAGAAGCTTCCAGAAAGTATCTGGAGCTTTTTCAGTTGCAAAAGTGGTTTCTTTGGCAAAGCCAAAGTAACTGCTTTCCCCTTTCATTTTCTCCTCCTATAGATTCAAATCCACAGTCAAGCCGATGCTTGCACTGTGGATGAACTGATTTTCGTGGTAAAACGGCGTGCCGGAAAACTCTGTGTCGGTCAGCCTTGAGGTGTAGCTCTGAAGAAATGTCGGTTGCCTTGCCATTTCCTCAAGATGACCAACGATGTCGGCAAGCTGAAGATATCCCTCATCTTTGCTGGCGTAATCCCGAACCAAAACCTCAATGGTAACAGGCACTTTTCGAGCTTTCCTTCCACCTATGGAAACCGGTGTTTCTGTTGCTGGTCCGACTGAGACCATGCAGCAAGGAAAACTGGTTGCCAAATGTTTTGGTCCAATTGAAACCTTCAGGTTTTCAAACCCTTCCTCGATGGCCGTTTTCGTGTTTTCAAGTATCTCCCTATATGGCGTTCCCATCATGACCCCCCAAGAATGCAGTCTTTGAACAGCTTGACGATGCCTGCTGCAAGGTTTGGTATGCACATAAACGGCCTTGCCGGCATACGTTTTGTGCCGTTGTGGATGTAGCTTGCGTAAGGCAGGGAGTCGAGAACCTCACCGATGTGGACAAGGTTGCCTTCGGTTCTGACTTTCAACGCTTCAGACTTCATCTTGCCGGTTTTGACCAGGGGGCGGTTGCCCGCCCACTTTGGTCTGCCTCTTTGTTTGAAGTTCTCTTCAACCTCACCGGCAACAAACGCACCAGCCTGTCGCAACAAGGTTGGTCTGTCAGCAAGTTTGCCGGATGCCTGATTGAGCGTCTCCAGGTTGCTATCAAGCCTTATGCTCATGCAACCCACATTCCACCAGCAGCTTCGGTTTTTGGCTGGAGTCCTGCCTCTATCCTGCCGTCAGCGATTTTTTCCAGCAGCTCTTTGGCACGCTTTATCTTGGACTCCCAAACTCCGATACTGGCCTCAACACCTTCGCTGTAGAGCCACTCGAGCACAAGCCCAACCGAAAGATCGGTTGCCACCTGGGCGACAAGCTCAGGTACAGGCGTTGGCACTGTCCAGTTTGTCCCAAGGTAAGCGTCGACGATGGCACAGGCTTTTGATATGGCTGTTCCAAGCGAAAATGCCGTTTCCGAGGAGTCTGGCACCAGCGCACTGTCTACGCCTTTGAGTTCGAGCCTGACTTTTTGTACGTCCGTGTACATGCCTTCACCTCTTCAAAATCCTGACTTGTCTTGAGATACCCAATCTCCTCCTGGTTTTCAGTTGTAAAAACTTCGCCAGAAAGAGCTTTTCTCCAGCAGGTTGTGACCGAGCCGGAGAGCTTTTTGCAGACAAAAGTCATCACTTCACCTTGAGGTTGTTGAGCACGACAACAGCATCCGGGTTTTCGAGTGCGCAATCGCACCTGATGGTGACAACAAAGTAGGTCACGCCTTCGGTTGCACGTCTCTCGGTCTCAATCTGGACATCCTGCTGGATGCCAAGAATGAGGTTTGATGTGTCACAAAGCATGGTGAATGTGCCGTCATTTGTGACTTCAACGACTGCCTGCCCTAAAGTGTGGTCGTACTCGAGAGCCTCGGTGAGGTTGAGTGTTGTCGATGAAATGCTGGCAATTTTCCTGACTTCACAGGTGGCACCTGTTCCGATTGAAATCCAGTCGTTGGCAGTGAAGCCTGTGGCTGAAGCGACTTCGACGGCTGTGGCATCCTTGCTTGCAGCTGACGTAAGGGTTGATGAACCACCACTGGAGACGGCAACCGGAAGGTTTGACGGAAGCAGAGCACAAGAAGAGATTGGAACTCTGCCAAATGAGAGAAGTCCTTCGCCCGTAATCGCCTCGTCACCGAGAGGTGTTGTTCTGTTGCCGATGATGTCGACGAAATCCTGATACAGGTCATCGCTCATGACAAACCTGAGGTTTTCGCGGTTGCCCCTGTACTTGCTGGCAAGAGTCTTAATAGCCTTTGAGAGCTTCTCGGAGCTGACATAACGGTCGGAAAGAGTTGTGCAATCGATGACATGGCCATCTGCAACCGCTCTTGGGAACCAACCGGTGATCTGTTCCCAGATGTGGGTTTTGTCGATGGTATCGCCAACATCCTGACCCATCAGGTATGCGTATTCAAGCTGGTTACCGATCTGGTTTGCCACCATCCTCATCAGGTGGTCAGCAAAAGCTTCACCTTCGATGTTGTCCAGAAGGGCGTCATCGGCGATTGGCACAATGGCTTTCATGTTCTTTGAGGCAAGAGTGATGTTTGTGGTTGTCACGTCATTGAAGCTGTTGCCGGCTGTGCCGTAGACACCAGGCCTCAAGACTTCTTCGCCAAGGCCAAGCCTGACCAGTTTCTTGGTGTTGCCCTTCATCCTCTCGACACGGGCGTTGTTTTTTAGAAACGATGCATCGATGATGTAGTCGATGAAACGATCTGCATCCTCGGTTGACAATCCGACACGGTTTGCAAATGTGCCGGATGTGATTGCTGCTTTTGACAAAAGTTCTGAATTTCTAATCATTATCCCCTCCCAATTTTTAAAAAATTACGATAGCAAGCCGATGACTGACATCCATGGCTTTGTCGGCTCTGTTTGCCCAGACATCGCTTTTGTCTTTGTGAACCTTGCTTCGATGGCTTCCAGTCTTGCTCCGAATTCCTTGACCGACTTGTCCAGTTCCTCGCAGATGTCCATGAGTTTCTCGACAATCTCGGTTACAGCGTTCAGTTTCTCGGAAAAATCATCAACAAACTCCTCCGGAACGGTTCTTTCTACCTCATCGGCAGCCTTGCCAAACCATTTTCCAAACATCCCCATATCCTTTCCCATGCCACAAACGAGCATGAAACCGGCATCATTGTTTGCCGGCTGGTCTACAACCGATACCTCGGCAATCGACATTTGTGTGATTACCGAAACCGGTTTTCCTCCCCGAATCTGCGTCTCCCTGTCACCAACCATGCCACCGATGGAAAAACCTTTGTAAATGCCAGATTTTATCTTGTCCCAGCACTCCATGTCTGTGATTTCGGCACCGATTAGCAAACCTTTTTCAAGCATCACAATGTGCTTTGCCTTGCCAACAGTCTTTGACTGGTGCATCTCCCTGATGTTTCGCCATCTTGAATACTCTGTCACAGCCTTTTCAAGCGCTTTCTTTGAGACCACCTCGTTCTCCTTGTCAATAGACTCGGTTGAGGCAAACCCCCAGACAAAACATTTTTCTTTTTCTCCCATCAAACCCCCTTTTCAAAAATCCCTTGCTGCTACTACTCTTCCAATGGCATCAAGCCAATGCTTCTCCTGACTTCCTGGGCAGTCATGACCCCAGCGTCAATAAACAGTTTCTGAATTTGAGCGTTTCTCATCTCATCCTCAGCGTCCATCTCGTTGAACTCAAACCGGACGTTGTCAATGCCAAAACCTTTTTTGATGATGAGTCTTGTGATCCTCTCCGAGAGGAAACGCTGCCTTGGGCTGATGACCAGACTTTTAAAGTTTGCAAGCTGGGTTTCACCTGTCCCACCGCCCAGGTTGCCTGATTCGATGATTCCAAGCAGATGCGGTGGCACGCCGTGGGCAACCACCATCAGATCGCGGTTCGTCTTGCGAAATTCGGCAAAACTGGCTTCCTTTGGCGAGGTTGAGATGGGTTTAAGATCACCCGTTACATCCTTGGGGAGCTGGAGAATCATGGTTTTGTGAGGGTTCCCCTTGAGGTTTGAAAAGTATTCCTGCAAATCTTCCTTGTCCTTTGGCGTGAGCATGCCACCGGAAATGATCAGACAATACTGTGGCGAAGCGTTGTTATCAAAGAAGTTGATGTTGAAATCGCGCGCCATGAGGTCGCCCATGGTCGAACCAATGGCTGGAACAGAATCCGGCAGACCATAATAAGTTGAGGCAGGGTTGTATTTTGCCAGGTGGATCATCTCGGAGAGCGGCATTCCTTCTTCATCAACAGCGCCAGTTTCGCCAAATCTTGAAAACTTCATCTTCTTTGCCCCACGAAGCTGGACAAAACCACCATCCGAGGCAACCCTGACCGTGTGCGCCGGCACATGGTAGAGCCCTGTCAAAGAGCCAGACGGTTCCCTCGTCACCTCAAGGTAGGCGTTGCCCAGACACTCAAGGTCAACCATCACCTGGTGGAGCACTTCGTCAAAACTGAAGTCTGGGTTGCACTTTGAAAAGAAAGACTCCAGTTTTTTTACATCCTCCGGGTCAGCGTCCCCAAACGCGACAAGCCGCCAGCCCTGCCCAACTGTGAACTGGGACTTGACCTGAACCGCCCTGTAGTAAACCTCGGATGTCTGGTAAAGCTCCAGTAACCTTGAAAAATTCAAATAGAGCGGCGGTTCGACAATCCCAGTCATTCCGCAGAATGGATCCTTTAGCTGCCTTGACTGCCCTTCCCTACCCCCAACAAAATCAACATCTGCTTTTTTCATACTCCCTCCCTGTTTCCCCCTATAAAATCAAGCGTCAGGCACGCTCCTCTGTTTCCAAGCGACACTGCCATCTCAAAAGCGTCGATCATATCGTCATGCCTGCCTGACGGAAACTCCACAAGCTGACCAATAAAATTCTCATGATGGCTTGCTACCAGCACCTTGCCGTTTTCAAACAACGGTTGAAGGGCTTTTATCCTGGATTCCTTCGGTGCGTTTGGCCTGATACCAACAACCGGAATCCCACCCTTAAGCTCCAGATGCTCGATGAGCGCTCTCTGATAGGCAACATCCTCAATGCCAACAAGCAACGGTCGCCACTGCGTCACCTTGTCCCTGATAACCTGGGCTTGCCTTGCAAAACCAAGTTTGTCCACAAACAAATCCAGCAGGAACCATTTGTCTTCATACTTGCCAACAACAGCAAGCGCAAAAGAGTCAGCCTTGTCCGACTTTGATATGGCAAGGTCGCAACCGATGTAAATCGAAAGCAATTCTCTGGGAGGCAACTCTTTCCAGATGTGAATCCATTCCCTTTTAAACACCCTGCCTGAAAAAAATCTGATATCGTTTTGCTTTTCGCGGTCAAAAAACGTTTGCCCCATCATAAGTCGCTCAAGTAGTAACCGGTCAATGCTCCATTGCTCCTGCCACAAAACCTCGCCTGGATCGGATTTTTCCACCCCAAGGAGTCTGCCATTTCTAAACCTGAAAAAACTGTCAATTGGCTGACCCTGTGCAAGAGCCTTTTCAAAGTTTTCAGGATACCTGATGATTGCTCTCTCAACCGTTCCAGACCAGGCTGGGTCGGCAATGAGTCTGCCATACAAATCCTCTGGGTGTTTCCTTGTACCGATGACAAGCATCTTGGTGTCTGGAACCGACAGGTTCATCAAAGACCCGGCAAACCAGTCCCAAACCTTTTCTCTTTGGTCTGGTGAGCTGGAGTTTTGGTCATCGATGATGTCATCACAGATGATCCAGTCAAAATGCATGCCGGTTATTCCTGCATCGATGCCTGTTGCAAAAATTGACGGTTCACGGCTGTTATTGCCTTCAAACCTAATTTTTGTTGCTGAAGGTCTGCCGTCAAACTTGGGTAAAAGACCTGCATCAATAAGATTTCTTGCACATTTTGTGGTTTGAGCCAGGATATTTGAAGCAATATTTTCGGTTTTTGAAATGATCAAAATTCTTGAACCAGGCTGCTTTTTGATGATTGACAAGACACCAAGTACACCGAAAACCGTTGTCTTTCCGTGAGCTCTTGGAGCAAGATGAACTTTTCTGCTCCAAGGTTGGTCGAAACTTTTCAGCCACTGTTTTTGGTGCGGGGAGAGGTCAAGATTCAGACATCCGGCAAGCTGATCCCCGGTTTCCCCAAAACCAGCATCCTCCCATATTCGATCAGTAATCTGGCCGGATCTCAGATATCTAGCTCTCCATCGATTCTGTCGGCCTAGCGGACGCTCAACCAGCCCCCGGCAAGTTGCAACGCCATGTTCTCAGCTCGTTTGATGTCCCCTTCCATCCCTCTCACCAATAAATATTGTAGAAATACTATATAGTAAGTCAACGATATTTATTAATTTTGTAAGTATTTATCAAGATTAATCGAGCATGAAAAGATTTTCGTTGGCTACTTTCTCAAAAGTGTTTAACAAAGTTGAAAATAAATGAAAAAATCGATAGAATCCTTTGCAGGAGGATTGAAATGAAAAAATTTTTCTTGTTGCTGACTGTTATGGTGCTTGCGTTCCCGGGGTTTGTAAAAACCCAGCAAACATATGAATTCAAAACCATCGGTCACGGTCCTCTCGGTGACGATCTTGGGACACCAATGACGGTGTGTGCAATGCCCAACGGTGCTGTTGCAGTCTTTGACGCCTCCACAACCTCGATTGTCTTTTTTGACAAAACCGGCAAACTGACAAAGAAAACCAGAATCAAAATCGATGCTTTCACCAGCAGCACAATTCCAGCCGACATACAGTTTGGCGGATTTGTCCAGCCAATATCGTTTGACTGTGACGACGAGGGCAACCTTTTCCTTCTGACTGCAAAGAACCTTGGCAAACTTGGGCAGGATGGCTCAACGACACCGGTCATCGATTTTTCATCACTGTCTCCAGCGTTAACCTCACCAGTTATGGTTCATCTATATAAGAATAAATTTTATATCCTCGACCAAAAACTTGGTGTTGTGGTGTTTGATTCGACAGGCAAGTTCGAAAAAACAATTGGACAACAGGGTAAGGGCTCTGGAAAATTCAACAATCCTGTCAACTTCTGGGTGGGTGTCGACGGCTCAGTTGTCATCCTCGACTCCCAAAATTTTGGGAGCCAGGATGAGGTCGAGACCGCAGAAATGCTTCTTATGGCCTATGACCACTCAGGAAATCTAACCAAAGAATTTGGCCCATCGGCAACTGACATGGAAGCCGAAGACTACATGCTGACAATGCCCTGGGTCGGAACAATGACACGCACTGCCATCTATCTTGTTGATATTTCCTTCAAAAACTACCAGCTCAACTGGGTCATCAAGCAGTTCAACCTTGAAGGCGACCTTGTGAAAGTTTGGCCAATAATTCGCGATGACAAACTAGAGGAGCCAGCATTAATAAAAGACGTCATCATTTCAATGGACAGCGGTTCTGACGACTCTGTGTATTTTACCATGCCATTTGCAGGCAAGCTATTGAGCGAACCATCGATGTTTGTCAAAATCGGAAACAACAAATCGGATGCTGGCACGATAAAACTCCCATCATCTGCCATAACAACGCCGAACGGAAACACTTACATTCTAGACGTCTTCCCGCCAGCCATTCACCAGTATGACTCAACCGGCAAACTCATCAAAGAAAATGAGATAAAGGACAATTTCTCAATTCTCCCGGGGCTTGACCTGTCGTTTGGAATAGACATGGCATACGCCAAAGGCGAGATCATCATCTCAACCGGTATGCGTGTTCTCAAGGTTGACGAAAAAACTCTTGAAGTTACAGGTGAAACCGACCTGTCTTCAAGTTCGATGGATTTTTCGATATTCCAGTCCCTCGCCTGGAAAGATGGCTCTCTGGCCGCAATCGACAGCAACGGCCAGGTGTCGGTTTCTTCAGGCGGCATCCCAATAACCTTTGACGCAATGAAAGACATGGAAGCCAAAAAACTGACAGACGTAGCTTTTGACAAGAACGGTTCTATCTTGGTACTTGACCCCACCATCAAAAAAATTGGTATGTACACTACTTCAGGTTCCTTCATGGGCAAAATCGACATCAGCCCAACGATTGAATCACCTTCATCGATTTGCTGTCTGCCAACAGGCGAAATTGCTATCATTGACGCCCTGAACTGCAACGTTAACCTCATTGCTTCAAACGGTTCGCTGATATCAAGCTTTGGCAAGCCTGGTCCAATTTCATCTACAGCTACAGAACAGGATTACTCAGCAAACCCTGGTGAGTTCTATATGCCTACCCATGTAACGGCAAATTCTGAAGGAATACTCACTATCGTCGACTTTGGCAACTGCAGGGTTCAGACAGCAAAGAACGCCACCCCTCCACCACCGGAAAAAACACCGGCAAAGTTGTCTGTCAGCCACACAAAGATCGATTTTGGCAAAGTGTACTATGAAAACGAAGGAGCATCGATTCAAATCGAAATTAAAAACCTCGGCGAAACCGATATGTCTGGGCTAATAAAAACAGGCACTGGAAAGATAAAGGTTACACCAAAAATCATTACTCCTGAGACAAAAACCGTAACAGTGACATTTGTTCCTGAAAAATCCATGGCATGGAGACCGTTTGGCGACAAACTGACCATTGAAACCAATGGCGGAAACGCGGAGATTCCGGTCACAGCAAATGTTATCGGAAAAGTTATCAAAATGACAATCGGTTCCACCAGCTTCCAGGTGACAACCGACAAACAGGAAACAGTGACCAGTCCAAGAAGCCCAGAGATTGTCTCTGGCAAAACCTATGTTCCATTAAGAGCCACCGGAGACATCTTCAAGGCAGGCATAAACTGGGATAGCGCAACCAAAAAGGTCACTTTTACGATGGACGGAAAAACCATTGAGCTTTGGATTGGTAAAAATACAGCATCGGTTGACGGACAGGAAGTTCCATTATCAAGCCCGCCGATCATTCTCAGCAGTTCAACATACGTGCCAATCAGGTTTGTTTCTGAACAGATGGGCGCAAACGTTGAATGGGATGGTCAGACAAAAACAGTCACAATAACCTACCCAAAACCATAAGTTCAATAATGATTATTTATCAATGATGTGTCGGTTCGATATAGACGAAGCCGAACTTTATGAGTTTGCCTAGTATTCTTCTGGCTTCAGAGCTTTCAAGACCCATCATGCCGACAACCTGCGCGACAGATGCTCCATCACCAATCTCTGTTAGGAAAGCCCACTCAGACGGATCAAGATCAACATTTGGGTTAACGTGACCTTTCACAAGTTTTATCTTCGATGTTCCGGATATTGAGTGACCGATCTCGGCCAGGTCTTCATCCTGAACAAGCGTGTGATTGAGGACAATCTGTTCATATGATTGAGAGACAGTGTTTTCGCCTTTCCACTGTCTGTTGGTGTCAAAGCTGAACGAACCTTTGATCCACGAAAGGATGCTTGTTGCAGCATCGTCCCCGGAGATGTTGCCATACTGGGCATGGACGAGTTTGCCGTTGTCAAAGATGAGCATCCCCAGAACGTTGTCGTCTGTTGTGATGTTTAGCGATCCTGACATCTGTCCTGCAACAATAACATGCACGACATCAGCAAGATGAAATTCTTCTATGCGTCCTGATAAGGAATTGCCCATGTTTAGCATTATTGTTTTTCCAAGTTTGGTGTCAACTATAACAATTTAAGTTTTTATCTCGTAAAATACTTTGTTGGTCTTAATTACTCATTCTTGAGGCTAGCAATACAGCAAAATGTTTAAAAGAATGTTTGAAATTGTTATATTTGTTATAAATCGATAGCATGGAGGAGTATATGAAAAAAATAGTTCAAACCATCCTTCTGGTGGCAATGCTTTCATTCAACGCAACACCGGCTTTGATGGAAGACACAAAGGTAAATATTGTTAATCCAGGTTTCGAGTCAGATCTTAGTGGATGGACCGAAACAAAGCTTCCACCAGACAACAAGAAAATTACTTTTGAAACTGCAGGGCAAGGCAGGTCTGGTTCATACTCAGCAAAAATAACTTCAAGTGGCAAAGGCATCGGTCTTTTGTCGCAGGAGTTCGATGCTGGCCAATGGTCAAGTGTTCACATCGAAGGATACATCAAAACTTCCATAAAAAACGGTTCCGCTTTCATTGATTGCTCCATGCTTGAAGGCAAACCGGCAAAGCCTCCATATCCAAAATGCACGCCCGAAATCGTTGGAGACAACGACTGGACGTTGGTTGAAGGCGATTTCTCATTAACCTCCCAAACCAAGAAGATCAAAATTGGCTTGACATTGATGGGCGAGGGTTGGGCAATGTTTGACGACATTTCAATTACAGCGTCAGAAGGAGAATCCTCAAGGTATGAAGAATTTTGGGTCGAAAATCCACAATCCGGGATCAAATTGTGTGTTCACCAATACAAGCCAAAAAACTTTGACCAAAACAAGAAATATCCAGCCATCATAATGCTTCCTGGTGGCAATGGTTTTGGCACCCAGCTTGAGCAGGGTGGACTGCCAGAGAAAGTTGCCAGTCAGGTTGAAGCCATAACCATCGTATTTGACCCTGACGGACGAGGACAAACAAAAGAAGGCACAGATGACATCTCAGGCCCGATTCATCAGGCAGGGTTGAATGAAATCACAAAATACGTGTCGATGCAACCGTTTGTCGATGCCGGAAATATTGGTTATTACACAATGTCATTTGGAATTATCATGGGAGCTTGCGCAGCCGGTCGATACCCAAACGACCCACCTGTAAAGTTCATTCTCGACTGGGAAGGCCCTGACGGACATCTGTGTCCGATAAACCATGTAGGCAGATACGACATGGATTTCTGGGGTGAAAGAGAAGCATCGGAGTTTATAAAAAACTTCCCAGGCATCTACATCCGCCTCCAAACTGAAAAAGATCATGTCCAGAAAACAAACGATCACGCGCTCAGGATGATAAACGGTGCAACGGCAAAAGAGTTTGGTGGTCAGGGAAAAGCCGTATTCACAAGGGTAAACATGAAGGACGGACAATACTCAAACCCGCCAAACACGGTTTATGCTTCAGACAAGCCGCCTGTCTGGTTCCCGGAGTCGATGGACAGGCAACTGGACGACTCGGCAATGACAGTTCTCAAAGAGCTTGTAGCCATGGAATATAAACAAACTGACCCTCTTCCTCCCGGGACAAATGAAGGAATAGGCAAACAACCAAACAATAGGCTTGGTTTTCTAAATCCGTACGGATATCCAAAATACTCACAAGAAGCAACTAATTCATATTTTAAAGCTCTAAAAGTAAACAATGCCAAAGAATATGCATCAAAAGTCAGGCAAGAAATGACAGGACTAAACCCAGGGGTTATGAGAACTGATTTTTTCATGTTCGCTGGCGATCAATGGAAACAAATGCTTACAGGCATTGACCTATCAAACATCAGGCAAACAAGGATAATCGGCACACTTGATTTCAAGGAACCAGGGATTCCGGCTCAAACCGGAACAAGGGTTTCGCAGGTTGTGGAATACTTTGATGGTGATGGTGAGGGCGACAATCCTTCGGGGGTTGTCATAAAAGATTGGCAGATTGAAAACGAAATAAACATGGGCAAGACCTTCTGGAATGGAACACCGGAGGAATATGCCACTCATCTTGAAAACTGTTACAAGGCTGCAAAACTAACTGATCCTGATTGTCGTGTGGTTTTGGCTGGGGAAGCTTGTGACAAAAAAAACGATGTTTATCCCAAGATGCTGAAAGCTCTCGATGGCAAGAAGGTTTTTGACGCTGTAGACATTCACATTTATGCAGATGATTCTGAGGTTTCTGCTGTCGAAAATGCTGCCTCAAAATTCAAAGGATACCTCAAAGACGCTGGTTTTGACGACTCAATCCCTATGTGGATGACCGAATATGGCATAAAATCTGTAAAACACGACACAACCCTTGAGGATAGCCAGCTCAAACAAGCAGGGGCATTTGCTGCAAGAACCATTCAGGCTGCAGCACTAAACCTCGAGGGTTCATGCTACATCTCGATTGTCGATGTCTATTCCGAACCAACTCTGACAGGCACGTTCGATGTAATGGGTCTTGTTGCCTCGGGGTTATCCACCAAAGAAACATGCTGGACAAAAAGGCCTGTTTACTGGACATACGCCCGCATGAGCGAGCTGATGTTTCAGATTTTGTTTGGAAAGGTTGAAAAAAAAGAATTGTTTGGCGATGCAATCTGCTCATACAGTTTTGACAGGATTGATCAGGGTAAGCTGATCTTCATGTATGTCCAAAACCCTAAAAGCCTGCCAACAGAAACAACAGGCATATTCACTCAACCATTTGTCTATTCTCCGCTTGTTGCCAACAATGAGAGAGAAATCGCTGGAATGCATCCATGGATCATCGTCTCACCTGGAGACAGGCAAAAGGTTTCAGCCTTTTTCAAGGATATTGCAAATGGCCCAGTTGTAATCAACGTAGGTGGTTTGCCAACCCTTGCCAGCAAGTTTGGTATAAATGCTGAACTTCCCCTGGATTGCACAGAGAGCGGCAAATGTACTCAATATGCTGATTCTTCAGCCATCCAGGAACTTGGAACCTCCTGGATGATCGTCAAACCGACAATCTCTGAGGAGCTTGAAAAAAGTCTGTCTCAAACCGACAAGGTTGTTGAGGGCTTCAAACAAAGAATGCTCAATCCGGTCATGGATATCACAAATCTGGGCTCAGTAAACCAGGAAGATTATCTAAAACTTGCTGGCGCAATTGCCAAACGTTACAGTTCCACCACCACGTCGGTGACAAAATTCATCCTCAGCTCTAAAGCCGATACAACCCCAGAGGATTTTGCACAAAAGGTTGTACAGATAAGCCAGACGCTCAAACGCAACAACAAGGATTCAGAGTTGATTGTGACAGGCGAAAATGACTATGACTGGTGGGCAAAATTTTTCAAAGTTTATGGAAACGGAAATGCCATTAAAGACAAAAAACCTTTTGAAACATTCGGTTTGCCTTCATTCAGGTCGGCCTGGTCTGACAAGGACAAAAACTACAAGGCACGCCAAAAAGAGATAGAGAGCTACCTGCAGCTGCTCGCAGAAAACGGTCTGGGATCAATAAAAATAGCATCACCCTGTATCGGCACAAGATTCGATAACCCAGAGAACATGACCATTGACGATGAAAAAAAGATGGCAGCCGAACTTGCAAGAATGTACGCTATCTCACTTGCCGGCAGATCGTCCCTTGTTGGCTGGGATGGAACGTCAGCTTCATCGAGTTTGTTTAATTCTAAGGGTGAAAAAAGACTTGCCTACTGGACACTTTCTATGATTTCTCAATCATTGTCGACAATCAGGACAGCTGGCAGAGTAAAACCAGGCGATGACGAATTTGGCTCAAAGCTTTACGACAAAACCGCCAACGGTCTTTGGATGACAAGGTTTGGCGGTGGAGCTCAGTCATGCATCATAGGCTGGCTCGATGGCGACAAGCCACCGCAGTTTGCAACCCAGGATTATGACCTGCCGTTTTCATCATCGCTTGAGCTTGAGTATCTTATCCCGGAAAGCGTGGAAGATGGGAAACCTGTTTTTAAAAAGGTTGTAATCTCGCAAAAAGATGGCATATTCACCATTCCTTCCGACAGATTCGACCCGTTCATCATCAAACCAACGCCCGAGATGGCTGAACCATTCATTATTGCCGTCAACCCCCCGGAACTAAACATCGACCCTGGGACAAAAACATCTGTTATGCTCAAAATTCTTGGTTGCAGCGGTTCTGTTTCGCTGTCAATCCCCTCCACAAGCATGATAGCCATTCAGGCAAACGCCAGCGAGCCTGATGATAAAAACGAAATAACCCTGACTGTTGCAGTTTCCAAAGAGGCCAAGGGCACAAAAACCACTGTTAACATAACAGCCATCTGCGATAACGGGCAACAATCCTCGACACAGCTTACTGTGAACGTTTCAAACAAGGTATCGACAAAAATAACACTCTGGGTAGGTCAAAAGAAAGCAAAAATCGATGATCAAGACTATGAACTATCTGTGGCTCCAACGATAATAAATGGCAAGACGCTTGTCCCTGTCAGATTCATCTCTGAGGCTTTCGGAGCCAAGGTTGAATGGGAAGCAAAAGAGCAAAGGATTGAGTTGATCTTTGGTCTGCTTGCTGACGGCAGCTACACCAAAAAAGTAACTTTGTGGGTTGGCAAGAAAACTGCTCAGTCGGATTTTGGTTCCAGCCTGCCAGCATTCAGGGAGTATACTCTCGACGTTGCCCCAACCATCATCTCCGGCACAACAATGGTTCCAATCAGGTTCATCTCAGATGTGCTTGGCGCAAAGATAACCTGGGACGATAAGGAAAAAAGGATCGATATTGTCTGGAGTCCGATATAATCCCGATTAACGCCGATTAATCCAAAGCAATTTCTGAAATCTTATCACCCTGGATTGCCAACAGTATGAGTTTAACCTGTTTATTTATGTTCTCGTTTTCACCAATGTAGACCAGGGCTGCATTTCTAAGCCTCTCGATCCTTTTGGCTGGCAAAGCGCTGATTGCCCCACCGAAAATTCCTGATTTTCGGAACTTGACTTCGGCAAAGATTATTTCCTGATCGTTTGTTGCAATGATGTCTATTTCTCCAGAGCGAACACGAAAGTTCCTAGAAATTATCGTATATCCGAAACTCTTGAGGTATTCTACCGCTCTTTCCTCGCCCTCAAGACCGGTCTCTCGGTTCATGCCTTGAGTGTATCAAGGATGAGTTTTATCGCCTCTGGTTCAAGCGGTGTCTTGCAATCAAAATGTTCGATATGGGTTTTTAAGTCAGAGGCCAGCATAACACTGACAGATGGTTCAGAAATTCTGAGTATTGTGTTGGGGTTTGTGAATACAACAATCGGCTCAACCCACAGATTGTTCGGATCAAAACCATTTTTCTCAAGGAGTTTGTCCAACATCTGTTTAAGTTCCCATACTGATCGTTTTATCTGTCGGGCAGGGTTGCCAATGTGACCTTTATAGAAACCACCAGCTCTTCCACGCTTGAGGTAGCCCCAGGTGTCACCCTGGCCATAAATTTCACCGTTATAGTGCTTGCTTTCGATGGCAAAAACACATCTTGGCCCAACCAAAACATGATCAATGTCGCAATTTTTCTCTGGCAATGAAACGTTGTTTATCATAATGTACTCATCAGGCAAAACCTCGAGCATCCTCGGAAGAATGGCCTGGCCAGCATGGCCAGATTTCCAGATCGCCACCTCTCCGGATCTGTTGACAAATATCATTGCTCCAAACATAAAAAGAATCACTGCCACCATCAACAGATAGTAGTTATTTAGCGTGAAGCAGAACGCTATCGACGCCAACGAGCATATTAAAAGGAATGATGCAAAAACAATCTTGAAGGTTTCGGTAAGAATTCTCTTCCTTACATAATCTTTCTTGTTTATCACTAACATAATCTGAAACTCCTGCGATGAATCCTGCTTGGTCCAAGCTTTCTTAGAACATCATAATGAGCCTTGGTGCCATACCCCTTGTGAATATCGAAACCATATTCCGGAATGGTTTTTCCGTATCCTTCCATTATATGATCTCTGACAACTTTGGCAACAATTGAGGCTGCCATTATCTGAACAACACTCTCATCGCCATTGACAATTGCCTCAGTTTCCCAAGGCATTCCTTTCGGCACTTTATTGCCATCAATCAATACTTTATCAATTTTACATTTTTTTGAAAGCGAAAAAGCCGCCCTCTTCATCGCATGCAAGGTTGACTGGAGAATGTTTATCCTGTCAATTTGAATGCTGGAACCTATGGCAATCGAAGTGATTGACGATTGCACAATCTTTTTTGCCAGTTTATCCCTTTGTAACGGTGTGAGTTTCTTCGAGTCGTTGAGCCCGTCTATGTTTCCAAGCAAGACGCAAGCGCACACTACAACCGGCCCAGCAAGCGATCCCCTGCCGGCTTCGTCAACGCCTACAACCTCACCTATTGAACCACCGCGATCCTGCCAACAGGCCAGATCTTTATGAAAGCTCTTCCAATAATGGTTTTTCTCTTGATAGGACCAAAACTCCGTGAATCCAAAGATGATTGCCTGTTGTCGCCAACAACATAATATTCGTCGTCTCCAAGCTTGAGAATGAGTCTGTCTGAATCTTCTTTGAGTGTCATGGCCTGAGAATAATCTGTTTTGCCTTTGTCGTCATCCTCAACCAGAAGGTTACCATTGATATAGAATTTTCCATCGAAATAATCAATATATTCACCAGGAAGGCCAATGACTCTTTTTACATATTCGCCTGAGTTTGTTGGTGGGTCAAAAACTATCACATCGCCACGGCTGGGGCCATCAGTCAAGTAGGAGAGCTTATTTACAAGCATCAGATCGGAGTTCCTCAAAGTAGGGTACATTGAGGACATGTCAACAATGTAGGGTGAGATTATGAATGTACGAACTAAAAAAACAGTTGCCAGAAAAAAAACAAGGAGGAAACCGATTTTGATCAGTTCCCTCCTTGAGTTGCTCGGATTCATTATTTGGCTTTTGCTTTGGCAACGATTCTGTCTTTAAGTCTTGTGGCTTTACCAATTCTGTCACGAAGGAAGTAGAGTTTTGCTCTTCTGACCTTACCGTGTCTTACGACTTCGATCTTTTCGATCATTGGCGACTGGAGTGGAAAAACCTTTTCAATTCCGATACCACCAGTAATTTTTCTGACTGTGAAAGACTCAGCAACTCCGCCATTTTTTCTGGCAATGACTGTTCCTTCGTAAACCTGAGTTCTGGTCTTATTGCCTTCTTTGACGTTGATATAAACCTTAACAGTGTCGCCGATTTCGAATGATTTCGGGTCTTTCTTTATCTGATCGCTAACTATTTCTCTAAGCAACTGCTGCATTTTATTTCTCCTAACAAATACAATTCTACCAGAAAGAAGAGGTTACCAGCCCTTAGGGTGTCATTCAAGAAAAAAATGGTGATGATGATTGTTGATAGCAAGAAAGAGAGTTTTTATTTGAGGACGTGGATTGACTTTGGTGGCCAGAACGTCAGAAATGCTTTACCCACAAACTGATCAAATTTGATTGGGCCAAAAGTTCTCGAGTCAAGCGAGCTTGGTCGATTGTCGCCCATGACGTAGTATTCGCTGTCGGCAAGTTTCCTTGCTCCTTCAACATCCTTTTGGGTTGGCTCGAAAGCCTGACCATAGTTGGTATCAGGATGGACATCTTCTTCTTCGAACTTTTGATCGTTTACATAAACTGAGCCATTCTTGTACTCAATCCATTCGCCTGGCAGGCCAATGATCCTTTTGACCAGGTCATCTCCACCATTCTCGGGTGTGAAAACAATTATGTCTCCACGCTCTGGTTTTGCTGTCAGATAGGCAAGTTTGTCCACAAGAATGAGATCGTCTTGGACGAGTGTCGGATACATTGAACTCATCATGACTTTTCTGGGTTCCATGACAAAATATCTGATACCGAAAGCAAAAACAGCAATGATGACCAGGCTAACGACCCAGTCAAGCAAATTCATCCAAAAACTTTTGTTATTCATTCTTTTTACCCATCCAAAAATCTTTATTTAATCATGCTATCTTCCCAGTAATCTGTCAAGGATGATAGCTCCGGCAGCCCTAACCGACAGGTGATTGAACTCGGTCGGACCGTTGATTGGTTCCAAGAGATAATCGCACATTTCAAAAACTTCAGGCGCAAGCCCCCAACCTGTGCCAAGAATAATCATGGTTGGTTTTTCAATAATCTTTTTGCATTGTTCAAAAGTAATTCTATCATCACCTGATTTTGCCGATGTAGCCATCAATATGGGTTTCACTCCTGCCCTCTTTGTCATATGCTCGATGGCAAGCTCAAGAGTGGCAAGTGTCTCAGTGTTTTCAAGAGCTTCTGACCTACAGGCATTATACGCTCTTCCTCCACCAACATTCCAGTAACCGAGTATCCTTTCGGCAACACCCCTCTGGAGCGGTGACGGGTGAACAAGATAAAGCCTGTCTATGCCATAGGTTCTGCCTGATCTTGAAAGGTCGTGAATGTCAAAAGTCGTGATGGAGCTTGATTGGAGCGTTCCATGCTTGTCAACTATCGGGTAATGCACAAGTGCTATAGAAATCATTTAAGTTTTCTCACTGTTTCAGAAATTTCAGAAAAGATTTTTTCAAGTATTTGTCTATCAGTATCGTCCAACGTTGCGTCTTTGAGCAGATCTGGGCGAATGGCCAATGTTCTTCGAAGCGACTGTTCTCTGCGCCAGTTTGAAATGTCATTGTGATTTCCGCATCGGAGAACATTCGGTACATTTCCGGTTTTATGTTCGGCTGGTCTGGTATATTGAGGGTATTCAAGTAGACCTGACTGAAACGATTCGTCCTGCGAAGATTCATTATGTCCAAGCACCGACGGGATGAGTCTGACAGCTGCATCGGCCATGGCTAGGGCGGCAATCTCACCACCGGTCATGACAAAATCGCCAAGTGAGAGCCAATCGGTACACTGCTGGGCAACTCGTTCGTCCACTCCTTCATAATGCCCACAAAGAAAAACAAGGGCAGGGGCAGAAGAGAGGTCTTTGGCAATCGACTGGTTGAAGGTTTTTCCGGCAGGAGTCATTAAGATTATCCTGGAATCTTGCGGGAGATTCAGGCTCTCAATCATGTCAGTGAATGGCTCAACCTTCATTAACATGCCAAAACCGCCACCGTACGGATTGTCGTCCGTACTATGGTGGCGGTCTTTTGTGTACTTTCTTAGGTTTACAGCCTCAACTTCAATCAATCCGGCAGATTTTGCCCTGCCCATGATTGATGCGTTTGAAGCACTCTCAATGAAGTCAGGAAAGGTG
Source organism: Caldisericia bacterium (assembly GCA_017999835.1). Taxonomy (GTDB): domain Bacteria; phylum Caldisericota; class Caldisericia; order JAAYUI01; family JAAYUI01; genus JAGNLA01. Next base: position 74,431 of record JAGNLA010000004.1, read on the forward strand.
GACGCAAAAATCAGCCTCATCCTTCGTTGATGCTCTGAATGACTCCATCTTTGATTACGATTTCAGCCTTGCCGAGTTTTTCTTCAAGGTTGTCCCCGACTTTAAGGTCGATGAAACTGTCAAGGGTTCCCTGTGTGAAGACGGTTCCGGGTTGCATGGCTTCCATCTCTTTCATGCGTTCGTCGAGTTCCTTGACCGTGCTTTCTCTGGTTGCTTTTTCACGTTCAAGCTGCTCGCGAACCTGCATGACATAGTTGTAGTCCATGTTGTTAACTTTGAGGAGGAACTGTTGCTCGGTGGTTTTGATTTTCTCCAGCTCAACGTTTACTTCGTTTTGAAGTCCCTTGATCTGGGCTGCATACCTTTTTTTAAAGTCGTCTGTAACTACGACTTTGAGCAAAACTTTTCTCGCAATTTGCACTTATTTTGCCTCGATGACGTTGACTTCGGCTTTCTTTCCGTGCTTGTTGCTGACTGCTCTGATGAGAACGCGAAGAGCGTTGATTGTTCTTCCCTGCTTACCGATGACCTTGCCGAGATCTGTTGGGTCTACCTTGATCTCGTACGTGAGATTCTGCTCACCAACAAGTTCGTTGATTGAGACCATATCGGTTTTGTCCACAAGCTGCTTGACGATGTACATAAGTGTGTCTTTGAACATAGGTTAATCCTCCTTATTAGGACTGTGATGGTGTTTGAGCTGGTTCCTGTTTCTTCGACTCCTGGAACTTTTTCCAGGTGCCAGTTTTGACAAGCAGAGACTTTACGCTCTCGGTGTACTGTGCGCCCACGCCGAGCCAGTAAAGAACACGGTCTTCCTTGTAGTTATCAATCTTGTTGTCTGCAACAAAATCGATATGCCCAAGGAGTTCAATGTAATCACTGTTGGTGGGTTTCCTCGAGTGTACAACGACTAGCCTGAAACTGGGCTGATGAACTTTTCCATAGCGAGCGAGTTTAAGTTTGGCGGCCAAAATGAAACCCCTTTCTTTAATTTGCTTACGAAGCAACTATATTAATTGCCAAGACAGGTCTGTCAAGATGAAGTTGTGAAAAAAATCAAAACAGATTCTAAAGTACAGGCTGTTGAAGTGTTTGACAACAAATCCACAATAGAGGGCGGAGGTTCTTGAATGGAGAACGATGATCTCAAGATTGAGCAGACTGATATGCTATACACACATGAGCAGGAAACGCATACTGAAGAAGAAAAAAACCTGGTAAAAACAAAAATCTTGTAACCGCGCTCATTATTGGTGGCGTTGCTTTGGGTTTGATTTCTTTGATGATTGTCATGCTGCTTGTCACAGGGTGGTTCAAGCGTGACACCGGCGACAGTTCCGCTTTTGACTACGCACCGGTAAAAAACACTTCCATAGCAACATTCGACCTTGGCATGAACATGGGGGATCTCATCGACACCATAGCCAACGTTGCGGGGCAGGGCAATTCAGAAAACAGCATGATGGCTAAGTCAGTTCTTGAAAACATTCCTGACCTCAGCTTTCTCGATGTTAAGGGGTTCGCCCTTCTCGACCAGAAAAATAGTTCGGATTTTATCGTCGGCTTGAGGTATTCTGGCAGATCCGATCCAAAACAATCACTTGACCAAATGCTTTCAAAAATATCAGCCATTGGCATTGAATATCAAGAGGATGATGCTGGTTTTATAAACATTGGCGAAGGAAATGATTCAACGAGCACGCTCTATCTCGACGATAACCATCTGCTGATTGCGCAAAATAGACAGTTTCTCGAGGAATGCCTTCAGACCAAACACAACCAGTCACAGTCTATCAGGAGTCATTCAAAATGGTCAAAGATTGAAGGCATGGTCAGTGGAAAACCAATCAGCTACTGCGGCATTTTTGACCTTAACGGCAAAGAAGCCGTGGTCGTTGGTGTTGTACAGAACCTCTCAAATGAAGTCAATTTCAAGGTTTCATGGCTTGATGGTGTTGACCAGGTCAATGAGCTTGTCGGTGACGAGATACCTTTTGATCTCAACCTGGCAGACCTGTTCAAGTGGCAGAAAAACCTTAGTGCAGCAATTTCATCAACTCCAGATGGTACGGTCAGGTTTGCATTGCCATTTGCCGTAACCAGCATCATGTCCCCAAAGTTCGAAGAAGGGGAAACTTCAGGTTTCATTAACATCGAAGATCTCAGCGGTAGTCAGAACTACGGCATCCGAATTAAAGCCGACAAAGAAAAACTCGGATCTTTTGTTGAGTCGTTTTTAAACAGTCAGGGCAAGATTACCCCAGAAAATGATGGAATAATGCGCGTCGAACCAGTTTCAACGATTTCCATCCCTTCGATGGCAGAAAAACCCGAAACAAATACGAATATCAGTGCCATCAACCCAAATTTAAAAGAATCTCCTTTAATAACCGACAGAAACCTGATGAGCAAACCACTCTCGGGAGAATATTTCTATAAGTTGGATGGAGACACACTTTTTGTTGGTAACAACAAGGAAAACCTCGTCTGGAAACCAGGCAGGGATGAAAGTGTTACAGGATCGATTCTTTCGCTGGTTATCGATGGAAAGGCCATTATTAAAAATCTTTCCGGTTTATTATCGCTTTATGCCGACTCACTCCCAAACGCAACAGGCATTACAAATGAGAAACTCTTTGAAATCCTTGATAAGATGGATTTCAAATTCAACATTGATTTGTTAACATCCGACAAAGACCTGTCATGCTCAATTTCTATCAAATACAATTTGGAAAACGCTTTGAAGTGATTGTTAACAAATTTGACTCTTTGAAGGGTTTTGGTTAATATTAATTGAAGTTATGAGAAAAATTGGATTGTTCTTGAGCATACTATCCATGCTTGGGCTGTTGTTGACTCCATTTAGTGAGTCAGTGGCTGACGTTCAGGCATGGCGAATGTATGGGGGCAATTCAAGACACACCTTCTCAACCAGCGAAGACATCAAGTTTCCCATCAAGGTAGACTGGGAGTATCGTACAGGTGGTGGTTTCTTCTCAAAATCCGGAGCAACATCTCACAGGGGCATGTACCTGATTCCTCTTGCCGGTGGCGAGCTCCATGCCATCAACGAAACAACTGGTAAAGAAGTCTGGAAACTTATTCTTCCAAACGACAGACTCATCTCTGCTCCGGTTGCAGCAAACGACTACGTCGTCATCACCACTCAATCTGGCAAGATACACGTTTTGCTGACCTCAACAGGCACGATACAGTGGACATTTGACGTCGGCGACACAATCTCCAATCCTCCAATGGTCATCGGAGGTCTCGTATACACGGTTGCCGACAACGGTGTCGTTGTTAAGCTCACTCTTAAGGGTCTTCACCTGCTCAGTTCCTACGATTTCCATTCTTCGATAACCACTCAGCCGATCCTCGTTGAAAAAGGTGTTTGCGCTGCCACAAAGAACGGTTTTATAACAATGCTTGACAAGAACCTCGTACTTTCGTGGTCTATTAAAGCCGAAGGCGACGTTTCAGGAACCATTTGCCAGGTCAGAAACTACGTAGTCTTGATCAACAAACGCGGAATGGTGTTCTGTTACGATGGCAATACTGGAAAACAATCGTGGCAACTCAACATTGGCAATGATTGTCCTGCCGGTCTTGTTTCCGATGGTTACCAGGTTTTCTCCTCTTCGACACGCGGAACACTCTTTGCCTTGGATGGTCTCAACGGTAACTCCAATTGGACTTACAAAATCGATGGCGACATTGTTAGCAGGCCGGTCGTGTCATCAGGAAAAATCTATATTAGCACCATCAACAAACAAATCTTCTGCCTTGCAACTTCCGATGGCAGCCTTCTCTGGAGTGCTCGTACTGATCAACCCATATCCAGCGGACTTGCCGCTTCAGACAAAACACTTCTGGCTCTTCCTCGGGTAGGCAAGGGTTATTGCCTATCACTGAGCAAAGGCGAATTAAACTGGACATACGGCACAGGTGGCGCAGGAAGAATCCCTCCTGTCGTCGATAATAACAATGTTTGCGCAACTTTCACCGATGGCACTGTCTCGCTCATTGATTCAGAGCAAGGCAAGGCACTCTGGGAGAGAAAACTTGATGCCGAAATCAGTGCTTCTCCTGCAATGTCAGGTGACTACATCATCGCCGGGACAAACGAGGAAGCTATTTTCTGCATTGAAAACTCCTCAGGAAAAACACTTTGGAAATCATACATTCCTTATTATATCAATTCGCCCCCTACCATCTCAGGTAAATTCGTATTTCTTGGTACGTGGGGTGGAGAAATTGTTTGTCTTGAGACCACCTCAGGGATCAAACGATGGGCTCAACCTACAAATGCCGAGATAAAAACATCACCATCAGTTTCAATCAACTGTGTTTATGTTGGTTCATGGGACAGCAACGTCTACTCATATGACTATTTGACTGGCACTCTCCAGTGGAAAATGCCGACCTCCTACAACATTAACCAATGCATCAGCCTGGGCTCAGAACAAGGATACATTCCGACAAAGAATCAGGTAGTGTGCATAAGACTCAGGGGTGGAGCGCCTCTGTGGACTGCAGCCCTTGATTCGCAAATTGTTGGCGAATTAGCGATCAACGAAGACAGCATTTTTGCATTGACAAACGACGGCTATCTCTACCGCCTCAACGGTAAAGGCGCAAAAATATGGGCCAGAAAAGTAGACGTTCCACACTCCTCAAGAAGCATCTCGGTCATTGGTGATTATGTCTGCCTGACCACCGGCCCAATAATCAAATTCTATGATGTTTCAACAGGCAAGCTCAAGTGGCAATATGAATTCAGCTCAATAATTTCCCAACCGGTCTTTTCCAACGGAAAACTGTTTGTAACAACTGACATTGGTTCTCTGGTCTGTCTCTCGTACGACAACACTTCCACTCAATCAAATCAAAACTGGGATTTAACCATTCCCTGAACGTCTTTCTTTAGCATACTAAATAAATGAAACGTTTATTGATTCTTTCTATGGCCTTGTTGATGCCATTAACAAATTCATATGCTCTCATCAACAAAATGTCTTATGCTGGCTGCACATGTGTTTGTAACGGTGATGAAATGTCTCCTGTTGCTGGTAGTGGCCTGGTAATCGTTGCCGACGCTGGCAAAGGCCTGATGTTTCGCTACACGCTTAATGGGACTTTTGCCGGTTACATAGGCTCAGCCATCGAGTGCAAGCCTGCATACCCATTCAAGCCAGCCCGCATTGTCAGTGCAGGCACACAAATCCATGTCTTGAACATGGCTGGCAAAACCATTGATACAATCAGCAGCAACGGCGAACAGCTCTCAAGCATGTCACTGGTTGAAGCAGATCTTGGCAGCTCAACACCAACATCCTACGCTTTTGGTAACGACATGAACTTCATCAGTTTTGTTGATGGCACAATTGTTTCATGCGAATACGACCTGACCGTTATAAACAAAATAATTCTTGAAGATGTCATTTCACTGTCCCACTCCAACGATTTGCTCTATGCGATGACTTCAAAAGGGCAAATTCATATCTACAACGATGAGCTCGAAGAGCAAAAATCATTGCCAAACTTCAAGTTTCTTCCATCGTTTCTCAAAGATCCGCAAGACATTTTTGTGGACCCGCAGGATAACATCTGGATTGCCGACACCGGTAACTCTCAAGTAATCGCGCTCTGGAATGACGGCACATTCTCCACCTGGGGCCAAACAGCCAAGTCTTACGAGCTCAAAGAGATCTCCGGAGATCCAATCACAGGAAAACAAACCGCAAAGCTTTCTCCTAGAAGAGTGGCAGCCTCAGGAGGATATTTCTTCATTTCAACGGCCGACCACCAGTCTTTCTCGATACCTGTCGGGAACATGACCGCCAAACAGCAGTTTGGCCACAAAAATGTGATCAAGCTGAGGATGAGTGGCGATAAATACAGAAAAAATATCCAACAATTATGGGATTTGCAACAGAGCCTGTATCCACAAACTTCGATACTGGTTGCCACAGATGACCAGGCAGAATCGGTTTTCATAAATGGTACAAGAGTTGATGCTGAAATTGACGACATGCTGACTGACTGCGACTACCTTTCGTGCATCCTTGGCAAAGTAGACAGCACAACAGACGAGGGAATTTCGCATTATGTAGAGCAAGGCCATGTTGTCTTTGAGCGGGAAAACCCAGCACAAGACATCATTATAGCATGTATCGACAAATTGACTGGTGGGACAAATCCACTTCAAACTGAACCAGCCGGCAGGCTTGCCATTATGCCCGAGGATTTGAAGAACTCATTTAAATTGCCAAAGCTTGGCCAAAGCTCTATTTACGTTGTATCCATTTACAACAACAACGGCAAATTTATGGATTTTTTCTTTGTTCGCCCGTAGCATCGTCACTAATGAGCATCTCAATAAGAACATCGACACAGACCATACTTTTGAAAAATCCTACCATCCTTGGCACTGTTATTGCAGATATTGCAATTGCTATCCATGATATGATCATATCAAAATAAACCAATGTCTACCCAGGTTTCACAAGCTCAAAATGACAAGCGGCACATGCAAAACCAACAGGAAAACAAACGCATACCTTTGCCAAGATTAACAATGGCAACAAAAAAACTTCATTTTTAATTGCTTTCACCTTCTGCATAACAGTTTGACCAGCCAATATCGGAATAATATTACGATGATTTAACTTTGGCTGATTCTTGTGTTAACTTTGTCAATAGCTTATTGAGAATTTTTCCTATTTGAGTTGACATATCAAAGAGATTCATTAGAATTCAATTGTCTAAATGGGCTGGTAGTTCAGCGGTAGAACGCTTCCCTCACACGGAAGAAGTCACAGGTTCGAATCCTGTCCAGCCCACCATCAGGCAATTGAGAGGTAAAGATGTTTGACTGGTTGTTTGCAGTTCCAATTATTGGTCTTTCAGGTTTGTTGCTTGCATTGTTGCTTTCATTTGGCATCCGCTCAAGTGACCCTGGAACTCCCAAAATGGTCAAGATTTCAATGGCAATCAGGCAAGGCGCCTATGCATTCCTGTTCAAGGAATACCAATACATGGCCTTTGCAATCGTTCCTTTTACGGCCTTGATCATCTGGATCACCGGCTGGTACAGTGCAGCAGCTTTTGCCTGTGGTGCCATATTTTCGATTCTTGCCGGGTTTTTTGGCATGAACGTCGCCACACTGGCAAACACGCGCACGGCACAGGCAGCTGCCTCAAAAGGCGTTGGAAAAGCCCTTGAGATTGCTTTTTCAGGCGGCTCGGTCATGGGACTGGTTGTCTCATCTTTTGGTGTAATTGGTATTTCAACAATCTACCTCGTTTTTGAACCCATCATGCCACCGGCAACCGTCACCGGCATGATGGTCGGATTCTCGGTTGGCGCTTCGTTTGTTGCCCTCTTTGCCAGAGTCGGTGGAGGAATATTTACCAAAGCTGCTGATGTTGGAGCTGACCTGGTTGGCAAAGTCGAAGCCAATATCCCTGAAGACGATCCAAGGAATCCTGCTGTCATAGCCGACAACGTCGGTGACAATGTGGGTGACATTGCAGGCATGGGTGCAGATTTGTATGAATCCTATGTGGGCGCCATCGTTTCAGCAATAGTCATTTCCGTTGTGGGCGACGTTTTTGATCCTGTAAAAATCAAACTCATCCTTTTTGTAATAGGTTCAGGCCTACTTTCTTCAATTATCGGCATAATATCTGCAAAAATCATTGCTTCAATCGGCAAGGTCAAACCAGCCTTCGGTCTTCAGCTCGGAACCATTATCTCCACGGTGCTGTGCCTTGGATTCTCACTTTTCATATCGCTTTACACAATGGGATCACTAGGTGCATTCTATGCAATTGCAAGCGGTCTTCTTGCTGGCGTGCTCATTGGCATTGTCACAACCTATTACACCTCGGCAAAGCCTGTCAAATACATAGCAGACCAGAGTACAGGCGGACCAGCCACAAACATAATCGCTGGCATGGGTGTTGGTTATGAATCCTCAGTTTTCTCGATCATTTTCATTGCAGCTGCCCTTTATGCTGCCTACACGCTTGGCGGTATGGGTATGTTTGGTACTGCCCTTGCGGGTGTGGGTATGTTGGCAACACTTGCCACCACGCTTGCTGTCGATGCTTACGGCCCGATAGCCGACAATGCTGGTGGCATTGCCCAGATGAGCGGACTCCCGCCAGAAGTCAGGGAAATAACAGACAGTCTTGATTCTCTTGGCAACACAACAGCAGCCATGGGCAAGGGTGTCGCCATCGGTTCAGCTGCCATAACAGCTCTTGCGCTGTTCTCAGCATACACTCACGCAGCAAAACTAACTAGCATTGACCTCCTCAACATAAACGTTTTGGCTGGAGCTTTTATCGGCATAGCTATGCCGGTTTTGTTCTCAGCATTGACACTCAAGGCTGTCGGATTGACAGCAAACCTCGTTGTTGCTGAAGTCAGGCGTCAATTCAAAGAGATAACAGGCATTCTCAAAAATGAGGCTGATCCTGATTATCGCAAAATCGTTTCAATTACCACCAACGGTGGTTTGAAAAAAATGATTCTCCCAGCCATCCTGATGGTGGCAATTCCGTTCATTGTGTATTATACTTTTGGTGCGCAAGGCGTAGGTGGCATGCTTGCAGGCGCAACCCTGATGGGCGTAATTCTTGCCATATTCATGGCAAACTCAGGTGGCGCCTGGGACAATGCCAAGAAGCTCATTGAAAGCGGATACAAGGGTGGAAAGGGAACATCGGTGCATCATGCAACTGTTGTCGGAGACACAGTCGGAGACCCTCTTAAAGACACCACCGGGCCGTCAATCAACATTCTCATCAAACTGATGGCTGTTATTTCGCTGTTGTTTATCCCATTTCTTATTGGTAAGTAAAGGAGGAAAATATGAGAAGAATCGGAGTCGTTACATCTGGATCAGACTGTCCTGGATTGAATGCTGCCATTAGAGCTGTCGCACGAAAAGGTTTTGACCTTGGCTACGAAGTAATCGGTGTAAAAAACGGTTGGGATGGATTAATAAACGACGAAGTGTTTGTAATGAACAAGTCACACGTCTCAGGAATCATTTATCTTGGTGGTTCCATACTTGGTTCCTCCAAAACTGATCCATTTGCTTCAGAAAAGGGTTTCGAGACTTTCCAGAAGAATTTCAAGAAAAACCAGCTCACAGCGTGCGTTGTTATCGGTGGTTTCACGTCACTACGAATCGCTTCAAGGCTCAACGATGCTGGCTACGCAACCGTTGGCATCCCGGCAACCATTGACAATGACGTTGGCGGAACCGATTCAACCATTGGTTTTGACACGGCTGCAAACTTTGTTTCAGACTCACTGGACAGACTCCACGTAACAGCCATGTCGCACCACAGGGTCATGGTCGTTGAGGTCATGGGTGGCGGAGCAGGCTGGATCGCCTTGATGGGTGGAATCGCTGGAGGAGCAGATTATATCATCACACCCGAGTTCAAGCCCCACATCGACGACATCGCAAGGCACCTTGAATTCAGAAAAAGTGAAGGCAAAAACTTCTCCATAATCGTTGTCACCGACTCATCCGTCATTGACGGGTTCAATGTAGGAGACTGCCCAAAAACAGGCATCGGCGCTTATCTTTCAAACGAAATTGAAAAACGCACCGGCATAGAAACCAGATACACCGTCCTTGGCCATCTCCAGCGTGGCGGAACACCGACGCTGATGGACAGAACGTTGGCCATGAGATTTGGTTACGAAGCTGTCGAACTTCTCCGTCGCGGTGAGGTCGGCAAGATGGTAGGCATGAAGGGTGGCCTGGTCGTACCAGTGGATATGGATCAGGTAACCCGTGAACGCAGGAAACCAGACCCAAAACTGTTTGACATAGCCAAGCTGTTCTATTGATAAACGTCTAAAACACTAAAACACCCACTATAAGTGGGTGTTTTTTATTATATATCATCTATAATCAGTTTATATGCCATTTTAATATCTATTTTTATGTTACAATATCATATCATTACTTTTTATGATATGTATTGCTATTTTGATATTTATAATACTATTTAATCTCTGTACTTGGTCTTATTAAATCATAGATGAGCCATTCATTATTTTTGCATATTACTATATAGTTAGCTATGCTTTCATAGTTTTTAAGCACATTTTTGTCTAGCATGGAGATGGTAAACCTCACGGTGGCAAACCTTTCACCTGTCTCGTTTTTGGTCGACAAGCTCAAACCTTTTATCGTTACTGAAGTATACTGATTTTCATTCAATGCCTTCTGTATGCGATCCTTGAAAGCTTCAACACTGCCAATCTCTTTTGATAAAGGGGAGTTTGGCTCTATGTATTCCCATGCCCTTTCGGCTTCACCAGTCATGAAGTAATCAAAATAACTCATAATCGTCTGGCTGGCAGGATGATTTGCAGGACCTAGCTCGCTAATCGTTCTATCGATCACGGACTGTTTTTCTCCGGAATCAATCATCGCATAGACGTCATTCCAGGATTTCTCGGACTTGGTTGTTCCGTTGCCACAAGAGACAAGCATAATCGCTATTATCACTGTCCAGATTTTCTTCATACAGGAAATCTTATCCACTTGACCCACAGCGCACAAGCCGTATCATCAAACCATGAAAAAAACGATATTGCTTGCTTGCGTGTTATTCATCTCCTGCAGTGGTTCTATGGCAAACGTCAAGGATGGCCCAGTGGAAATTTCCATACCCTCTGGTTGGAGCAGCGGCACTGCCGGCGACTCCGGCTCAGCAATCTGGCTAAAGCTTTATAGCAAAACACGCGGCAACTCTATGGAATCAGTCATGGCCAACCTTGAGCAGACACTTGGTAACCCCGCAAGGTACACAAACAGCGATGGCTCAATAGGCTATTCCGGCAGTTTTTACCTTCCTTTTCCGGAGATTTACGCCAAAACCGACAGTATGACGATAACGTGCAGGGACTTGTTCATCGAACGTGAAAGGATATCTCTGACAGATTCATCTACAAACTTTGACCCACTGGAAGTGGCGAAGTTAAACGCCAGGGAGACGGCTCTTGTTTACGATCAAGCTGTGAAGCTTGAACTGCTGCCAACAGACGAGCAAGTAAAGACAGACATGGAACTCAGTTACAACCAGGCGATAAAAGTGAAACAGACAAAAGAGGGCTTCCTGGCCAACTGGGGTATAACCGAAAAAGAATTCGAAAACATAATAAAGCAGAAGCTAGCCTATGAAGCTGTTATTAAAAGCGTTACTGTTTCCGCAAAATCAGAATCAGACTTCGTAAAGATGGCCACTGCCTATAAAAACAATCTGCTTTCCACCGGCAAGGTTGAACTGAAAGAAATCGTTCCGGCAAAAGTAAAGGCAATGGTCAAGGATTCTGGTGACAACATAATTGTTACGCTAGGTTTTGGAACGAATTACAACCTTTCGGCCATCACAAATTCAATAAAAGTCACAGGTGACTACATCGATGGTCAAACATTCCTTTACGGTCTGTCAGACTAAACTGACAGATTGACCGATATTGTTTGGATCAACCCTGTGTCCTTCTGGCATTTTTCTGGCCATAATCCTGTCCACGCAGAAAAGATCGTCACCCGAACCTTTGTAGAGTTCCTGGGTTGTCCAGCAGATGTCACAGGTGTGGTAATAACCCATCAATTCGCCTGACTTGAAGAAATGACTGGCTTCAGGTGTTGGGTTGCTGCCAATGAAGTGCTTGTCAACAAACACCGAAACAGCAATGAACCCGAAGGGTTTTGTCCGTTCAAGGAGTTTGCCAAAGACTTCGTCTCTTTGTGTGTCTGGAATCCTGTTCATCATCCCGACGCTCAGGATGACATCGTAAGGACCGCCTATGTCTATCGAGTCGAGGTCTCCTGCCAGAGCCGTTATTTTGCGGCCTTCATCCTTTGCCCATTTTTTCAGGGTTTCAACAGAATCGTTGTCAGGATCGATCGCCACTACTTCGAATCCCTGTCCGGCAAGGAATTTTGCGTTTCTGCCATCACCAATTCCGTAAATAAGGAATTTCTGGTTCTCAACTTCAGAGATGAATTCCCAGAGCTTCAGGCAAGTCGTTGATGGGGCTGAACCCCATATCATGGTGTGCATTTTCGAGCTCATTTGAAAATAGAGATAACCTATTTAATTCTCTCGGTCAACTGCCTGTATGGAAATAGAATTCTTCAAGATTTAAACCAATCTTTTTCGAAGTCTCGAAAGCTTCGAGTTTTGCCTGCTCCCAATAGTATGGATCCTTTGCTTTTTTCTTTAATGATTCGAAATTAGACCCAGCCCTGGCTATGCTCGACGACAAACCTTTCAGGGTGCTGCTGTAAAGGTTGATTGCCTCAACTGAGAAACTGTCTACAGTTCCACAAAATTTCTCAAGTATAGCCTCAAGGTTTGTTATGCCTGGCAGAAATGGCGACACAAACAGCCACGTTTTTGCGCCTGCCTCTTTCATCAATTTCAGCGTCTTTGCCCGTTCTTCAATACTAGCTGTTCCGACCTCAAAACATTCCCTGATCCTGTCGTCATGGTAGGAGGCTGACATGCCAAACGTGAACGACTTGAATGATGGCACAAGATCAGCGTCCCTTGCTGCAAGCGACGATTTTGTCAGCACCGATACATGGCATCCGCACTCAGCCAAAATTCTCAGGCACCCACGAGTGATGCCAAATTCTTTTTCTACTGGTTGATAGCAATCGGTTACTGACGAGAAAAGAATCTTTTTACCAAAAGCTTTTTTAGACTCGCCTTGCAGCACATCTGGCAGGTTTATTTTAGGTTCAACAAAGCAACCCCACTGGTGTTCGGATTTGTGGAATTTGAGCATGAACCTTGCATAGCAGAAAGAACAAGCGTGAGTACAACCAAAATAAGGATTGACAACATAATCAAAACCGCCTATCCCACTCTTTTGTAGAGCGGATTTTGCTATTCTGGCATTGATTTCGATCGAATCACTCTTTCCCTGACCTTGGCAGCTGCATCTGGAAACTTTTCATACTTGACTGTTTTCCAGGTGCAAGCAACGAATAGAATCAACATTCCTGCAAAAATCGAAAGGTTGACGTAGTCATCAAACTTGAGCCACACGACATAAGCACAAATCAGTGTCAGCAGGCCTGTTGCAATGGCAGCCATCATCCAGAGAGCCTTTGGATACATGTGGAATTCAAACGCTCTTGCCATAAGCACTTTAGCGCCATTAAGGGCTTGCTCGAATGATATGTTTTCAGGCAACGTGTACTCAAAAGTTGTTTCATCAAAGCTCCCGCCCAGGTTGCTGATATACTTGTTTATAACATCGGGTATCTTTGACGGTCTCTTTTTTTCCTTGATCTGCCCAATAATGTTTGTTGTATAGACCGGTTTGTCAGCTGTCCCCATCTGATCTTTAAGTCTTTCAACAAGGAGCTTTGTTGTGTCTTTTGCCCACTTGTTTACTTTGCCATGGTCGGCATCCCTGATAGCCAACTCGCCCTTGTATGCAAGCGTTAAATACTCTGCAACGTCTTGTCTCATGGATACATGATAACCTCAAACCGCTCTTTTATCCAGTCTTGATACCACTCATCAGCCGTATCTGCAGTTTAAATTTTAATTATGCAAGGTTTTGTCAAGCATAAGGCCAGCTTGGCCATCAGAAGAGTTCTCTTTTATTGTAACCTTTGAGTTGACAGCCACAAAATGTGGGTTTACTTTAGTCTTTGTGAAACCAAAAAACATAGACGATCTGATTTCAGATTTTGAAGACAGGCTTGCGCTTGCAAAAAACGACACTCAGGAAGCGCAGGACAAACAGGCAAAAAAAGGTAAGTTAACAGCTCGCGACAGGATTCGTTGCCTTTTGGATGCCAACTCTTTTGTCGAAACCGACGCACTGATAGCCGATAGGCTGGTCGACCATGATCCAGATTCTTACGTTCCTGGCGAAGGCGTCGTAACAGGCTACGGTTCAATCGACGGAAGACTTGTTTTTGTATTTTCTCAGGATTTCACCGTTGTTGGTGGATCATTGTCAGAGATGCACGGTGAAAAAATTGCCAAGGTCATGGACATGGCTGCAAAATCTGGCGCACCAGTCATTGGCATCAACGACTCGGGCGGAGCCAGGGTTCAAGACGGTGTCGACGCCCTCTCAGGCTATGGCAAGATTTTCTATCGCAACTCAATTTACTCCGGTGTTGTGCCGCAGATTTCATTAATACTGGGACCGTCAGCCGGTGGAGCGGTTTACTCACCAGCCCTTACCGATTTCATCTTCATGGTTGATGGCATTTCAAACATGTTCATCACTGGACCTCAAATCATCAAATCTGTCACAGGTGAGGAAGTCGACAAGGAAAAACTCGGTGGTTCCAGAGCCCACACCAGCAAATCTGGTGTAGCCCATTTCAGATACTCCACTGAAGCCGACTGCTTTGCAGGTGTTAGAAAACTCGTCTCCTACCTCCCACAAAACTGTGAGCAGAAACCACCAAGAATCATGTCCGACGATCCAAATAGAACCTCACAGGATCTCAACGACCTGGTTCCTGTCGATCCCAACAAATCATATGACGTTCGAAAAGTCATCAGGGGGCTTGTTGATTGTGGCGATTTCTTTGAGGTTTCAACAGAGTTTGCCAAAAATATAGTCACTGGTTTTGCCAGAATTGACGGCTTCAGTGTTGGCATCATCGCAAACCAGCCAATCCACCTTGCCGGCTGCCTGGACATCGACAGTTCCGACAAGGCCTCAAAATTTATAAGAACATGCGATTGCTTCAACGTCCCACTCCTCAACCTCGTCGACGTACCAGGTTTTCTGCCAGGCATTGCACAGGAACACGGCGGAATCATCAGGCACGGAGCCAAGATGCTTTATGCGTATGCTGAGGCAACCGTACCAAAAATAACAGTCATCCTCCGCAAGGCATACGGTGGCGCCTACCTTGCAATGTGTTCAAGAGACATGGGCGCAGACCAGGTTTTTGCCTGGCCACAGGCTTCAATTGCCGTTATGGGCGCTGATGGCGCGGTGCAGCTTTTGTTTGGCGATGAGTTGAAAAAATCATCAGACCCCAAGGCTCTTACAGCACAAAAGGTGGAAGAGTACGAAGACAACTTCTGCAACCCATATGTTGCAGCCAGAAGAGGATATATCGACGCAGTCATAAACCCAGAATTCACCAGACCTTACATCGCCCAGGCACTCCACATGCTCTCAACCAAAAAAGAACAGCTCCCGCAAAGAAAGCACGGCAACGTACCATTATGAGCAAACAAAAAAGAAGAATATATGTCGGCGACTGGATTACCCTCTTTGCCATGATCATAATACTGGGTTTCCTAATCGTTTATTTCATCATCAAGTCATCAGACAAAGCCATCATGGATGACCTGGTCACCGGGTTTGTTGCGTTCCTGGCTGTTTTTTTTACTCTTCTATTTATTACAGGTCTGATTTTCTTGGTCAAATGGTTGACAGATAGGGAGAAGAAACCAGTGGAAGCACAAAAGATTGAAGTTGATGATAGCGAATTGATTGCGGTTATCACGGCGGCCGTTGCCTCGTCTATGGGCAAAGCCCGTCAGGCACGACCTGAATTTGTTGTACGTGAATATAAAAGTTTGAATCAATAACCAAGGCAGGTAAGAAAATGAGAAAATTCAAAGTTTCAGTCAATGGCAAGGCCTATGAAGTCGAAGTCGAGGAAATCGGTGGAGCACCCCAAGTTTCCAAAGTTTTTGAAATGCCAAAAGCCGCTCCAGTAACAGCCGGTACACCGGTAGCAGCAGCAGTTGCTACAACTCCTCCTCCATCGGCAAAATCCTCAGGCAAAGACGTTACCGCACCGATCCCTGGAAAGGTTCTCCGTATTCCTGTCGCAAAGGGACAAAAAATTGCAACCGGCGACCTGCTCCTGGTTATCGAAGCAATGAAGATGGAAAATGAAGTACTTGCCGATGAACCGGCAACAGTATCAGACATTCTTGTTAAAGAAGGCGACACTGTAACAAGTGGTGCAGTGTTGATCAAGCTGGCGTAAATGAACGCAATTTTGGAAGGTTTCAAAGGCATTTGGCAGTCCTCAGCCTTTGGCACTTATCCACCTGGATACAACCTCATCGGTTGCATCATCATGGTTGCCATTGGTCTGCTTCTCTACCTGCTTGCCATCAAATTCAAATTCGAACCACTGCTGTTGTTGCCAATTGCCACAGGGTGCATCCTGGTCAATTTGCCTGTACCCGAAACCCTGACTTCAACTTGGATAGGCGGTTCTGAAGGCTTTCTCACCATTATCTACAATACACTTACAAAAACCGAATTGTTACCTGTGATAATGTTTTTTTGTCTGGGGGCGCTAACCGACTTTGGCCCACTGCTTGCCAGACCAACAACATTCATTCTTGGCGCTGCCGCCCAATTTGGCGTCATCATTGCCATGTTCCTTTCCATAACTGTTTTTGGCGTAGCAAACCATAGCCTTTTTGGATTCTCTTTTGACATGAAAGCTGCCGCTGCCATCGGTATCATCGGAGGTGCAGACGGACCTACAGCCATATTCCTGGCTCAAAGGCTGGCACCTGACCTATTGGGTGCCATCGCGGTTGCAGCGTACTCATACATGTCATTGGTTCCACTCATCCTGCCGCCAGTAATCAGAGCGCTAACCACTACAGAAGAACGCAAAGTAAGAATGGATATTGTAAAACCAGTCTCCCAAACCACCAAGATCATCTTTCCTATTGCCTGCACAATCATTTGTGGGATTCTTCTACCTTCTGCCATTTCACTTATTGGTCTTTTGATGGCCGGCAACCTCATCCGGGAAAGTGGAGTGGTTGAACGTCTTTCAAAGACACTTCAAAACGAATTTGTCAATATTGTCACAATTCTTCTTGGTCTCTCGGTTGGCTCAACCATGAAAGCCGCAGATTTCCTTCAATGGAAAACCATAGCCATTATCGTGCTTGGCTTTATAGCATTCGCGTTTTCGGCTGCCGGTGGCGTGCTTTTGGGCAAGCTGATGTACAAACTTTCTGGTGGAAAAATCAATCCTATGATCGGAGCAGCCGGTGTTTCAGCTGTTCCAATGGCCGCCCGCACCGTTCAAATCGAAGGCCAAAAAGAAGACCCTGGCAACTTCCTCATCATGGCTGCCATGGGACCAAACGTTGCCGGAGTCATCGGCACAGCTGTTGCTGCAGGAGCACTGCTTGCTATGCTTAGCGGGAAACCTTTGTAAAAACAGTATAAACCAAATAAACCCCCGGTTATCCCGGGGGTTTATTATTTATTGATACCTCAAAGCTAGAATCTGATGTTTCCCCAATCAGATGTCCATAATCCATCACCGTCCATGCACGTCCAGGGTGTGGAAAAAACCTCGCCTGTGCCGAATGGAATGTTTCTGGGACGTTTGATTTTTGTGTCGTAGTCAATCTTGAGGTTGTCGAACGAAACGTTGATGTTTTCGATAGTCTCGTCACTTATGAATGCGAATGGTTTTTTGAGCCAGTTTTCAAAAGTAGCATTGGAATCATAAACATTCTCTGCAATCTCAATGGCAAAACCGACAAAGAACCTTCTGCCAACATCCTTTCTCAGATCGTGAACCAACCTTGTCTCTATGATTGTCAGTTCGCCTTTTTGGTGGAGGTGGATCGTGGCATCACTTGATGACACAAACGGCCTGACCATGACAAGATCGTTGTCAGTTTTTATTGCAAACGGTGAGTCCGGCTTTGGTGGGTTATCAAGCACGATTATCTCTGACTTTGGAAAAAGGAAAGCCAGTGAAAGTCTGTTCATGTCAAAGTCTGGCTCTTTATATGTTATGTCAAACAGCTGCAAGGCTTTGTTCTCATCCTGAACCGTGAACACTGGAGTTTTTATGTGGTTGTGGCCTGAACCACCGCCAATCTCAGGGAGTTTTTCAGGCGAGTCGTTGATGGCAATCACAGGTACAAACGAGCACAACCACAACGAATCCTGCCTGTCAGCAACAAGGTTTCTGTCCTGGCTACCATAACCCATGCCCGAAGTGCCAAGCACAAGACTCTCACCAAACCAGGTTTTTCTGACAGCCCAGAGGTCAGGAGCCCACTTGGATTCGAAGGTGAAAGACTCTTCCAAACTCTTCATCCACAAGCCAGTCACCCAGTCACCGTTTCTGTGACCGAAAAAAACGTTGAGAACAGACGATACATCTTCGACATCCGGGATTTTTCCTGACAGTGCCATCTCCAGATAGCTGCACGATTTTCCTTTTCCAGAGAGCACATCGTACGATCTGGAATTTGCACCAAGGAGAGCCTTTGGTCTTTTGAAATGTAGAAGCCCATCGGCAATCAGAATGTCAGCTGCCGTCATGGCCAGTTCCACTGCTCTTTTGTCTTTGCTGTAAATCTCTATTACGCTCAGAGCCCGAAGGTCAACGGCAAGGTAGGTCGGGCTGTTGAATTCGGTCACACCGTTTCTTTTTGTCCAGTCCATCCAGTTTTCCAGCGCAGCAACAGCCAGGGATTGACCAAGTCTGTCCTCGCAATATTCGGAGGCAAGCAGCAAATCGGCGCAATACATCAGATGATAGTTTGTATGCCCAATTGCCTCAGGTTTGACGTGGTTTGGGTACCATTTTGCCGCCAACCCTTTTGAAACCAGACTCATGGAAGCAAGCGCCAATTTGCGGTTGCTTTCAGTCAACCTTTCAGGCATGCCAAAAACCATGTGGAAGACAGGTATGGGATTGAACATGTCCCACTCAAGTCCGTCGGTTTTCCCCAGCAATTCCTTGTAATACCAGGAGCCATAGTACGGGCTTTGTGGGTCAGCAACCTGCATTGGAAGATATTTTGCCAGAATTTCGTTGGCCAAGTCGTTGTTGGATTTGTTGTCAGTTGCAAGAAGGGCAAGGGCAAAATAAAACTCCTGCCTGCATGAAGGAATTGCCCCGGTGTTTTTGAAACGAAGCTCAGAAAGACTGTATGCTCCACTGTCAAGAACAATTTTTACCACTTTTGAAGCAAAGACGTTTCTGACATTTTCATTCATCGGCATGGCAAATCCAGGCATGACCAAAACAATGGCGATTAGAATGCAGAGTTTTTTCACAATACAATTATACCTAGATTGGCAATGTTGGAAACAATCACTTAGCGCCCCAGACAGTCACCACCACCGATTTCTGTAAGGAGCATGATATCGGAATGCCGTCAAACAACGGTCTCCCTTCCTTGTCAAAGTCGGACAGTTCAGAGTTTGCTGTGTCAAGAAGTCCATTGGATTCGATGATCACGGCGATGTATTTGAACGAATTGCCAAAAGTATTGGCAATGTCTTCTTTTTTGAAATTTAAAACTTTCGTTCCCCCTGACTTAAGACCGTCAATTTGTTGTTTGCTTACTTTGGTCAGGTCAACAAACAATGGCTCCCCTCCATTGTCACCCCAGCAAACAGCATAAGCCACACCGGACAAGTTTGGTGACAGACCATCTTTTCTTGTCATTACCAATTCAAATTGATGTCTACTCCTCCTTTTGATGGAAAAAGTAGGGCAGGGGTTAAGCATTGAAATTATATTATTACCCTGAATCAATGGTCTGGAATTGTATTCGTTGTAGAATTCGCTGAAAAGAGCATGACATCCTGACTTTGAATTCACGAAATTATTCCAACACCCGATAGAATCTTGTATTTTCTCACCCCTGTCAGAAAGGAAACCCGATCGGTGTGAATAGAAAAAATCGTAACCGATATAATCAGGGTCTACCATATCTTCATTGTACTTAAAGCATTCCTCCATGTCATCAACCAGGTCATGTTTGCACAGATAATCCTGACCTGTTGATGGTGCGCCAAGACTTTTTTTGTAATAAAGAGTATTGCCTGAGATGGCATAAGCTCCAGCCAACAAGATATGCCTCCCATCAGTTCGAAGCACTGAATAGTCTACCTCTCCTTCGGCAACCTCAAGAAGGACGTAATCCTGTTGAACCTGCTTGACCCTTGTGCGTTTGGACAGTTCCTGCCTGAACACAAGCTCGGAAGTGCCCTTGTTGAAACAATAAATGACATTTTTGGGAGACGTGTTACCATACATATAATTTGATTTCAGATGAACATAGAGATGTTTCCCACTTTGGTAGAAATCCGAAGTGGCTTCGTGATCCTCATCTTCTCCTAATTCCATTTTACCAATCACTTTACCTTGTGACAGACTGTAAACTTCAATGCAATTGGTTCTGAAAAGGTAGAATCTGTCTCCCGAAACACAGTTGTAAGGTAAGAACTGTTGTTTCTCCTCAAAGGACAACTTGAATGTCTTGCCAGGTTTCGTAGAAGACAGTTTATAAAACTCGAAATAATATTCGTTTGAAAGCGTTATATGATTATTGTCGGAAATAGTTTTAAACTTTGCCACCCAAAAACCATCTTCTGAAGGAAAGATGTTGGTGCTGTCCTCAGGTAACCTTGTTACACTTTCAAGCACTGGGCAATTTTCATCATCAAGCTTGTAAACTGCTTTATATGGTTTGTAATTCTCATCAAACCCACTGCCAACAACATATCTGTCACAGCCATAACTTAAGAATCTTGCATTAGCCGATAATGGGATAGTTTTTACTATCTCGAAACTTTCCAAATCATAAACAACCAGACCGTTTGATGTTTTTTCAATTAGGTTGTTACCACGAAAAGCACAATAAACGTCTGTTTTGTAACCATAATCTTTTTCCCATTTCAGCTTTCCAGTGAAGATGTCAATAATAACGTATTTTGTTTCGGGTTTCCATTTGACTGGTATAAGCATTAAATTGTCTCTTAGTTCATAGTCTGACGCTGACAAACCATTTTGAAGATCACAAGGCAATTCAATGTCAAAACTGGACAATAAAACTCCTGTTCTGCTAAACCTGACCAAATTGGTTCTTCTCTCATCCAGGTAGCCGATAGTATAGATGACATCTTCATCAAATTTTGTCATAAATCCTAAATCAATTTTTGAAATATCGATAATCTTGTTTGACCCTGTCAAATCCACTATCGCATTGCTTGACACAAAGGACTTCTCATCCCAGGAATACCTTTCATCACAGGTCAAAATTTTATGCCATGTTACCGTATCAAAAAGCTCGTAGGAACCAATAGCCCTAAACAGTATTTTGTCTTTTGAAACCTCTGATATTTTTGTTACCTCAAAGCTATCTCTTTTATAAACAATTTTTGATGTTTCAGGATTGTAAAAACAGAGCATGTCTGTCTCATCTACAAAACAAACCATGTTCAGTTTTGGAAGATACCTGGCATTTGCAGATGTCAAAAAAATTGGTTCAACCTGTTCATTCTCAATGTCAGCGTACAATTTTGAATTTGAATTCATGCTCTTGTGCACATGGTCGCCAAAATCAATTTCAAGCTGGTATTTTCCGCTGTTGAAGATTTCGTAGCCGTAATTACCCGCGTTTGAGCCAACAACATTGAACTTGCTGTCAAGAATCAGTCCATCCGGAATGGTGTAGCCGTCGGTAGGTATTGTTATGTGACCTCCATGCACTATGCTCTTCTCGGGGAGCACTGGCAGGATGTTTTTCTTTACCATGTTTGAAGACCCGATGGAAACTGATGAGGTTATGAGAAATGCCATTATGGAACTTATAAAAAATATGATTTTGACGAACCTTTTGCTCATCTTGCCACCCCTTATCTCGCCCTATGTTTATGCAATCCATAATATGCGCCTGTCATGAAAATATGGGGATAGTTCAGATGAATAATCGCTTAAGAATATTTATCTTTCCTACAATTCTTAATGTTGTGAATTTGAGCTTCGCATATGCATGTTTCTGGTTTTATCTGCCCCAAACAGTCACGACAACCGACTGTTGCTTTTCATAAGATATCGGAATGCCGTCAAACAATGGTCTCCCTTCCTTGTCAAAGTCTGACAGCTCAGAGTTGGTTGTGTCAAGAAGTCCATTGGATTCGATGATGAGTCCAAATCTGTTGGTGCCGTTTTTTAGAGCATCAAGAAACTTCTCTGTTGGTTTGAACTCTAATGTTACCTCGTCACCAGTGCCTGATTTTTTGATTCTTAAATCGGAATATGAATCTAAAAACACCTTTGGTGTGTTTGCGTTATCGCCCATGACCACAAGCCTGACTTTGCCTTCAAGCAGGGGAATATCCTGCCCTGAAGAAGTAACATCCAGTTCAAATGAAAAATTGCCTGTCCTTCTGAGAGAATAAGTTGGACAAGGCCTGTATTGATATATGGAGTTGTCAATAGCTTCCACAAAACCATCTGTTGTGGTCATCGACACTTCCATGTTTCTCTGGTTGAAACTGGCTATTGTGGGATAGAGAAATACTCTTCTCCCCATATCAACTACATAATTGCAGCATTTCACAACTGAGTTGTCTGTGACTATCTGAAAGTCTGTCAGGTTGTCGTAAAAATATTGGTCGATATCTTCTGGCACTGTGTATGTTTTTTTTGAATTTCCATTAAACGATGTTTCAAACAAGCTCTTCGAGGTGACATTTGTAGAAGGATCATAGGCATTGTCATGTATTGTGAAAAAAGAGTTCTTAAGCATTCCAAGGTACTTGGGAAGTTTGTAATCTGTTTGTGGCAGTTTTCCATTCATGTCGAAGTTATAAAGAAAGTTGTCAAAATAAAGGTTATCTCTGATTTCGGTATTGATGTTGAAACAATTGTTTTGGTCTGTTAAGCTCGATACTAACTTGTTTTTATCAATATCTATAACGTGAGTCACACATGTTGTGTCCAAAACTACACAAAACTTTTCGTTGGCAAGCATGGGTCTTGGTAAAGTCAGTAAACGTCGACCAACCTTCTCGGTAAATTCAATTGTCTGTACCTGACCATCTGCAAGTGAGACAATGCTGAGAGATTTTCCTGTACAGTCTACAAGAAGCCTGTCGCCGACAACCGCCGAGGATAGCATGCATTCTCCTCCCCAACCAGGCAATGAAAACTCCTTTATCTTCTTTCCGGTACGAGACAGAAGCTGGGGGGTTCCAAACAACTGGTTGTTCGGAACCCATAAAATGCCTTGTTTTGTTGGTATCAGAGTTGTCATACTGGGATAATCATTGCTCAGCCTGAAATAGTCTTTTGGCTTTGAGATTATTGGAGACATTGACCCAAACAGGGAAAGGTGCTCATAATTTCTGCCATTGGCATCTGTGCTCTCCCAATTCATGTACATCTGTCCTGCAAAGGATTGGAAAGAAATGATGCTTTGTCTTGGGATGCTCATCTCTTGCTTTCCTGTTTTCAACCCGATGCACATCTGTCTGTTTTGATTGTTTACAAATAGGTGCTTTCTGTCATCTGACAATCGCAAGCTCATGGCCCAACGGTTGCTTTCAAGAGTGTAGTAGGGTTTCTGTTCTCCTAATTTGGCAAGAAACATGACATGTCTAATCTTTATGTAATCATCTTTTCTCTCGTATTGCTCCTGTTGCCCGATCAAGGTTCCATTGACAACTGCAGCTATACTAAACAAAAGTTTGTTGGTAAGTTCATACCTCCCAAGTTCCTTGCCATCAAACATATCCCTTTTGACAATCTCATAATGTTGCATTTCCTGAAGTGTTTTGCCTTCTTCGTACTTCTCAAAATGATAAAGAGAGATCACATTATTTCCGTCAAAACCCAGGAATTGCTCCTTCGGGTTGAGAGTCCACAAAAGCTTCATAAACCTTAGGTCTATTACCATGTTTGAAACTATGGCTATCCCATTTTTGTATGGATAGGGTAAATTGTCGATTATTTCAGGATTATTATACTGCTTGATGTCGATGTCATTAACCAGCATCTTGAAATCCCAGGTATTGTCACCTTCAAGGTCAACGACAAGCAAAACATCGTAATATTGATTGTCGTGACCGGGAACAGTCCGTTTGAATTTGCTTATGATGGCATAATGGTCAAAGATATTTATTGAACCGATAAAGTTTAAATATCTTATGGTTTTAGTAAGGTTGTTTCCTTTGTAGACCATTACTTTTTTGTTTTTCCAATCCTGAAAAACAGTATATCCATTGATTTGCTTTGCATTCTGCCCCTGATAAAAGTATACATTGTTGGGTCTCCTACCCAACAACGAGAAATATTGCACACCAATCAAAGCTTCACTGACCGGACTTTGCGATACTGCTGGTTTTCCATTTTCACCATAATCTCTGTTGCCCTGATAAACCCTTGCTGGGAGCATGGGTCTTGAAATGTCGGAGTTTTCGTAGTAGCCCCAACCATCATAACCTCTGCTTGGGTCAATATGGTCAGCAGTTGTAACAACTGACATCCCGACAACTGTACAAATTATTAAAATGCTCAGTTTCATTGCACTTCTCCTGTCATTTTCCCCATTCAGTCACAACGACTGCTTTTTGCTTTTCCTGGTACAACGGGTTGCCTTCGAAGAGCGGCATTTCGTAGGATTGATCAACATTTTCAAGTGCTGATTTGGATGTGTCCATCATTGCGTTTGACTCAACATAAACCACGCAGTGGCCACTGGCAACGGCCTTGCCAAACTCGAGCTTCTCACCTCCACTACATGCAAAATCCATATCTTCGAACTCAATAACCTGCTCCTTGCCCATCAGATCAGCTATCCAGATTTTGCCTGATATTTCCTTTGCTGACAGATTCTCCAACACCAGACAGCCATCACCACGGTTAAGGGAGAACGTTGGGCAGGTTTCAAAAAATACTCGGTTTTTCGTATACCAGGTTTCATCCTGGCCAAGATCAATGGCCATCGTGGAAGACATGGTGTTGACTTCCTTTATGCTATCAGATGCAGAACCTATTCGAGGGAGACTGATTTTCTGGATAAACTGACCGGCTGTGTCATAAATTGCCCCGGGACCGACAATCAAGCCGTCTTTGACAATATCTCCCATAATTTTGGACTTTGTAGGAAAGGTCTCAAACTCGCCATCCCTGAATATGGCAAACTCCTTTTCACCTGAAAAATAGAGAGTATCATTATCTGCATCGATCAATGCAAGTTTCTCATACGGCGTGACTTCGCCTGTTTTCCGGTCAAGGATTCTGGATTGAAACGGAAAACCTGATCTAAACAAAATAAATCTGTTCCCTGCAAACTCTGGCCATGTAACACCTTCGGCAATATCGTAGACTCCTTTTTCGCCAGTAACAAAGTTTTTTACTATAACGAGCTTTGTCTTGGATTGAGTAAAAAGCAATTCATTGTTCTGATCTCTTATAAACATTGAATCTTCATCAACTTCTTGCTCATAAACAATTCGAATGGAGGTTTTATCAGATGTCATGACGATTAGCTTGCCATCAACCTTTGTGGCAAAATGCCAGTGACCGTTTGAAAGGAACGGGTACAAAAAACTGTCATACTTTATTGGTGGTTCCAATGTCTTGACCGTGCCATCAAGTTCATGCCTAATCACATTGAAAATGTGTTTGTAATCGTTTTGGACAACCTCGAGAACGCAGTCCAACTCGGTGTAGATTATTCCTTTTTGATCAGTTATGGTCACTTTTCTGTCAGGAAACTGGGCATGGACAAGGTCTATCCAGTTCCTGCCATCAGTATAACCTGAGTTGGATATGACCCACTGACCGTCGCAGCTGCCCTTGGTCAACAACTCTGTGTTGTTGCGCTTCCAGAGTTTTCCAGTCTGGGTGTCGTAGCAGAAAATGTCAGACTTGTCCATGTAAACGATGTGCCTGCCGTTGTCTGTATAACCTTTGTAATCCAAATAGTCGAAGCCAACGACAGGGTGGGAAAAAACAACTTGTTTTGTGTTGATGTTGAGAATTTCGAATGAGTGACTTAAGACGTTTTGGTAGTACACAAAACCATTGAAAGAACCATTAACCGAAGAGTAATTTTTTCGGTCATCCATAATAGGAATATCAGTCTCAACCTCTTTTATTAACTTATTGTTGGTCAAACTCCATTCCTGATAGAAAAATTTGTACTTATCATCTTTAGTTTGCATGTTATTCAGATAAAGAAACGATATTGTGTCATCCTGGATTCTGGCTCCATACAAATGAATATCTCCAAAATCAAAAACCAGCTTCCATGTTCTTGTGTCAAAAACACGACCAAACATGAAAAGATAGTCTCCGACAGACTTGTGTCCACCCATCCCATTGTTGTGCTTGAAAACAGTATTCAATACATTTTTGCCGCTATCCATCTCATAAAGCGAATAGGTGTAATTGTTATAAGCATTTATATAAACATACCATTTCCCAACCCTGTAGATTATCGAATCCCCGTAACATGCCATGTGCCAAAGCTCACCCTCTACTCCAACTTTGTAGAATCTGTATATGTGGAAATCGCTGTAGCTGGGCGTCTCTACGACAAAATAATATCCATCCGGGTATATCTCATCTACGCCGCATCCTGAGGAATAAAACCTTTTTTTGTCCGTGTTTTTGCATTCGAGGTTCCTGTTTGGCAGATACCGCTTGCCATCCTCAGCCTGGACGTAAGGAAAGTTGCCGCTTGGACCTTTGTTGGTTTCAGCTGATATGGAATTTAGAATGTATGAGTTTGAAGAGGCAGGCAAGACAACATTGTCCATCTGCTTGCCGTCGCTGAGCGCAAAAACCTTCTTGCCGGCAAAACCATCCAGCTCGAGCCACTGATCGGTAATCTGGCTTACTTGGGTAAACATCCCTTCACGGCTTGCTGGCAACATCGGCATGTTTGGCGTTTGCGCCGACTGAGCCATACTAAACCCATACGATGAAGCTATCAAAACAACCACCAGCAATATCTTCTTCATTTTCCACCCCAATGTGTCATGCTAAATATTTCATTTGACTGTTCAATATTTCGTCCGTTCCATAAAGGTTTGCCGAAGTCGTTTTGACCTTCCGACAGGCAGGATGAGTCAAGAAATCCATTGGATTTTACAACAACAAAACAGTCTTCATTTTGAAAGTTGTTTGGTAAAATCAAACTTTTTCCAGACACCAAATCCAAATTTACCCCTTCATCCAGCCTTGCTACAAAATCCTCACCAGTGTCTTTTGCTACCCAAGCCCTTCCTTGCAGCTTGGCTGTTCCGGTATTGGAAAGTTCAAAACCCTTTTGTGTTTTTACTATTTTGTACAGAGCCGGTGTACCAAGCTGTACCGTGACAAGGCAGCGTTGACCATTCACATAACAAAGTTTCCCGGCAATCATTTTAATCTTGCCAAAATAATCGTTGTAAAGACTTTGTATTTTCCGTCCATTTGAATCGTACAGCCAATTATCATCGGCAAACAAGCCGCCAGCTGCCGATGTCGCTTTGCCATCAATCTTTGCCTCAGTGTACAAGTTTCCATTGACAACACCAATTGCGCCTTCGTACGTGTAATGCACGGTCTCGCCTTCAACATCCAAAACCTTCAGGTCTCCACCCCTGACCATCTGACCGGTGAGGATGTGGGTGATAAATTGATGCTCCCCGCCTGGATTTTCTATCAGGAAACCGTCTTTTAGCCAAAAGTATGTTTTGGGTTTTACTTCCAAAACCCTGGTCACCTTGAGCTTAGAAATGTCGACAATGACAGCACGGGTGTCGCTTGTTCGCAAAGCCAGCCTGTCTTTGTCAACAGAAAAACTGAAGTTATCAGAGTCATTTGGTTGTGAGAAAACTTTCGTCCAAGTTGATTTGTCATATTTGTACAAAACAAAAGCCTTGTCTTCTTTCATCAAGGCAAAAACGTCGCTTTGGAATAAGAAAAGCTGAATCAGGTTCTCTCTTGTTTTCTCAATGACTGGAACAGTACGCTTGCTGCCATTCCATGAATATATTTCGAGCTTGCCGTCGTTCCAAAACACAGGGCGGTTGCTCAGCCAGTCAAACAAATAATAGAAAATGACCCCGCTGTCACCTGGCAATACATTCCATAGCTTTTCTTCCGGGTCAATTGGAATCTTGATGGATTTTAGAGGATTTGTCAGGCTAAAAACCCTTAAGGTTGCATTGTCAAACTTCTCTATATAGTAATCGTTGCCAATGCTGCGTTGACCCATTGGCTTGTCCATCCGCCAGGCAAGCTTTCGCTCAAGGGTATCAAAACAAACTATGCTGTTGCCGTGTGTTGAGACAATATACCTGTCGTTGTCGACATAATTCCGATAACTAGAATAAGATAAAAATTCAGGTTCGAAAAAAACTGATTCACCGGTTTTTGGATCAACTATCTCAAATCCTGGTTCTTTAAAGGTTTGAAAATATGCCAGTCCACCTGCCATACCCCTAATGGTGTCAGCAGAACCATACCCATCCTTTTTGATTGGCAGTTCTTTGTAAAATACAAGGTGCTCACCTGTTTCAAGGTCTACCGCCCAAAATCTGTAGACATTATGCTCTTTGTCATTATACCATTCGTACAAAACGCCATTTACCATTTTCAACCCTACATTTTGTTCAGAAAAATCAGCCATAACTTCAAATGTCTTGAGGTTCAGAATCTTGTTGTTGCAAAATAGATAGTTCCCTTCAATATTGCGTATGTGATGAATCGGTTCGTCGAAAACATGCTCCAGTTTTAAATAGGCTTTGTCAAAGAACAGTGCATTCTCCGGCGTGCTGATCACCAAAAACCTGTCGATTATCATCGCCCTGAAGATGGAACCCATAAATCGTGCAGTTGTAAACTTTAGAATGACAGAACCTGTAACCGAATCGATTATTTTGACAGTATTGACTGATCTATTATGGTTTTCATCCACTTTCAGAAACCATCCGTCAGACATGTAGACCGGCTGAATGTTTTCCCTGCCAAGATATTGCCTGCCTCCAATGCTACTGAGAGCGTAGTTTTTGTTGTTTGTCTGAATCCAGTTGTAGCTACCCCAACCTTTCCCAACCTTGAACAACCATTTCTCGACTGAGAGCCAGTCAATATCGTTTTCACCAATTTCTTTGCCGGTTGCCACATCAAGGAATTTGGTTTCAAAGGAGTTGCCAAGCATGACGTATTTGTCGGTCACTTCCAACCTGTCATAACCGTAACTTTTTACACTTCCAAATGAAAAAGGCATTTGAACAGCTGTTTGCCCGTTGGCGCTAAAACCAACATTTGACCACAGCAAAACAACGACAATCCCTAACCCAAGCAACCGTACTCTCATGACAAGCCTCCACCGAACTTCTATACAGGAAGTACCGAATGTCAGCAGAGTGGGTTCAGCTCAAAATTTGATATTATTCCTGTGGTTTGTTCCACAGCGTCAGCGTCCAGGCTGTCCCGTCGTAATCAAGTTGTGAGCCTTCGTATGACATGTATGATCTTTGTTTTGGCGACACATCCATTTTGTCCATGTCCAAAAGTCCATTGGCGTTTATGGCCAAGAGTTGCTGACTTGTTCCATCAAGCTTTGCCAGCTCAATGCTTTTGCCTGGTTCAACAGAAAAGGTGTGTTTTTGACCAAGCTTTACCACGGGGAAATCTTCAGTTGCGCTGCCAAGGCAAAAATATCCTGTTAGCTTTTCCTTGGCAGTATTATTGATGACTATCGAACCGTCAATGTTTTTCAGGGAATAGGTTTGGCATGGCTGCAACTGCGCCCTAACTATGCCGTGTGACAAATAATTTATGAATACCTTTTGATCCTTTGTCCAAATGCTTGAGTCATGGTTTAGAGTCAACTGTTGGCAAAATTTACCGTCTGGAGTGTATAAAATCCCTCTGTAGAGGATCAGCCCATTGGCAATAGAAATTGTTTTATCGTCGTTGCCTTTGAATGGAATTTTGGTCTCAAGCTCTTCGGTTTTCCCGTCAAGACCAATCTTTGTAATCTTGTTATTTTGTATGGTCCAGAATTCACCATCATCAAAGCCGATGTAATTGCGGTGCAGCGACAAATCCAAGGTCTTTCCCAAAGCAAGGTCGATAACCAGAAAACCTCCTCGCTGATAATAATCAACTGCGAAGTTGCCAACAAAAACTATATTACCTAATCTAGGATGCCCGTCGATAATTTTGGTTTCGCCTGACTTGGCATCAAACACAAAGAGCTTGGTCTGGCTATGTCCAACAATGAATCTGTCGTTGGAAACAAAACCAAAATATCCATTTTCCAAATCCTGCACCATTTTCCAGGTTTTGCCTTCAAGCTTGTATAACTTTGATTGCTCCTTGGTATACGAGATCAGATATGAGGCACCTCCGGCGTCAAGACAGCAGTGGTATTGGATTTCTCCATTTGACTCCATAAAAACCGGCAATTCTTTTTCGGAGCCGTCAAAACCATATCTGAGCATCTGAATTGTGTTGCCAACTTTTTGCGAGATAATGATGCATTTTGGCATGGAAAACAGCTGCACGTTTGGTCTGTTTAGTTTTTCAACTGGTAGTATCAAATTCTTTTGAGGGTTGTTCATATCAAAGTACTTGACCATGTCAGAAGATAATGGTGAAAAATATAGATTATCTTCTTCGGCAGGTAAACAGTGAATTGAAACCTTCTTTTCCCAGACCATAGTATTAATTTCTGTATCATAACAATACATTGAGCCACCATCGGTGAAAACTATCTGCTTGCCATTATCACAGGCATTGTAACCTCTCGATAATGGATTGAACTTTCTTTCGCACTGCAAAAGTCCTGACGAAAGCTGAACCAGCTCAAACTTGCCAGAAGCTCCGTTGAACATATAAGCAATTCCATTGACAACGCCATACAAACGGCCATCTGGCATAATGTATCCATCGTTTTGCCTATGACCCAGGGATAGATTGTAAGTTTTTATCTTCCTGGTGGACAAATCATAGGAGTTGATAGTGTATTTTCCTACACCTTTTTCATCAATCTCCCATGTATAGCAAACATTGTCAGACAGGGACAAAACGGTTCTTGCTCCTCTGGCTTTGTATTTGACCTCAAGGGTTTTAAAGTCCAAAACAACATTCCAAAGCTGGACAAGGTTTCCAGAAATCCTTGGATAACTGGATCTGCCTTCGGCATCAAACATCAGTTCAAGTTTTCCGGTTTCAATGTCAACGATGTTGACTTTTGAGTTTATTCCTATAACCAGATGATTGTCAAAAACAGATAAACCTGGATAGACATTATAAACGTCTGTATTGAGAATGTCTGTATTGAAAGTGTATAGCTCCTTGCCGGAACCAGCTTTGAAAACAGTGACACTGGAGTATTCGTTCATTAAGTTGCCATTGTACCTTGCGCATATTCCGCGTCTGTAATCAAGAACTTGAATGTGACTGTTTTTACTGTCAGTGCCAATGGCATAAGAGTCCAAGCCGTCAGAATTGACCATGTAATATCTGTCTGCTGTTTCGAAATATGCATCTTTTGCTATCAGCCAATTTGGCGAAAGCGGATCATTGTCGATTGACATGTAATCCACTCTTTCTTCTGGGACAACGTCACCGCTTTCAAGATCAATGTACATGTTACCGCCAAAATCGCCCCTAAATACTGCATACTTGCTGTTAATATTGATACGATTCTTAATGTGGTTTGAAGAATCTGCTTTTATCAAAAAAGGCATGGCTGGTTTTGTGTCTGACGCCACTTGAATAGTTTTGTCCGGATATGACAGAGTAATCGCTAAAACAATTGCCAGTCCAATAATCATTTGCTTCACGGCAACCTCCACAAATATTGGTTCTCAGTCATAAATACAGCAATGGCAAACAACCGGTTCAGCAAGCCGGACTCAGTTGGTCTCGAAGATATTGATGACCTCACCGTTTTGCAGGCTAATTGATCCCAGCCAGGCAGGTTTTTTGTTTGTGTCGGAATTGCTTGAATCCAGAAAGCCATTTGTCGAAAAAAATACTGTCGATTGAGATTCGCCGACATCTAGCATAAAAGATTCTTCTGGAGCAATGTCCAAAACAATTGGTTCCTTCAGCTTTGCGCAAACCAGACTCACAGAGGGTTCAACCCAGCATTCGCCTTTAAGTGTTGTTTTGCCAATGTTTTTTATAACGATTCTGCCTGAATCATTTGAAATTGAAAACTTTGCAGATTCAACAACTTCATAAATATTGATTTGGTTGCCCCTATCCTGGCGAATGCACGTTTTGCCATTCACCGTTACAATCGTTGTACCAAACATTGATTCCGGCAGTTCCTGACAGAATCTCCCATCGCGGTCGAACAGAAGATTATCGGCTAGCAGCAAACCGTTTGAAGCTGAGTATTTCCCATACTTGTCTATTGCTTTTGCGTCAAGGATTTTCTCTGTCAGCTTCCCTTTTATGAATGTTTTGAAGGTCTGGCCATTAACCATGTAGAGTGTATCCTTGTCCGAACCAGCAATTTGACCGGCGTTCTCATCCAAAACCTTGCATGTTGATGGTTCAATAACCATGGAATCGCCGCCAAAGAAAACAACAAGCAAACCCCCGGCAAAGCAGAATTGGGAGTGTTCTTTTGCTTCAATCGATTTTGCAATGTTTGTCCCAAGGTTTAGCACCTTGATGTGGGTTTTGTCACTGTAGAAAGCCAGAAACCTGTCGGACTGGCAAAAATATGAATGCCCTTGATAAACATTTGACTGGTAAACCTTTGACCACCCATTGTTGATGTGTTTGAATAATGTTGCTGTCTGTCCATTTTCCACCCAGGCATAAACAATGCACTTGAAAACAAAAGGCTTTATCAGATTCTCATTGCCATCCGGCAATTCATCCAATTGTGAAACTTTCCCGTCCCAGTCAAAACGCCTCAGAATTCTCTGATAACCCTGTCCGGCAACATCGAGCGACAGCACGCAGCTGTCGCTTGGAAAAATGAAAGGCATGAGGTGACCTTTGTCAATACTGATATTTACAGACTTTTTCGGGTTAGACAGCCCAAAAACTCTGACAGCAGATTCATCCATGACCGGTTCCCAGAAAAAACCATTGCCCAAATCCTGGGTGCTTGTCACAAATTCCTTTTCCCAAAGCATCTCTTTGCTCATGCTGTCAAAGCAGGACATCTGGGCAGAATCAAAAAACAGGATGTGTCTGTCATTCTCATAAAATCCCCATCTTTGAGAATGAATTTGGCTTATTTGGTGGCTGAAATACACTTCTGCTGTCATTGGATCAATTATCTGGGCACTTCTTTCTCTGTCATTCCAGCACAGGAAAAGACCGTTGCAGATGCCTCGGGTGTAGCTTCCCTGTGGCATGTCAAGATTATCATTTTCTTCTTTCCCTGTTTTAAGATCAATGGATTTCCAATCCAACTCGTTCTCAGGTAGAAAATAAACCCTCCCAGAATCAAGCATAATCGATTCATTGTCAAACTTTCGAACACTTTCCATCTTGTCAATATCTATCAGGAATTTGCCCACAAGGAGAAAGTTTTCCCATCTTTGACATCTGAAAAACCCAACATCCTGAATCGAAAGCTTTAGCTGACCAGTCAATAGACCGTAGAAATGACAGGCATTGCCAACATTTACCAGCAACAGATCGTCAATTGCTTCCGCTCTAGGCAGGTTTTCGTTGGTTGGAACAGCAATCTCATTCTCCCAGAGCATGTTTTTGTTGTTTGCATTCCAAACTGAAAACAACGCTTTGTCATCATTATTTTTAAGAAACCTGCAAAACAGGCCATCGTTTAGCCTTAGAGCTTGCGAACTGTCTGTTGAAATGAACTCGTCGCCATTCCAGTTTTGGGTGAAAGTGAAACTTTTCACTGACAGGTCGCCATCCGGCAGTCGTAGATACGTTTGGCTAGGAGTGTCGTCTTCAAAATCCTCAGCCTGGGTTGGTTCGCCTGTCTGCACGTCAAGAAACGACAAACCATCGGAATCTTTTGTGACCACATATTTGTCAGTGAGTCGGTAGATGCTTGGTGTGACAAGCAGGGGTTTGCCAACGGATAATGGAGGATTAACAATGTTTCCCTCGGATCCATAGGCAGCACTGGACAAAATGACGAAACCAATGAGCCATGCAAAGAGAGCTCTCTTCAATATAGGCTTTCCTAAGGAGCCTTGTTTCATAGTGCCAAACCATCCCCATACTCAAGCATTGTTTGCTAGACAATACCGGTTGGCAGAATAAAAAGTTCACGAAAGCTCGGATGCTCAGGAGTTCTGTAGTTTTGCCAGCCTTTCCCTCATGTCAGCAATCTTTGGGTTGTCCATCTCGGTCAGTTTCTCAAACTCAGCCATTGTTTGCGGCGAGACTGTCATGTTCTTGCCAAACTCCGTTCCCAGCTTTTCCATCATTTGATAGTATTCTTTGAACTCTGTGCAGTTTATGTCGGCAGACAAACCGGCTGAGTTGGTGACAAAAAAGTCGGCTGCGTAAGCCTTGCCAAAGATGTGCTGGAACGAAAGTTTCATGCCGCCAAAATAACTCTTCTGCGGATAACCGCAGGCACCGATTAGTACAAACTTTATTTTATCAATCCAGTCCTGGGTTGCTTTGCCGTACATCTTGAGCACCGTTTGGTAAAACATCGGCATGTGCCTGTCCAGATAATCCTTTGTTTTGCCTGGCACCATGAAAAAGTAGAGCGGAACAGACATAACCACAAGATTTGCGTTTGAGAGGAGGTCGAGTATGCCTGCCATGTCATCGTTTTGAACGCATTTTCCAGGAGTAGCCGACCAGCAGCTCTTGCAACCGATGCAATGGTTGATTTCCTTTTCGTAAATTACAATTTCAGATGTTTGCCAACCGCCTGCTTCCAGTCCTTTTCCAAAACTTGAACCAAGCCTGTAAGAAGCGGAATCTTTCTTGTTCGGGCTGCCGTATACCATCACTGCGTTCATTTTGTCCTCCATAAAACATTTCCAAATATTATCTTAGTTTCTCAACCATTAGTTTAAGTCAAGCTCCTGGCCATACAGCTTCTCATACTCTGTTGCCAGATATTGTTTTATCACGCCGTCAAAATCTGGGTATGCCATTGCCGGGCCATCTGGTTGGGTCGCATAGGCTTCAAAATACTCATAGACCTCTTTAAATGCCGAGTCGATGCCATAAATCATCTCAAGGTCGCCACCGGATTGCCTGAGGTTGTTTTTTATCCGCTCAACACTGTCTTTATAGTCTTTGCCAATCTGAGTCAGGTTCTTTTTTGCCAAATCCCTGTCAGCCTGGTCGATTGACTCGGTTGGCACACCTTTTCTAAACGGCAGTTCCTGACGCCATTTGTTCTCAGTCAGCTTCAAAGCCTGCACACAGGCCATGTCGTTTACAAGACAGCCCATATCATAGGTAAGTCCTGCCCCTTCAACCTCAGAGAGAAACTGGTCGTCCTTGTCCGGTGCAATTGGCAGGTTTCTGCCATGAGCCAGGCAAACGGCCAGCTTGACGTCTAGGGCAAGGTCTTTGCCCAGCATCTTGACCATCCCCCTTGGCACTGGCAGGTTGCACACGGCAACATCGCCCTCCGGGAGCTTGCCAATGCGAAAATCCGAACCGACAATCTCAACTTGTGCCTGTGCCTGGGTGAATGCAGAGACTGAGGCCAGTTTGAACTGCATGATGGATTCATCGGTAATGTATTTGTTGTTCGAAGTGCCACAGCCAGCCAGCGCAATGACTGTCAGGATGACCATAAATGTTATTTTTCTCACATTTGATATTTTGTACCAATTTCTTTTGGCAATCAACCGTTGACCGGAGGCGTACCTCGAGGTAAAAATATGGTTTGGAGGTTTTTATGGCCAAGTATCTGTTTGTGACAGGCGGAGTGCTCAGCTCGCTGGGCAAGGGCATTATTTCGGCATCCATTGGCAAACTTTTTTCTGCCAGGGGTTACAAGGTGACCATCCTCAAGTTTGATCCATATCTAAACGTGGACGCAGGCTCACAAAACCCGTTCCAGCACGGTGAGGTTTTTGTCACCGACGATGGAGCTGAAACCGACCTTGACCTCGGTCACTACGAGCGTTTTCTCAACCAGAACCTCTCCAGGGACAACAACGTCACCACCGGCTCACTCTATCAAGCCGTCCTTTCAAAGGAGAGACGTGGCGATTTCCTTGGGACCACGGTTCAAATAATCCCGCACCTGACCCAGGAAATAAAATCGCGCATACTCCAGGTTGGTGAGAAAACCAGCTCTGACATCGTTATAACCGAAATCGGCGGAACAGTCGGCGACATCGAGAGCCAGCCGTTCCTTGAGGCAATCAGACAGTTTGGTGCCGAGAGGCGCAATCAGGAAGTCATTTACTTCCACCTCACCTATGTTCCTCTGCTTCGCATAACAAACGAACTGAAAACAAAACCAACCCAGCACTCGGTCAACGAACTCCGAAGAATCGGAATCATCCCTTCAATGATCGGCTGCCGTTGCGAGATACCAGTAACCAAGGATGTGCGCAGCAAGATTTCGCTATTTTGCGACGTCAATCTTGACAACGTCTACTCGATTGCTGACCTAGACTCGGTATACAAGGTTCCAGTGCTCCTGGAAGAGCAAGGCGTTGCCAACAAAATGTCCGAGATGTGGGGTATGCTCCCAAGACCGGCAAACCTGGACAACTGGAAGAAACAGGTCAACTCCCTCACTTCACAAACTGACGTTCTCAAGATTGCCATGATTGGCAAGTACACAAAGCTCAACGACGCCTATCTTTCAGTCAATGAAGCCCTCAAACACGGCTCGATTGCTGTTGGAAAAAAGATTCAGATAGACTGGCTCGAGTCAGACAGCCTCCAGACCGAAGAAGGCATGGCAACTCTTAAAGAATATTCAGGTATCCTCGTCCCGGGTGGATTTGGCTACAGGGGTGTTGAAGGCATGATTCTGGCAGCAAAGTACGCCAGAGAGAACAATGTTCCTTACCTTGGCCTGTGTCTTGGTTTGCAGATAATGACCATCGAGATGGCCAGAAATATCTGTGGCTTGAGTCAAGCCAACTCGACTGAGTTTGTTCCAGAATCTCCACACCCTGTTGTTGACGTGATGGCTTCACAAAAATATGTGGTCGACAAGGGCGGAACCATGAGGCTCGGAGCCCAGCCATGTGTGATTGGTGAGGACACTCTGGCTTCGCGGATTTATAATCAGCCGAAGATTTTTGAGCGTCACCGCCACAGATTTGAAATAAACAACGAATACAAGCCACAGCTTGAAAAGGCTGGCATGGTATTCTCAGGCATCAATCCAACGCTTGATCTTATTGAGATAGGCGAGATAAAAGACCATCCATTCATGATTGGTGTGCAGTTCCATCCAGAATTCCGTTCCAGACTTGAGAATCCACACCCGTTGTTTGCAGAATTTGTTAAGGCTGCAAACGATTATGCACAAAACCGCAAACAGGAAAACAAACTAGGTATTTAAATGGGTCCAACAACAATCTACATCAAGGGCGCAAGGGTTCACAACCTAAAAAATATTGACCTGACCTTGCCCAAAAACAGTCTCGTAGTCGTCACAGGTTTGTCAGGTTCTGGCAAGTCCTCACTGGCATTCGACACGCTCTACGCCGAAGGCCAGAGGCGTTACGTCGAGTCGCTTTCAGCCTATGCCAGACAGTTCATCGGCATGATGGAAAAGCCCGATGTTGACTACATCGAAGGTTTATCACCATCAATATCTATCGACCAAAAGACAGGCTCAAGAAACCCAAGGTCAACCGTTGGCACGATGACCGAGATTTACGACTACCTCAGGCTTCTGATGGCACGCATCGGCACGCCTCACTGCCCACAATGTGGCAAAGAGATCAAGCAAACAACGATTCAGCAGATGGTTGACTACCTCCTTACAAGCCATGCAGGCTCAAGGGTCACTGTTCTTGGCCCTCTGGCGCGTCAGCGCAAGGGTCAGTACAAGGATGTCATCGAAAAGATGCGCAAGGCTGGTTACAACAAAATGCGCGTCGACGGCATCATGGCCGACCTTTCCGAGCCAATCGAGCTTGACAAGAACCTCAAGCACGACCTTGAAGTCGTGGTCGACAGGATAATGTCTGACGACGAATCCAAAACCAGGCTGGCAGACTCGCTTGAAACTGCGCTCAAGCTTGGCGAGGGAGTACTCAAAGTCCAGATTCAAAAAAACAGGGACGACGAACCTCTTGAGCTGACGTTCTCCGAGAACTTCGCCTGTCCGGACTGCGGAATCGCCATTGAAGAGATTGAACCCAGAATTTTCTCGTTCAACTCACCGTTTGGCGCTTGCCCTGCCTGTGACGGCTTGGGTCACAAACTCGAAGTCTCGCCTGACCTTATCGTTCCAAATTCCGACCTTTCAATTGCCGAAGGGGCAATCCAGGTCAGCGGTTTCAACGCTGTTGACGGGATGAGCATAGGCATAATCAAGCAAATTGCAGAACACTTCGGTGGAGACGCCAACACCCCCTGGAAAAAACTCCCGGAGGAAGTGAAAAAAAAGATTCTCTATGGCGACACCAAGAAAACCATAACCATCGAGTGGAAAGATTCGTTTGGCGACAAGCACACTCGTCGCGTCTACCACGAAGGCATCATCCCATCAGTCGAAAGACGCTGGAAACAGACCGGTTCTGATGGAGTCAGGGAAGCGTATGAACAGTACATGGTCGAGGTTCCGTGCAATGTCTGTGGTGGAAGGCGACTCAAGCCCGAAGCGCTTGCTGTCACAATCAATGACAAAAACATCGCCGAACTTGCCGCCCTGTCAATAACAAAAGCATTTGACACCTTCGACAGCCTCAAACTGACAGACCGTCAGGCGACCATTGCAAAACAGATTCTCAAGGAAATAAAATCCAGGCTGAAGTTCCTCATCGATGTCGGACTCAGCTATCTCAGCCTTGAGCGAGCATCGGCAACGCTTGCCGGAGGCGAAGCCCAGAGGCTAAGGCTTGCAACTCAGATAGGTTCAGGTCTGGGCGGCGTTCTCTACGTTCTTGACGAACCGTCAATCGGCCTCCACCCACGCGACAACGGCAGGCTGCTTGCCACACTCAAACGTCTGCGAGACCTTGGAAACACTCTTGTTGTGGTCGAGCACGATGAAGAAACGATGCGCAACGCTGACTTCATTGTCGACATCGGCCCAGGTGCCGGTGTCCATGGTGGTCATGTCGTTGCAACCGGCACACTTGATGACATCTGCAAAGCTCCCGAGTCACTGACAGGAGCATATCTTAGTGGTAAAACTGCCATCCCGGTACCCAAAGAACGCAGGGAGGGCAACGGACGGTTTATAAAAGTCATTGGCGCAACCGAGCACAACCTCAAAAACATTGATATTTCAATCCCGCTTGGGACGTTTACCGTAGTAACGGGCGTTTCCGGCTCTGGCAAATCCACGCTCATCACTGATGTCTTGCACAAGAGCCTGTCGCGTGAGCTCTACCGTTCCCGTGATATCCCTGGAAAATGCAAAGAGATTGAAGGCATTGAAAACATAGACAAAGTCGTGGTTGTTGACCAGTCGCCAATCGGCAGGACGCCTCGGTCGAACCCTGCCACCTACACTGGAATGTTTGGCGTCATCCGCGACATCTACTCCAGATTGCCAGAAAGCAAGGCCAGAGGCTACGAACCTGGACGTTTCAGCTTTAACGTCAAGGGTGGACGCTGCGAAGCCTGCGAAGGTGATGGCGTCAACAAGATAGAAATGCAGTTTCTTTCTGACGTCTACGTCACTTGTGAGGTTTGCAAGGGCAAGCGCTTCAACCGCGAAACACTGGAGATAAAATTCAAAGGCAAGAGCATCTCTGACATCCTTGACCTGACAGTCGAGGAAGCGCTCGAGGTGTTTGAAAATATTCCTCAAATCCACAGAAAACTTGAGATGCTTGATGAAGTAGGCCTCGGTTACATAAAACTGGGTCAACAGGCAACAACACTCTCAGGTGGCGAGGCTCAAAGAATCAAGCTTACAGCCGAGCTTGCCAAGCGTGGAACAGGTCGGACACTCTACATCCTTGATGAGCCGACCACCGGCCTCCACATGGCAGACGTGCACAAACTCGTCGAGGTGCTGGACAAGCTGGTTTCAAAAGGCAACACCGTGCTAGTCATCGAACATGATCTGGACGTCATAAAATCGGCCGACTATGTAATCGACCTTGGTCCTGAGGGCGGAGATGGCGGTGGACAGCTGGTTGCGTTTGGCGCTCCTGAGGAAGTGGCTGCTGTTGAAGGTTCCTACACCGGTCAATACCTCAAAAAGCTCCTGCCGGCAAAATCCATTGGCAAGGTAAGACGAATTCCTTCGTTTGTTCCTGACTTTGCAGCCGGACTCCCGCCTATGCCGGCCAAGAAAAAACCACGCTCTCCAAGGGTGCCCAAGGACTGGATCGACGGCACGAGTGATTTTGTCACCGACTCGCAGGAAGAAGTCGACACAACGTTTGTTGAGGATGTCGGGTAGGTTATTAAAAAAGATACTCCTTTTTATTTCTTTCCAGCAGCTATCATGTCTAGATCAAGTGCAGTAATCTTCAGGGTTGTTTTAATTTCTTCAAGAAGACTAAAATCTTCGGTTCTTATTTTGGGTGAATACACTAGACATAAACTCCCGGCAATATCTGCAACTGATTCGTTTTTTAATTCATAAAGTAGTTTTCCGTTCTTTAGATCAAATATTTTGTTGTCTGTGAGAAGGAGCTTATCTTTATAAAGCTTTACCTGGGAAGTGTTGGATTCAACCGACCAAAGTTTTTTCCAAGTCTTTGAATCGTAAACTCCTATCATGTCTATAAGCATTTCACATCCACATCCGTCACTACAGGAAATGGTATACTTGGAACAATAAATATAATCCGATGCACATCCCACCGACAAACTTTGGCTAAAGATGTTCCTTTTTGGATCATCGTTTTTCATCTCAAGCTTTATGCCAGTTTTCTTTAGTATCTCGACTTTGTCTAAATTAGTGCATTCTTTGATTTTCTTATCTATCTTTGACTCATCACAATAACGTCCTTGTCCTTCAATAGTTATTTCCTGTTTTCCTTCGGGGATGGCATTCTTCGTTGTTTCAGTTATTGTATTGGAAGCCAAATTGATTCTTTTAACAGGTTTATCTGAATAGTCCCCGTTTTCAACATAATATAGATACTCGTCTGACATCCAGAATTCATCGTAGGTAGACAACGACATGCCTGTTTCAAATACCAACTCGCCATCGCTGGTTATTAATGCATACCTATAGAATATTTCTCCACGATTATTACCTAGCATGAATTTTAGTAGGATGTGTCCTGTTTTTAGCTGTACTATGTTAAAAGGACCTTCGTATTTTTTTAGATCAAGTGTGAACTTGATTGGATTATTGGAGGATGTTACTTCCGAATCCTTGGCCTTTGGACGGTCGATGGTTTTCTTGCCTGTTGCAGCTTCAATTCTAGTAACATTACCGGTATTGTCTGTCAATACGAATTCCCTGTCTGTGACTTCTTTTATCCACAATGCTTCTTTAACTATACTCCACACTTCCAGACCTGTCATTGAATCGATTCCTGTGTATGTTGACCCTGTGTCGATAATTATTGTGTTGCCCACCTTCAAAAAACGCTTCTCCCTGTTATCGGGAAACATTATTGGGTTTGCGCTATGTGGTGATTTACCGACATATGCTCCGTTTTTTATAAACGAAATGCTGTTATCATAATAGCCCATTGTCACTTTGCCATCATTTTTAAGCTGCAGAAGGTTAGATGATTCGTTGCTTGCATGCTCGATTAATTCTACTGCATTCATTGTAGAACAGTAAATGCTTCTTGTACTAGAAGAAACATAATATACACGGTCATAAGCTGTTTGAACGATGCCATTTGAGCTAACAGTGAATAATATTTCACCATTGCTTGAATCCAGGCACCATCTTCCTACGAATAATTTTCCGTTACAGTACGCAGGCGTATAATTACAACCTCGTTCATAACCCCAAACTCCTGTCCCTGTTGTTACATCTACACAGAACGTGTTTGAAAAGCAAGTAGCATAAAGTTTTTTTTCGTTTATACAAAACGATAGCGCATAAAAGCTAGAATTATCATAAATCCATAACACATTACCTTTGCTTGAATCTATACAAACTATTTTTCCATTATCGGTTGAAAATATCAAACGATTATCGACCAGT
Organism: Caldisericia bacterium; assembly: GCA_017999835.1. GTDB lineage: Bacteria > Caldisericota > Caldisericia > JAAYUI01 > JAAYUI01 > JAGNLA01. The sequence goes on from JAGNLA010000004.1 coordinate 116,485, forward strand.
ACGACCTTTTGTATAACGAACCAGGAAAACTCTGAACCCAGATCATTTGGTCGAATTTGATATTTCTTTTGATCGACATCCCAAACTTTTTCTCGATTTGTAATATCAATACAATGAAAGGCATTTTTTGAGAGATAATAAAGATTGTTAGCATCAACAACAATATTGCTCAATATCTTATCTTCAGTATCATGATTCCAAATTATCTTGCCAGTTGCCAGATCGCAACAATATATGTTTGAGTTCTCGCACCCAAAATAAACTTTATCGTCAACAATTGTTAAAGGTGCAACCGTTGGAAAGTTTATCTCCGATTTCCATTTCGTTTCACCAGTGTTAATATCGATAGCTACAAGTCTTTTATCTGGAGTTTCATGTACTATTATATTATCTTTTATTGCGCTATTTTTGAATAGATAACCTTTGTTTGTCCAAATTTGTTCACCCGTGATGGCATCTAGACAGTAATAGTCTGTGTATGTTGATATCAATATTTTATTGCAACCAATTACAAAATCTATGCTTAACAACTTATTGTTGGAACTAGTATACATCCATGCAAATACTTCATCAGGAGTATCTGCATTCTTATCGCTTGAAATGTTTTTCTCATTCAATCCGGAATTCTTAACAACCGGTTTTAGTTCAGGCTTACTTGCGCTATCGCTTATACATGAAACTGAATAGAACATCATCAATGCAACACAAATGCAATACAGTTTCCTCATACAACCTCCTCATGCTCTGAATAAATAATATTAAGTATTTTAACTTATAAAAGCAATTTTTATCTGTTGATAAATTATTATCTAAGGGTGCCTAAGGACTGGATCGACGGCACAAGCGATTTTGTCACCGACTCGCAGGAAGACGTCGACACAACGTTTGTTGAGGATGTCGGGTAATCGATTTCTTGGTTATTGTCTCAGTTTATTCCAGCTCTGGCAGTTCTATTTCAAAGACATAGTGGTTGCCATTGTTGGTAAGTTTTGTTTTATAAGCATTCTCAAGCACCGTAACCGGGACTGCCACCAAACCCGACCTTAAAGATACCGGCGCTTCGAGCTTTAGTTTGTTTAGCCCCTTGGGGGTAAATATTTCGCAGGTGCTCGAGCCAATTTCAAGAATCATTGATACGTTGTCTCTGGTTAGCCTGTACTTGATGTCGCTGAGTTTTTCAAGCTTGCAGTCAAGCAGCAGATGAATGAAGTTGAGCGGGAGCATAAAAACATTATTTTTCAAATGCGGCTCAGGCCTTGCCCTGACTTTGACGCCCGAGATTGTGGCAATCGACGAACCAAGGTCAAACTCACACACTTTGGTTTCTACACCGGGATCGCGCCAGAATCTTACGAAAAATTCCATGTCAGGTTGTGATGCGTCAGACTTTATAGTTATCAATCCTTCGTTGAGCCCCATCATTGCAAGTGAAGTTACCAGACAAACACTTATCTTTGCGGAACTCCTGCCCCTCACCACGCCTGACTTGCTGGAAATAAGCATCCATGGAGACAAGGAAGAGAGAGTGAAACTTGACTGAAGATCACCTTCATTGGTAATTGTAAACTGGAAAACGGGATTCTGTTGGCCTAGTCTTGCCGACGTGTCATAGATTGTGCTATCAATCTTAAGCATGCCTGGCTTTGGCTTACCCACGTCCTGGAGCTTTACTTTTTTAGCCGCAACTGCAACCTCCCTTATACCATTCTGCCAGTTTATTTTGATTTTGCTTGAATAGATGCCATCATCCACACTTCTCATATCTGCAGACAAATTTACATCAATAGAATCATGTGCGCCTATCTCGAATTTGTCAGGCGTAACAACCAGCCAAGAATCGATGGTCTCACAAGAAACATTCAGCTTTGAGCCAGAATAATTGAATATCTGAACCTTAGAATTGCTGAATGGTTCATCGCTTGTCATGATTCCCAAATCAAGAGAATTGGCACCGATCTGAATCTCAAATCCGGCGTTCCTGAATGCGTAGACACGCTGCGCTGTTGGAATGATCATGTAGTCGTTTATGGCTATGGGGTCTGCTGCCAGTTGTCCCACAACCGATATATCCCAGAGGAGCTTGCCAGTCTGTCTGTCAATTGTCTGGACGCATGTCAGCGATGGGGCAATAACGCCATCTTTCCATAGCTGAGGCTTGAAATATGGAACTTCACTTTTTACTGACCAAAGCGATTTTCCATTCTTAATGTTAAAGCACTCGAGTTTTTTACCCTGGGAACTGACGATATAACATTGCGTCGCATCAAAAGATGGTGATTGTGTTATCTCATCCTCAATATCCAGTTGTTTGATGAGATTGCCGTTCTCGGCACTTAGAAATGTGACAGTTTTTCCATACGCCAACGAAACACATTCCCCGCGTGAGCTGACAAAATCTAAGTCGAAACCCAATTCTTTCTCCCAGAGTTTTGTTCCGTCGTTTTCGTTGATGGCAACAATTTTCTTGTTCTCGCAAATAAAAACTCTGCCGTTGTTTGCACATGGAGGGAGGGAAGAATAGGCAGAACCACATTTCCACGCGATCTGGGCTTTGCTGATATTGATTGCTATCACGCCAGCTCTTGAGTTTGATGGGTCGTAACCCCTTACCAACAGATATTTTTCTGACAGCACCGGTTGAGACATCTTCGCCCAGCCGGTTGAGACATTAAACTCTCTTTCACCTGTTTTAATGGAATATCCGGTTATCTCCCCCAAATCCGAGGATGCAATTATGAAACCATGGATGCCGGAGATTTCCGGGACACCTGACAACTGGTTTGCCGACCTTATCTTCCACATTATCTGGCCGGTAGCGTTCTCGATGCACAGAATGTCGTAACCACCGGACACGCATACGGTTACTACGCCATTGCTGTTTACAATTGGAGATTTCAGAATAGTGGATATCTCAACATTCCATTGCTGAATCATCGGATTGGTGCCATAGAAAGTTGCCCAGCCAGACTTGCCAGGGTCAGTGGCAATCGCCACTGAAGCAAACTGCAAAGGCAACAAGCACAACGCAACAAAACAAATGACAATCTTTGAAATGATATGAGTTAATCCCTCTCCTCTAACGTTGGAGAGGGATTTGTGAAAGTTGTTTGAAGATTCTCCGGTTTGATCTGATGTTGTTATCATTGTTGCTTAAAAACCGTCACATTCTCCACTTTAACCGGATAACCCTGTTGGTCGATCGTATCGCTCTTAATCGGCGAGATTTCCCATTCTTGTCCAGCGTTTACTCTTGTCCTAATCCAAAACTGGTAGGTTTTGGTTTCGACCGGCGTAAACCTGAGCATAACCTTCCTTGTCACGCCTGGTCCCCACGAAGACCATTTCACGATGGCAACTGGATGGTAAGCCCTGATCGGCTGGCCATCACGATGGTCAATGATTGCCCCTGGCAGGAACACCTGTGACTGGGAAGGATACTGGGATCCGGTTTCTGGATCAATTTGAATCATTATACCATCTGGACATGAAATGGCAACCTCACACTCCTGCCCTTCCTTGCCATCATTTCTTACATACACGTGCAAATCGTAGGTCTGTCCAGCGTAAAGTGGGGCTGGAGACGGTATGACCTGCGTAATGACCGGCACAGGACCTTGCTCGTCAAGATAGATTGTCGGAGCAACTGTGACTGAAGAGCCCGAAACAACGTTGACTTTTACTTCACCAGTCTTTTTGCCTTCAAGCGACGCCTGAATAACTTGCTCTCCGTAGCCAACCTGGTCAATCTTGTAATGACCGTAAGCATCGGCGGTTGCTTCCCTGTTGCCACAGTTGATCTTTGCTCCAACCATGGGTCTGTTTGAACCTTTTTCCATGACAAAGCCTTCAATGGTGCCCTGCCCTGCTGTGACCAGGAACCTGCCTGTGTACTCTGCCTCAAGACCGTCGAGGTCTTCAATGACCACTCTCCAGAAATAATCGCCTGCCGGGAACGGCCCAAGAGCAGGAGTGAGATAATCTATTATCTGGATTCCACCAAAATCACTGGTTGCAACCGTCGCTGCACCGATCTGCACAAAGCAGCGTTTGATGCCTCTGTCGTCATTGGCCTGAACTCTCAGCTGGAACGTATCGGTTTGTGGATACGGTGGCTGTGGCATGGCTGTGATGTTTACAAAGCTTGGCGGTTGCTCTCTTCCCCAGACTCTGTACCAGATTTCATTTGAAACTTCAACCTGTGGCCAGCTCATGACGAATTTGAGCTTGTGCCAGCCAGGAGCATCGGTTGGGAGCATGAGCGTTTCATAGAGGATAGTGTCCGATGAGATGGTCAGGAGCTGTTCGTAGCTTCTCCATGGGTTGTTGTCAAGCATCCAGGTGCCGACTGCTTTTTGTGTGCCTTTTCCTCCAACCCTTAGTGCAAGTTTTGCTTCAAGGGCTGAACCCTGGTTGACCGTCGTGCCATCAGCTGGCTGGATGATTCTTGGCCAGACCCAGCTTTCGCCGACAACTCTGTATGAAATCATGTTTGAAGCGATCTCTGCCGGCTGGGTTAGTTTGAACTGGATATAGTGCAAACCTACGTTTGTGGTTGGAACTTCAAACTCGAAGCTGTAAGTGTTTGGCCCGGTGAGAGTCTGGTTGAAAGGAACGCTTAATATGCCGTCAACATAGAGACCGCCGACGAGATTATACGTGCCGGCTTCGGTGATTGCCACGTGAAGAGTGACCTTTGTTTTTGACGAGAGCGAGATGTTGAGGTCTGAGATGGCTGTGTCAAACTTCAATGTTATCGGTGCCTTGCTTGCGACTTTATAGGTCACTTCATCGGATGATTCCTGCGTTGGCGCGTCGAGAACGACCTTGACCTTGTGTTCACCCGGGTCTTCAGTTGGAAGATTCTGGCTGACCTTGATGACGGCAGAACCTGCAACCTGAGCGGTAAGAGTGAATGGAATTTTTTTGAAATTATCAACAAGCCAGTAGCCAGAAACTGTCTTTATTCCAACACCTTTAACCTTTATCTCGGCATTTCCTGTCAAAGTGTCACCAGGGCTGACCAAGGCACCGCTTAGTGGTGATGTGATTGTTATGTTTTTTTCAGTTCTTGCAGTGACTGTGTAGTTGGTGGCTTCGGTTTTTAGGTGGTTGGGTGAGAGGAGTTCGAAATAAACCTTGTGTGCGCCAGGATAATATGTTGGCAAAGTCGTCTCAAAAACCTCTGGCTCGGAAAGCGGAGCGTCAAGGGTTTTGTAGATGCTTGGGCCAACAATGTCATCGATGATGAAGCGACCCCAGAGAATGAATCTGCCTTCACCGTCAAAGGTGAACGTCACTTTTGCCGGAAGCCTGCCATCAGCGTCAGCAATAGCGCCGTTTATCGGTGCGGATACGATTAATGAAGCAGTTACCTGTGCTTTTACAATTGGAGTCAGTGATAATCCTAGTACTAGAGCAATAGCCGCGATAACAAACTTTTTCATCAATACCTCCTGGATACAAATATTCATTTTATAATGTTGGGTTACTTGAGTCAACGAGCATAAAATATTGTACAATACTTATTTCCTGACAACATTTCATCTTGAATGATTGATTTTGTTAATAATAGACGCCTTATGAGATTAAAATACGAACAGACTTTCACCTTAATTTTCAAAATGCCTATTTACAGGACGGATATAATAAAGAAAGACTAACCGGCTTTCGCCGGAAAACCAACAAGTAAGGACAAAAATGAAGGATATACTAACAAGTCTTGCAGGAAAAAAGCGTGAATGCGATTACTTGGAAATCCGCATTGAGGACACCAGCAGACTGGGCATCCAGATCGCTGGCAAGAAGATCGACGAACTGAGCAACAACAGGCTGTTTGGCGGAGCCATCAGGGCACTGTACAAAGGTTGCTGGAGTTTTGTTTCTTTCAACTCCCTTGACGGGCTTGAAGAAAAAGTCGAGCAAGCGGTCATGCAGGCCAAAACCCTTGGCGCCATCGTTGCAGGCAAGTCCCAGCTTGCTCCTGTCAACCCAATCGTTGACGACGTAAGGGTAAAGCCGATCACTGACATCAGGTCCATTCCGCTTTCAAAAAAAATGGATCTACTTCAAAAGTACAATGAGATAATGATGACCGCTTCACCGGTTATCAAACTGACAAGGGTGGTCTACAAAGACATCTTCTCCAAGCTCTGGTTTGTAAATTCCGAGGGCACCTACATCGAGCAGGAAAAGATGGACATGGGCTGCAACCTCATTGCCATCGCCAGCAAAGACGGCATCACACAAAATGCCTCGGCATCGACAGGCTCCACCGTTGACTGGAACAAGCTTCTGGGCATGGAAGACCAGGCCAAGCAGGCAGCCCTAAAAGCTGCAAGCCTGCTTGAGGCTGACAAGGTCAAATCAGGAGAATACACGGTCATCCTCGACCCGCACCTGACAGGAACCTTCATTCACGAAGCTTTCGGCCATCTCTCCGAGGGCGACAATGTTTACGAAAACCCGGAACTTGCCAAAATCATGACCATGGGCAGGCAGTTTGGTGACAAGATAATCAATGTCTACGACACCGGTCTTGACGTTGGCGTCCGCGGATACCTTAAATATGACGACGAGGGCGTCCCAACCGAAAAAACCTACCTCATCCGCGAAGGTAAACTCGTGGGCAGACTCCACTCAAGAGAGACGGCCGGCAAGATGGGCGAAAGGGCAACAGGCAACGCAAGAGCCATCAATTACAAGTTCCCACCAATCCCAAGAATGCGCAATACCTGCATAGAAACCGGAAAGTCCAGCTTTGATGAACTCATCGGTTCAGTTAAAGACGGGCTGTTCTGCAAAAACGTGTTCGGAGGCCAGACAAACGGCGAGATGTTCACGTTCACCGCAGCCGAAACATATGAAATCAAAAACGGCAAGATAGGCAAGATGTACCAGGGTTCGGTGCTCCAGGGCAACGTGTTTGACACGTTATCTAACATCGACATGGTAGGCTCGGACTTTGACCAGCCAGATTCAGTCGGAGGTTGCGGAAAAGGCGGACAGATGCCGCTTCCAACCTCTCATGGATCGCCATCAATCCGCATCAAAAAAATTGTCATTTCTGGAAAGTGAGGCTGGCAATGTTTGACAGAATTGTGAAAGAATGCAGAAGAACGTTTGACGCCTGGGAACTTGTCAACTTCAAGACAGAAAACACATCGGTCGGCTATGAGGCAGGCAAACTAAAGGAAATCAACTCAACCGAGAGAAATGGCTACGCACTCCGCGCGGTCAAGGACGGGAAGCTCGCCTACGGCGTAACCTACAAGCCAGATGGCGCAAAAGAGCTTGTCGATGCAGTGCTTGGAAATATCCCGTACGGGTCGCCATGCGAGATCGACTTTGCCGGCAGGTCGCCGTGCAAGAGCCCAAAAATCAGGTCAAAGCAGACCCGTGAGCTTGACGTCAACAAGATGATAGACATGGGCAAAGAACTGCTGGATCCGCTCAAACCGCTTGATAAGGACGCAACAATCGGCACTGGCGTTGGCAAAACCAACCTCAAGGTCAGAATTAGGACGTCTTGTCATTTCGATGATACATTCGAGCGTGACGAAGTTAGTTACGGTTCCTACATTCATCTGACCAAGAACGACAATATGCTTGGTGTTGGTGATAGCTACAGTGGCATTAAACCTGAAAAGCCAGTTGAAAAAATCGTAGACAAAGTCAAAACCCAATTTGAATGGGGCAAGACGAATGTCCCAGCAAAGTCAGGCAAATACAAGGTGTTATTCTCTGCTGACGCTTTCGCAGACGCAATCTCAATCCTCCTTGCCTCATTCAGCGGACGCAACGTCTTTCGTGGCGTGTCCCCATTTGCCGGAAAACTCGGCCAATCCCTGTTTGACAAACGCATAACCCTCACAGATGATGGTCTTATGGACTTTGCACCAGAATCATCCCCGTTTGACCACGAAGGCACACCCATGCAAACAACAAAACTGGTCAGAGACGGCAAGCTTGTCGGCTACCTGCTCGACCTTGAAGCTGCCACAAAACTTAACATGAAGCCAAACGGCAAAGCCTTCAAACGTGCCGGTTTCTATGGCGGTTACGATCTTGATCCTGTTCCTTCCATCGGACCGTCAACAATCAGGCTTGAACCTGGCAAACTCCACACAGACGAGCTCATCGAAACCATCAGAGATGGCATCTACGTCGAAAGCCTGCTTGGCACGATGATGGGCAACGCCCTGACAGGCATGCTCTCAGGCAACATCAACCTTGGGTTTGTCGTCAAAAACGGCGAAGTAGTCGGCAGAATAAAAGACGCAATGCTCTCAATCAACCTGTTCGAGAGCTTGAAGTCTTGCCTTGTCGACCTGAGCTCTGACATGACCCGCACAGCAGGCTGGGGTGGAAAAGTTGAGCTCCCATCAGTGCTGCTTGACAATTGCACAGTAGCAGTCAAAAGCTGATAAAAACATCAATGATCAATAAAGCCCAGAGGTAACTCTGGGCTTTATCATTTACAGACTCCCATAACTGAAGTATAATGCCAATTAGGAGGATCTATGAAGAGGACTTTGCTTGTTTTATGTAGTTTCATTATACTGGGTTGCATTTCTTGTGTGTCTAACAGTAAACCGACACAAAAACCAGTCAACACCGAAAAGGAAAACACAAACGCATCATCTTCAAACACTGATTCTCAATACCCAAAGACCGATGTGGTTGCATGGAAATACGGGAACATCGACAACCCAATGCAACCTGTAATTGGCGACGGCAAATTATTTGTTGGTGAAGAAAGTGGAAATCTTCGTTGTTTTGATGCTTTCACCGGCAAGAGCCTTTGGGAGGAAAAACTAAACATTATCGGAAATCCTGTCTATTCAAACGGTAACCTGATTTTTAAGCAGATGGATGGCACACTGTTGTGTATAGAGTCGGAAACCAGAAAGAAGGTTTGGTCAACAAAGATTGCCATTGGCAGCTCTGTTTTCCCATTTGCTGAAAATGGCAGTTTTGTCATTAATAACAATAATGATCTTGTCTGTTTTGACGAAAAGACAGGTAGAAAGCTTTGGGTAAAGGCATCGGCAAAACCACTGGCAAGCTCAAATGGTCAACTGTACTATTATCATCAGGGTGAACTTTACTGTGTAAAAATTGTGGACGGAAATCTGATATGGAAACTTGAATGCCCCGATCCCATCCGCAAAATAGTTACGTATGGTAATAAACTATTTTTTGATGACTACTCATCAAAGCTTTACTGTATTGACGACAACGGCAGGGAAACCTGGAAATCACAATTTGCCAAACAGAGTGATGATTACGGTAGCTTTGGTTTGACGTATTGCGTTGTCAACGAAACGGTTTATGCAATAGACGACAGCTACAATCTGTACTGTCTTGATGCAGGAAGCGGTAAAAAGCTTTCCTCAAGACCAATGGCAGAAAAACACAAGTCATCTATCACTTTTTTTGATGGGTGCATATATTATTGTTACAACAACGGAATTTGTATTGAGGACATTACCGACCGTGGCAGGTCTGTCAATATAAGATTACATGAAAATGAAAACTACTCAAATGTCTATTACATGAATTTCTCCATAGCCTATGGCAATATTTATTATGTGTCTGATAATGTTTTGATATGCATAAATGCTGCAACTGGTACTGGCGCCATTGCTTACAAGCAATCCGAAACCAGCCCTGTACAGATTTTAAATGACGAAAAGTATTGGGTTGGAAAGAACAATGACAATATAGCAATATTCAAAAATGACAAGTTGTTGTGGAAGAACACTGACAAGTTATTGCTTTTTTATCTTGATAACGATAAGGCAATACATTATCTGGATTATGATAATTACATTGTCTATATCGGCTATGACAAGGAAGCCAGGATTTACTGCATTGACAAGAAAACTGGCAGGATGGTATGGGAGAAGCCTCAAGGAGACTTCATCATCACAGGTTACGACAAAAAGACCGTCACGCTCTGCGACAACTACTCAAACATGCAGACGGTTGATGTGGCAAGCGGAAAATCAACATTTAGCAGACTTGCTCTCCCAAAAAAGGAACTCGATGAATTCACCGATTTTGCAATTCCGCTTGTTTACGGACCTGGCGAATTCAGCTTCTATAAAATAAACGATCATCAGTACTTGATCCATCAATACCGTGTTGGCGGTAAAGGTTTGTATGAACTGGGGTTGTTTGTTGCCAACAGCGATGGAAGCGTTTTGTACGGGCTCTATGGAACCAGCGATAATGATCGAATGTGGGAATTGAATTTCTTGTCATACTGCATATCAAATGACAAAAACAAGTTGTTTGTCAGATACCATTTTTCGGATCGCAGTGAAACATTTGAACCCATATCCAAGGAAGTTGACCTTATCACCGGGAAAGTGTCTAATTACACTGCTCAAGACTTCCCACAAGATGCAGTTGATGTTGATCTTGTCTTCACCACAAATGATAATCAAGATCCAAATTCAATTGTAAAAGGTCTCGCATTTCAAGGTGAAAGAATATCCGATGTCGAGTTTGAAAAAAAGACTGGACTAAAGCCTTTGGAATTTAAGAAATCGCAGAATGAATATGAGCAATGCTTCGCCCCCTCAGCAACAAACTATATACAAAAGCTGAATAATTCAACAATCTGCTACAGGGTTATTGACTATCCAAGCCCTGATAGAGGAGATGTTGTTGTTGACTACTTCAACGTATTCGATACAAAAACCTGGAAAAGCCTCTGGAGCTGCAAGGGAGTGCAAACAAACATAATGCAGGTGGGAGACAAATACTTGCTGGTTAAATGCGAAAAAGGGATAAGTCTTGTTGACACCGACACCGGCAAGGATGTCTACAGGATTGAAAACGCAACAACATGCTCAATCGTTGATAACCTGCTCTTTGTAGCCCAGAGGAACAAAAAAAATCGCAGTTCTGTTGTCATCAAAGCCGTTAATTTGGAAAAGCTTGTCGACAAGAATAAGTAATAAATGGATATTTTGAGACATTTTGTCGTTAAGGCTGACAAAAGTCTGCATTGTGTCGTATAATAATACATAAGGAGAGTGAAACATGAAGAAATTGACACTTGTGGCTCTTTTCTCATTTTGAAAAGTTGCTCATTTCTGTATAATCATTTTCATGAGAAACAAAATATCATTGGGGTTGATAGTTGTTATATTCTTCTCTTTTGCATTTTCCAGTTGCGCAAAACAATCTGGTGAAAATGTTTCCGAAAAAATTGCCGAAAAAAACGTTTTGGCATGGGCGCACGAGACGCCACTTTCACCGGCTGGACAACTGGCGATTTTTGAGAACCTCGTTTTTTCAAGTGATGTCGAATGCTTGGACGCTGATACAGGGAAACAGCTTTTTGAAAGCAACCACAGCAAAGGTTCAACTTTTAGCCCTTTCATGCATGGAGACAGCGTTTACGTAACAAGCAATACTGACAGCCTAAGATGTTTTGATTCTGAAACATTTGAGCTTAAAAGCATTGTTCCTACAAGTGGTCCAATTTGCGCCAGACCCTGCATAATCGGTGATCAAGTGATAGTTGGCGCTCAATATTACGGAATTACATCAAGGCATATATCCAACGGCAATGTTTTATGGGAGTACAAAATAGAAGATCCCGATTTGTCCATCACAGAAAACGCATCCGGCAACCTGTTGGTTGGCGTTGGAAAGCGGTTGTTTCTGCTTGATATAAAAACCAGAGACGTCTTGTGGAACAATGTGTCCGATGAAAGATTCTCAAAGGTATCAGTTCATGGAAACAAAATTGTCGCCACTGCAGGGGCAAAAGTCCTGCTTGTTGATGTACAATCAGGAAAAACGGTCTGGGAAAGGGAATTCGACTCAAAACCAGCTGGTCATCCCTGTGTTTTTGACGACAAGGTTTTTGTAACAACTTGGGGCGATGGAGGATACCTTTTGGAATTGAATACAGGAAAAGCTTTGTGGCATTTTGACAAAGCCAAAGAGCTTCATCCTGCCCTCATGCACAATAATCAGCTATACTTTGGTTCTAGAAATAGGATGCTCAATGCCATAAACGCTGTAAATGGACAACCCATCTGGGAAACCCGAACTCTGGGGGAGCTTTCGGGAAAACCGTCGGTTTACAAGAACAATCTGATATTTGCCACAGTTGGTGGATATGCAGGTGTATATGTATGCAGCGTATCGACAAAGGACGGCTCACCTGTATTGGGATATGCGATAAAAAAAGACGTCAATCCGACGCAACTGGTAAAAGACGATTCAATAAAGACCGGTATTTTCAACGGTAAAATAGGCGTGTTTAAAAACGATGCATTCATGTATAAGTCACCTGATGACTGGAAAATCGTGGATAGCTCTTATCCAGAAACAACCATGGATTTTTTTGAAAAAAACTCTACCGTGCTTTTCAAAATGGAGTCCAGCCAGCTCTCAGGTTATGCAATCGTTGACAAGAAGACAGGGGAGCTCAAGGATGTGTTGAAAGGACAAACTCGAGTCTGCTACATGGACGGTTCAAACATTGTATTTATCAATGACAAAGACTTGACGGCAAGCTTGCTTGACACAGAAAAGGTCACATTCTCAACATTGCCTGACAAACCATTCGAATTTGACAAGTACGAATCAAGGCCATTCAAGTCTGTCAGCTTGGATTCAAGACTTTCCATAATCCCCATTATGCCAGGATATTTCCTGGCTATTGATAATTGGGATTCAAACAACAGATGGGATAAGCATGATATTTCATATACCTGCTTTGATTCCAAAATGAATGAGGTTTTCTCATTCAAAGAAGACAAACCGCTTGGTTCAATTTATACCTCAAAAAACAGAATATATTTTGCATTCCATTTAAATGGCGAAGCTCCTGAATACTTTGTGGATTGTGACCTTGCAGCATGCAAAACAAGAACTTGGGAGAAAAGATATGCTTTGCAAGAGAATAACTCAGAGATCCCTAACGATGCAGTTTGGTATTCTATGGATTATGAAAACTTTATTGAAACAGAATCTTTCACTCCTGAAAGAATTTCGTCCCTCTCTGGAGAAAAACTCGAAGATGTGTTGAAAATGCTCTCCAAATTCAAAGAAGCAACAGTTTTTGCGGTTTTTGGCAAGCAATGCTTTCTTGAAAAAACTGACAAACCATCAAACAACAGGGTATTGATAAAGATTGACCTGTCACGGCTGCACTGATTCCTGACACCCCTGACAAATTGCCACGAATTATCGTAATAATAAACTGTAAGGAGAAAAAGATATGAAAAAAATGACACTTGCATTGATAGCACTGACAATGTGCTTGACAGTAGCACCAATTTTTGCCACAACCACCGGAAACGGCAAGGGTAACGGCAATGGCGGAGGCCTCTGTCAAAATCTCATAACAAAGTGGGACGTTGACCCAAGCGCAACCCCTATGGCACCAGGCAGCACAGGGACATATTATCTTAACATCACCAACAACTGCCAGAGGGACCAGGATATAAAACTAACCTGTGCCGACAAGAACGTAACCCTCACTCCATCATCATTCACACTTAAATCAGGCGTTGCGACAAAAATCAAAGTCAAGGTTGTTGTGCCTGCTCAAAACGGCAGAGTCGACGTCTGGTTCAAGATAAACTTCCTGTGCACAACAGGAGCGTCTGGCAAATATGTTCAGTTCAGGATAATCTACAAGGACAAGCCATGCTGCACCTATACCGCTTCGTGGGTCACCAACCCTGACAAAAAGGTTGTTTCCAAAAAGGAAGCGTCGATATACTATCTCAACATCACAAACAAATGTTCAGATTCAATCAATTTCAAACTCAGCTCCACAGACAAGAATCTGAGTTTCTCCAAATCCGTTTTTTCTGTTGGCGCGGGCAAGACGGTCAAGATAACCGTTACAATCAAGGTTCCAACCAGAATGCTTACAAACAAGATCGAGTACGATGTTTCCATAACACCTTCATGCGGAACAAACAAAAAGCTAGTTTTTGTGCTTGAATACAAATAAATATTTGAATACCGTTTTTAAAAAACCCTGCCAAATGGCAGGGTTTTTTATTTGCAGTGAAGAAATCTGGCAATCCACTTTCGGTTTTCTTACTTGTATTTAATGATTTGACTATCTACTGTAGTATTAATATTTGTAGAAGGAGATGGTTATGAAAAAATTTCTCTTTTTAGCACTGTCATTGATGATGGTGTTCACAGTCCTGCCAACTCTACAAGCCTCGGCAATAACAGGCATGATCACCGAAGGTGGCCCTCCAGGCCAGAGCGAGCCACCAGGAGACCGCCCTGGCGGCGATAAAGGTGATAGAGGCGGGCAGGACAATTCCCAGATAGCGACAACATGGTCGTCTGATCCGGAAAAAACTTTGCTTGACGCAGGCGAAACAGCCACGTTCAAGCTTACGGTTGAAAACAAGACAAGCGCAAGCGAATCGATCACGCTTTCAACCCAGGACACAGGACTGACAATCTCTCCAAAAACCTTTACTCTTGCAGCCAGTGCAAAATCGGAAGTCACCCTGACAGTTGTCATGCCTGCACAAAACGACAGGACAGAAGCCAACTTTTCAATCAATTTCGCCTGCACAAACGTAAAAAACAAAAAAGTAATGTTTCGCATAAAGTATAAAACTCAGACGGCTGCCCAAAAGGCTGATCAGCAAATTGCAACCCAGTGGGAATCTGATCCTGGCAAAACCGTACTTGCTGCCGGCAAATCAGCCACATTCAAACTCAAAGTCACAAACAAGTCAGGTTCAAACCAAAGCATAACACTCTCAACAAAAAACACGGGTTTAACAATCTCCCCAACAACGCTAACGCTTGGAAACAGCGCCAGCTCAACAGTTTCTGTCACTGTGGTCATGCCAGCACAAACAGATGCCAAGAAACTTGAAGTAGAGTTCGCAATCTCATTTGCATGCACAAGCGTAACAGGAAAAGCAGTAAAATTCAAACTCAGATACGCTTCGGCAACAAAACCCGAACAGACGAAAACAATCGCGACAGTCTGGGCTGCAGAACCATCCAAGACAACCCTCAACGCTGGTTCCACGGCATCATTCACCCTCAAGATCACAAACAAAAGCACAGTCTCAGACACAATAACGCTTTCAACCAAGAGTGCCGGTCTAACACTCTCGTCCACAAAAACAACCATTGCTGCCGGCAAAACAGTTTCTGTGACCGTAAAAGTTGTCATGCCTGCCCAGAACAACAGGGCTCAGGCGGACTTCTTGATATCCCTCGTAGGTGCAAAATCCAAGGTTGACGTCAAATTCTCAATAAAATATAAAACTGCCCCCTGCTGCACCTATACCACAGTATGGGCTTCCAATCCCAACGGTGCCAAGCTTGCCCAGAAAACAAAAGGCGCCTATTATCTGACAATTACAAACAAGTGCACAAGTGCCATAACATTCAAACTGACTCCAGGCAAGAATATGGCAGTATCAAGCTCGTCTTTTACGCTTGCCGCAGGAAAAGCCACAAAAATCACTGTCACAGTCACCATGCCAGCAAAAACTACAAGCTCAAAATGCGACTTCAGCCTTGTTGTCGGAACAAGTTGTGGCAAGAATTCGACCCTCAAGTTCACGATTAATTACAAATAAGATTTCTTTTTTATTTGATGCAAACCCCGCCTGCAGCAAGCGGGGTTTTTTATTGCCTTACAATCAAAGGTTTCGTGCCAAGCGTCAGCTCGAGCTTGCCGTTTGAGACAGTTTTGGTTGTTGATGTGAAAAACTTTGGATAATCTGTGTCTTTGACGTTTTTGCCAGAGTCCTTGTTTGGAATCGCCTCGTAGATATTCCATTTGCCATTGCTGAGTTTGATGGTCACTTTCTTTGTTTTATCCTTACCTGTCCACCAGTCATACCAGCAGACATAGACAGGTTTGCCAGAAACCATGAATTTAATTACCATCACTCCATCTTTATCAGTCAAGGTTTCGACTTTTGAAAGGTCGGCGCCACCAAGGTTTTCGGCCACCAGTTTATACGTCCAGAATGAAAGCTTCTTTACGCCCCGTCCTTTGTCGTATTGCCCGATACCATCAAAGATCAAACCCGTGTTGTCAAAGTAATCGTTGTCTTTTGGGTCTACAAACCCCTCAATCATGCCAAAGGCTGGAAAAATCTTTGCCACACCATAACTTAGCGGATGGATCAGCTTTCTGAATATGTCATTTGCCTGGTCGCTCTCACTCTGAAAATCAAATTTACCAGGTCCTCTCTGAGGCTTTCCACTGTATGCACCCATCTCTGTTATCCAGATGGGGGCATTTGAAAAACCGTTCTCGTCGAGAGCTTTTCTGATAACCTGGCAAGCGCTCTTGCAACCGGCATATTCCTTGAGTGACCCATACCAGTGGAAATCGAATATGTCAAAGTATTTACCATTCAATTCCTTGAGCATGGGGACAAAATCACGGTTGAAGTTTTTGACCAGATCATTTGGGAAACCTGTTGCTCCACCAATTAGCACCTTGCATTCCGGATCTGCCTGTTTTACAGCGTTGTATGTCAGTTCGAGTAATTTTGTGTACCCTGTTCGTTTTCTTGGTGGTTCGTTGTCAACCTGCCAGTGTTTGATTGGGTTTGTCAACCCAGGCATGTCGTCGACCCCGTCGCCGTCGTATCTTTCCACAACCGCCTTCACAAACGCGGAATACGCATCTTCGTCAACCGGCAGATAGGTGTTCTTCTTGAAATATCCGTTGCTTCTTTCATCAGCGATGTCAGCTGTGATGTTTGCAATTATTCTCAAACCTGCCGGCACCTTACCATACAGGTTGTCGTGCATCTTGAAATCGTATTCAGGTTTTTTGATGTCTTTTTGGATGAGAAACTGGAACGCATAGACATGAGGCCTGTGCCAGCCAACGTTCATAAGTTGTGCTGCCTGGAATGACCGCGCGTCCTGCTGGCTGTAGGACATGGATGCCGGGTGCATGCCAAAAGGACTGTCCAAAGTGGCAGCATCATACCCTGAAGACATCTGCACAGTTGATAGAACAAGTACCATGACTCCTGCCAAAATAATAGTTTTCTTCATCATCGTCTCCTTCGTCCTTTGTCTATTCTACGCAAACATTCCAGGTTTTGTCACATAAAAAAACGGCGGTCAAAAAACCGCCGTTTTATCAACATAATCAAAATTTTACTTGCATTCGCCTACTTTTTCAACTGTTGCAAAAATCTCGTCGATGTCTTGTCCGTTGAAACTGAAGTAGATATTCTTAAGGGATACGCACGACCCAACATTGATCTCCTGTACCATTCTAAGATCGCTGACTCTCAATTTCATCGGGGTTTTGCCTGTGACCAAAGCCGACACATGGATATCCAGCCCCTCAGCTTTTACAACCGGCATTGTCAGCGTACCGCCTGGATTATATTCAGAATACACCGGAACCGGGCATGTTTGAACATCGACGATCTTTGAGTTGGCATCCTTGCCATCTTTTATGCTGCCACCAGCCATTCCAACGAGAATGTCTACCGGAAGAAGCATGGATCCTGAATCACCTTTTGTGATTGGTCTGTCCATTTTTGTCAACTTGCCGTTGATTGCGCACATATCTCTATCAAGCCAGAACGTGGCAGTGTTGCCCCAGATTCTCACTTTGATGTTCAAATTGGTCTGCTTGTATAGCAATGAACCTTTGAAGATGCTGCTTATTCCATTGAAATCAACATAATACTTGCCATCAATCATGGTTACTTTTGCCTTTTCATTGACCGGTTTTTCGGTTGCCGCGTCCTTGATGGGTTCGCCAGGGGAAAGAATTGTGCTTGATGTCTTGACCTTTACCGGTTCAGCAAAATGCCATTTTTTGATGAGTTCATGGGTTCCATCTTCGTTTTTAAGGACATCAGCAACGACGTTGTAACCAGTTTTTAGCAGCGAGCAGTCATTGTCGTCTTTTTTGAGCAGGCATTCATAAAGCTTGCCCTTGTCATCCTTTACCATGAATGTCTGCTTTTGACAATCGATAGAATCGATTGTACCGATCACAATCGAACGCTCTCTGGAATCCGGCATCTTCTCCTCGCCCAGGGATTTGAAGACGATGAAGTCTTTCCAGTCATGGTTCTTGCAGGCGAAGGCATAGCTTTTGCCAACCTCGAGTCCAGCCATTGAATCCTTGTCCATAAACAGCAGATTCACTTTCCCACCAAACTCTCCGGTGGCTGACATTGTCTGCATGTCGTTGTCGATGGAGTCGATTGTGGCAATTGTATCGAAATCGTTTGTTGTTATCCATCTTGTCTCTTGCTTGCTGACTATGACCGATTTCCCGTCATCGGTTTCCTCTATGATTGCATCAGAGATCTTTGCAGCATCCGAGGCTTCAATGTATGTGTAGGTCCCGTATCCAAGCGTTATTGGATAATTTGAAAGCTCTACATCCTTGCCTTTGAAGAAGGCAGTCTTTGAGCCGATGTCAAGCGATGCTGGATTTAATTCGTTGTCTGTGTAGCTTATCTTTTCATATCCGTTGACAATGCTTCGCAAAACTAGGTAACAATTGACATACGTCTTGCCGTTGTACTTGAATGCATATTGAATTTTTGACGACTGCGTGCCATCTGGTGGATACAAATCAAGTTTGTTCCTGGTGAGAATCGACAGGTTGCTCTTCAGGAAGTCGCTGACGCTTATCGTGCCTGCAACATTTTCAAGCCCATTTATTATATATTTGGCGCCTACCTGGAGATAACGATTCACGTCCCAGGGCATCTGTTTGAATTGCAGATTGTAAGTCTTGCCCGAATCATCCTTACCAGTCCACGCACCTTCGTTGTTTGAAAGGACGAGAGAATAGGTTTTCATGGTAAGCGATGTAGTTGGGTCAAGCACTGCATAGTCAATGAAATACGTTTTCCCTTTGGATAAACCGCCAACCGTGAGAATTCTCAGCTTCCAGCCAACTTTTATTTGTTGAACATACCCCATAACCGTCAAAACTTCATCGCTATCCTCAAGCTTAAGCTCCATAGTCTTTTGATCGATAATCTCTGTTACTGTACCAACGACTACCCGCTTGCTTGTATCATTTAAGCTTTTGTCGTAAGTGTCACCCCAGGCAATCATGAATGCGACGACTGAACCATCGTTTTTTACTACCTTGTCTACAAATGCCTGATAGAGCTTGTCTGTTTTCAGCTCATCACATTTGTATTTATCGCCTAGCGGAAGGATAACCACAGGGATCTTTGAATTGTCACTCAAAACAATTGTTGCAGTCTTCTTTGAGCAATCGAGGCTGTCTACAGTCACAGTATCCGGATTGCCGTAGCTGTAACGATAAGATTTTGACCAACCCAGTACGATCGTTGCCGAGGATTCATCCTGATTCCTTACTGTTCCTCCAAGACACTTCGTCAACACAGCCACAGGCACGTACGCAACACCATTGACCAGCTTGCATGGATTGTCCAGCTCATAGGTTTGTGTCTGTTTGGTTGGCACATCTACTACTTCGACGGTCTTGCCATCAATGTATAACTGAATTTTCTTTGATGGGTACATGCTAAAGATCAGCTGACCCTTGTTTAAGTCACCAGGCATTACTGATGAATTGACAATCTTTGCCAAAGTTTCAACAGCAATGTACGATTCTCCTTCGATGGTTTTGTTTACATAATTGACATTGGTTGAAACATTGTCGATTTCAACCAGTTTTTTGTCGTTGTAAACCTTCACAATGCTACCACCAAAACCAACATCAATCTTTTCCAGCACATAAGGTGCAAACACCTTATCTGTTGAGTCGTATTGCATGTAGGCGTGCACCATGTCGCCGGTCTTGAAAGTTTCATTGACACCTTTGGTGTCAACTTCAAGAACACCACCGGTGAAATCTTCGATTAGCATTCTCCCTGATTGAAACTGAGGGTTGATGACCTTTGCATAGACATTCGAAACTGACTTGTCGTCAGCCTCCCACGGACAGATTGGGAGCTTGAAAGTTAATGACTTTGTTTCTTCGTTATACTGGGACGGATATCCGAACAGGTCGCAAAAAACCTTTGGTGAGATTACAGTCCTGCCAGTATCTATTACAACGCCGATTGGCACGGAAACAGTCTTATCGTTTACCACAACCTGGCTCTTGCCATACTCAAACACAACAGTGTTATCACAAAATTTATAAACAAGGTTGCGTCTGTTTGATGCAAAATCCGTTTTCCCACCAACCAGTTTGCTCAAATCTAGTATCGACATCATAAGCTTGTTTTCCGGCGCAACCAGCTCGTATTCCTTTCTTGTGGTAACATAAGGAATCGATGTTGCGACAAAGCTGTCTCCATCAACGCTTATCATTTGTGAATCAGCGGTTATAATAAACGTTCTGTACTCTGTTGCCGCCCTCAGTCCAACAGGTGGAGCAATCAATGCAACGATTGCCAACATTAGTATTAATTTCTTCATTGTGCCCTCCTTGCAGATTTTTTTATCTGCTTATGTGGATTATACTTGCTCCAACAGTTTTTATTGATTTTCCAACGTTTTCTGGAATATAACCAGGTATCCCCTCTGGTTGAAAACCATTTTATAGATTAAAATCCAAAAAAGGTGAAGTTCAGCTTCACCTTTCGTTAACGCATGGTTTAATGGTTATATCTTTTTAATATTATAAAAATCAAGCACCGAATTAAAAAGTGGCTTTTTAAAATCACTCCCAGGAAGCCAAATATGTTTTCTGATATTCGGTCAGTTGGTCAATATTGACTCCAACTGATTCAAGCTTGAGCATGGCTACCCGCCTGTCCACCTGTTCGGGGACTTTGTTTACCGTTTTTCCCATGTTGCTTCCATTTTCCAGACCCCAAAGAAGGCACAAAAGCTGGAGCGAGAATGATAAATCCATTATTTCAGCCGGGTGACCGTCAGCACATGCCAGGTTGACTAGCCTGCCTTCACCAAGCACATTGACATGCTTTCCTGAAGGAAGCGTGTATTCGGTTATGTTGTTTCTAACCTGCCTTGAGCTTTTTGCGTACTGGGCAAGTTCTTTCATCTGTACTTCAACATCAAAGTGTCCGGCGTTTGAAAGGATGCACCCTTCCTTGAGCAGCTCGAAGTGTCTCTTGTCGATGATGTTTGTGTTGCCGGTTGCTGTGACGAAAATGTCGCCGATTGGAGCTGCGTCTGCCATTGGCATCACTCTGAAGCCATCAAAATGGGCTTCCATGGCTTTTATCGGGTCGATCTCAGTGACTATGACGTTTGCGCCAAGGCCCCTTGCCCGAAGGGCAAGACCGCGTCCACACCAGCCAAAACCTGCCACAACGACGTTCTTCCCGCAAACTGTGAGGTTTGTCGTCCTCAAAATTCCATCCCAGCTGGATTGACCGGTGCCATAACGGTTGTCAAAGAGTGACTTCGACTGGGCATCGTTGACGGCAATGACTGGTGCTGGAAGCTTTCCTTCAGCAGCCAAAGCTCTCATCCTTTTGAGTCCAGATGTGGTTTCTTCTGTTATAGCTTTCACTTTGTTTGGGAGATTTTCTTTTGCAAGAGTGACGGTGAGGTCACCGCCATCATCAAGGATAAGGTCTGGGTTTATCGAGAGGACATCTTTAATGCAAGACATCTGGTCTGCTTCTGTTATTCCGTGCCAGGCAAACACGCCAGCACCAGTTTCGGCAAGCGCGGCAGCAACGTCATCTTGTGTGGACAGGGGGTTTGAACCTGTGATGGCGACATTTGCTCCAAGTCCGACCAAAACCTCGGCCAGATAAGCTGTTTTTGCCTCAAGGTGGATAGACATGGCAATATTGACGCCTTTGAACTTTCCGGCAAGCTCTTTTGACAATCCCGTTAAAACAGGCATCCTTAGTTTTACCCATTCGATCTTCTGTCTGCCTGATGGCGCTTTGGTTTTGTCGGATATTCTGCTCATGTTTGCCTCTCTTTCAATATTTATTAAAATCGATTTGAAGGATGGTGACAAGTGTTTTCAGGTGACAACAAGCGCAAGGTGATTGTAATATCGATTCTGGCTGTTCTGTTTATCGGCTACATGCTGTTGGATAAATCAGGATTGATTGCAAAGATAAACCTGCCGAAAGGTGACGAATGGTACTTTGATCTGCTTGATCTGATACTCCCACTTGCCATTACAGGATTGGCCATATGGAAACGTAACTGGGCAATTCTTTGCACTTCGGTTCTGCTACTGTTTTCCATTGGCGTTGACATTGGCATCAGGCAATTGGGGTTTCCAAACACCTTATACTACCTGTCGCTTTCGCTTGTGGTTTCTGCAAGTCTCTTGCTGATATGGCACTCACTCAGATTTCCCTTTGAAAACAAAATGGCAAGACTTGTAGGATTGATACCGCTTGTATTTGGCGTTGCCTGTCTTGCGTTATTCCCCCTGGATAGTTTCTATACGGTGCTGATAGCCATTACAGCAGCAGTTATTGCTTTTTGTGCATCAGCAGTATATTTCTCTGGCAGAGGAGAGGTTTTGGCAATCGCAGCTTTTTTAATCATGGCAGCAAGATATACAAGCGTTTCCTCGGCCTGGTTGGCCTGGCTCCTTCCTTTGTTTGTGGTAACAGGATATTTCCTCATTGGTTACCATCTGGCGGTCAGACATCACGAGGGTGTTGACAGCATTTAGACTGATTTCTATTATTTTGAAAAAGGAGTCCAAAATGAATATATGCCCAAAATGTAAAACTTTTCTGGAACCAAATACGTCAGTATGTCCTGAGTGCGGCGAGGATTTATCCGACTACGAGCTTGAAGAGGTTAACGTTGGTGAACCAGAGGTTCTCTACCAGGCAAGAAACCTTGCCGAAGCACAGTCGATTGTTGAGTATCTCAAGGACAACGGCGTTCCGGCATCAATTCTGGAAAACCAATCCGAGTTTTCTAGTCTCACCACCTTCAAGCCAATGAGCGCAACCGACGTCATAGTCGGCTCGAATTCTCTGGACAAAGCCATGGAACTGCTTGAGGAATACCTCAATGCTGAACCAATCATTGAAGACGAATGGGATGACGACGACGGGAGCGATGAAGACGAGCTGACAATAATTGACAATGGCGAAGAGGAGAACGACCCCGACAAACTGTACTGATTGAAACTGAATTCTTTGGCATGAAAGTGAATATATGATTAATAAATCAAAAAAGGCGCCTCAACAAGGGGCGCCTTTTTTGTTCCATGCTTTCTATTATTCGTTGTCCGAACCAGGATTTACGAATGTTACGACTGTTGATTTCTTTCTGTAGCGAAGGTCAATGTTGGGGTTAACTGAGGATTCTGATCTTGCGTTCTTGTCAGTTGCCCTTGTCATAAGAAGGAACGTTCCTTCTGAGCTGACCGGGGTGTTGACTGAGAATGACCATGTGTTGGTCTTGTTGTCGAGGTTTGTGTCAACCCATGTCTGGCCACCATCGAACGAGGGTTCGACTTT
>JAGNLA010000014.1 GCA_017999835.1 Caldisericia bacterium
GGCGACAACGTTACCATGGAAGCCGACCTCATCGTCCCAGTAGCCATGGAAAAAGGCGACCGCTTCGCTATCCGTGAAGGTGGAAGAACCATCGGCGCAGGCGTCGTAACAGAGATTTTGGAGTAAAGAATGAATCAGCAGAAGATGCGCATCAAGCTAAGAGCCTATGACCACGTCATCCTTGACCAGTCAGCGGCAAAAATCGTGGAAACAGCAAGAAGAGCTGGAGCCAGCATTGCCGGCCCAGTACCACTTCCAACCTCACGCCAGGTTTTCACGGTGCTTCGCGCCCCAAATACTGACAAAGACTCGCGCGAACAGTTTGAGATGAGAGTCCACAAGAGATTGCTCGACATTTTCGAGCCTTCAGCAGAAATCACAAAAGCCCTGATGAATATCGATCTGCCAGCAGGCGTTGATATCGAGATTAAGCTCTAGGAGATAAGGAGATTACCATGGCCAAGGGTTTGATTGGCAAAAAGATTGGATGCACGCAGCTTTGGGATGCAGACCAATATATGATGGTGACCGTCATTGAACGTGTACAGAATGTTATCATCGAACAAAAAGACAAGGCAAAGCACGGTTATGCCTCCATTAAAGTTGGATACGAACCGGTATCTGCTGACAGGCTCACAAGACCGCTTTCTGGTATCTACGCAAAGAACAATGTTGCAACCCATCGTTATATGATGGAGTTCCGCGACATGTCAGGCGATGTCGGATCAAGCCTCGAAGTGACTCAGTTTGCAGCAGGCGAAAAGGTTGACGTTGTCGGCACATCCAGAGGACTTGGATTTGCTGGTGTTATGAAGAGACACCACTTCCACGGTGACTGGGATACACACGGTGCCATGTCACACAGAAGATCAGGTTCAATCGGTTGCCGTTTGACACCTGGACACGTCATTAAAGGTATGAGAATGCCAGGACGCATGGGTGGAGACAGAGTAACCCAAAAGGGTCTCCAGGTTGTAAAAATTATCGAAGACAAAAACCTCATCCTCGTCAAGGGAACAATCCCTGGACCAAAGGGTGCGTATGTCGTTGTCAACGGGAAGTAGGTCAGGAAGAAATGAATATCCCGGTATACAACAATAAAGGCGAACAGGTCAAGACAGTCGAAGCCCCAGATGGAATCTGGTCAGTCGAACGTCATGGACAGTCAGAGTTCCTCTCAGTTCTCCAGAGACTTGCAGGTTCAAGAAGAGGCACAGCCTCAACAAAAGTTCGCGATGAAGTTCGCGGCGGCGGCAAGAAACCGTGGAGACAAAAAGGAACAGGACGTGCACGTCATGGTTCAACCACTTCACCACTCTGGCCAGGCGGCGGCGTAGTATTTGGTCCAAAACCAAGATCGTACGATTTCAAGATCAACAGGAAAGAAAGAAGACTTGCTCTCTTCTCAGCGCTGTCAAGCGTAGCAAAAGACAACAGAGTTAGAGTCATCGAAGGCATGCTCGTTGAAATTCCTGCAATTGAAAAGGGAAAGAGACCACACATCACAAAGTCAGCACTCGAAAAGCTCGGAACAAACATCAACGCAAAGACTCTTCTTGTTTATCACCCGGAAAAGAACGGCGAAGTCGGACTTGCCCTCAACAATACAAAGCAAGTCTATGCTCTCTCCTATACAGCTCTCAATGTCTATGACATCCTAAACTGCAACCTTCTGGTTGTCACATCTGAGGCAATGGATGGAATCAGGGAGGTCTGGAATGATTGAAGAAAGAAAGAACACACTCATTCACCCAGTGATCTCGGAAAAGAACACTGATCAGGAAGCGCTCCACAAGTACACATTCACTGTTGCTTCAAAATCAACAAAAGCCCAGATCAAGCAAGACGTCGAAAAGATGTTCAAGGGTATCAAGGTCGAACACGTCAACGTGCTCAGACTCCCAGGAAAACCAAAAAGAACAAAGACTGGTTACAAGACAACATCAGCGGTCAAGAGAGCCATCGTGACAATAAAGAAGGGCCAGAAGATAGACATTCTGGAACAGCAAAGGTAGGTGTAGAGGATGCCAATTAAGAAATTTAAGTCATTGACAGCTGGCACGAGACACCGAGAATCAATAATCTACAGCCAGATTACAACAAACCAGCCGGAGAAGTCCCTTGTTCTTGGTCTCTCAAAGACAGCAGGGCGCTCAAACGGCAAAATCGCCATCCGTCATCGTGGCGGCGGCAACAAGAGGCTCTACAGAATCATCGACTTCAAGAGAGACAAGGATCTCCCGGGAACAGTCAAGACGATTGAATACGATCCAAACAGATCAGCATTCATAGCCCTTGTAAACTATCGTGACGGCGAAAAGCGCTACATCCTTGCTCCAGAGGGAATCAAGGTTGGAGACGTAGTCATCGCCTCAGAAACTGCAGACATCAAGCCAGGCAACACCCTGCCATTGATCAAAATGCCACTTGGAACCATGGTTCATAATATCGAACTGGTACCAGGAAGAGGCGGAGTCATGGTCAGGTCAGCCGGCTCATCAGCACAGCTTCTTGCAAAAGAAGACGATTTCTGCCACATCAAGCTCCCATCCAACGAAGTCAGACTGGTACCGTCCCAGTGCAGGGCAACCGTTGGTCAGGTTTCCAATTCAGATCATGAAAAGGAAAAACTCGGCAAGGCCGGTATAACCAGGCATCGTGGCTGGAGACCCACCGTTCGTGGTGCCGTCCAGAACCCAATCGACCACCCACACGGTGGCGGTTCAGGAAAATGCCCGGTTGGCCATCCTGGTCCTCTGACTCCATGGGGCAAACCAACACGTGGATACAAGACACGCAATCCAAAGAAGGCTTCAGGCAAGCTCATTGTCAGAAGATCCAAGGGCAGGTAATTCATGGGCAGATCATCAAAGAAACCAGCAGTTATCGATGAAAGACTCCAGGAACGCATCAAAAAGATGATCGAAACCGGAGACAAGAGAGTACTTAAGGTCTGGTGCAGAAGAGCACTCGTAACCGATGAGATGGTTGGATTTACAATCGGCGTGCATAATGGAAAAAATCATGTTCCAGTATACATCACAAAACCGATGGTTGGCCACAGACTCGGTGAATACGCAATCACCAGAAACTTCAAGGGTCACAGGCGTCCAACTGAGCGCTCCACGGCTTTGACATAGAGGTGAACGATGGAAGTTACTAAAACACAAAAAGCAGTTCTCCGCCATGTACAGATCTCGCCACGTAAGGCAAGACTTGTCATAGGCATGATCAGGGGCAAGCAGGTTGACGAAGCGGAAGCCATTCTTCATGCACTTCCACACAAAGCTGCAAAGTTGATCCTCAAGGTTGTTAAGTCAGCAGCTGCAAACGCAGTACACAATGACCACCAGGATCGCCAGACCCTCAAGGTTACAAAAGCATATATCAACATGGGAACACCATGGAGACGCATCCAGCCACGCGGCATGGGCAGAGGCGACATAATCAAGAAGCGCACCAGCCATATCTGCGTCGAAGTGACCCCGGAGGTGGAGTGATATGGGACAGAAGGTACATCCATACGGGTTCAGGCTCGGAGTCATCCAGCCATGGAAATCCAACTGGTTCTGCGCAAAAGACGCTGATTTTAAAAAATTCATCGGCGAAGACACAGCAATCAGGAAAGTAGTTGAAGAGCTTGGCATGGAAGCTGGCGTTGCCGATGTTATCATCGAAAGACGCGCAGCTGAAGTCAGAGTCATCATCATGACTGCAAAGCCAGGCATCGTCATCGGTAGAAAAGGTGCATCAGCCGATAAGCTCAAAGCAAGACTTCAGGGATTGATTTCTGCAAAAAACCTCAAGCTTGACATTGTCGAGATGAGAAGCCCGGATCTCAACGCAAAGCTCCTTGGTGAGTGGATTGCTGACCAGGTCCTTAAGAGAATCCCGTACAAGAGAGCCATGAAACAGGCTCTTGCCAGAGCGGTGAAGTCAGGTGCAAAAGGCGTGAAGATTATGGCATCAGGTCGTCTTGCTGGTGCAGAAATTGCCCGCGAAGAGTGGTTCAGAGAAGGACGCGTTCCTCTCCACACCCTCAAAGCAGACATTGATTTCCATATCACGCATTGCACAACAAAATTCGGTGTCATTGGCATCAAGGTTTGGGTCTACAAATCAGATAAACCAACCAATGGCCCATATTCGCAGAGAAGAAGCTAGGTGAAACATGTTACAGCCAGAGAGAACCAAATATAGAAAACAACAGCGTGGTAGAATGCGCGGAATTTCCAAGGGCGGAACCGAGCTGGCGTTTGGTGAGTATGGCATCCAGGCAATGGAATGTTCATGGATCACAGCACGCCAGATTGAAGCAGTCCGTCTTGCGGTTACATCAAGAATTCCGAAGACCGGAAGACTTTGGATTCGCATTTTCCCGGACAAGCCAATCTCAAAAAAACCGCTTGAATCAAGAATGGGTAAGGGTAAAGCCGACACAGAACAGTGGGTTGCCGTCGTAAAACCAGGACGCATCATGGTCGAATTTAACGGCTGCGATGAAGAAACAGCCAGAAGAACCATCCGTATTGCCGGCTCCAAACTCCCAATCTTCACAAGGTTTGTATCAAGACAGACCGAGCAGGAGGCAGCACTATGAAAAAAGAAAAAATTAAAGCCATGAGCCTCCCCGAAATGGAAACAGAGCTCAAAAAGCTGGAAATGGAAAGAGTTAGACTCGTGTTCAAGCACAAGAACCGTCAACTTGACAAGGTTATGAAGCTTCGCGAAGTGAAACTTGACATCGTAAGACTGAAAACCTTTATCCAGCAGAAAGAAGAGGGAACCCTGGTATGAGCGACACCGATAAGACTATTATTCGAAGAACCGGCAGGGTTGTCTCAGACAAAATGGAAAAGACCATTGTCGTGGCCGTTGAAAGAATGTTTGAGCATCCGGTCTACAAAAAAAGAATCAGAAGAACAACAAAATATTTCGTTCATGATGAAAACAATGAAGCAAGAATGGGCGATCTCGTCGAATTCGTCGACTGCAGACCAATCTCAAAGAACTGCCACTGGCGTCTCATACAGATCGTTGAAAAAGCTCCAGAATCTGAGGTGAGGAAATGATACTCCCATACTCCAGACTCAAAGTGGCTGACAACTCGGGTGCCCGTATTGTCAGAGTCATTCGTGTTATGGGTGGTGGCAACAAGGAATATGGCCATGTCGGAGACCAGATTAAGGTTTCAGTCAAGGATGCCATTCCAAATTCAGCCATCAGAAAAGGAACAATTGAAACAGCAGTTATCGTCAGAACAAGTCATCCAGTCGTTCGCAGGGATGGCTCAAGAGTAAGGTTCGACGACAATGCTGCCGTCATTATTGATAAAGACGGAAACCCAAAAGGCACACGCATCTTCGGGCCTGTCTGCAGGGAACTGCGTGACAAGGGCTACATGAAGATCGTTTCGCTTGCGCCGGAGGTGGTGTGATGCGTACAGAGCCAAAAAGATATCTCTCGATTAAAAAAGGCGACATGGTAAAAATTGTTGCCGGCAAATCAAGAGGCAGGACCGGCAGAGTCAAGGAAGTTATTTCCGAAGACGACAGAGTCATTGTCGAGAATGCAAACATGATGACCAAAGTTACTCGCCCGACTCAAAAAAACCCAAGGCGCGACTTTATTAAGTTGGAAGCCCCACTTCATCGCTCAAACGTGATGCTTGTGTGCCCCAACTGCAAAAAAGTCACCAGAGTGGCGCACGAGATCCTTCCAGATGGAAAAAAAGTCAGGAAGTGCACTCATTGTCATTCTGCGATTGACAAGGCATGAGGTAGAGAAAGATGGCAGAAGCAAAAGGTGCGAAGCCGGCAGCAAAACCGGCAAAGAAGGGAACCGCAACGGCAGTAAAAGGTGGAGTAGCCGAGTCCATGAAGACAAAAACCATGGGCAACCAGGCCTACACCGACAAATACCGCTCACAGGTAGTGCCGGCGCTCATGAAGCGTTTCAAGTATGACAACGTCATGATGGTTCCAAAACTCATTAAGATCACGTTTAATCGTGGTGTCGGCGAATATGTCGTCAACCCAAAGGCAATGGATTCGACAGTCGACGAAATGTTCCTTATTACAAGTCAGAGACCGAGCATAAGGAAAGCAAAAAAATCCATTGCAAACTTTAAAATCAGGATCGGCAACCCAATCGGCTGCATGGTTACTCTTCGTGGAAACAGAATGTACGCCTTCTCCCAGAAGCTTTGTGAAGTCGCACTTCCACGTATCAGGGACTTCAAGGGTCTCTCACCACACGCATTTGATGGCAGAGGCAACTACACGTTCGGCATCAAAGAACAGCTCATATTCCCGGAAATTGACTACGATAAAGTAGACAAAACCAGGGGATTCAACGTGAGTATCTGCACATCGGCTAAAACTGACGAGGAATGCAAAGCTCTGCTTGAGCTCATTGGTTTCCCGTTCAGGGAGAGATAAGGAGTAGGCTATGGCAAGATTGGCAATGATAAACAAATCGAACAGGAAGCCAAAATTTTCAACCAGGCATAAAAACCGCTGCCAGATCTGCGGTAGACCGAGAGCATACTATGGTAAATTCGGTCTTTGCAGGCTCTGCCTTCGCAAACTTGCCAATGAAGGCAAGATCCCTGGACTAACCAAGGCTTCGTGGTAGGAGGAATCATGATAACAGATCCAATTGCAGACATGATTATCCGCATTAAGAACGCAAACCTGACAAAAGAGAATTTTGTAATGATACCGCATTCCAACGTCAAGGAAGAGATCGCAAGAATTCTTCACCAGACTGGTTTTATTGCTGAGTATCAGGTTCAGGAAATTGAGAACCATAAAAACATGAGGGTTTTCCTTAAGTATAATGGTTCAACAAGGGAAAGGGTCATCACCGATTTCAAGCGTGTCAGCAAATGTGGTAGAAGACATTATGTTGGCAGTGACTCCATTCCAAAAGTGCTTCGCGGCATGGGTGTCGTGATCATGAGCACATCAAAAGGCATCATGACCGGACACGAAGCCGTCAAGCTTCACCAGGGCGGCGAAGTGATCGCCTACGTCTGGTAGGAGGCAAGGCATGTCACGAGTAGGTAAAAAACCAATTACAATCACAAAGGGTGTCGATGTAACAATCGACAAACTCGTTGGACCAGGATACAGGGTCTCAGTAAAGGGACCAAAAGGTCAGCTGGTCAGAGAGTTTCCACATGACAAAATCAAATTGACAATGGAAGCCGGAATAATAACGGTTGAGAGGCTTTCAAACCTCAAATCCGCGCAACAACTTCACGGAACCGTTCGTGCTCATATCAATAATATGGTTACGGGTGTGTCAGTCGGTTTCAAGAAGACCCTGCTTCTCACTGGTGTCGGTTACAAAGCTGCTGCAGCCGGTTCCAAAATCACCTTCAACCTTGGTTACTCTCATCCCATTGAAGTCCAGGTTCCTGCAGACCTTAAGGCTGTTACGCCAAAGGATAACAAGGTCGAAGTTGAAGGGTTCGACAAGGAACTCCTCGGCGCATTCTGCCACAAGCTCAGATATCTTCGCGACCCAAACCCGTACTCGGCAAAGGGTGTCAGCTATGAAGGCGAAGTTATCAGACGCAAGCCTGGCAAGACAATGACCAAAGGAGCGTAGTAACCATGTTTGAACAATACAATAGAAACGCCGAACGTCTGAGAAGGAAGGCTGCAATCAGAAGAAAAGTCGCTGGCACACCGCAGAGGCCAAGGCTTACAGTTTTCCGCAGTCTCAAGCACATCAGCGTTCAGGTCATTGACGACACAACCGGCAACACACTCTTGAGCGTGCACTCGGGTTCGAAAGAAATGGGACTTAAAGGTAAGAACATCGAAGTCTGCAAGAAAGTCGGACAGACAGCGGCAAAAAAAGCCATCGAAATGGGCATCAATGAGGTAGTGTTTGACCGCTCGGGTTATCTTTATCATGGCAGGATTAAAGCCCTTGCCGACGCGGCAAGAGAAGCCGGTCTCAAGTTCTAGGAGGACAGTATGGCAGATAGAGAAAGAAGACCGGGAAGAGATAGGGAACCAGTCGATGAAAGATACGTCGAACAGATTGTCCAGATTTCCCGTGTCAGCAAGACAGTAAAAGGTGGTAAGAGAATGAGATTCAGGGTTTTGGTCGTCGTTGGCGACAAAACCCAGCCAGCAGTCGGCATTGGAATTGGTAAAGCAAAAGAAATTCCAGTAGCCGTCAAAAAGGCTGTTACCAGAGCAAAAAGAGAAATGGTCTCAGTCCCACTCTCAGGAACCACAATTCCACACGATTTGGTTTCAACAATTGGTTCAACAAGAGTATATCTTGCACCAGCCGTTCCAGGCACTGGCTTAATCGCCGGCGGCGCAGTCCGTACAGTCCTTGAGAAGGCAGGCATAAAAGATGTCATCTCAAAGGCACACGGACCAACAAGTGCAGTCAACCTTGCAAAAGCAACCCTTAAAGCTCTGGGCGACCTTCGTGAGCCGAAGAAATATGCTGCTTCCAGAGGCATCTCAGTAGCCCAGTTGTTTGGAAGGCAGGCGTAAATATGGGTCTTGACAAACTTACCCCAAACGAAGGTTCCAGAAAAGCAAAATGGATCATCGGTAGAGGCAATGGTTCAGGTTCAGGCAAGAACAGTGGCTATGGTGACAAAGGCGCCAAGAGGCGTGAAGGTCGCGGCAAAGGCTACGGTTCAGGCTATGAAGGTGGACAGACAAGAGCCTACATGAGACTCCCAAAGATCAGAGGCTGGAGAAATGAACTTGCGGATCCGATGGTTGTTGCCGAAGTAAAACTTGGCGAACTCAACATCATCCCAGCTGGAACCGAAGTTGATATGGATGTTCTCAGAACATACGATTTGGCAAGAAAAACTGACGGTTTCTATAAGATTCTCGGTTCAGGAACAATCGGCCACGCACTCAACTTCAAGAGGGCAATGGCAACCAAGTCGGCAATCGACGCAATCAAGGCAGCCGGTGGATCAATTGAGATCTACAAGAAGCCAAAACTTGTGCGTAACAAAAGAACAGCCAAACAAGGAGCCTAGGCATGTGGAAGACCATAAAAACCGCATGGAGCATCATTGAACTGCGCAAGAAAATTCTTGTCACGTTAGGATTGTTCCTTTTGTTCCGCCTTGGAACACACCTCACTCTTCCAGGCATCGAAAGGGCAGTGCTTCATCTTTGGACAGGACAGGCCAGCTTCATGGGTCTCCTCGACCTGTTCTCGGGCGGAGCAACGTTCAACATTTCATTGCTGGCTTTGTCAGTTGGACCGTACATCACAGGATCGATCATCATTCAGCTGCTCGGTGGAGTCATTCCGGCCCTCGAAAAGCTTGTGAAAGAAGGCGGTCTTGAAGGTCAGAGAAAAATCGCCCAGATAACAAAGTGGGTCACCGTTGGTCTTGCTGCCCTCCAGGGAGCTGGCTTCATCTGGGGTATCTATCCACAGATGATCGCAAGATCAAAGATCATGATCCCGCTTTTCATCAACGATTCAGTATGGCTCAAGATTTACATGCTTTTCCTGCTTGTAGTTGGATCCTACTTGATCGTCTGGCTTGGCGAAGTCATGACGGAGTACGGAATTGGTAACGGCGTATCGCTTATCATCTTTGCCGGTATCATCTCGAGAATCGTTCCAGGCTTCATTGAACTTGGTCAAAACGTAATGGGTGGATCAATCTCATGGCTTGGTGCATTGCTCGGATTAGCTATAGTCATCCTAGTAATAGCAGGCATCACCTGGGCGTACGAGGCTGAGCGGCGGATACCTATACAATACGCAAAGAGGATCGTCGGCCGCAAAATGGTTGGCGGACAGGCTACGTACATGCCTCTTCGTATGATTCAATCAGGCGTACTCCCAATCATTTTTGCAAGCTCGTTCATTCAGTTCCCTGTTGTCCTTGGTGTGTTCTTCTCGGCAAACAGCTGGTGGCACACAACCCTTATTCCTCTGCTCACCGACTACTCCTCTTGGGTTTATAACCTTGTGTTCTTCCTTCTGATCGTTGCTTTCACATATTTCTGGACAGCATTCCAGTATGATCCAAAAAAGATCAGCGAAGACCTTAAGGAATCCGGTGGGTTCATTCCTGGCGTAAGACCAGGTGAAGCAACCGAGAACTACTTCAAGCATGTTCTCTCAAAGATCACCTTTCCTGCATCCATCTTCATTGCATGCCTTGCAATCGTTCCAAACCTCGTTCTTCGTGGTAACACAACATTGCAGAACATGTTTATTGGTGGTACAGGTATCCTCATCGTTATCGGTGTTGCAATCGAAACTGTCAATCAGATCGAAAGCTTCATGACAATGAGAAACTACGAGGGGTTCCTTAGAAAATGAAATTGATACTGCTTGGACCTCCTGGATCGGGCAAAGGTACAGTGGCCAGCGACCTTGTGGAATCACTCCACACGCAGGTACTTACAACCTCAGAGATTCTGAAAGAGGAAATCAGGCAGGGAACAAAGACTGGTTTGACCATAAAGCAATTCATGGACGCAGGCCGTCTTGCACCCGATGAGCTGGTTATCCAGGCAGTATTAGCAAAACTTGACAATCTGGAAGGTTACATTCTGGACGGTTTTCCAAGAACTATCGTGCAGGCGAAAGCTTTGAACGATAGGCTTGATGAAACCGGCAAAAAAGTCGATCATGTGATTTATCTGGATTTACCTTTGGAAGTCGCAAAACAACGAAATATGCTACGGAAGACATGCAAGATTTGCGGTTTTTCTCCAACATTGGACAATACCGTCTGCCCCAAATGTGGTGGAGAATTGATTAAAAGAGTTGACGATGAAGAAGCCACTATCCTCAAGCGGCTTACTACGTATGTTGACGAAACCGCTCCTCTTGTTGACTTCTATAGTACCAAGGGTAAACTATTAAAGATTGATGCCAATGCTTCCCGTGACGTCGTAAAAATGCGCATCTTATCCGCTTTGGGCATTGCATGATCGTAATCAAATCAGAACAAGAGATCAGTGCAATGAAAGTGCTGGGAGAAATTTGCTCCCGGATGCTAGGAACCTTGAAAGAATATGCAAAACCCGGTGTCAAGACCATCGATATCGACAGGCTCTGCCAGTCGGAGTGCCAAAGACTTGGCGTTAAGGCGTCAAGCTTCGGTTATCATGGTTATCCAGGTCATTTGTGCATCTCGCTCAATCAGACGGTCATTCATGGCATACCATCAGAGAGGGTTTTAAAACCCACCGATATGGTGAGCCTCGACCTCGTCATTGAGCGTGACGGATTGTTTGTCGACTCCACAATCTCATTTGTGGTTGGCGGCAATCCAAGTCCTATCCAGCATAAACTTATGGATGTATGCTGTAAGGCGTTAGATGTTGGCATTCAAACAGCCAGACCTGGAAAAAGAATTGGCGATGTGGGATTTGCGATCCAGCAAATCGTTGAGTCTGCCGGATTCTCCGTTATAAGAGAATTTGTTGGACACGGTGTCGGAAGGGCAATGCATGAGGATCCTCAGATCCCGAACTTTGGCAAGCCTGGTACCGGTCACCTGATTAAACCCGGAATGACTCTGGCAATCGAACCGATGATTGCACAGGGAGACTGGGATGTTGTTGTTGAAGACGATGGCTGGACAGCCAATATGCGTGACGGCAAGCTTTCTTGTCACTGTGAACATACAGTGGCAGTGCTTGAAACCGAAACCATAATAATAACTAAATAAATAGGAATTGGAGGTTGTGTGCCTGAATCAAAGGACGTAGTTGAAACAGAAGCGGTAGTGCTCGAAACACTGCCATCTGCCATGTTCAAGGTAAAACTTGCAAATGGTAGAGTGATCCTCGCTCACATAAGCGGTAGGATGAGAATGAACTTCATCAGGATCCTGCCTGGCGACAAAGTGAGGCTCGAACTGTCACCCTACGACCTCTCAAGAGGACGCATAATCTACAGGCTTTAAGGAGGAAGTATGAAAATTAGGGCATCAGTAAAGCCTATTTGTGAAAAATGCAAGATCATCCGCCGCAAGGGCAGGGTGATGGTTATATGCGAAAACCCAAAACACAAGCAAAGGCAAAAGTAGGAGGATATTTTCAATGCCACGAATTTCAGGAGTTGACCTGCCAGCCGACAAGCGAATCGATATTTCGCTCCGCTACCTTTACGGCATCGGCCCAAAAAATGCCCTTGAGATAGTCAAGAAGTGCGGATTCGACCAGAATACAAAGATGAAGGATCTGACCGAAGCACAACTTGAGAAGATCAAGGAAGTCTTGGCCAAGGATTATCTTGTAGAGGGTGACCTTAGAAAAGTAGTCACCATGAACATTAAAAAACTTATTGACACAGGCTCTTATCGTGGTTCAAGACACAAAAGAGGAATGCCTGTCAGAGGCCAGAGAACAAGAACAAACGCAAGAACTCGTAAGGGTCCAGCAAAAACAGTCGGTGTCGGCAAAGCCGCCCCAGCCAAATAAGAGGTGAATGATGGCAACTCCACAACCAAAAGCATCACAATCAGGAAAGCAGAAAAAGAAAAAAATCAAAACAATGGTCTCAGAGGGCCGTGTTTATATTCATTCCAGCTATAACAACACAATCGTCTCTGTCACTGACAAAAATGGCGATGTGATCAGCTGGTCGTCAGGCGGATCCTGCGGATTCAAGGGCACAAGAAAAGGCACAGCCTTTGCCGCCCAGGTTGCAGCGCAGACAGCATGCAAAAAAGCCCAGGATATGGGTATGAGATTAGCCAGACTTTTTGTAAAAGGACCAGGTTCAGGCAGAGAAACAGCCATAAGGTCCATCGGCAACTCAGGAATCGATATTGTTGGAATCAAAGATATTACACCCATACCGCACAACGGCTGCAGGCCGCCAAAGCAGAGAAGGGTATAAAGGCAGGAACACATGGGCAGATATATTGGACCAGTCTGCAGACTCTGCAGAAGAGAAAGATGCAAACTTTATCTCAAAGGAGCCCGTTGCTACAGCTCCAAGTGTCCGGTTGACCGCAAGCTTATCCTTCCGGGACAGCATGGACCAAAACAGGGTCTTCGTGGTAAAATGACAGACTACAACACACACCTTCGTGAAAAACAGAAAGTAAAGAGAATGTATGGTGTGTTTGAAAATGCATTTGAAAAGTACTTCGACAAGGCAAAAGCCCAGAGGGAAATCCCAACCGGCGAAAAACTCATGGAACTCCTTGAGCGCAGACTCGACAATGTGGTTTACCGTGCATCAATGTCCACATCAAGAACCCTTGCAAGACAGTTCGTTAACCACGGTCACATTGTTGTAAACGGCAAGAGACTCGATGTTGCGTCATACCAGGTTCGCCCAGGCGACGTAATTGAAGTTAAGGAAAGTGCTCGCAACATAGGCATGATAGCAGACAGCATCAAATCACCACTGACACCACCATCTTGGCTCTCTCTCGACTCCAAGAACTTCAAAGTTGAGGTGCTAAGAGTTCCGACAATGTCAGACATTGACATCAACGCCAATGTCCAGCTCATTGTCGAGTTCTACTCCAGATAAGGAGGGAAAGTGTTCCCATTACCTTCTCTCGAGCTCAAGACAGTTGAAGAAGATGCCTTCCTGGGCAGATATACAATTGAACCTTTGCACCCAGGCTATGGCATTATGATCGGCAACAGCCTTCGTAGGGTTCTGCTCTCATCAATCATGGGAGCAGCACCGGTTGCTGTAAGGATTGAGGGTGTACCTCATGAATTCAGTGTTATCGAAGGTGTCGTCGAAGACGTTGTTCAGATTATACTGAACCTGAAAAAACTTGTTGTTGGTATGGATAGCGATGAAGTCAGAACGCTTACACTTGACGTTTCAGGCGAAAGAGTAGTGACTGCCGCTGATATCATTCCGGACGCAGGCGTAACAATCGTCAACCCTGAACTTCATATTGCTGAGCTCTCAAGCCCAAACTCTCAGCTTCGCATGGATATCCTTGTTGCAAAAAACAGAGGCTATGTTCCTACAGAAAAAAACAAGAGAGGCGACTATCCAATCGGAACGATCTGGATGGACGCAATGTTTACCCCTGTTAAGAATGTGAAGTTCACTGTTGAACAGACACTTATTGAACAGTACCTTGATTTCGAGCGCCTCAACATCGACATTCTCTGCAACGGAGCCATTCAACCAAAAGACTCACTCAACCAGGCTTTGCAGATTCTTTCTGAGTACTTCTCGGCAATTGCCCAGCCTGACATCCTTCGAGATTCTGAGGGTGAACTTGAGTCATCAATTGATGACAAGCTCGATATGAGTCTGGACATCGTTGTTCCGAACATCTCGCCAAAGACTCACCATCTGCTCATCTATGCCGGCATCAAAACGCTTCGCGACCTGCTGATGAAAGAACAAAACGACATCACAGCCATCAAAGGCATCACCACAAAGATGCTCAAGGAGCTTGTGAAAGCCGTTGAATCGACTTCTGATTATCAGGTCATCTCCCAGTATGCCTTCCCGTTTATTACGGTTTCCGAAGAGGAAGAGGCGGAAGCGGAAGTTGAAGAAGTTGACATAGAGGCAGCGGTTGAGGATGAAGAGCCGGAAGTTGTCGAACAACCGCCAGCACCAAAAGCCGAAGCCAAACCAGTCAAGGAAGATCACAGGGAATTTGTTGTCACCAAGAAAGAACAGAGAGAGGAGCCTCCTCAGGTTTCACTTAAGGTTTCCGACCTCAACTTCACACTTGATGACCTTGCTCTGTCAAAGTCCACAAGACAGTTCCTTACCTCAGTCAAAATAAACACCCTCGACCAACTGCTCGGTAAAACCAGAAAAGACCTCATGCAGCTCTCAAGCTCAAAGGACAAGGTTGTAAACGAGATTGAAAAGAGACTCGACCAGCTCGACCTCAAGCTCGTACCAGACCAGGTTGACGCAGCATCCGAAGAAGAACGTACAAACAAACTTCTTTCAATGGACATTGAAGAATTCAAGGAAGAAGTCGTTATTCCGAAGACTAACCTCAAACATATGGAACAGGCAAATATTGCCACTCTGGGTGATCTTGTCGAGCTTGGAAAATCAGGCATGAAGGGTCAGCTCAAGATGACCGCAAAAACAATAGAAGAAATTGAAAAGAGACTCGAGAAGATGGGTCTCCAGATCAAGGAGTAAACATGAGACATACAAGATCGCAACGCAAACTC
Source organism: Caldisericia bacterium (assembly GCA_017999835.1). Classification (GTDB taxonomy): domain Bacteria; phylum Caldisericota; class Caldisericia; order JAAYUI01; family JAAYUI01; genus JAGNLA01. Next base: position 15,168 of record JAGNLA010000014.1, read on the forward strand.
GGAGTGTGGAGCAGTTACAGGAAGATGATGCTTCGCAATCTTGCGACCTCACTTGTCAAATACGGCAAGGTCACAACGACAGAAGCAAGGTCAAAAGAACTTCGCCGCCAGATTGACTGGATAATGAACGTGGCAAGCAAAGTCGGACTTCCAGGTGAAAAGGAAGACCCGAAAGAAAGCGTAGCAAAACTCCCAGGAAGAAGAGAAGTCTACTCATTCTTCACAACCAAAGAAGTCGCCAAAAAAGCCCTTGAAGAAGCACCAAACAAGTTCAAAGGTAAAATTGGTGGAGGATACACAAGGCAGTTCAAGCTTGGACAGCGCAGAGGCGACAGCACTGAGCTTGTTCTTGTCAAGCTTGATTATGAAGCCTGAAGCTCTGCTTGAGTTTTCGCAAGTAACCTTTATTTACGGAAAGACAGGTGCACCAGCAATTAGCGGGTGCACCTTTAATATTTTTCAGGGGGAGTTTGTGGCTCTGGTTGGGCACAACTCATCTGGAAAATCAACAATTGCCAAGCTTTCAAACGGTCTTTTGCAGCCAGACGAAGGTAGGGTTTCGGTGTTTGGGCTGGAAACCTCTGACCAGAAAAATCTTCAAGATATCAGAAAAAATATTGGACTGGTCTTTCAAAACCCAGATAACCAAACTGTTGCAACGTTGGTTGAAGAGGATGTTGCATTTGGTCCTGAAAACCTGTGCCTTCCGCAGGAAGATATAAGAAAAAGAGTTGACGAATCACTTGCAACAGTGGGTATGTCCGCATATGTAAAACATCCTGTCCCAAACCTCTCAGGTGGCCAGAAGCAGCTTGTTGCAATTGCTGGCATCCTGGCTTTGAGACCAAAGTTGCTCATTCTCGATGAAGCCACATCATTGCTCGACCCCAAAGGTCGCCAGCAGGTTCTGGCCAAAATCATACAGCTAAACAAAGAAGGTTACGCTGTGATGATGATCACCCATAAGATGGAAGAAGTCCTGCTTGCATCAAGGGTTCTGGTGCTTGAAAAAGGTAACTTGATTTTTGATGGCAAACCAGACGTTCTTTTCCATAATAATGACTTGATGATTCGCTCTGGACTCCAACCACCTGAAATTTTCGAACTTCACAGCAAACTCGAAGAGCTTGGCGTTAACGTTCCGGTTCCACAGACAAGCTCTGATATGGTCGAAAGTATATGTCAATTGAAATCAGCCATCTGACCTACATTTATGACCAAGGCCTGCCTTTTGCCCATAAAGCTTTGGACGATGTATCGTTTATTATAGAGGACAATATCACAACCGGCATCATCGGTTCGACCGGTTCTGGCAAAAGTACTCTTATCCAACATTTTAATGCTTTACTCACGCCAACATCCGGAACTGTAACAGTTGACGGGCAAGACATCGCTGCAAAAACAACAAACAAAAAACTCCTGCGAAGAGAAGTTGGTTTGGTTTTCCAATATCCAGAAACCCAACTCTTTGGTGAAACAGTTTTCCAGGACGTTGCCTTTGGGCCTACAAAAATGGATCTTCCAAAGGAAGAGGTAAAAGAACGTGTTTACAGATCGCTCCAGATGGTTGGCATTGACCCTGACTTGTACGTCGAAAGATCACCGTTCCAACTTTCAGGTGGAGAGAAGAGAAAAGTAGCCATCGCTGGCATCCTTGCCATTGACCCCAAAATTCTTGTTCTTGACGAACCATCGGCAGGACTTGATCCAGTCTCACGTTCTTTGCTGCTTGACCTGATTTCAAGCTTTGCCCAAACCGGCAAGACCATCATCATGGTCAGCCATGACATGGACGAGATAGCAAAAGTCTGCAAGAACGTAATTATCATGAAAAAATCAAAAGCCATTTTTGTCGGGCCAACCGACGAAGCCTTCTCCAACCCTGACTTGATAGCCGAGGCTGGTTTGGACGTGCCTGCCCTGTCATTTATCGGTGACAGACTGAGAGCAAAAGGGTTTGACTTGCCAAGAAAAATATTTACAGCAGGCGAGCTTGCCAAACTGGTGGCAGCACAGGTGGGTGGTAGATAATGGCTCTATCAAACATGCTTGTGCTTGGCCAGTACGTGCCGCTTGACACATTCATCCACAGGATGGATGCAAGGATAAAGATGGGTCTGGCGGTTATCCTTCTCATTTACATCTTTATTTTGCCAAGCATCTATGCCCAGCTTGCCATGTTTGCCCTCACATGCGCACTCGTGTTTGCTGTCAAAGTTCCGCCGATTCAGGTCATCAGAGGTTTGAAACCGATCCTCATCCTCATAACCCTGACAGTTCTCATTCAGATTTTCACAACCAAAGGTGATCCATTGCTCACCTGGCAGTTCATCACCGTCACAAAACAAGGATTGCTGCTGGCCTCGACGATGGTTCTCAGGCTGATCTCGGTTGTCGTAGTCTCCGTGGTGCTGACTTTTTCAACATCTCCGCTTGACCTTACCTTTGCCATGGAACGATTCATGATGCCATTTTCAAAAATCGGTTTGCCAGCAAGCGAGATAGCCCTGATGATGAGCATCGCTTTGAGGTTTGTACCGACGCTTCTTTCCGAAACTGACAAAATCATAAAGGCTCAAAGTTCCAGAGGAGCCGATTTTTCTTCAGGTGGACTGATTGCAAGAGCCAAGTCATTCATCCCGGTTCTGATTCCTTTGTTCGTGTCAGCATTCCGTAGGGCTGACGAGCTGGCAAATGCCATGGAATCAAGGTGTTTTGTCACAGGCGCAAAGAGAACCAGGTTGCATGTCATGTCCATGAAAACCTCCGATGTGCTGGCTTTCTTTGCGTGTATTGCCATTATGGCAGGATTGTTTGTCTATGCCAAGATTGCCTTATAACTACAAAGCGGTCATCGCCTACGACGGTTGCGACTACTTCGGCTACCAGCGTCAGGAAGGTCTGCCCACCATACAGCAGACCCTGGAAGAATCAATTTTTGAAGCTGTTGGTGACTGGACAAATGTTTTTGCCTCTTCAAGAACCGACCGTGGCGTTCACGCTCTTGGTCAGGTCATCTCGTTTCGACTCAGCCAGGACATAAGTCCGATAGGCCTTGCCTACCAAATCCAAACATTTTTGCCACAATCGATTACCATCAAGGATTGCCAAAAAGCCCCGGGCGACTTTTTTGCCAGGTTTGCCTCCAGGGAAAAAACCTACGCTTACATGATTTATAACGCAAAATCCCAGTCACCTATCATTCCAAGGTATGCCTGGACACTTTGGCAGCCAAAGTTTGACGTTGACTATGCAAACACAATCTGCAAAAGATTCCTTGGCACACACAACTTCACTTGTTTTGGCAAGGTCAGCAAGGAATCCGAAAACAAGAGCCCGATTTGTACAATCTCACATTTTGAAGCTCAAAGACAAGGCGATTATGTCATCTTCACCCTTACTGGCGACCATTTCCTGCACAACATGGTTCGTCGAATCATTGGATTTATGTATTTTTGTTGTAGAGGAGCAGAAAATCCTGAAAGACTTGACAGGATATTTGAAGGGGAAATGTCCATAGCGTCAACGTTTCTTACGCCTGCGGCTGGGTTGTATCTTGTGAAGGTCGATTATAAGGATATAATCTAGCAACATGGCAGACATAACGTTATTGGATTTGATAAGGTTTGTTCTGGAGATACTGGGTGCAGTCCTTATGTTGGTTGTGAGCATTATCTCCTTCTACCATGCAGCCAAGGGCAAAGACATTGCAGGCCTGACTTTCGGCATGGCATTCCTGGTTTTCTTTGTTTCGAGAGCCGTGCTTGTTGTTTTACAGTTGACAACTGGTTTAAAAAACATTGCTGGAAGTCATGTTAATGAGTATGTCTGGTGGTATGTCTCGCTTTCCATGATTCCGTTTGCCGTCGGATGTTTTGCTTCGGTTTTTTCCTCAGGAAAAACTTCTTCTGCCATTGTGGCCCCATTGATTCTTATTGCAGGCATCGGTTGCGCGGTGCCATTTATTGAGAAAATCGTTCCGGTGATAATGCCATTCTCTTCGTATGGCGCCTTTGTTTGGTTTGTGGCAGCAATATTCCTGTTTGCCACTGCGTTGATGTATTACTTCTACAACTTCAAGGCAAAAGATAGGTTCAGATTATGGATGGGTCACGGGTTTTCGTTAATGGCCGTTTCCTGTACTCTGTCGATATTCTCCGGGTCTAACAATGTTTTACTTTTTATGTCAATTTTAGCGCAGTTTTTGGGGCTGTTCATAGTCTTCTATGAAATCCAGTTTGCTTAAAGTTTTTCTTTGTATTGTCATCATCTCGGTCTCGGGCCAAACTGTTGTGACGCAGTCGCCGAAGCCTGAATCGGTAAAAGCCGTCAATCTGGAAGCCAAAGCTACCAGACTTGAAGCCATCAGGGCAATCAACAGCACAATATCCTGGTGGGAGGATTATCGTATTGAGATCAACCACTCTTTTTGGGGGAAGCTTTGGCTGCGAATCAAACGTTTCTTCATATACCTGACACTGGACATGCAGTATCTTGCCGATGTTTCAAAATCAAAATACAGCGATGATATCTTTCTTGCCAACAAGTGGGGGATGGAACTGTCTGATTTGACGGCAGGCCAAAACATTACCGGATGGCAGCTGCTGGAGTTGGAAAGTCAGGCGTTATCAAAAGCACTCAACTATTGCGGGATAAACCGAACCTTGACAGACGAAGCGGTAAACATTCGCCTGGAATTGGAAAAAATTTCTAAAAATCTGGACACCAGCTATAAGGAAATAATCAACGCAAAACTCATTGAAAAACCCATGAGAGCGTTTAAACCTGACAATGCCTGGGTTTACTATATCTTTGGAATACAGCATGACTTGCTCCCGGAAAATCCAGAATCATCCCCACAGGAAATGCTAAACGCACAGCTGACACAAAAACAGGTTGATGCTTATATCGCTAAGCTTAAAGAACTTCTTGCTCAGATGGCTCAGGATTTAAACTGACAAAACTCCTTTTTGGAGGTGAGAAAGATGAACGTCAATGAAGCAATTGTGGCTAGACGAGCCTACAGATCTCTTGCTCCTGCCAATATTTCCAAAGAACTGATAGAAGACCTGGCTTTCCACGCAAGCCTGTCACCGTCGTGTTTTAACAACCAACCGTGGAGGTTTGTCTTTGTTTGGGACAAAGATGTTTTGGAACAGATGAAGGCAGCATTCTCAAAAGGTAATGAATGGTGCTATTCCGATTCGATGATTGTGGCTGTGTGTTCAAAGAAAGAGGACGATTGTCTCATCCACGACAGGGAGTACTATCTGTTTGACACAGGCATGGCAACGGCTTTTCTCATCCTTCGGGCAACAGAGCTCGGGTTTGTCGCTCATCCCATTGCCGGATACTCTCCGAGGAAGACCAGGGAAGTGCTGGGAATTCCGGAAGAGTTTCAGGTAATTACGCTGGTCAACGTCGGCTTGAAATCGGCTACACTCAACCCCGTGCTGTCAGAAAAACAGGTCCATGATGAGACCGAAAGACCACCTCGAAAAAAAATCGAGGAATTTTCCTGCCACAATAGGTGGACTTTAGGCTGACAAAAACTCCGCTTTTTCAAACCTTAGCTCGATAATGGCTGATGGTTGTTTTATTGGTTTTGGAATTGTGCCATCGAATAGAATGATTGTGCCTGATTTTCCCTTGATCACAACAGGTATCTCTATCTTTTGAGGCCTGAATGTGTCAGGATTTTTTGAGGATTTCACAAGGTATTCGATTATTGGGTCGTCTGGTTTTTCAAACTCAAAAGTAACCCAGAATGGCGGTTTGTGCGTAGAAACCTTCTCGATGTTTTTTTCAGAAAGGTTTGTGTAGGTTCCATCCTGAATGTTAAAATCAACAAGTGTCGTGTCAAACGATCCTTCGTCAGAAGTAAATTTTGCAACGTAGTTTTCTGTCATGCTGAATAAATTATCACTTGTTTGTGTGATTGTAAAGCAGCGTCCTTGTATTTAATTAAAACATTCATAAATTAGAATATATGAATGGAATGTTGATTGACGAACAAGAATTAGAATCGGCTGTGGCAGTGTTTTCTGCGTTGGGATCGGCAAAGAGGCTTCAAATAGTTTTTTGCCTCGAAAAAGGTGAAAAATCTGTATCGGAGCTATCAGAACTCATATCATGCAGGCAATCGTGCACATCACAACAGCTTGCCATCCTAAAAAACAGTGGGATTGTGACTGCAAGACGCGAAGGACATGAAATGTTTTACAGAATCACAAGACCGTGTGTGTTGTCATTCCTGTCATGCCTAATCAACAAGGAGTGTGGTTCATGAGAAAATGGATTGAAGACAACAAACGCGATTTGATTCTTGGATTAACTATTCTTGCAGTTTTTCTGATAGTCTACTTTGTCAATTTGGGTACTCAATCAGTCCTGGATGCAACAAAGAATGGTCTGGACATGCTTAACGAATATGCCAGACTACATGTTCTTACTTGCCTTATACCTGCGTTTTTCATTGCCGGTGGTATCGCAGCCCTTGTTTCATCGGGATCGGTTATAAAGATTCTATCCGGTAAAGTCGGAAAAGTATGGGCATATGTTGTTGGCTCTGTTTCCGGATCGATTCTTGCCGTTTGTTCATGCACAGTGCTTCCGCTTTTTATGGGCATATATCGCATGGGTGCAGGCATCGGCCCAGCCATTTCGTTCCTTTACGCTGGCCCAGCCATTAATGTACTCGCAATATTTCTGACCGGACGTGTTCTTGGCGCTCACATGGGCATTGCCAGAGCCGTTCTCTCAATCATCATCGCCCTGATAACCGGAATAACCATGGGAATCATCTTTGGCAAGGAAGACAAGAAAAGATTGGAAGGACTTGCTCCGGTTGAGGGCACAAGCCTACCGGCAGTAAAATCAAGCTTGATATTGGGTTCGCTGGTGTTGCTATTAATTTTCGCTACATGGCAAAAAGATGCTTGGGAACTAATTTATCAATACAAGTGGTGGCTTGCAGGCGCAATGCTTGTTTTGGCGATAATACTTACAATAGTGTGGTTAAAAAAAGCCGATTTTTCGAATTGGATGAAAGAAACCTGGGATTTGTCAAAGAAAGTCGTCCCATATTTATTCTTTGGAGTGTTCATCGCTGCGTTTGTCATCAGACTCATACCACAGCAGTGGGTTCAGGCATTGGTTGGCGGAAACTCTCTTTCGGCCAATTTCTTTTCAGCGGTGTTCAGCGCTGTTATGTACGAAGCAACGCTGACCGAAGTTCCAATTGTTCAAGGATTGATGAACTCTGGCATGGGCCAGGGGCCAGCACTTACATACCTGCTTGCCGGACCTGCCCTTTCGCTGCCATCGATGATTGTTATCTGGAAACTGATTGGCGCAAAAAAGTCGATGGTTTATTTTTCACTTGTCGTTGTTTTGTCAACCGTTTTTGGTTGGCTATATGGAATAATATTCTAAGGAGGAAGCGAAATGACAATTCAAGTTTATGGACCAGGATGTTCAAAGTGTTTTTCAACCGGCAGGAATGCAAGAGAAGCCGTAGCAAAACTGGGTCTGGATATCGAGATTGAAGAGATTCACGACCTCAATGCCATGATGGCAAAAGGGATTATGATGACACCAGCTTTCGGAATTGATGGTAAGGTTCTTTCCTCAGGCAAAGCTCTCACCACCGAAGAGATTATGGAATACATCAAAAAGGCGATGCAGTGAGAAGAATTACCCTTGTGATGCTGGCAGTGGCAATGGTTGGCATTCTCCCAACGCTTGCCATTAATTCATCAAACAATCTCCTGTTGACGGATAGCTGCAACCTGACAACCGGAAAGCTGACATCGCTTTGGAAAATCAACCTGATTGGAAACGTCATGTTTGCTCCAGTTGCTGCAAACGATGGTTCGCTTATTGTTGCAACTGACAAAGAGATTGGCGTGGTCAATTCCAATTCTGGTCAACTGACCTGGTTTTCAAAATTAGAGGGTGGCTGTAAGTGGAATGCCGTCCTGTCATCAAACAGCTCCGTTTGTGCCTTTAAAACCAATGAAATTGTCTGTTTATCATTGCACGATGGCAAGTCGATTTGGTCAAAAAAACTGAATGACAACATTACAGCCCAGCCGATATCGGATGGCGAAAAGGTATATGTTGTGACAGGTAAAATAGTTTCTGCCATCGACAGCTCAAAAGGAAATCTGGTTTGGGATAAAACAGTCAGAGGTGTGGTTAATATCCCTCCCTGCCTGTCAAACGGCAACGTAGTCCATGCCTCTCTTGAGGGTTATTGTATAGCGTTGGATGCAAGAGATGGCGCCATCGAATGGGAGAGCAAGCCAGGCGAACAGCCAACCGATGCCTTGGTAGCTTACGACAAAAACATCTACATGGTTTGCGAAAAATCCCTCTTTGCGCTGGACAACACTACAGGAAAACCAATATGGAAGTTTGTTGCCAAGAGCAAGGGGTTCAGCCCGACGGTCACCGACGATGCCTTGTTATACCCAACATCTGACAAAACCCTTTACTGCCTTGACCCAAAAACTTGTGGAAAAGGCTGCTGCCTTGCAACACCCAAACAGCTGTGGCAGCTAAACAAGAGTTCAATGTTGCCACGCAAAATTGCCGCTTCAAGCAAAAACTCCTACCTTGTGACAGAAGACGGTTGGGTGCAGACAATTGACACTCAGAAAGGTGATGTTGTTTCAAAGCATGAAGTTGGAGTAGACTTGGCAAATGCCGTTTTCCTTTCAACGCAGATTGCAGTTTCTTCAGGGAAAAAACTTGTAAGTTATGCGAGCATTCCTAACCAGGTTGAGGTTTTCCTCAATAAACCATATATCAACCGAGACAAGTTCCAGATTTCGGTTGGCGTTGGTGCGGTAATAATCAATGGTAAGTCGATGATTCCAGCCTCGTATATTCTGGAACCTTTTGGCGGATACTCAACATGGAGCGGAAACACAAAGACCATGGTTTGTGTGTTTGAAGGCAAGAAACTTGAGGCAAAAATTGGTTCAAACGTTGTCACAATTGACGGTAGGCAGATAAAACTTGATTCAAATCCAAAAATCACACCAGTAATTGTTTCAGGAAGAGTCATGCTACCGGCGCGTTTTTTGGCCGAGACGTACATGGGATTCAAAGTTGATTGGGACGCAGCTAAAAAGTCATTTTTGATAAAGAAGGTGAAATAGTGGGACATTTAAAAAGATTTCTAAGTGTTGTTTGCCTTGTGGTCATGGTTGTTTCTTTTGCGTCTTGTGGTTCTAACGTTATAAATGAAGAAACCGTATCAATCCCCTGTCTGACAGAGGATCCTGCAAAAGCAGCACAACCGAGCGCAAATGTAGAAACCAAAGAAAATCCGGCTGTAACGACAGAACAGGATGACAAGAGCATTGAAACCGCCGAAGAAAAAAATGAAGTCAAAACAGTAGTCGAAGATGCAACTCCAAAAATGCTCCCCAAGGTAAGAAAAGTTGGCAGGGAAACATGCATCCCATGTGCCACAATGACAAAAAGATTCAAGAGCATGAGCCCAGGACTTGCTGGCAAGGCTGAGTTTGAACTTATTGACATAGATGAAGACCCTAGCGCAATCCAGACATACCAGCTTCAATCCATCCCGTTGATCATTTTTTATGACACACAAGGAAACGAGATATACAGGCAGGTTGGCGTGATGGAAGAGAATGAAATCATGGAATGGCTTAGAATTTGTGGGATGGAATGATGAACAATAATAGAAGACTATTTGTATATCTCATGCTTTCACTGGTTTTGTTAATCTCAATATCAGTTGTTGCGTGCGGAGGAAACAGTAACGACCTTCCGTGTGTCAGCCAGGATGACGGTTTGTCAAAAACCGAAGGCGTCAAGATTGAGAACACTTCAGGCTTGCCGATTGTCATGAAAGTTGGAAGGACAACGTGTGTTCCGTGCAGGAAGATGTCCCAGCTTCTAGGCGAGATGAAGCCAAAACTTTCCGGCAAGGCTAACGTTGAAATTGTTGATATTGACGAGGATCCAGACGCCGTGAAACGTTACAACGTCACCGGCATACCTGTGACCATATTCTTTGACGTATCAGGCAACGAAGTCTACAGGCAGATTGGTCTGCTCGAAGAGAGTGAAATTATTTCATGGCTAGAGAAGGCAGGGATGAAACAATGAAGAAAAACGCTTTTAGCATCGTAATTCTTTCTGTAGTTGCATTAGCAGTTGTCGCAATCGTGCTCCTAAAGACAATAAACCCAAAAGAAGAAGTTGTGATGCCCAAGAAGGGTGAATATACGGTTGTCTATGTTGGTGGCACGCTTTGTAAACCATGTGAATTGCTCAAGCCGGTTTTCAACCAGATGAAAACTGATTTTGCTGGCAGGGCAACATTTGTGGATATGTTGTTAAACAACGACAACAAATCTGCGTACAAGATTGACCTTATCCCGACAATAATGGTGTTTGACAAGGAAACGAACGAAGTCACAAGACGAATCCTGTCTGAAGAAGAAGTGCCTGGCGTTCCTGAATGGATTGACAGTGAATTGAGCAAACTGGAGAATGGCCAATGATTGAAACCCTGACTCAGGCAATCGGCCAAAACCCTTGGATAGCGCCGTTTATTGCCTTGTTCGCAGGTATCCTGACAGCATCAAACCCTTGTGTGCTTGTGGTGATACCTTTAATGGTTGGCGCTGCTGGTGCGTATCAGGGTGACGACAAGTCCTATTGGAAATCAATCAAGTTCTCACTGTGTTTTGTTGCGGGAATCTCACTATCGTTTACAGCTCTTGGATTGATTGCTGGTTCGCTTGGCAATTCAATAAGTCTTACTGGTCCTGTCTGGACGTATATCGTTGCCGTCATTTGCATCCTTATGGGTTTGATGTTTGCCGATGTTATTTCGTTCAACATAAAAATGCCACAAGCGTTGACAAAACCAAAAACAGGTCTTTGGGGGGCGTTCATTCTGGGTTTGATGTTCGGAGTTATATCCACCCCGTGTGCAGTGCCAATACTTGCCGTGCTCCTTACGCTCATTGCGTCTGGCGGAAACCCTGCTTATGGAGGGTTGCTGCTGTTTTGCTACAGCCTTGGACATTCTTTACTCATTCTTGTGGCCGGTGGCTCCATTGGGGTTATCCAGGCTTATATCAACAACAAGGGACTCACAACGACCTCTTCAGTAATCAGGAAAATTGCTGGTCTGATAATCACTGGTTTCGGATTATACCTGCTTTATACTGCGTGAGATCACCACAATGAGCAATGATAAGACATTGAGGCTGCCGATTCTTGACAGGCTGCTTCCGTTATGGATTTTTCTTGCAATGGCAGTTGGCGTTGCCATTGGATTCATTTTCCCAAACATAGGAAACGTTCTGGGTTCGGTGAAAATTGCCGACGTATCGTTACCAATCGCAATCGGTCTTTTGTGGATGATGTACCCGGTGTTGGCTAAGGTTAAGTATGAGGAACTTGGCCACCTTGCCGGCAAAGGCAAGGTTTTTGGCATAACCCTTGCCATCAGCTGGATTGTCGGACCGATTGTGATGTTTATCCTTTCCTGGCTGCTTCTTCCCGACCTGCCAGAGTACAGGACTGGAATGATCCTTGTCAGTCTTGCGCCTTGCATTGCTATGGTGCTCATCTGGAACATGCTGGCAAAAGGTTCAAATGAAATAGCCGCTGTTCTTGTCGCTATAAACTCGATTTTGCAGGTTTTGCTTTATGCTTTCATGGGCTACTTTTATCTGACCATTGTGCCTGGATGGTTAGGTGCAAAAGGCGCTGTCGTTGCAATATCCATGTGGGACATCGCAAAATCGGTGCTGATATTTCTTGGCATACCGCTTCTGGCAGGATACCTGACCAGGACAATCCTGATTGCAAGAAAAGGCAAGCAATGGTATGAAGGGGTATTCATCAAAAAGCTGTCACCAACAGCGCTTATTGGATTGCTCTACACAATCATCCTCATGTTCGCCATGCAGGGTGAAAAGATTATCACGTTCCCTCTTGATGTAGTCAGGATCTCAATCCCGTTGCTACTTTTCTTTGCCGTGATGTGGACTTTTACGTTCATAGTGGCAAAGAAATCTGGATTGAGTTATTCGGATTCAGCAACAGCAGCTTTCACAGCTTCAAGCAACAATTTTGAGCTGGCAATCGCGGTTGCTATCGGAGTGTTTGGCATACAGTCAAAGGAAGCGCTGGCTGCTGTGGTTGGGCCACTCATCGAAGTGCCAGCCTTGATAGGTTTGGTCTATGTGTCTTTGTGGGCAAGGAAATTCTTCAAGTCCGAAGCTAGAACTGCCAGGAAATGAAGAAAATACTGTTTCTCTGTACGGGCAACTCATGCCGAAGCCAGATGGCTGAAGGTTTCTGCCGACATTTTCATTCTGACAAATACGAGTGTTTTTCTGCAGGGATTGAAGCACACGGGATAAACCCTTATGCCATTGAGGTCATGCGAGAGATCGGAATCGACATTTCCAGTCAAAAAAGCAAGACCGTATCAGAACTATCATTCTCAGATTTCGATTTTGTGATTACTCTTTGTGGACATGCAGATGAGAATTGCCCATATTTTCCATCTTGTGTGAAAAAAATTCACATCGGGTTTGAAGACCCTGCAAAACTTGCCCAAAATGTCCCAGAAAACGATAAATTGGCAGTTTTTATCCAAGTAAGGGATGAGATCAAGCAGATGATAGAGAAACTGCCAGAAATTATATCGAACAAAATGTGATTCGATTTTTTAACTGATAAGTTTAGTTTTTTTGTAAAATATCAATGTTGGTTAAGCGATCAACGTTTCTGTAATATTCGCCTCGATGAATATACCTTTTTCTCCATCGAAAAAGGTAAACAAAAATGTAAACATTGGAAACGAATAATCGTAACAACTGATATGCCTATTGAGGAATTAAATCATCTTAAAATCGAAACTTCTTAGTTTTTGAGTCAGCAATATACAGTATATTGATTTTTGTTAATATTTTCATGAAATTAAGATTATTCAACAATACAAAACGATGATTTTTTCTATATCGAATGCTATTGAATTTAATAAATCACATGATACACTTCACCTACTGATTATAAAAAATGGAGTTGACTGATGAAGAAACTATTGGTTTGCATGGCATTTGCAATTGCTTTGGCATACATCCCTGTCGGTGGATACCCATCCATCAAGACTGTCAAAGCCGACGGCACCTTGACTCAGTTCACAAAAGGTGTTGATATTGCAGCACCCGTTGACTATCTCGACGAAGGCCAGACAGTTTTTCTTGGTACAACGTTATCATATCAAATCAATTGGGCGTTTACTCCTGGAGCCCAAGATTTTACCGGTGGATACATCTACGACGTCGTCCCGGCTGGAACTTCCTATATCAATCCGAGCGCTTCACCAACTTCGTCGGTTACAAATCCGGACGCAATACAGTATTACAATGGTGCGGTCTGGACAAACGGTGAACCACCAAATATGTCTCCTTCAGGCACTCAGATTCGTTGGAAACTCCCAACCGTCATGACCGGATGGACAGGAGCCGGAACGTCAAATTGGAACAGGGTTCAAAACTACAGTGGTCAGCCCATAGACATCGATGTTTCAAGAACAAACCAACCACCAGACATGCCGGCAGCCATCAGTGAAGTCTGGTTTGACATGAAGTATGACAGCAACGGCTATCCATGCATTGTCTGGCAGGATAACGGTGATCCGAGATCAGGCACACCAACCGAGCCAAACATGTATTTTGTAAGATGGAACGGGACAAACTGGATGTGCCAGAACAACACCGTTTACAACCCAACTGCACCTTACCCAAATACAAATGCAAAGGTGCCAACCCCAAACAACATAACACAAACAAGACATCCAAGGCTTGCGCTCGACTCCGTTGGTGATCCACAAATCGTTTTCGATGCCTGGAGAACCTCTTTTGGCGGTCAGTATGACATCCATTTTGTGCACTGGGAACCATCATCAAACGACTGGATCAATAACACCGGTGGCTCTCCGTCCTCTCAGTCTTTTGTCTACTCTAGAAGAGAATGGTCGCTATACCCCCAGATTGAGATTGATTCAACAAACGCAGCAATCATATCCTGGTTTGAGGAAACTGGACCTAGTACTGGCCAATACAGTATCTTTACCTGCAGAATAGCTCATACTGGTGGAGGCGAGACCGACCTTTTGGGTGGCAACAGCATAGCCACATATGCAATTCAAAGGACAAACGGATCGGCTATTGGTACATCGTTTAACATGACACTTGATTCAAACGGAAGACCGCACATAGCGTTTGAAAATGGCGCAATTGCAGAAATCTATTACGTCAGATGGTCGGCTGCTAATGACTGGAGAACGATAAGCAACAGCGTGTATTCGCTTGCTATGGGCAACCTTGCCAATGTTTCGGTCACTGTGGCCGACGACTCAGCAACCCCATGGATTAAACTCTCCTCAACAGGGCAACCGAGAATCACATGGTGTGAGACAAGAATTTCTCCAGCAGAAACGGTGATTTGTTATATTGCTTGGAACTCAGCGCTTGTCAGATGGGAAAATGCAAATGGCACCATCTATAACTCAGGTTCATTAACGTCCAGGATTTGTACAGGCGACAGACCATCGATGGATCTTGACAGAAATGGTTTCCCGTGCATCGCTTTCAATGGCGGCTTTGTGCGCTGGGATGGCGGGCAATGGATTAATGGCAACAATAACCCAATTTCAACCAATACAACCGACGGCACCGGCAGCCTCAATCCTTATGCTGTACCGTTCAATCCGATTGACGTGATTCTTGTCAACAACTTGGACAAAATTGGCATTTCAACATCCCTTGTTGGCAATCCTGCCTCAACCTATGATGTCGCATTTATCCAGAAAAGCATAACAGCTCCTCTTTCAGGTGTTTTTAGATTCAGCGTTCTTGCGACTGCCACGGTTCCATCAATTTGTAACACGGCAACATTCAACCATGATAATGGGCCGATCGTTGTGCCAACAACAAACACTGTCTGCAACCCAATGACCGAAGTCAGCATCTCCAAGACTGCAGTCAAATATGACTGCATGAAAGACGACATCATCGAATTTGACATTCTTGTCAACAATCCAACTGGTGGAATGGTTAATAATGTTGTTATAACAGATACGATTCCGGCTAATCTTGTCTATTACGCTTCCTCTGTGGCGCCAACAACCATTACAGCAACTACAATCACTTTCATTTACCCAAATCTTGGCCCAGGACTGCTCAACATTCATCTTGAATTCACTCTTGACCCCAACTACCAATTCAACAACGAACCGCTCATCACAACAAACACAGCATCTGTTGTCTGTACACAGTTCCCGCAGCCAAGAGCAGACTCTGCGTCTGTAAGAATCAATGAAACATCCTTCCTCTTTGTCAAAACTGCTGGAAAATCAAAATACAAGCCAAATGAAATCGTATCATTTGATCTTGAGATCGAAAACTTGGGTACAACGCCATTCTACAACGTGTCCATCGTTGACCAGATACCGGTTGAGCTGATTTTTGACTCCATCTCTCCTGAGGTTGGCACACTTGTTAACGACGAATACAGAATCTGGATTGGCGACCTTCTTCCTGGTGAATCAAGACTCTATACGCTTTATTTCAAAATTAACAAAGATTATGTAAGGCAAGGAGTAAATGACGGGCTCTCATACTTTGACGTGACAAACAATGCCACGGCAATGCGTGATGGTTTTGAAGATTCATATGCAAAAGACACAATTAGAGTTCTGCTTCCAAAACTTGTGGTCTCAAAAACTGCCAGAAAATTCCAGATGACTCCTCAGGAAACAGTAACATTTACAATTTACGCCAAAAACGTCAGCGAAGTTGAAACAACAAACACCGTGCTTTATGACATCTTCCCGGAAGAGCTCATCTACAACTCAGCTCTCCCGACAGGCGTTGTCAAACCAGGAAAGATAGTTTACGACCTCGGAACGTTCATGCCTGGCGAAGTGCAGAAGTTTGACATAACTTTCAGTGTAAAAAACCTCGAGACATGGCCGGAAAATGGTATATCAGTCATCAACACCGCAATCCTGACATGTGATGAACTGGACAACGTGATAGACCATGCAATGCTGCTTATCAGCCCAAAGAGAACATCCGATCCTCTTCAGCTTGTCTGCAAGTGGGGCAACCTGGACATAAAGACAGGCATTGTTGCAAACGGAGACCTTAAGCTCGAGCTCAACGCAGTCGGTGGAACCTCACCATACGAATTCTTCATTGACTGGGGTGATGGCGAGAAATCGATGGATGTTTCGACCGGTGAATCAGAAATTGTAAAAATGGATCACAAGTACGAAAAAGGCGAATACGATATCGTAATCAAATGCATCGACAGAGGTACAAGAACAAAATTCCTCAGGAGAAAGATAAAAGTAGAGTAGATTCGGAGAACACAAAATACAGCCGGATTAATATCCGGCTGTATTATTTTCTAGTCCAATTGCCCCTAAATGGCGGAATCTGGGATTAATAGCCTTTTGTTGTCGTGCCGACGAAAATAGTCATTCTTGTGGGCTTGCACACAACAAAGTTTGTTTGGTAATGGCAGTTCTTACAAAAGACAATAACAAAATATGAGAGTTTGTTGTGAATTTGCCAACAATTCATAACTGACAGCTTGCCGAGTCTTTTTTAAAAAAACTTGTACAGGTTTTGTTTCAACCAAGTTTGCTTTATTGACAAGCTTCAGGGCAGAACCGATAATTCAACTATGGAAAAAAATCAGGAAAGTCCGGATTATATCAGATTAAGCCAGGCTGCGGCCATGACCTTGGATTTACTCGACGGCAGCTTTTATAGAGATGCAAAACTTCACTGTATCAACATTCTCTTGACATATACCCAGGGATGCAGTGCAAACTGTGCCTATTGTGGACTTTCAAAGGTTCGTCCTGGCGAATACGAAGAAAAATCATTCATCAGGGTTTCATGGCCAATTCACTCAACCGATGACGTTGCCCAGAGAATTGCAAAAAGACCTGACGTGGTAAAGCGTGTGTGCATTTCGATGATCACTCAGCGCAAAGCGGTTGATGATGCTGTAGTTGTAGCCAACAGAATCAGGGCAAATAGCAACGTTCCAATCTCAAGCCTGGTTTCACCTACAGTCATGGTAGAATCCGATTATGTTGCCCTAAAGCAAGCTGGCGTAGACAAGGTTGGCATTGCAATCGATTGTGCTACCGAGGAACTGTTTGACCTTCACAGGGGCATCCACGCCAATGGCCCGCACAAGTGGGAAAAATACTGGTCTTCTTTTGAGTCCGCACTGAAAGTCTTTGGCAAAGGTCAGGTCGGAAGCCATTTTGTGGTTGGTTTGGGTGAAACTGAAAAGCAGATGATTGAATCCATTCAAAAAATCAGGGACATGGGCGGAGAGACGCATCTTTTCTCGTTCTTCCCTGAGGCAAACTCAAGGCTGGCAAAGCATGCCAGACCATCAATCCCACACTACAGAAGAGTCCAACTTGCCAGATATATGATTGACAACGACATCACGAACCTTGGCAAAATGAAATTTGATGATACTGGCAGGGTCGTTGATTTTGGTGCTGATACTGTCGCCGTTGCAAAGCTCGGGAAACCGTTCATGACCTCAGGTTGTGTCGGTGAAGATGGTCAAGTTGCCTGCAACAGGCCGTTTGCAAACGAACGACCGTCTGAAGAATTTAGAAACTTCCCTTTTATGCCAACAAGCGAAGAGATCGAAACAGCAATTAAAGAAATAAACGACTATAGCCAATGACTCAAAAATTCGATGTAGCAATAATAGGCGCTGGCCCTGCGGGTTTGACGCTTGCCCTTGAGCTTGAACGTAAGTTCAAGGTTTTGCTCATCGATAAAAAACAAGAGCCGCACAAGCTTATTGCCTGCGCAGAGTGGGTTCCTCCAAACATGCCTGTTGCTGCTATAACCGACACAGTTGCCATGGAAACTTATTACGGCGATAAAATCAAGATCAGAGATTTTGGCGGGAAAATCATAGACCGTCAATCCTGGCAAAAAGGCATGCTGGAAAGCCTGACTGAAACGACTGTTAATCTTGGTTTGCCTGTTGAAAAAATAGATGAAAACAAAGTAATCACTCCAAAAGGAATGTTTGAGGCTGAAATTGTGGTTGGAGCTGATGGACCTTTGTCGGTTGTCAGGAAAAGCCTTGGTTTGACGGTCGCTCCAGTAATGCCGGCAATAAACGTTAAAATGAAGCTGGTAAAAAAACTAGACCGAACTCTCATCCATTTCTCAGACAATATTGAGAAAGGCTACGGCTGGGTTTTTCCAAAAGGTGAATTTGCAAATGTTGGTGTCGGCGCAACTTCAAAAATCTCTGACGCTTTGGAATCTTATAAGGCATTTCTTGTCCAAAACCGCATTGTTTTGCCTGGTGAAACGCAAAGAACAGCAGGAATGATACCGCTTTATGGTTTCAGCCCGGTGGCCTCTGACAATTGTGTGATGATAGGCGATGCTGCCGGATTGACAGATCCGCTGACAGGTGCGGGAATTTTTCAAGCCTGGGATAGCGCGAAGATCTTTGCAGGTGTTTTGCTAGAGAATAAACTTCTGTCAGAGTATTTCAAAAAGATTAAAATAGCATATGGATCATTTCTAGCAAGAAGAATGACTAAAAGAAAAATATTGGAAGATAACTGGGGAAATCTCGAAAAGGCAGTAGAGGAATCATGGGTTTCGTTTGGCAAATGAGCGATTTCCCGGTATTCAGGGAAATTGATACCGAAGTAAAATCAGCTGTTTGGAATATGGCTTCAGATGATATTCTCTTGAAAGAACAAGCAAAAACAAGTTTGCCAACATTGCGTTTTTTATCCTTCGAACGTTGCGCCCTCGTTGGTTATTTTCAATCCATTTCTCAAGAAATCAGAGTAGATTACTGCAAACAAAAAGATATAAAAATCAACAGAAGAATTACCGGTGGTGGCTCACTTTATTTCGATCCATCGCAAGTCGGCTGGGAGATCATTGCTCCGTTATCGCTTTTTAATGCGTCTCCTGAACAATATTACGAGATATTTGGCGCTTCTGTGGCAATTGGGCTACAAAAACTGGGCATTCAGGCAGTATTCAAGAAACGAAACGATATAGAGATTAACGGGAAAAAAGTGTCAGGCATGGGCGGAATAACCTATGGCAACTCGTTTCTTTTCCAAGGGACGCTTCTTGTTGAGGATAGAATCGAAGAAATGCTCTACTCGTTGCGAGTGCCAATTGAAAAACTCAAACCCAAAGAGATAAACTCAGTCAGAGAGCGTGTCACCTGCGTTCAGCACGAACTCGGACGAATTCCATCAAGGGAAGAGCTGAAGGATGCAATTAGGTTTGGCTTCAACCAGGCGCTTGGAATCACGACAAAACCTGGGCAACTAACCAAAGATGAAGAAGAAAACATCGAAAAATCGTTAGATATTTTTAGCTCACAAAAATGGATCGACAGGATAAAAATGCCTGACGACACCCAAGGGCTTTTATCCGGCGCATATAGGTCAAACATTGGCACAATCAAGATTAGCATGTTGGTTAATGCATCACAGAAAATGATCAGGTCAACGCACATCACAGGCGACTTTTTGCTTGAATGCGACACGATCCTCAACGATTTGGAAAGGTTGCTGCGCAACATCCATTTTGATGAAAGCAAAATAATAGAAATTGTAGAAAAATTTTTTGAAAACATCCCATATATCAGCTCAAGCGAATTTGTAATGGCTTTTGCTGAGGTCCTCAAAAAATGGGACTGGGTAAAGCAGGGGTTTACGCCTTCCGAGGCAAACTCGCTATTTGCCGTTAACTTCTCACCGGGTGAAAAGATTGAACCAAGGGTGTTTTTGTTCCCATATTGCGCAAAAGATTCAAACTGCCAGTTCCGTTATCGGGATGAGTGCACGAGCTGCAGTGTTTGCGAAACCGGAGATGGTTACAAAATGGCCATCGATGCAGGTTTGATTCCGGTCACCATCACGAGCTTTGAAGACCTTGAGGAAAAATTCGTCTGGATGAAAAACCAGGGAATAAACGCATACATCGGCAGCTGCTGCGAAGCCTTTTACGTCAAGCACCAGGAGGAGTTCATCGGCTGCGGACTCAAAGGTCTGCTCATCGACGTTCAGGACTCCACCTGCTACGACCTGGACAAAGCGCACCAGGCATACGCAGGAACCTTTGAGAACAAAACCAGTCTGGATATGGGGTTGATTGGGAAAGTGCTAAATATTAAGGAATAACTCATTCAACCATTTATTGGCTTCAGGATATTCAGAGCAATCAAACACAAACTCCTGACCCCTACCTACAGTTTGTAATAGAGTATAATTATCAAACAATTTCCATTTTTTGATATCTTTATGGTATGATAATGGTTTTCTATCTTTAGGATAAAACCACTTAGGTAATTTCCATATGCTAGTACTCATTCCTTCGGCTGATAATTCTAATTTTTGATTTTGGTGTTTAAAGACACCTCCTCCATCAATATTTGTTTCCATTGAACATAAGTTAAGTTTCTCTTTAGCAACAAAAATGGCATTGTTTGGAACAAGTTCAATTTTATCATTGTCAATTATATGAGGTTCAAGATGTGGATGATTAATAGCCCATTGAGGAATATCAAATTGATAGTTTTCGTCTATTATATAATCTATCTGCAACCATCCCCAAATGATATGTTTTGGTCTAGACTTAGAGTAGTGATATTCCCCGTTTACTAGAATTATATCTTGAAATAAGCCAAAGAAGAGAAAAATATCACCTAAAGTTACGCCTTGATTTCTAAGATGAGATAATGAAGAGGAAGATTGACCAAACATCGGTCTCCAGCCTTCTAATCTTGGCTTGTTTGAATAATACAAATCTGGATCTAAGTGTATCGGTGTATTGTGAATGATCCTGCCCTTTGATAAACAATTAACTAATGAACCAATATTAATATTATCAATAACGAGTTGATTCATCCTGTCTGATTCATTCAACTGAGGAATTGGCAGTGAAATCATTCTGCCATTGGGAAAGATTGGGCTTGGGAAACCGCCTGAAGTATTGTCAAATCCCTTTCGACTAAGAATTATCTTCATTTTTAATGATTATAATAATCTTTCCGTAAATATCAAAACCGGCTGAATTTTTCTCCAGCCGGTCGGTTTTTACAAAATATAAATTAACTTACAATCACATCATCCCAAGGAACTTGGCAAATGCGACGCCGTCGAGTCTTTCGGATGTGGTCTTCCTCTGCATGAACAGGGAGACGTATTCGTTGCCGCCGGCTTTTGAGTCGGTTCCGGACATGTTGAATCCGCCGAATGGCTGGCCGCCGACGAGGGCGCCTGTGCATTTCCTGTTGAGGTAGAGGTTGCCGACGTGGAACTCGTGTCTGGCGCGGATGAGGTTGTGGTGGCTGTCAGAGAGGACTGCACCGGTGAGGCCGAACTCGGTGTTGTTTGCAATCTTGAGGGCTTCGTCATAGTCTTTTGCCCTGAACACTGCAAGAACCGGTCCAAAAATCTCTTCTAGCGAGATTCTTGCCTGTGGGTCGACGTTGTCGATGATTGTTGGGGCGATGAAATAGCCCTTTGAATTGTCTGATGTTCCGCCACAGACGAGCTTTCCTTCCTTCTTGCCAACTTCGATGTAGTTTGTTATCGAGGAGAAGGCTGAGTCGGAGGAGACTGGCCCCATGGTGTTCTTTCCGTCGACTGCGTCACCCTGCTTGAGCGCTTTTGCTTTTTCAACGAGCTTGGCTACGAATTCGTCACCCTGCTTGCCGACTACGATGACTCTTGAGCAGGCTGAGCATTTCTGACCCTGGAAGCCGAAAGCGGCTGCGATGGTTTCTGAAGCTGCAAAATCGAGCTTTGAGTAGTTGTCGTCGATGATCATAGTGTCTTTTCCACCCATTTCGGCAACGACTCTCTTGAGCCAGATCTGACCCTTGTTTACTTTTGCTGCTCTCTCGTTGATACGCATGCCGACTTCTTTTGAGCCGGTGAAGCTGATGAAGCGGGTGAGTGGATGGTCAACAATGTAGTCGCCAACTTCTCCGCCTGGTCCTGGAACGAAGTTGATGACGCCTGGTGGCAGTCCGGCTTCTTCCATGACTTCCATGAACTTTGCGCCGATGATCGGGGTTATCGATGCTGGCTTGAGCACAACTGTGTTGCCTGCAACAACGGCTGCTGTTGTCATGCCGGCAAGGATTGCAAGTGGGAAGTTCCACGGCGGGATGACAACGCCAACGCCTAGTGGAATCCACCAGTAATTGTTTTCTTCACCAGGTATCTGGGTGATTGGGGTTGGAAGAGCCATTTCTTCCATCTGTCTTCCGTAGTATTCGAGGAAGTCGATTGCCTCGGCTGTGTCGGCGATGGCTTCAATCCAGCTCTTGCCGATTTCATAAACCATCCATGCTGAGAGCTCAAGTTTCCTTCTTCTCATGATGCCGGCTGCCCTGTAAAGGAGCCTTGCTCTTTCGCGTGGGTCTACGAATTTCCAGGTTTCGAAGGCTTTGGCTGCTGTCTGGATTGCTTGTTCTGCAAGCTCCTGGGTGCATTTTCCTACTGTACCGACAACCTGTGCGTGGTTTGATGGGTTGACCGATGTGATCTTGCCGGCTGTTGGGACTTTCTTCCCTCCGATGATCAAGTCGTAGTGTCCACCTAAGTTTTTGCCAACAAAATCGATGGCATCCTGCATCAATTTGTACTGATCAGGATTGTTCAGGTTAAGATACGGTTCGTTTGTATATTCCTGTCTCATTTTTCTCCTTTCACGCTTTGCAACGCCAAAGATTATATTAAACTGGCAAGTTAAGTTAAACTATTGACATCGAAAAAACTTGTTACTTGAACAGAGCCGTCACAACTTTTAGAATCAAACCATGAAAAGATATTTGGCATTGATTTTTTTGGTTATGATGGCAGGTTGCGGGTCTGTCACAGAAGATATGAGTTTTACATTTGATGACTCCATTGAGGATTCAAAACAGTTCACAAACTTCCATGGCGCCATCGTTTGGGAGCAGTCTTCAGAATTTAAACCATGGGGATTGGAAAATGGCAAGTTTTTCAGGCTTGTGTGGGATAAGCCGGCTCCAGAAATATCTTTTCAGCCACCAGCAAATTTGGTTCTTAACAAAAAAGTTGTTTGCCCTGATGTGTTTAAAAGCATTTACGCAATTGGCAATGACAAAGGGATGTATCTCAAGCTCGATAATAATCAGTTCTATCTCATGTTTTTTGATGGGAAAACTTCGAAAAAGGTTTTCAATGAACCTATAAATGGCACAATTGTCAACATTGATGACACGACAAAACCAGCTTGCAGAATTGTCTGGGACGAGTGGAGCAAGAAATTTGTTTTCACAGCTGCCATCGGCAAAGATTATACAATCACAAGGTATTCCTTTGATCCGACAAACGGTAAGATCATAAAAGGCGCCCAAGGCGTAGATTCATTCGTGCCTGTACCTGACGATGGGCTAGTTATTGAGAATACTAATTCTTACGAGCTCGGTGGGAATCTGGTCACTTTTGATGGAAAGAAGCTTGTTTTGCAGAGTTGTCTGCTAAGATATGATCCGATATCGAAGCTGTCCTTCTACCTTTCGGATGGTAAGCTTTTCAAACTTGTGGATGGAAAGCCTGTGATGATGGGGGGACTCTCTCAATACGCCAAACCCGGATTCTTTGGTGTTTTGAATGGTGAACCATTCGTGCTTGCCCAGACGGGTGGCCTCAAAATGGTCAAAATCGAATATTTCAAACAATAAGGCTTGAAGCTTTAGAAATAGGATTTTATAATCCACTCATGTTTGGAATTAGAGAGATAGTAGTCATTTTGATTGTTGCGTTGGTCATCTTCGTGTTCTTCGGTTCTCAAAAGATCCCTGAGTTTGCCAAGGCCTTGCGCAAAGGCGTTGACGAGTTCAAAAAAGGGACTGATGATCTGAAGAAGACAGTTGACACAACAGCAAAAGATGCTGTCGAAGCAGCTGAAACAACCGAAACAAAAAAATAAGTGCTTACTGACAAGCCAAAGCCCTTATCCGAGCACCTCGAAGAACTCAGGTGGAGGATAATTAAATCAGGTATTGTGTATATAATTTGTGCTTGTGTTGCCTGGTGGCAGGTTGACAACATCATAGGATTTCTTACTGCAGCTTACCCGAATTTGGGTGTTACACAGCTGAAGCTGGTTTTTACTGGTGTCACCGACGCCTTCTCGTCAAAGTTCTTTATTTGCCTAATTGGTGGTCTCATAATCGCTTTCCCCGTGATCCTCTACCAGTTTGTTCGTTTCATGGCTCCTGGCTTGCTCTCAAAAGAGAGGAAATTGCTCTATTCGTATCTCCCGTTGGCAATCATCCTTTTTCTGACAGGTTCTGGGTTTGCCACGTGGCCTCTGGTTCCTCTGGCAAGGCAGTTTTTTATCGAATTTGGCCAGGGAATGACACCAATGATAACCTTGTCATCTTTTATCAGTTTTTCTTTGTTTCTTATTTTGGGCATGGGTTTGATCTTTTTGTTGCCAATTGTTGTTCTGGTCATTACTTCTTTAGGGCTTGTTTCACCTGAATGGCTGGCCAAAGCCAGAAAAGTTATCTGGTTGGCAATCTTTATTGCTGCAGCCGCCATTGCGCCAAACGATGGTTTGTCCATGATCATCATCGCCGTTCCGGTTGTACTCCTTTTCGAGATAAGCCTGGCGATTTCGAAATCAAAATGGCGCAAAAAACATCCCCCTGTTGCCTGAACGAACAAAATCCCGTATCATAGCCCCCGTATTTTTTACGAAAAAAACCCAACGGAGGTTTTTATGCTCGGATTTTCTGATTTTGCCACGTTTGCTGGCTATGTGTTGCTGATTCTGTCGGCGTTGTTTGGCGCTGTGTGGGGTTTGATTTTCTGGAATAAGGAGGAATAGATGGAAGTATCAGTCAATCTGCCTCTGTTGATCTCCCTCTCGTTTGTCTTTGTAGCCATTCTTGGTGTATTGGCCTGGATGGGTTTCAAGCAAACAAAATCCTCGGCTGACTACTTGCTTGCTGGCCAAAACGTCCATCCATATTTGATGGCAATCAGTTATGGCGCAGCCTTCATCTCATCATCAGCCATCATCGGCTTTGGTGGGCTTGCCGGCAAGTTCGGTATGCAGATGATGTGGGTTGTTTTCCTTAATATTGCTCTGGGAATAATTTTTGCATTCCTTGTCTTTGGCAAGAGGATGAGAAAAATTGGTTCAAACCTTGGCGCCCAGACATTCCCTGACTTCATGGCCAAAAGGTATGACTCAAACTTTGCCAGATGGTTCTCGGCTTTGTTTATCTTTGTGTTTATGCCGTTCTATGCTGCAGCCGTGCTTATCGGTGCTGCCAGGTTCATGGAAATCACGTTCAACATGGGCTTTGTTATTGCAGTTGTGATCTACACGGCTATTGTTGCCGTTTATGTCATTACCGGTGGACTCAAAGGCGTCGTTTATGCTGATGCTTTCCTTGGTACGATCATGATTGGAGCTGGTGTGTTCCTGGTCTTTTCAGTGTATACACAACTCGGTGGTGTTTCTGCTGCCCATGCAGAGCTTGCAAAACTCAATAGCATGATCCCACCTGAGCTTGTTAAAGCTGGTCATCAAGGGCTTGCCGCATTCCCAGCGTTCAATTCCGACATTTGGTGGACTTCGATTTCATCGTTTATGATGGCAATTGGTCTTGGTGTTCTTGCCCAACCTCAGCTTTTGGTTCGTTTCATGACAGTCAAGTCAGGCAAGGAACTCAACAGGGCTGTCGGCATTGGTTCGCTGTTCATCTTCATCGTTGTCGGCTCAGCTTATCTAACCGGTGCTCTCTCGAATGTTTTCTTTGTCAAAGATGTGGGAAAGCTTGCCATCCAGGTTGCCAACAACAATCCTGATCACATCATGGCTATTTTCCTTAACAATACAAAATTCATGCCTCAGTGGTTTGTTTACGTGTTCCTTCTCTCGCTCCTCTCTGCAGCCATATCTACATCTGCTGCTCAGTTTCACACACTCGGGTCGTCGCTTGGCAAGGATATCGTTGAAGATTGCTTGATGAAAAAGCCAAACACCGGCACAATGCTGCTTTGGAAGAGAGTTGGCACCTTTATTTCGATTATGATAGTCTTCCTTTTGTCGGTCTGGCTTGCCAGCGTTGACAAAAGTGGCAACGGATTGGTTGGCGTTCTGACTTCGTTCTTCTTCTCATTATGTTCAGCAACGTTCCTGCCAACCATCATCGGTTCGCTGTTTTGGAGAGGTACAACCAAAGCCGGCGTTGTTGCCTCAATAATAGTGGGACTTCTTGTTTCCCTGGTGTACGCACTGTTTTTCAATGGGAAAATTGCAGCAGGTTTTGGCATAACGCCAATCCTTGGGAAACCATGGGTTTACATCGATGCTGGCGCTGTCGGGTTGCCATTCTCATTGATAACTTTATTTGTTGTCTCGTCATTTACCAAGAAACTTCCAAAAGAAGTTGTCGAAAAGTGTTTCAAATAATAGCCTGATCTTGATAAAAGCCTGCCTTAAATGGCAGGCTTTTATATTTCTATTCGCGTGTTGACTTATTTGTCGTGATAGCTAACATCAAGACATGAAGACAGATATTGTTGATGCTGCGAGATATTTGTGGAGCAGGGGATGGGCAGAAGCAGGCGCAGGGAACATTTCAATTAGAACTGCTGGAAGAATTAAAAATGCGCACAATCATCTTTCTGAAAAGATAACGCCTGGCCTGTCGGTTTTTATCACCACTACAGGGTCAAGGTTTAGAGGCATAAACGCTGACGACGTTGGTTACCTTTGGGTGGGTGCAGACGGTGAAACCTACGGTTTTGAACTCGAGGACGCTAAACCTACATCAGAGTTGATGGCTCATCTGATGATCCATGACTGCCTTGGCAAATCTGATGAGAAGGTGATTGTTCATATTCATGCTACCAACTCCATTGCACTTGGCATGCTTGTCCAAGACGAAAAAGAGTTGAATGAGTTGCTCTCAAGACTTATTGAGATACCGATATTTGTCCCAAGTGGTTTCGCTTTGATCCCAGACCATCCTTCCGGATCAATCGAGCTTGCCGGTGAGAGTGCAAAAAGAGTTGCTCAAGGAGTTAGGGTTTTGCTTTGGAAGCGTCATGGATTAGTCGTTGTTGCAAAAGATTTAGATTCGGCTATTGATATTATCGAAGCAACAGAAAAATCTGCTGAGATAGCACTAAAAATTATGGCATGCAAGTAAGCTTACGGTTCAATACCGTAGGGAAGCTTGTGTCCTTCGATATTTATTCCAGCAAGATCTGCCATCATGAACAGCTGGCCCATGTGATATGATTTGTGTTCGCTGACATGGTTTATTGCTATTCCCAAAGAAATCCAATGTTGTTCTTCTTTGAGGATGATGTCATAAAAGTTGGTGTCAGTAAACTTTTCAAGTCCAGCGATCTCAAGTTCTCTGATTTTGTCGAGCGTTTCAAGAATTTGAACCGGTTTTTTTCTTGTAAAATCAAGACTGATGTCTTTTTGTTTGAGGAAGTATCCAAAAAACAGATGGAAAATAAAAAAATCATCCGCTGACGCGATCATGTGGGATAAAATTTTATGCACACAAGGAAGGTTCTCGTTAATCCTAAATTCCATGAAACTTTCTGGCACCTGATTGAGCAGGCATCTGATGTAATAGTCATACTCCCAATTGATCTGCCTTTTTGCGTCATCAAATGTCATTTTGCCTCCATGTTTGTTTACATGTCCTCGGTTGATATCTTCTTTTCATTTGTGCTTTTTGAATCGATGGCGTTGTTAGCAATGGATGAATGAATTATTTTTGAGTGTTCTTTGATAACAATAAAAAAGATAGGGTAATTCTCACCCTCAGCCACCAACTTAGACCATATTACTCCTGTTAATCAACATTTTCAACAACAATCTCACTTGATACGATGTAGGTTCTTTTCTGTGATTGTACTTCCAGACATAATCAG